>JBBRPM010000031.1:0-45943 GCA_038228115.1 Chthoniobacterales bacterium
CCTCGCTTGCCCTGGGCTGGCTTGTCGCAGGCCGTTGGCCTGAAGAGACGATGCTTGGCCTCGAAGAGGCCGGACAAGCCAACCCAAGGCAACGCCTTGGGTTCACAACACATCAAGGTCATCAGCCCCGACGGGGCGCGACAACGATCCACTTCTGATTCCCGCTCGTGATGCGCGCGCCGACATCGAGCACGAGCAGCTTCCCTTTTCGCCGCGTCGTCCGCGTGGAGTTGCTCTGCCTGCCGTTGTTTATCTTTGGATGTCGCTTGCACCAAAGAGCCCGAGTTGGTCATCGTCCTTGCGCGGGTCGATAACATCGGAAGGCAAAGGGAACAGGGCCTCGCCCATCGGGTCGTGCTGCTTGTATCTGGACTTGGCGAGATCCTGATTCTCCACGGCGTAGCAATAAACACAGCCGTGGGGGCAGGTGTTGTATTCGCCGATGTCGCGCGACTCAAAGCAGCCGCATTCCTTCCGGTTTCCTTTCAGGCACGCATTGACGGGCCTCCCGATGACATCCGCGAGCCGCTCCGCATCGACACAACGGGCCTCGTAGCATCCCGGCATGATGAATTGAGGTTGGCTGCAAATCGACAGCCGGATGCCGTGAGCCGATGCTGCCGCCGCCAGTTCTGAAGCGAGAGCCTTCTTCCATTCATCGTCAGGATCAGACCACGTGAAGCCGTGCTCATTAGCGGCGCGCACCATGTTCCGAAGGGTCTTGCGGTAAAGTTGGGAAAAGGAAATCACAACTTCATCCGTGGCACCCTTCAACGTTTTCGCCAGACGAGAAAACGTTTCGATGTGGTAGTCGCGAGGAGTGAACGAAGAATTGATGATTGTGTCGTAGCGCCAAACTGCAACTCGTGGCCCGAAGGTCCCTGCGACTTGATGCATGTGTTCAACAGCCCGGGGCGCGTCCACCACTGCCTGTTCAAGTGCCCGCGGATAACTATTGATGGTGTGCTGGAGGACGAAGGGAAACCCCATGCGTTTCACGTCCGACAGGTGCTTGAGAAATGGCCCAACATTCTTCGTCCAGAACACGATGCCATCCACCGTTTCGGGATGGAGTGAGACGCGGATGACGTGTCGATTATATGGATTGACCATCTTGCAGTATCCAGCACGCAAACGATTCATGAACCACTCTCCGTAGAAAGTGGGTATGTCAGTCTTGTAGCTGGCTGAGATGATCATGGTTTGACTCCGATGAGGCAGAAGGCTCCGTTCCAGCTTACCCGTGGATTCCACCCGACGAGGCCGATGTATTCTCCCAAATGTGCAGTTTGTTCATCGCCGTCCATGTTCGTTGATGACTCCGAGAAATGCACTTCTGCCAAACACGCATTCTGAAGGAGGTTCCTGCACCACTCGACAACCTGATCCTGATTTCTGTCGATGAATAGAAAGCGGGAACCAGAAGGTGCGTGGGCTGCCATCGTGTTAATGAGATTTCCGAGAGCGGCATGCTCAGTGAATTCGCGATGTAAAAGCGCTGCTTGCCAAAACCGCCCCGCTCGCTGGCGAGGGAAAATGCGAACTCTATAAAACGAGTGAGCACTTCGACGGCACGGTGCAAAACCCGCAGTGGCTGGGATAGGTGCGCGTTCTTTCCGTGATTTGGCCTCTGATTTGTGGTGCGATCGGATACTCAAAGATGAATGTGACCAGCGCTTATCAGCTCGCTAAAATGTTCCAGACGGTGATCGGCAGCGTGTGGATATTTCATGGGTTCTACAGCAAGATTTGCCACGGCATCCCGCGTCATCGGCTGATCGTGGCGCGGATCCTAGGCGAGAGGCTCTCGCGTCCCGCGACGATTCTCATTGGCGTTTTTGAAATCGCGATTGGTGTTTGGGCATTCGCGGGCTTTGCGCGCGTGGAATGCGCCGTTGTTCAGACGGGCGCGATCGTCGCGATGAATGCTCTGGAAATTCTTTTGGCGCGTGACCTTCTCATCTCGGTCGCCGGCATGCTGCTGCTCAACCTGGGTTTTCTCGCCGTGGTCTGGCGCTGGGCGCTCTTCGCAGTGGAGCGCTGATTCCAAGAGAAGCTATCGCAGCCAGCCAGCCTGTGCGCACCCGCACGCGGTGAAAAGGGTGGCGAGCGCCAGCCAAACGAGGGTGAACCAGCCGTGCATCCACGTTTCCAATCGCTTCCCGCGCCAGAGATCCGGACGATAAACGAACCATTGGAAGTAAAGCCGGGTCGCCCAAAACGCAGCGAAGGACCACGCCAGCCACGCGCCCGCTTGGGTTTTTTCCAGAAAGACACGCGGATCGAACAGGCACGGCAAGGCCATCATCACGAGCACGAAACAAATGAAAAAGGTATGCACGTGAAAGATGGATTCGTTCACTGGCGTCAGTCGCGCGGCGTCTTCCCGCCATTTGAGATGCCGTCCGATGGGGATGTGAAGGACGGCGAGCAGCAGGAGGCCGGCACCTGCTGCTCGCAAAAGGATGGCGAGTAGATCGATCATACGGGGATGAGGACAAAGACCCGCACCCACGGAGTCACGGGGAAATCATCCTTTAACCGAAAGCCGCCCGCTTCCCACGCCCGCTGCCAGCAGCTTCGCGAATGGAAATGGGAAAATCCGGGTCCGAAGGCGAGGAAGTTAGGGAGATCGCGAAGGTGCTCGACTAACACGACTCGACCGCTTGGAACAAGACTCCGGCTTGCCTCGGCAAACCAACGGGCGCGTTCTGCTTCAGTTCTCAATTCGTGGACCGCGAGCAACGCGAACACCACGTCGGCGGAGGCCGCTTCTAAAGGCCACCTGTCGTACGGTGCCGCTAAAGTGCCCGGTGTGGGAGGAAATTTAGCGCGCGCCCTTCGGATGGACGCTTCGGTCATTCTGTCTTTGTCGAAATGATCGAGAATCACCCACTCAACGCCTGGGAGTTGAGCGCGAATTTCCGCTGAAGTTTCATCAAAGCCGGAATGACAAAATACGGCCCGGTGCAGCTTTTCTCCGCCTACAGCCCGGACGAGCCAATGCCAGCGATACAAATCGGAGCGGTCGTAAATGAGGTGCGAAACGCCGAGTGATCCGATGAGAAAGTAAGTCGCGCCTGCAATTGCCGCGGCGCAGATGAGTTGAGTGATCAGCGCGCCGAGGAGCAAACCCATCACCGCGGCCAATAGGACTGCGACGGCGGCGATGTAGAAAGGCCAGTTGAACTGGGCGATGGTCCACATTCCCTGCCACGGAGTCCGCGGTTTCATTTTGAATCCCCCAGCCGCACGACACGTCCCCGCTTCCAGCGATAAGACACATTGTTCACGGCAAAAGCGTTGGCGAGAATCGGAGTGAAGCCTTGCAAAGGCGTTTCCCCAAAAAAGGCGACGTGCCAATCCATCACGCAGACGGGCGTCGGAACCCAATGCTGACGACTTCCTTCGATCACGACGAATGTTTGGTCATCCTCGGCGCTGAAAGTGAAAGGCATCGGCCCGGAAAAAAGCCGCGCCTGTTTCCACTCACTGAACGGCGATCCTACCGGCAGAGGCGACGATTCGCTGGCGGCTGAGAAAGTCAGGTCAAGAGAGGGCGCGCCATCGCGCAGCGACGTTTGGACGCGCGTTTTGCCAACCGCTTCTGCAATGGAAACGTCCACCCTTCGATAGTGGTAATGCGTGAGCAGATTTCCCAACCGCACCATCCGGCTTTGATCGGTTTCGCTTCGTAAAATTTGCAGGCCGCGCAGTCTCCGGTCGCCGTCTTGGAGGCGTGTGAAAATCCGGTAGCCAGAAAGAAAAAAGTCCTGACCCAGACATTTTGGAAATCCCGCGGGCCGCAGATTTTTTGTCCACACCATCGCGACGGTGATGAAGCCCAGTCCGTTAAACGTGTCGATCTCCAAGCCCCTCGAAAGCAGGGGCCGCAGTGCCGTTTCTGGAAAAGCAAACGACACTGCGACCACGCGTTCGAACGACGCGACGACCGGAAAGGGATGTCGGCGCAGAAGTTTCGAGAGCGAAAATCCCATGCGTGTCCGCTTTACCCAAACGGGAGGTTGCGAGTCGAATTGTTCGACCGCCGCGACGGCTACTCCGCGAGCAGCTTCTCCACGCCCTTGCCGAGATCGTCTCCGCGCAGGTCGGTCTCACGCAGCATGCCTTTCTTATCCAGCAGCCACGCCGCGGGGATGGACTCGATGCCGAAGCTGGTGCTGATCTTGTTCTGCCAGCCCTGGCCGTCGAAGTATTGCGTCCAGGTCATGCCCTGTTTTTTGAGCGCGCCTTCCATGGCTTCCTTCTCCTGGTCGAGGGAAATGCCGACGATTTCGAATCCTTTGTCGTGCAGTTTTTTGTAAGTGGCGACCACGTTTGGAGCCTCGGCCATGCAGGGTCCGCACCAGCTTGCCCAGAAGTCCACCAACACGACTTTTCCGTGCAGTTTGGCGATGTCGAATTCCTTGCCGTCGGTGGCGGTGAATTTCAGGTCGAGCGGCTTGGTTTTGAGGCTGGCCATCTTCTCCTTTTTCTCGATCGCGCTTTTGGCCATGCCGGCGACTTTTTCATTTTTGGAAACGGAGAGTTTTTTCAACTCAGCTTCGGGATCGGTGACTGCGCCCATTTGAATGAGCTGCATCATCATGCCGGCGATTTCGGGCGCACGTTTGCTGTCGGAATAGTCTTCGAGAAACTTGCCGGCTTCCTTCGCGAGCGGGGCGAGCGTTTCCGGCTTGTCGGAGTCGGCTCCCTGCGCGGTGAGTTGCACGTGGAGGTAAGCGGCTTCGCTTTTCGCCGAGGGTTTGGCATCGGGCGCGGCGAGGATCTCCTCGGTCGTTTTGAGCGAAGCGACGACATCGAGCGGAGCGCCACCGAAATTCTGGAGCTGCTGGGCGGTCATGAGTTCGACCACTTTGGCATCCCAGCGATGTGCGTCCTGCGGATATTTTTTGAGGAAAGCGGTGGCCGCAGTTTGCTGGCGGGTCAGCCACGACTGGAGGATTTGCGTGAACTCTTCGCGAGTCTTGGCGCGCGGTGGTTTTTCAGCGCCGACTTTCTCGACGTAGGCCCAGAACTCGTCGGCGGTTTTGAAGGTGGAGAAATCCACGACTTCTTCTGCAGGCTTGGTTTCAGCGGTGGCTGCTTCTTTTTTCTCCGGCGTTTTTTCGGTGTCGGCTGCCTGGAGGGAGCATGTGATGATCGCCGCGACGAGCGGACGGATGAGCGAGTTTTTCATAAGGGTGAAGCGAGTGTAGTGCTGCGCGTGGATTGGGCGAGCAAAGGATTTTGTTCGTTGCGACCGGTTCAATTGACGCCCCCTGAAGCGGATGCTAGCTTCCGCGCACATTTCCCGGGGGGCAAACTTCCTTTTCTCACATGCTGGACCATCAAGTTCTCGTGTTAAACCGACTCTGGCAGGCGATCAACGTCTGCTCAGTGCGCAGGGCTTTTACGCTTTTGTGCCAGGGCCATGCGCAGGTCGTGTATGCGGATGGGCAAAATAATTTCCTGACGCACGACTTTGAGAGTTGGCGGGATTTTTCCACGCGCGAACCGGAGGGGGAGATGGTGCATACGATCTCGTTCAAAATTCGCGTGCCGCGGGTGATCGTGCTGCTGCTTTTCGACCGGATGCCGCGGAAAGAGGTGAAGTTCACGCGGCACAACATCTTCGAGCGTGACAAAAACATGTGCCAGTATTGCGGCAAGGTTTTCGACAAGCGCGACCTGAATCTGGATCACGTGATCCCGCGCGATAAGGGTGGCGCGACGACTTGGGAAAACATCGTGTGCTCCTGCATCGCGTGCAATACGCGGAAAGGAAACCGGCTCGCGCATCAAGTGGGCATGCAACTGATCAAAAAGCCCGTGCGGCCGAAGTGGAGGCCGTTTGTTCACATTACCTTCGACAGCAAGCTGCACGATAGCTGGCGGCACTTTCTCGATTTCGCCTACTGGAATGTCGAACTGGGCGACTGACGCTCCGCATCCTCCGCGGAGGGGAGGGAAAATGGTCGGGGCGAGAGGATTTGAACCTCCGACCTCCTGGTCCCAAACCAGGCGCTCTACCAAGCTAAGCTACGCCCCGACGTTTTCACCGCAACGGAACGCTGCGAGTGGAGAGCGACTATGGACTGGCTTCGGGATTGGGCAAGTGATTCCGTCGGGTTTTTTCGCGTGCGGATTTTTTGGGGGCGCAAAGCGGCCTTCCGAGGGGGGGAGGTGGGACAATTTCACTAAGGAGCTGTAACCATCCGAGTTCTTCCCGATAGACGCGCCTTTCTTTTTCCATTCCCGATTCAGCCTGTTCCCGACATCCCCAACCCGTCTCCCGTCACAACATCAACCAACCACATCACCATGAGCGATATTCAACCTGTTACCTGGTTCGACGATCCGGCGCATTTCCGCAAAGCATCGCGCCGCGAATTCCTTTTCACCGGCCTCGTCGGCGCGCTGGGATTGACTCTCGGCGACATGATGAAGCTGCGCGCGCTGGAGACCGACAAGTATGAAGCCAAGGCGGAGTCGCTGATTCATATCTTCCTGCCCGGCGGCATGGCGCACCAGGAATCGTGGGACCCGAAGCCGCTCGCGCCGATCGAGTATCGCGGGCCGCTGGGAACGGTGGACACGAATATTCCAGGCGTGAAATTTTCCCAAAATCTCGCGCAGACTGCGAAGATTGCGGACAAGCTGACGATCGTGCGCGGCATGACGCACGGCGAAGCGGCGCACGAGCGCGGCACGCACAACATGTTCACGGGCTACCGTCCGTCGCCGGCGATTCAGTATCCGTCGCTCGGCGCGGTGGTCTCGCATGAACTCGGTTCGCGCAACAATCTGCCGCCGTATGTCTGCGTGCCGAATGTGCCGAACGAATTCGCGGGCACGGGCTATCTTTCAACGGCGTTCGGCCCGTTCAGCCTCGGTGGCGATCCGGCGAGCAAGGGCTTCAAGGTGCGCGATCTGAATATGCGCGAAGGCATCACGGCGGAACGCTTCGACCGGCGCCGGAACATCCTCTCCACCGTGGACGAGCATTTTCGCACTCTGGAGAAAAGCGACGCGCTGACGGCGATGGACAGCTTTTATCAGGCGGCGTATTCGCTGGTTTCCTCGAAGGAAGCGCGTGAGGCCTTCAACCTTTCCGCGGAGAGCGACGAGACGCGCAAGAAGTACGGCGAGAACGAAGCCGGTCAGCGCATGCTGATGGCGCGCCGGCTTGTCGAAGGCGGCGTGCGACTGGTGTCGATGACGTTTGGCGGATGGGATCATCACTCGAACATCGCGAACGCGATGAACGGGCAGTTGCCGAAGTTCGATCAGGCTTTCGCCGCACTCATCCGCGATCTCGATGAACGCGGAATGCTCGACAAGACCCTCGTCATGGTCAGCTCCGAGTTTGGACGTTCGCCCAAGGTCAACAAGGACGCCGGTCGCGATCACTGGCCGCGCGTTTTCTCGGTGGCATTTGCCGGCGGCGGTTTCAAAAAGGGCTACATCCACGGCTCCTCGGACCCGACTGGAAGCGAGCCGGACAACGATCCGCTCACGGTCGAAAACATGGCGGCGACGGTTTATCGCTGCCTCGGCATCAACTCCGACAAACGGCTGATGGCCGCGGGAAACCGTCCGATCGACATCGTGCGCGGTGGCATCGTGGTGCCGGAACTTCTCGCCTAAAACGCGCGCGCTTCGCGCCTCCTTTTTCGATGAAAAGACTCACGGTCGCTGCCTCTCTCGCCACCGCCGCTCTCGCCATGTCCGCTTTCGCGGGCTCGCCGCGGCTCACCTTCATATATCCAGCCGTGGCCCAGCGCGGCGTCGAGGCGGAGGTGACCTGCTCCGGCAGCGCGCTCGCCGACGTGAAGGGGCTGCTCTTCGACGGGCCGGGGCTGGAATGCACCGGCATTTCCGCGCCGGAAGCGGGCAAGTTCAAAGCGAAAATTAAAGCTGCGCCGGACGTGAAACTCGGCGAGCACTCGTTCCGCGTCATCACGGCGTCGGGCGTGAGCGACCTGCGTTTGTTTTACGTGTCGCCATTTCCGCTCGTCGAAAAGGTGCGCGAAAAGGACAAGCCAAACGCCGCCATGCCGATCGCGCTGGGGACGACCGCGTATGGGCGGACGCAAGGTGAGGGCGTGGACAAGTTCGAGGTGGAACTAAAAAAAGGGCAGCGTCTCGGCGTGGAGGTGATCGGCGCGCGTTTGCAGACGCAGAGTATTTACGACCCGTTTCTCGCCATCACAAAAGCGGATGGCTCGCCGCTGGCGGAGGTCGATGACTGCGCGTTTTCCCGGCAGGATCCGGTGGCGAGTCTCGTCGCGCCGGAAGACGGAAAGTATATCATTTCAGTGAAGGATTCGACGAACAGCGGGCCTGGCGAGTGTCATTATTTGCTAAATGTCGGCAGTTTTGCGCGGCCGCTCGCGGTCTATCCCTCGGGTGGGCACACGGATGAAGATTTGAAAGTGCGGCTGATCGGGGATGCGGCCGGCCCGCTCGAGCGCACGGTGAAGCTCGCGGCGAATCCGACCGATCGCTTCGATCTTTTCCCCGAAGACGGACAGCCCTCGCCGCAACCAGTTCGCCTGCGCGTTTCCACTTTTCCCAATGTGCTGGAAGTGGAGCCGGACGACGACATCGCGCACGCGACGCCGACGGACAAGGCGCTGCCGCTGGCGCTGAACGGGATCATCGAGAAGCCGGGCGACACGGATCATTTCAAAATCGCCGCCAAGAAGGATGAGACTTTTGATGTGAAAGTGTGGGCGCGGCGTTTGCGCTCGCCGCTCGATTCCGTGCTCACGATTTGGAACATGCAAGGCGGGCAGGTGGCGGCGAATGACGACGACGGCGGGCTCGACAGTGGAGTGCGCTGGAAGGTGCCGGCGGATGGCGAATACGTGATCAAGATCGAGGACAAACTCGGTCGCGGCGGGCCGGAATTTGTGTATCGCGTGGAGATCGATCGGGTGCAGCCGCGCTTCACGACTTGGCTGCCGGAAATGGTGCAAAATTCCAATCAGGAGCGGCGCGCGATCGTGGTGCCGAAAGACAATCGCTACGCGACGCTCGTCCGCATCAAGCGTTGGGACGTGGGCGGTGACGCGGTCATTGAACCGGTCGATTTGCCGGCAGGCATCAAGCCGATGGCGGGGCCGATGGATAAGTCGGTGGACACGATCCCGATGGTGTTCGAGGCCGCTGCGGATGCGGCTCTGGCGTCCAAGTTTTGCGATTTGAATGTGAAGCTCACCGAGCCCCCGAAAGATACGACTGTGACAAGCGCGGTCATGAACGATCTGGATGTCGCCGAGAACGGAAACCAGCGTTCCTTTTACACCGTGACGGAGCGCAAACTCGCGGTAGCGGTGACCGATGAAATCCCGCTGACGATCAATCTCGTGCAGCCAAAAGTGCCGATCCTGCGCAACGGCTCGATGAATCTGAAAGTGACCGCCGAGCGGAAAGGCGACTTCAAAGGTGCGATCAGCATCGCGCTTCTCTACGGCCCGCCGGGGATCGGCAGTCCGGGGACGGTGCAAATCCCCGAGGGGAAAAACGAAGGGACGATCACCATTAGCGCGAACGGCGATGCGCCCTTGCACAAGTGGAAAATCTGCGTGGTGGGTAGCGCAGACTTTGGAAAAGGTGCGGTGTGGATGAGCACGAAGTTGGTTGATTTGGAAATCGTGGACCCGTTCGTCGGCGGAGGGCTGACGCGCAATTTCATCGATCAAGGAGACACCGGCGTGATGACGCTGAAGCTGGATCAGAAGATCGCGTTCGAGGGAAAAGCGCGCCTCGTCCTGCTCGGTCTGCCGCAGGGCGTGACCGCGGAGGAATGCGAAATCACCAAGGACGACAAGGAGGCGAAGTTCAACCTCAAGGCGACGCCGGAAGCGCAGGTCGGCCAGCACCGCCAGTTGTTCGTTCAGTTTAATCTGATCAAAGATGGCGAGCCGCTGGTGAACACTTTTGGCGGCGGCGGAATCCTGCGCGTGGATAAGGCAGCCGTGGCGAAAAAGTAACGTGGCCGGCGGCGCGCCACGGCAGTAGAAGTAGATCGTCGAGGAGCCTTCGTCCGGGGTGCGGCGTGATTCGTGCGGTCAGGCAACTATGACCGTATCCGATCTGCCTTTCGCCATGGAAATTTGCCCCTCGTGCGAGAAGAGCACGGCGTCGCATTTATTTCGGACGGTGGATACGAAACGGCTTTGCCTTTTGTGTGCGCAAAGGGCCGAAGATTCAGTCACCTCGGCGCGCGCCCTTACCGAAGATCATCGTGTTCATGGCGGCTTGGGCTGGCTGTGGAAACATGTCGCGTGGGTCGCGTTTCTGGCGGTGGGTTACACCGTGATCAAACATCTGATCATGCATTTCCTCGGGGCGGAATAGTGCGCGAAGAGTGTTGTCGAGTTTGGCCCAAGTTTCCAGGGACCTAGCGCGGATGATGCTAAAACCACGGTGGTTATGCGCCATAACACCCATGGTTTTAGTCTAGTCGAACTACTCATCACGATGGGGATCGTCGGGATGCTCTACCTAGCGCTGCTGGGTCCGAATGCCGCTGGGGTTCAGGCGAAACATCGCGCGCTTTGCCTGGAGAATCTGAAACAAATGCACTCACTGCTGAAGCTCTACGCGGCGGAGCACGATGGGGCGTTTCCCGTCGTGCAGGGAGCGACGAATTCGGAAACGCCGCTGAGTGAACTCGTGCCGCGCTATACGACGGATACCGCGATTTTCACTTGTCCGGCGAGCGGCGATGCGGAGTTGCCCGGCGCGCAGCCCTTCGCGAATCGGCACACTAGCTATGCCTACGTCATAGGTCTGAAAAGCGACGCGGAGCCTGATGCCTTGATCGTCTCGGATGCGCGGGTGGACGCGCGATCGGTGACGACGGGCGAGGCGCTGTTTTCCACCACGGGCGCGGCACCGGGCCGCAATCACCGGGCGTCCGGGGGGAACCTGCTTTTTGTAGATGGCCATGTGGAATGGTCCGGCCCGCTGGCTTCGCGGGCGCTACCGCTGCCGCCCGGCACGACTTTGCTAAATCCCAAACGATGAACCCATGAGTGAGAAAACGATTGTCAGACTGATTAAGACTTTTGCCGCGCTGCTGCTGCTGACCTTCGGCGGGTCGCTTTGGTATTACACAATGGGCCGGAAGCCCAAGCTGGTGCTCTCCGTGCCGATCTTGGATCGCAATGGGAGCACGTCGGCCCATGAGGCCGGGCCGGGTCAGGTGCTGCTTGTCTCGGCGGGAAAGGCGACCCTTTACGACATGGCTCAGTTGGTCGGGAAATGGACGATTTCACTTTCTCCAAAAGCGTCGTCCGCTCCGTCCGTCGCGCCCGAGCCGACTGCGACGCAATCGAAATTGATGAAAGTTTCCGGACCGGCGAAGGCTGCTGCGTTGCCGGCTCCCGCACCGGAGGAGGAGGATAACGGGTTGCGAAAACTGACCGTGCTGCCGTCGGGCGAACGCCCGGATTTGCTGCTGACGAAACGCGTGGAAAAGCGCCGGGTGAAGCTCGTGGAGTGGGCCGCGAAATTGAATGCGAAACGCGGAACGTTGAAGACGCCGCTGCAAATCGAGGCCTTCAACGAGGAGGCGAAGAAGTATCACGCCGAACTGGCCGACGCGCGGCGTGAGGCGTCGTCGAGTCAGGCTCCGGCGGTGCGCGTGGCGAATGAAGACGGTGGCGATCGGGATGCGCCGCGTTCGTTTGGTCGATACAGTTCATTTTTCGGAAAGACGGAAGTGATCGCGGAGGGAAATGCGCTCGTGGTGATCCGGGAGCGGAGCGCGCTGCTGCTCGACCGCGCGACGGGAAAGACGACGAAGGAAGTGGCGCTCGGCGGCGATGTGCAGCACGCACTGCGAGGCGTCGGATGCGTCTTCGCAATTTCCGCCACGCCCGCCGGGCAGCGCGAGGTGACGCGGATCGCGCTGGCGGACGGCGCGGCGCAGTCGATCAAAGTGGAAGCGCCCGAGGGACAGGAAGGCTTTCGCGCGAAGGGGCCGGGGCAGGCTTTCGAGCCGATGGTGCAGGAGCATCGCACGGAATTGAGCGCGAGTGGAAGTGCGCTGCTGCGACTCGATATTCGCTTGGTGGAGAAAAAAATTGTGGAGCGTCAGCTCGTGGCCGCAGGCGCGCCGTCGAGCCTGGAAGAGGCGGACAAAAAGACGAAGGGCGGCGTGGGAAATGACGCGGCGATCTTCGCGCAGGCACTCGCGGAAGATGCGATGCGCGAAAGCACGGACGGCAAGGAGCGCACGGACGAAAGCACTTATGAGATCACCCTGTCGCGCCCTTTTGAAACGGGCGTCGCGCCGTTGAGTGTGAAGGTGCAGGGACACGCGGATGTTTTTTCGACGAAGACGCTGGATCTTGTGGCGACCCCGCACGCGCTGCTGGCGTTCGATCACACAAATAAAAAACTGTGGGAGGCCAAGCTCGCGTGTGCTGTGGCTCCGCGCATTTTTTCACATGAAGAGGAACACGAAAAAGGACCGCCGTGTTTGGAAGACGGCGCGCGTCTTTACTTCTTCGATCAGGAATTTCTCAGCGCATTCGATCTGGCGACGGGTCAGCCGGCGTGGCGCATCCCGAACGCGGGAATTCGCAAAGTGCAGCTTGATGGGCCCGGCGCGCTCTACGTGAGTTCGGCAAATGGGAATGAGGACGCGCCGGATTACCGGGGTGAGCCGGTGGTGCTAAAGGTGGATGCGCAGCAGGGTAAAATCTTGTGGAAGCAGACCGGCTACGGAAATTGCATCGTCACAAACGGGCAACTTTACGTCACGAAGGAGACGCGAAATGCGGAGGATATGGTGAACGCCGTTTTCGACAGGAGCAAAGCGATCGAGTGCCGGTGGAAAATTTACAAGTTGAGCAAGCGTACGGGCGAGTCGCAGTGGGAATGGTTTCAAACGCGTCGCGCGCGGCATATCGAAGGCGATGGGAGGACGGTGGCCTTGCTGTTCGGAGACGAGCTACAAGTGCTGAGGTCGATCGCGCTGTGAGTTGGTGAGAGCGTCGCGCGGAAACGTGAGGGCGTTTTATGCCGACCGCATTTTGGCCAGGATCGCGTGTGCCTGGCGAAATGGGAGCGATTGATGGCCTTCGTTTTCGACAAGATGAAAGTGTGCTCCGGGAATTTGTGCTGCGAGTGATTCGGCGAGGGGCCATCGAAAATTCCCATCATCGCGACCGTGCCAGACATCCACGCGGGTCCGAATTTCCCCGGGGTCGAAATTCCACGGCAGCGCGTAAATTTGCGCGTCTTCAAAGACACCGTCCGCGCTTCCTTCCCACGCTTCGCGAAAGGTGTCGTGGCAGATGGCAAAGATCGCGGGATCTGCGAGCGCCTCGGCATCGGTTTTGCCGAGGAATTTTCGCAAGAACGGACGCAGTGGACGCGCGACCGGCACGCGGGCAAATGGACGGGCCAAATGAAAAAACAACCGGACCGCAGCAGGGCTCTTTTCATAAGCACCGATGAGGATTCGATATGCGGGCATGAGCGATGAACGGTCGCGCATTTCCGAAATCCGGGGTGCGCCGCAGACCGTCGATGCGGATACGACGCGATCGGGAAACGCCCACGCGGTGACCAGTGCATACGGCCCGCCACCTGAGATGCCGACGACTCTGAACTGTTCCACCCCAAGACGCGCCGCAACTTCTTCCAGCAGCAGCGGCCAGTCACGCAGGGTGCGTTTTGGCTGACGAGCAGATTGCGCTATGCCAGGTCGGTCGAGCGACAGGAGTCGAAACCCAAACGTCTTTGCCGCTGCGTCGAATCCCGACGCCTGCTGCCGCGAACCCGGCCAGCCGTGACAAAAGAAAACCGGCTCACCGCCCGGTGTGCCGTACTCCGACAACGCGAGGCGCAAGCCGCTGCCAAGCTCGATGAATTGCGTCTCGATAACCGGGTGAGTCGATCGTGAGCGAAGCTACTCGATCCGCCGCGCCATTTGTTGCGCGATGAGGCAGAGCTCGGCGGCTTTGAAAGTGTGCTCCTGAGTCATCGCGTTTTCGGTGCGGTTCAGGCAGTCGAGGATGAGCTGGCCGAAGAACGGATAGCCTGTCTCGCCATGGCAGCGGATGTGATGCTCGCCTTTATGATCGACGAGAAAAAGGTGATCGCCCTCCAGTTCCGCGGCGACGTTGAGATACTTGCGCAGCTCCATGTAGCCTTCGGTGCCGACGATAAAAGTGCGCCCGTCGCCCCAAGTGCGGAGGCCGTCGGGATTCAGCCAGTCGATGCGGATATAGTTCGTCGCGCCGTTGTCTGCGATGAGGTTTGCGTCACCCCAGTCTTCAAACTCGGGATGATCCTTGTGGTGATAGTTCGCGACCGAGGCGTTCACGACTTTCGCGTCCTTCGCTCCGGCGTAGTGGAGAAATTGCTCGAACTGATGCGAGCCAATGTCGCACAAGATGCCGCCCGTTTTTTCCTGCGACCAAAACCAGTCCGGCCGTGATGCCGGCGAGCTGCGATGCGGCCCGAGCCCGATCACATTGACGACGCGCCCGATCGCGCCCTGATCGATGAGCTGCCCGGCACGCACGGCGCATTCGACGTGGAGCCGCTCGGAGAAATAGACCGCATATTTGCGCTGCGTCGCCGCCACTTTCGCGCGCGCGTCTTCAAGCTGCGCCAGCGTGGTGAACGGCGTTTTGTCGGTGAAATAATCCTTGCCCGCATCCATCACGCGCAGGCCCAGTGGCCCTCGATCGCTCGGCACCGCGGCGGCGGCGACGAGATGGATTTCGCGGTTTTCCAAAATCGCCTCCAAGCTCGCCACTGGTTTTGCGTTTGAGAAAACTCCACAGAATTTCTCCACCTTCGCGGGATCAGGATCGAAGACGTAGCGCAGTTCGCCGCCCGCTTCGGTGAGCCCTTTGCACTGGCCGTAAATGTGGCCGTGATCGAGCGCGGCGGCGGCGAAAACAAACTCGCCGGGCTCGACGACTGGCGCAGGCTTGCCCTCAGGGGCGTAATTCATTCCGTCGGATTTTTGCATGGGCGGCAGGTTAGGGGCCTGCGCTGAAATGCCAAATCCCAAGCGCCGGATTCCGCATAAAAATTCAACTTCGCCGGCAATCCGCCCGGTGCGCGTTCTGCTTTTGGATGGCACCTGACATGTTTCGGCACCTCCAAAAAATCCTATTTGCCGCGCTGCTTGTGAGCGCCGTCTGGTGGCTGTGGCCGGCGGGCGAATTGCGGCACGAGCCGGGCGTGCGCTTGAACCGCGAGCCCGAACAGCAACTCATCGCGCCAAAGCTCGTGGAGGGATTGAAGAAGTACGCGATCACTGCCGTGGCCACGTATTCGATCGATGCGCGCGTCCTGCACACCAAACGCTACTGGGTCGAAGGCGAAGATCTTGTGCCGTATGACGTGGCCGTGGGCTGGGGGCCAATGTCGGATCAGGCGGTGCTCGACAAACTTTCGCTCTCACAATGCAACCGCTTCTTTTTCTACGAATGGCAGAATCCGCCGCCGATCGCGCCCTTTGAAATCCAGACCCACGCCGCCAACATGCACGTCATTTCCGCGAACAAAAAAGTCGCGTCGGCGGTGAAGCATTTGCGGCGCGGGCAATTCGTGTCGATGCGCGGCTATTTGGTCAACGTGAGTGGGCCGGGCGGCTTTTCGCAGAGCACATCGCTCCGGCGCGACGATACGGGACCGGGAGCTTGCGAGATTTTTTACGTCGAGCAAATCGAGGCGACCGACGAGCTGCCATCGCTCCTCGCCGGGACGCCCCATCCCTGAAAGCAAAAAACCGCGCCTCGTTGGGTGAACGAGGCGCGGCTCTCTGGGTCGCGTGGGCCCGGGTTTCCGGGCGTGCGAAATTGGTTGCTAGCTCGTGAACTTCACGGCTTCTCCGCGGGCCATGGCAGCATGGTCCGCGTCGCTGCAGGCAGCGTTGAGCGGGACGTTTACTGGCACGTCGTTCGCGGTGACGACGTTGTTCTTCAGCATCCACGCTTCCAGTTCTTCGCCGCTGATGTCGGGGATCATGGTCCCATTGACTTCGACGCATGGGCTGAGCGGCTGGCCGCTCTTTTGTTCCATTTCCCAGCGGAAGGCGGGGTTCTGGATGATGTCCTTCTCGGTAAAGGGAAGGTCATACTTTTTGAGGACGGCACGGACGCCGGCGCTCCAGCCGCATTGTGTCTTCAGGTAGGCGGTGATTTCGGGTTTGGACATAGGAGTTAGCAGTTGTGAATAGTGATTGGTGATTTGTGAATGGTGGTTCGGACTATCTACCAGTCACGATTCACTATTCACAAAATTCGCCACCGGATGCGCAAACGAACTGCGCACCCGGTGACATTTGAACTTACTTCTTCTTCGAGTCGCCGGGGCGATACTCTTCGGTCGCGAAGGCGAACGCCTGCTCGAGTCCGACCATGTCTTCGCCTGGGCGGAGACTGTCGAATGCGGCAGCTTCTTTCTTGATGTCTTCTTCGCTGTAGCTCGCGGCTTTGATGGAAAGGCCGATGCGGCGCTCGGTCTTATCGACCTTGATGACGCGGGCTTCGATTTCCTGGCCGATCTTGAGGTGATCTTTGATCTTGTCCACGCGATCTTCGGAGATCTGCGAGATGTGGACGAGGCCGTCGATGTCGCCGTCCATCGCGATGAACGCGCCGAACGTGGCCAACTTCGAGACCTTGCCTTTGACGAGGTCGCCGATCTTGTAACGCGAGTCGATGGCTTTCCATGGATCTTCGTCGAGCTGCTTCATGCCAAGGCTGATGCGCTGATTCTGCTTGTCGATGTCGATGACAACGGCTTCCACTTCGTCGCCCTTTTTGAGGACTTCGGATGGGTGGTTGATTTTGCGCGTCCACGACATGTCGGAGACGTGGATCATGCCGTCGATGCCTTCTTCGAGTTCGATGAATGCGCCATACGCGGTCATGTTGCGGACCGTGCCCTTCACCTGGCGGCCGATTTGGTAGCGATGCTCGATCTCGTCCCAAGGATTCGGTTCGAGCTGGCGGACGCCGAGGCTGATCTTCTGTTCCTCTTTATTAACTCCGAGGACGACCGCTTCGATTTCCTGTCCAGCCGTGAGCACATCGCTCGGGCGCGTGATGCGTTTGGTCCAGGAGAGTTCGGAAACGTGGATGAGTCCTTCGACGCCTTCCTCGATTTCGACGAACGCGCCGTAAGGCACGAGGTTCGTGATCTTGCCTTTGACCTTCGATCCGATCGGGAACCGGCCTTCGGTTTCTTCCCATGGATTTTTCTGGGTCTGCTTGAGGCCCAGCGACACGCGCTCTTTTTCGCGATTGATGTCGAGGACGACGACGTCCACTTCCTGGCCAACTTTGAGCAGCTCGCTCGGATGTCCGAGACGGCCCCAAGTCATGTCTGTGATGTGGAGAAGTCCGTCCATGCCGTCGAGGTCGATGAACGCGCCGAAGTCGGTGAGGTTCTTGACGTAGCCTTTGACCGCGCTGCCGATTTTGACGGTATCGAGGAATTTTTGGCGCTTGTCGGAGCGTTCCTGCTCGATGAGTTCGCGGCGGGACAGGACGACGTTTTTGCGGTCGTCGTTGATCTTGACGATTTTGAAGTCGTAAGTGTTGCCGACGAATTGCTGAAGATCCTTCGGGGGAACGATGTCGATCTGCGAACCAGGAAGGAACGCTTCGACGCCGATGTTGACGGTGAGTCCGCCTTTGACCACGGCCTTGACCTTGCCTTTGATGAGTCCGTCGCCTTGGAAGACTTTAACGATCTTCTCCCAGTTTTGTTTATAGGCGGCCTTCTCTTTCGAGAGGATGACCATGCCTTCGTCATTTTCGAGGCGGCAGAGAAGCACTTCGACTTCGTCGCCAATTTGAACGTCGTCGGCATCATCGAACTCGCTGAGCGAGATGGTGCCTTCGGATTTGTAGCCAATGTCCACGAGAACCTCGCGGGGACGAACTTCGAGAATACGTCCTTTAACAATGCTGCCCTCTTTGAAATCGCGAAAAGAATTCGCGATCAAGTCCTTCATTTCAATCATATAGATATAATTACTTCCCACGGTTGCCGGTTTGGCCTTTCAACCCGGGCATTCCAACACGGAGCGCCAGTGACAGGAGAAAGGGAGGCGGAAGCTAGCTGGGACTGGTGCGATAGCAAGCGGCATTTGCGAATGCCGCGGCGTCACACCGCGTCTTCGGTCGCGACTGCTTTCAGTGGAGGCGAAACGGGCGCGGTTGCGGCGCTGGCCGCGCGGGATTCACGACGCAGCATGGCGGCGAGTGCGGCGACGATGATGACGTTCACGACGAGCAGCGTCAGCTTTCCAAAGCCGAATCGCCGGATGGTTTCATACAGCTCGACTGGGATGAAGGAGGCTGTGACCACGATGGTGAGGAATTTGGCCCAGCGCTGATTGAAGAGCAGCCCGCAGCCTTCAGCACAAAAGACCGCCGAGAAAAGAAAGGCGAGCCGGGCGAGCTGACTAACTTGTTTGTCCGTGACTAAATCGAGCCGGGCGAGGAGCGCGGCGATATGGCGATTTTCCAAATCGATGCCGCAAAGCGCGATCCAGTTGCCGGCCACGGCGTCGATATCCTTGTGCAGCAAGCCGAGCAAGCCGACGCCCAAGGCCAGCAACAGCAGCCCTTTCGCCAGATTGTAGCCAGCGATCCAACGCAACCAGCGGCTGGATTTTTCAGGGGTAAGCGACATATGAGTTTTGGGTCGGCGATGAATCTATCTCCCGCCGCGCGCGCCATCCGGGCGACGACTCACTCCTGCGGCAAGCCCGAGGGCCGGTCGGAAATTTTTGGACGCGGGACGTTGGCAGCCGTGCCGGGGGTCGGAGCGAGTGGATCGTCCCGGTGCGCTCCGACGATCTGGATCGTGCCATCGGCGAGTCGGCGCAGAAATGGTTTCACTTTGGGGGCCGTATAAGTGTGGCTGCCGAGAAATTCTCCGTTCACGCCGATGTTGGAGAGGGTATAGGTTTTCGGCGCGATAAGATGCAGCACGTAGAGGTTGTTCGTCGTGTCGAACTGGATCTGCGGATTCGTCCCATCGATCATGTGGCCCAGCCGGCGGGTGCAAAAAACGTAGGCCTGTTCGGTGTCCTCGACGCGCGCGTAGAGATAGCGTTTGTCGTCCTGAAATTCGATCAGCTTCAGCGTGTGATTCCGCCCGGCATTCGGCAAAGTGTCGGGGACGCCCACCGTTTGCTGCCATACAGTTTTACCTTCGCTGATATCGATGATGGCTGCTTGCGAGGCGAAGAGCCGGTTGAGTTCCTTGGCGAAAATCGTGGCCTTGATCCGGTGCATGCCGAGTTCCGAGATCGTGTAGAGCTTCGTCAAATCCACCGTCCGCTTCACGGTTTCGCCAATCTTCAATTCCAGCGGGTCGAGCCGGTAGTCGGGATTGCGCGGCGGCACGAGCATGCTCGCGGCGACGCCTTCGATATTAAAACCGAACCACGCCTGCTCATCGTCGTGCAGGAACAGATCTCGACCGGAAAGATTTTGCATGCGCACCGTCGCCAGGATCGGCTCATAGCGCAGGTAAAGGCGGCGTTTGATCTCGATGGTAACGCCGATCTGCGCGCGCGCCGGGAGGAGAGTGGCGGTGAAAAGAAGCGCGAAAATTAAAAAGAAACGGGAGATCATTCTGCGTTGAGGGGTTTGGTGGTGACGACGGTGCGAAAACCGATGTGCTCCGCGCCTTTGCTGCCGTCCTGGTCTTCCACTCGTTTGTCGAGTTTCACATCGGCGGACATATAGTTTCCGCCTTTTACGATCGGAAAGCGGTTGTCGGGCGTCCACGTGCTGGTCCATTCGCTCACATTTCCAGCCATGCCGACGACGCCGAATTTGCTCTTGTCCCCGGAAACGCTATCGACGCGGTTCCAAAAATTCCAGCCATCGACTTTGCCCTTCGCGCCGGGATCGTTTTTTACAAAGTCCGAGCCGGAGTTCACCTTCTTCGCGTCGAAGTCATTGCCCCACGGATAAATCGAACCGTCCGGCCCGCGGGCCGCTGCTTCCCACTGCTCTTCGGTGGGAAGGTCGTGACCCACGAATTTCGCGTAAGCGTAAGCATCCCACACGTTCACATCCACCATCGGCGAATCGAGCGTGTAAGGCGCGCTGTGGACCGCGCCGCCATTGGCCGCCTGGCCATAGTAGATCGCCCAGTATTGCGGCTTGTGTTCGAGATATTTTGGCTGCCGCGGATGGTCAAAGTCGCGCGAATTTCCCGGATGCGCGTCGAGATACTCGATGAATTTCGCATACTGCCCGATGGTCACTTCATACTTATCAATCCAGAACTCCGGGAGCTTCGCCTTTTTCTGCCCGACCATATAGTCACCCGCCGGAATGTGAATCATCGTGGCGACGACGCGCTGGCGATTGCGCATCACGTAAGCGACGAGCAGCCCGACGACGACGACAGAACTGACCATGCTAATGACGTTGCGGCGGAGTTCCTTTTTGCGCTGGACCCGCGCGGCCTCGATCGCGGCAGCGGCGGCACGATCTTGCGCGCCGATTTCCGCTACGTGCATCGGGATGTTTTTTGGCTCGATTTCCTTCACTCCTTCCAGCACCTCAGCCCAGCTCGTGAGCCCGCTGCCGGGAGCCTGCACCATCCGCCCGAGCAGCCCGCGCAGGGTGGGTGAAAATGAAGGCCCGGTGTGAACGATGCCGAACATCGCGCGACCGAGCGCCACGATTTCCGCCGGCACATCGTTTTCCTGCGCACTGCTCTGCACGGCGAGATTTGCGAGGCGAGCCTGTCCGTCGGTCCCGAGAAAAATGCTCGCTGCTTCCAAAAGCAGACGCGGAGTCTGCTGCGCGTCGAGATGAGCGACGCCATCCGCGGTGGTCCGCAGGATACTCATGGCATTGCGCTCGTTCACTTTTTGGCCGTGCGCGGCGAGTTGGGCGAGGTTTTGACCGTCCACGTATTCGTGCGCGTAAAAATTCCGGCCCTCACTTTCGCCCGCTTCATATACGGCCAAAATGGAAGGGTGCTGCACGTTCGCCTTGGCCCGCGCGTCGGCGACAAAGCGAAGCCGGCTCCCCTCATCCCCCGCGCGCTCGGCGCTGAGGACGTGCAGACTCACCTTGCGATTGATCGCCGTCTGGACCGCCGCGTAAACAGCCCCCCAATCGTCTTCGCCCATCTGATCTTCCACCTGGTAATTGCCGATCGTCTGGCCGGTAAACTCGCCCGGTTTTGTGTCCACGCCCGGGATGGAGGCTGCCGCGGGAACGGCGTCCGGCGCGGCCACAGGGAAGGGGCGCGCGGCCACCACGGGCGCAGCGACAGGACGTGCGGCGGGGACGGCCTTCACTGCGACTGCCGGCTGCGGAACGCCGACGGGCCGCGGAACCGCTGTGGGTCTGGCTGCAGGGACCGGCGGAGCGACGGCGGTCGGCCTTGGAATCGCGGTAGGCTGAGCGACTGCAGTCGGTTTGGCGACAGCCACCGGTCGTGAAACAGCAGGCACCGCCGCGGGCGCGGCCACCCGTGGCACCGCAGTCGGAGCGGGCACGGCCGCGACGACGCGCGGTTGCGCGGCGACGGCCGTCGGCGCGGGAACAGCCGCGCGTCGCTGGGCGACAGGAACGGCGACCGGCTTCGGTGCGGGTGGCGGCGCGAGTTCTTTTTGCACAGCGGCGATGACGGCGTCCGTATCGAACGGCTTCGCCAAAAACTGATGCCCTTTCGTCTGCTCCGGGTAGTCGCTGAGATCGTAGCCGCTGACGAGGATGGTGCGCAGACCCGGATGGCGCGCCTTCAATTCATCGCGCAGCGTGAAGCCATCCATCGGCTCCATCACCACATCGGTGATCAGCAAATCGACGCCGCCCATGGCCGCGGCATTTTCGATCGCCTTTTCTCCACTCGTCGCGACCCGAAAATCGTGGCCGGGTAAAGTCTTGATGGCGGATAGGAGCGCTTGGATGACGCTCGTGTCGTCATCGACCAATAGGATTCTCATTGCGGGGAGTCTTTTTCGAGAGTCTGCGAAGCCGGAAATCTCTGGCCGAGCACGGAAGGCTCGGCACTGGTGGCTTGGAGGTCATCCTTGTAATAGACGCGGACGATATAGCCATAGTATTTTCGATCTTCGCGCTTGGGCTCACGCGCATCGAGGGGTGGCTGCATGTAATCGACTTCGAGCACCTCGCTTTCATCCTCCCGCCAGTCCACCGGAGCCGTGCTCCAGTGGTTGCTCACGTTTGCATTGGTGCGGATCGGTTTCCCATCGAGCAGGTCGTAAAAAATCACCTGAATCACCAGGTCCTTTACATTGATCTTGGTCTTCAGCCGCAGTTGAATCGGCACGCGCAGGACGAGATGCCGCAGCGCTTTTGGATCGCGCACTTCCACGCTCTCGACCGCGCCGACTCCAAAGGTCGCGGTCGCCGCCGTTCCGCCTCCCGATTGCACACTTGCTTCCTCGCCGTTCGGCTGCTGGATCGTTACGCGGGTGGACATCACGGCTTCGCGCATTTTCGCCTCCGCCGCGGAGTAATAGACGCCCGCCGTTTCACCCATGTCATAGACGCGTTTCCAGTTTTCCGCCGCCTTGTCGGGAAGCCCCATTTTTTCCAGCGTCACCGCGATTTCGTAAATGGCCTCCGGGTTCTTCGGATCAGCGGCGTAGGCTTCGCGGAAACGCAGCAGCGCGTTATTGGTATCGCCGCGCTCACGGAGCGCGCGGCCTTGCTGGATCATCTCGTTTAACCGGCTGTCCGGCGCGAGTTGCAGACGCGCCATCTGCACCGGCTGCGGCTTGGCCGGCGGCATGATGGGTTCGGACGAATTGTCGAGCGAAGTGCTCTTGCCGTCATCAAACGGATCGGTCGTCGTCAGCGCATCCGGCTCCTTCTCTTTTTCATCCACCGGTTTTGCATCCGGCGCGCCCGGGCCGGTCAGCGAGGCGAGCACGGGAGTCGGCGGTGGAGCCTGCACGCGTTTGATGAAAGCCCATCCAAGCACCCCGACCTGCGTCAGTGCCACGACGCCGAGCAAACTGATCGCGACGACGAAAGTTCGTCCGGGTGTGTGTTTGGAATAGGGCAGAGCTGCGGGCATGTTTCAGGAGGCGGTGGCAGCGTAGGATTGCACCGCAGGGGTGTCAAACCCCGCCGCCAGCGGGTTGCGGTCACGCCACCACACTGAGCCGCGGCCAGCCAGCGTCCGCGTTCTCCGGGATTGTATATTCCGCGGCGTCGGCGTTTCACTTTCCTCCGCATGAAAATCCTCCCCGCTCTTGCCGTGCTTCTCCTCGCTGTAAAAATGACGGTGCAGGCTGGCGATGAAGCACTGGCCTGGCCTGCGCCCGCGCTGGAGGCAAAGCCGTGGACCTATTGGTGGTGGATGGCGAGCGCGGTCGATCCGGAAAATATCACAGGCGAACTGGAGCGTTATCACGACGCGGGCCTCGGCGGTGTCCACATCATTCCGATCTATGGCGCGAAAGGATTTGAAGAGCGTTTCATCGATTACCTCAGCCCGAAATGGATGGAGATGCTGCGCCACACCGTCACCGAAGCACGGCGACTCGGGATGGATGTCGATATGACGACCGGCTCCGGCTGGTGCATGGGCGGGCCAGATGTGAGCGACCTGGATGCGAACGCGGTGCCGGTCGTGAAAACGTTCGACGTGAAAAGCGGCGGACAATCCGCGCGCGACGGCGGCCTGGCGCGCGTGGCCTTTTCCGAGGATGGAAAGGTGGTGGAGCTCGGGGACGAAAACTGGACCGCGCCCGACGGGAACTGGCGCGTCTATTCCATCTCGCAAAAGCCCTCCGGGCAAAAGGTGAAGCGTGCCGGACCCGGCGGCGCGGGTCACATGCTGAATCTGTTTTACCCGGATGCCATGGGCCGGCATTTGCAAAAATTCACGGACGCCTTTTCCCAATACGACGGACCAAAACCGCGCGCGATGTATCACGATTCCTATGAGTATCGCTCCGAGTGGTCGCCGGATTTTTTTGCCCAATTCGAGAAGCGGCACGGCTATCGGTTGCAGCGGGAATTGCCCGCGCTCTTCGGAAAGGACGAGTCCGATCACGCCGCGCGCGTGAAGTCCGACTACCGCGAAACCGCGTCCGATTTGATGATCGAAGGCTCGCTGCCGCAGTGGGTGAATTGGTCGCACGAGCACGGCTTCATCACGCGGAACGAAGCGCACGGCTCGCCGGGAAACCTGCTCGATCTCTACGCGCTCGCCGACGTGCCAGAGACGGAAATGTTTCACCTCGATCGCAACATCCTCGTCTCAAAAATGGCGTCGTCGGCCGCGCACGTCGCGGGGCGGAAATGGGTCGCCGCGGAAACCGGCACCTGGCTCGCCGAACATTTCACCGAGACGCTCGGCGGCATGAAGGGCCTCGTGGATGAACTCTTCGTCTCGGGCGTCAATCACGTCTTTTTCCACGGCACCTGCTACTCGCCCGACGACGCGCCGTGGCCCGGATGGGTCTTCTACGCCGCCACGGAAATGAACCCCCGCAACGCCATCTGGCATGACCTGCCGGCTCTCGCGAAATACATCGAGCGGTGCCAGTCCACGCTCCAATCCGGGAGCCCCGCCAACGACATTTTGCTCTACTGGCCCATCCACGACACGTGGCACGATGCGGAGGGTCTCGTAAAGCCGATGACCGTCCACGCGCGAAGCTGGCTCGAGGATATGCCGTTTGGAAAGGACGCCGCGATGCTGTGGCAGCGCGGCTTCGCGTTCGATTACGTCTCCGACCGCCAGCTCATCGCCGCGAAATCTACGGACGGAAAAATCGTGACGGCTGGCGGCGCGTACCGCGCCATCGTCGTTCCGGCATGCGAGCACATGCCGCTCGCCACCCTCGAAAAATTGCGCGAATTCGGCGACGCGGGAGCCGCAATTATTTTCGAGCAGCATCTCCCGCTGGATGTTTCCGGCTGGAGCGATCTGGAAAATCAGCGTGCCCGTTATGCGAGCGCCATCGCGCGTTTTAAAAATGGCGGGGAAAAGAGCCGCGTCATCGTCGGCGACCTCGAATCCGCACTGACCGGCAGCGGCGTCGTGCGCGAGCTGCTCGCGGATCGCGGGCTGTTTTTCATCCGGCGTTCCTTCGAGGGCGGCTTCACTTATTTCATCGCGAATCGGAGCGGGCAAAACGTGGACGACTGGATCCCGCTCGGCGTTCCCGCGGCGTCGATCGCGGTGATGGATCCGATGACCGGACGCACCGGCTTCGCAACGACGCGAGGTTCCGAAGTGCGCCTTCAGCTTCCACCGGGCGGCTCGATTATTGTTCGCGCCTTTCAAAAGCCGCAAACCGGCGGACCGTCGTGGAGCTATCGGGAAGCTGTCGGCCCATCGGTTGCATTGACTGGAGAATGGCAGGTAAAATTTGTTGCCGGCGGGCCGGATCTGCCGTCCGTAGTCACCACGGCGCGCCTTGGCTCTTGGACGAATTTTGCTGGGGAAGCGGGCGAACGTTTTGCGGGAACCGCGATCTACAAGCTGGTTTTCGATTTGCCAAAAAAGGGCCCGGTAAAGTGGGAGATCGATCTCGGAAACGTCGCTCAAAGCGCGCGCGTCCGGCTGAACGGGCGTGAATTGGGCACGCTCTTGCTGGCTCCTTATCGGCTGCCGCTCGAAGGACTGAATTTGCAAGGCAACGTGCTGGAAGTGGAGGTTTCCAGCACCTCCGCAAATCGTTTGAGGGATCTCGATCGACGCGGCGTGGCGTGGAGAAATTTCTACGACATCAACGTCGTCAATCTGGACTACAAGCCGCTTAACGCCGCCCAGTGGCCGGTCGCGGATTGCGGTCTTCTCGGCCCGGTTCAACTCACGCCGCTCGCATCTCCCCGGGACTAAATGGCGATCATTGGCCCTGTTTCAGAAAGTCCCGGTTTTGGCATGCAACAAAACGCGGAGTTCGCGGTTATGATTCGATGAATCGTTGCTGACGCGCGAATTTCGTGACTTCCTTCCGTGAAGTTCTTGAACAACGTCCACCACCGCTTAACCTCCGCCATCCCCCAGCGTATCCTAAGATGAATATTGCCTCTCTTTCTGCCTCGCCTTTTTCTCGAGTTCCTTGGACTCAGATTTGCTAGTCTCGTATTCGGCTGTCGCCCTTCTTTTGAAGGCCTACCGCCTTTCGTTCTGACCTTTACCGATTTCCATTTCTTGTCCTGCCGTATCAGAAATTATAGAAGCTGTCCGTTGATTCTCCTGGCATCGGGATTTGGTGTGACTGGTTGGGCGCAGGATTCCGATAGCTCTGACGCCAACCCGCCTCCAGGGGCACCGCCTCCGCAGGTTTCGACGGTGACGCTTTCCGCCCCGATGACGCAGGCTGCACCGCCGAAGCAGATGGAAATCGACGTCGCGGCGATCCAGCAAAAGTGCCCCAATTTCAAAGCGATTCGCGCCTTTAGCACCGTGGATGTCGTCATCATCGGGAGCAAAGCGAAGCTCGGCGCAACGGAAAAGGAGTTGAACGATTTTGCGCTGTATTGCTTCGGCCAGCTTTTCAAAGGCTACGAGCTAAAGCCGCCGCCCACTGGGCCGAGTCTGGTCGGCACAAGTGAATTGGGGACGCTGAACATCACCGTGCAAACATATCCGATCGCGCTTTCCTGCGAATTGCGGCTCGGCAGCGTCGGCAGCGCAAATACGTGGACCACCAATGAACTCCGCGTTTCCACGAGCAATACCGTGAAGGATACGCGGCTGCTGAAAACCACGATCGCGACAATGATTGCAAAAGCGGCTTACACGCTGCGCAAAACGCAGGGGCTGTAGCCGCACCGGCGGCGGAGTCTTCGGCCAAAGCAAAAATGGCGTCCGAAGACGCCATCCTTGAAATTCGTTTGCGAACGACTGCGGCCTGCCGCTTCAGAAGGGAATATCGTCGCCTTCGGAATCCAAATCAGGGTCGGCAGGAGGACGGGGCGGGGGAGCCGCTGGTTTTTTGAAACTGCTGGTCGATCGCGGTTCCGAGCGTCCGCCTTCGCTGGATTCGCCGCCCGAGTTGCCGCCACCGCCAGCAGCACCACCCTCACGCCCGCCGAGGAGCTGGATGTTTTCCCCGATGACTTTCAGTTTGCTGCGTTTCTGGCCGGTCTGCTTGTCGTCCCAGCTATCCAGTTGCAAGCGGCCTTCCACAAAAAGTGGGCGGCCTTTTTTACAGTATTCACCGACAATCTCGGCCACGCGGCCCCAAAGCGTCACGTCGATGAAGGTCACTTCCTCCCGCTTCTCGCCGGAATCCGTCGAGTAGGTGCGATTGACGGCCAGTCCGATATCCGCGATGGCGGTCCCCTTCGGGGTGTATTTGATCTCGGGATCGCGGGTCAGATTCCCGATGAGCATGACCTTGTTTAGGCTCGCCATATCGCAGTGAAGTTAGGAGTGCGGACGCGGCGCGGATTAGGCGGCCTTGGCGGCCTTTTTCGCGGGGAGCTTGAGGTAGTTTTGGCGGTAAACTTGCTCGTCGAGCACGAACTTCGCCTTGAGCTTGCTGAGCACGGCGGGTTCGGCATTGAAGATAAAATTCACGAAGTAACCGCTCTCCAGCGGGCCGCGGACGTAGCTGAACTGACGGCGGTCGAGACGCTGCACTTGCTCGATTTCCGCTTTTTCTTTTTTAAATTCGCCTTCGAGACGCTCGATCACTTCTTTCGCGCCGTCTTCGTTGCCTTTGATGTTGAGGACGAGAAGTCCTTCGTAACGGTTTTTCATTCGGGTATGTTTGGTTTGGTTAGTTAAAAGTATTCATGGCAGCAGGAAGTCCGCGCTCCAGGACGCACGCGATCGCCGCTTCGGCGCGATCGAGACTCTGCTCCAGCACCGGCTTTTCCTCCAGGCCAAAACGCCCGAGCACATGCTCGATCGCCTCGCCTGGCTGCGCTTCGCCGATGCCGATACGCAGTCTCGGAACGGCATTGGTCCCGAGATGTTCGATCACCGACTTCAGCCCATTGTGACCGCCGGCAGAGCCTTCCGGCCGGAGCCGGAGCCGCCCCAGCGGAAGCGCTGTATCGTCGAGGACGACCAGCACTTCCGCGGGAGCGATCTTGTAGAAATCACTCACGGCTCGCACGGATTTCCCGCTGAGATTCATGAAGGTGAGCGGCTTGCAGAGTATGAGGTCGCCCGCCTTGGCCATGGCGGCTTTCCACTCTCGGGCGGTGCGGAATTCACTGCGGCCTTTCGCGGCCAGCCGGTCGGCGATCATGAAGCCCACGTTATGCCGCGTCTCCGCATACTCGCGACCGGGATTTCCCAACCCCACGAGGAGGCGGAAAATCGGCATGATAGCTGGCGAAGACATTCATCGAGCGTCCCGGTCGGAGCGGGATTACTTCTTGTCGGCAGGTTTCGCGGGAGCTTTCGCTCCGGCAGCTGGCTTGGCCGCAGCGGCGTCGTCTTTCTTCTCCTTGATGACTTCCGGTCCGGCCGCAGCACCAGGCGCAGGCTCGATTTCCACTTTCGGAGCCGCGACACGGACGACGGTCAATTCGCCATCCGCATGAGCGATGACGCCCTCGGGAAGCGCGATGTCTTTGACGTGGATGGATTCGCCGACGCCCAGCCCGCTCACATCGATGCGGATGAGATCCGGTAAATCTTTCGGCAAACACTCGATCGAGAGCGAGTGGAGCGCGATTTCCAAAATACCGCCAAAATTCTTCACACCGGCAGGCTCGCCGAACGGTTCGACGGGAATTTCCGCGTGCAGTTTTTCGTCCGCGCGCACGGCATGGAAATCAACGTGCAAAACATCGCGCCGGATCGGGTGATGCTGCACTTCCTGGATGAGCGCGAGGCGGTTGGTTTTCGCGGAACCGTCTGTGATTTCGAGATCCACGAGCACGTGCTCGCTCGTCGCGTGGGCGAGGAGATTGGAAATCTCGCGCTTGTTCAGCGAGAGATTCACCGGCTGGTCCTGCCCGCCGTAGATGCTGGCCGGAACGAGTCCCTGCGCCTTGATTTTATTTACCGCGGAACGTCCGATAACGGAACGAGTCTGCGCCGATAGTTTTAGTTGTTTTGCCATGGCTATGCTTTTTCGTGTTTTCTGATCTCAAAAAGGGAACTGACCGATTCGTCATCGTGGATGCGCTTGATGCCTTCGCCAAGCAATTCCGCAATGCACAGGGTCGTGATGTTAAAACCGTCGCCATCCCGCACGGGGACGCTGTTGGTGGTGATCAACTCGGAGATTTCCGAGCCCTTCAAACGCTCGATCGCCAGATCGGAGAGCACCGCGTGCGAAACGCCAGCCATGATCGTCTTCGCTCCGTGAGCCTTCAGCATTTTCGCGGCGCTAGTCAAAGTGCCGGCCGTCTCGGTCAAATCGTCCACGAGGATCACATCTTTTCCATCCACATCGCCGATGATATTGAGCGCCTCCGTCTCCGTCGGGCTCACACGACGTTTCGCCACGATCGCCAGCGCGATGCCCAGCGATTGCGCGTAGGCCGACGCCATTTTTAAACCACCCACGTCTGGCGAGACCACGATCGTGTTGGAAAGCTCCTTCGTCCGCAGGTAGCGCAACATGACCGGTGACGCGAAAAGGTGATCGACCGGGATGTCGAAAAACCCCGCCACCTGCTGCGCATGCAAATCCATCGTCAGCACGCGATCGACACCGGCGGCGGTGAGCAGATTTGCCACAAGTTTCGCCGTGATGGGCACCCGCGGCTGATCTTTCCGATCCTGCCGGGCGTACCCGAAAAACGGAATCACCGCCGTGATCCGCGCCGCACTGGCCCGGCGCGCGGCGTCCACCATGATCAAAAGCTCCATCAGGTTTTGATTCGTCGGCGGACACGTGGGCTGGACGAAGAAAACATCCCGGCCGCGGATGTTTTCGTTGATCTTCACAAAGGTCTCCCCGTCGGGAAACGACGTGACGGTCGCATCGCCGAGCGGGACCCCGATGAAGGTACAGATTCGCTGTGCCAGTTCCCGATGGGCGGAACCGGTGAAAATTTTTAACTCGGGAGAGGAGCGGAACATTACGGGAAAAGAGGGGCGGCGACATTACGGTGACTCAGTTGAAAGACAAACGGAAAATCCGAAGAGAAAAAACGGAGTGCCTTGCGCGTGTAAAAGACGATTTTGGCAGCCGGACAAGTGCCAGCAAAGGCTGGCAGGGAATCGACTTTTCCCTTTACACCGCAAAACGCTGGCTTTAGCGACAAAGCCACGCGTTGCCACTCCGGCGCGCGAACCAAACCAACCAAATGAAAAATATCTCCCTCTGCGCTCTCTCCGCGCTGGCACTCGCCACCACCGCCTTCGCCGGGCAACCCATGGTTTCCAACGGCAAAGACGGCAAAGGCATGGCCGAACCCTGCATCAAAGACGTCGAACTCCAACTCGACGTTTTCGGCAGCTACACCGACAGCCGCTCCTCCGCACACGGAGACGGATTCGGCGGCGGCCTCGCCGTGAACTACTTCTTCATGCGCTACCTCGGCGTGGGCGTGGAAGGCAACATCTACGATGGCAACTCGAGCGCCGTCTGGAACATCGACGGACGCCTCATCGCCCGCTACCCGATCGACTCGAACTGCTGTGTGCCTTACGTCTTCGCCGCAGGCGGCGTGCAGACCGATGGCAGCACGTCTGGAACCTTCGGCCTCGGCGGCGGTCTTGAGTATCGTATCGTCCCGCAAAAGCTCGGCATCTTCGCCGAAGGCCGCTACACATGGGCCGGCAGCGAAGACGACAGCGCTCAGGTGCGCGTCGGCGTCCGCGTTGTTTTCTAAACGAGAAACGAACTCCAAATTCCAAAACGCCGGGGTGAAAACGCCCCGGCGTTTTTTTTGCCCAAATGTCCTGCGCTCTCCGAGCGCATGCCCCATCAGGGCAAAAAAACGGGCTGGCGCCCACTCAGCGCCAGCCCGCCCCAACCAAGGAAAACTGAAATCTGAATACTTCGACCCGCGACTTCGCGGGAGGTTCAAAATTCGTTTACTTTTTTTTGAGGCGGGATGTTTTTCGCGAAACGGCTACTCGCGGCACTTGAATCCCACGATCGCGAGCGGCGGGAGATTCACCAAGAGGCTCTGACCTTTCCCCTGCCAGGCGAACCCCTCGGACCACTGTCCGCCGTAGTTCCCGATATTGCTGCCGCCGTAGGTTTGCGCGTCGGTATTCAGCACTTCCTCGAACCAGCCGCTCTTCGGCACGCCGATCCGGTAGCCCTCGCGCACCACGGGCGTCGCGTTGATGACGAACACGAGAATTTCACCCGACCGGCTACGGCGCAAAAAGGAGATCACGGAGTTGTCCGAGTCATTGAAATCGATCCACTCGAAGCCGGCATACGTGTCGTCTTGATCGTAAAGCGCGGGCTCGTTTCGATACAAATGATTGAGGTGCTGATAGAGGCGCTTCAACCCGTCGTGCAGCGGCTCGCCGCACAAGTGCCAGTCGAGGGACTTCGCGTGATTCCACTCCGTCCACTGTCCGAATTCGCTGCCCATGAAGAGCAGTTTTTTCCCCGGGTGCGCAAACATCCAGCCATAAAACATCCGCAGATTCGCAAATTTTTGCCAAGTATCGCCCGGCATTTTCGCGATGAGCGAGCCCTTTCCGTGGACGACTTCATCGTGACTGAGCACGAGGACGAAGTGCTCGTGAAAAGCGTAGATCAGGCTGAACGTGATCGCGCCGTGGTGGAAGCGGCGATAGACCGGATCGAGCGACATGTAGTCGAGGAAATCGTGCATCCAGCCCATGTTCCATTTGAAGCCAAAGCCCAGCCCGCCCAGGTAAGTCGGTCGCGACACGCCCGGCCACGCTGTGCTTTCCTCCGCGAGAGTCATGATCCCCGGATGGCGCTCGTAGCACACCTCGTTGAAGCGTTTCAGGAAATAGATCGCGTCGAGATTTTCGCGACCGCCGTGAATATTCGGCACCCACTCGCCGGGCTGGCGCGAGTAATCGAGGTAAAGCATTGATGCCACGGCATCCACGCGCAGGCCGTCGATGTGATATTCCGCGAGCCAGAAAAGCGCGTTCGCAATCAGGAAATTTCGCACCTCATTGCGGCCGTAATTAAAGATCAGCGTGCCCCATTCCCGATGCTCTCCCTGACGCGGATCGGAGTGTTCAAAGAGGCAGGTGCCATCGAACTGCGCCAGCCCGTGGAGATCTTTCGGGAAATGTCCAGGCACCCAGTCGAGGATCACGCCCACCCCGGCCTGATGGCAGCGATCCACGAAATAACGAAACTCATCTGGATTTCCAAACCGGCTCGTCGGCGCGAAAAATCCGGTAACCTGATAACCCCACGAGCCATCAAACGGATGCTCCAAAATCGGCAGCAGCTCGATGTGCGTGTAGCCCATTTCGAGGACGTAAGGCAGCAGCGTGTCCGCCAGTTCCCGATAGCTCAAATACCGATCGCCCTCCTCCGGCTTCCGCTGCCACGAGCCGAGATGCACTTCATAAATCGACACCGGCGAGCGGTGCCACTCCTTTGCCTTGCGCGCCTGCATCCAGTCGTCGTCGGCCCATTGGTAACGGTGCAAGTCGAAGACCAGCGACGCCGTGGAAGTGCTGTGCTGCCCGAAAAACGCGAACGGATCGCTCTTCAGAACGATCGCGCCCTGACAGGTTTTCACCTCGAATTTATAGTGCGCACCCTCCGCGACGCCGGGCAGGAATATCTCCCACACTCCGCACCCGAGCAGCTTCCGCATCGTGTGCCGCCGACCGTCCCACGCGTTGAAATCGCCGACCACACTGACCCGCTGCGCGTTCGGCGCCCACACATGAAACGCCGTCCCCGTCACCCCGCCGATCTCCGTCAAATGCGCGCCCAATTTATCGTAGAGTTGCCAGTGCTGGCCTTCGCCGAAAAGGTGCAAGTCGAGTTGCCCGAGGATCACGCCAAAGCTGTACGGGTCGTGCTCGCACCACTCCTTTCCCTCATGCGAGGTAAACTGAAAATCATAGGCAAACGGCTGCTCCACTTCAGTCAGCCGCGCTTCAAAAAAGCCGTCCGGATGCACCAGCGCCGCCGGAAAAGTCCGACCCGCACCCGCCGTCTCGCGCACCACGACAGCACGCACGTCCGGCCGAAAAACTCGCACCACCAAAGTGCCGTCCGCCTGATGCATCCCCAGCACCCCAAAGGGATCGCCGTGGCTGGCCGCGAGGATCGCGTTGAGGGACGCCGTGTCGATAGTGGGAAGATCAGTCGAGAGTTTCATGAAAAAGTGGTGGGAGGCGAAATGCGCTCGCGCCCCTCAGTAAGTGGCGCGAGCCGCGATTCGTCACGGCTAAAAAAGGCGCGCGCCCCGCTCGCATCAGCGAGCGTGCTGGCTCGTGCCCTGCTGTTTTGACAGACATGAAAACCATCGCGCTCCTCGTCGCCCTTGCGTGCATCTATCTCTATTTCGCCCACCACACCCCCGTCGCCGCCGTCGCGCAAACCATGACCGGCCAGGACCTCGCGCCACTCACCGCCGGCCCAAATGAATCTGCACCCGCGCCCACGAATGCCCTCAAGCGCCCGCTCGACCGCACGCACGAAGTCCTCGGGCAAGTCGCGAAGCGGAACGGCGCGGGCGAATTTTAAGGACGGTTTTGACTAACGCGCCACGGCACAACCTGTCGCGCGGCTTCACACTTCGTCGAGAATCGAGATCAACGTGTCCACCTCCCGGGAATCGAAAACTCCTTCGACGGCCTGCGGGTAGAAATTGGTAAAAGGTGACTCGTAAAGTCGGGCAGCATCCATGCAGCCATGATCGGTGAGGTGATTGACGACTTCATCGTCACCACCGGCGTCTCCGGCACCACCGTCGGCCCACCGCCGCCCCCGCTCGGCGCATGCGGGATCGCATCGATGATCTCCCGCTGCGGCGTCCCCACATTAAACTGCGAGCGCCCCTGCTCCAGCGCCGCCGTCACGAAATCCTCCAGCTCCCCCTGCATCGCGTGCAAATCCGCCTCCGCACCCTGGAAATCCTCATCCGTCGCCGGGATCTCCCCGTCTGCCGTCCGCGCCGCCGCGATCAGCGCCGTGAAACCCGCCAGCGCCAGAGTCGTCATCCCTTGCCCCACCGTAAACGCCGCCGGCGGAGTCCCCACCAAAGGCAGCACCGTCCACACCGCCTCGCTCGCCGTCCCGCGCGTGATCGTTTCCTGAAAAGTCTGATCCTGCGTCGGCAGCCGCGCAAACCGCGCCGCCACCGTCGGATTCTTGCGAAAGCGCGACTTCCCCTGCGCCGCGAAGTCCACACACGCCTCGTGCAGCAAATCGATCGACGTATGCCGCAGCGCCCGCGCCCCGGTGATCGCCTCCTTCTTTGTCACATAAGCCGCCCGCACTGGCGTCGCCCCATCCACCAGCGCCTGCACATTCGCCGTCGTCAGCCCATCCGGGCGAAACGCCGCGATCTCCACCATCGCCGCCTTCACATAAGCGGTCTGCGTCACGGCAAAATCGAATTCTACGAGCATATCGGGGTTCCTTTTGTTGGTTTCACTGAATTTCCGGGTTAAAAAGCATCACGCGTTCCCCGTGAGGCGTCCTTTTTAAAAAAGAAGGCGCATTTACCGGTCCGGGAGGCATCTGTACCTAAAATGAAGCCCCCTGTACCCGGTACAGGCACCACCCCGCGAGGTACAGCAGCCTTCCCGGACAATACAGCCAGTCCCCTGAGCGGTACCGCGGCTTCCCCGCGAAGGACAGCGACCTCCCCGACCGAAACAGCACCCTCCCCGCGCAGTACCGACGGGTTCACGAGCGGTACAGAGACTTGCACACAAGATACAGCGACTTCCCCGAGTGCTCTAGGAGCCTCCCCGACTGTCCCCTCGTGCCCAAGCTCCAGCTTGGGCACGCACTTGTCCCCAAAGCTCCGCTTCGACGCTTCCCGCATGCAATGCACCGCAGCGATCCAGGCGACTCGTTCGCGAAGCAGAGCATCGGGGCCATTCGCGTTACCAAGCTGGAGCTTGGTAACGAGTCGATCACGCCGCACCCAAACCGCCTCTCCGAGCGCACCCTCCCGTTCCGGCACCTTCACCGGCGCGCGACGAACAGTTTCCCGCAGGGTAGCCTCCATGCAAGCTACCCTGCCGAAAGCGCAGGGTAGTCCGCAAGAAAGAGGTTTTGGCTTGCCCATCTCGCGCCAACCCGCCACAAAAATCCCCCGTGGTCCCGGAAAATCTCCATTTTTGAATGCTACAACGCCATAAATCTCCACCAAGATGGCGGCTACTTCTATGTTAGGCGTTGCTCGCGTCACCTGAAAAAGTCACCACCAAACAATTAAATCAGAATACATATTAAAAACTCCAACACCATGAAACAACTACCCACCATTATTGTCGGATTTACGACCATCTTCGGATCAGCGATGCAGGCAGCAACGATTAGCGGACCAACCAGCTATAATGGACACTCCTATTATTTGCTTTCCGCGAACACCTGGACCGCGTCGCAGGCTGAAGCTCTCACGCTCGGCGGCAACTTGGTGACAATCAACGACGCGGCCGAAGACGCCTTCGTTTACAGCACTTTTAGCACTTTTGGAGCGGTATCCCGTGCACTTTGGATCGGCCTATTTCAGCCAGCGGGTTCTCCCGAGCCCGCAGGTGGCTTTATTTGGGCCGACGGGACGCCAGTTTCTTACACCAACTGGAATGGAGTAGGGGAACCCAACAACAACACGACAAACGGCCCACAGAATTGGACAATGATTTGGCCTGTTGGGGCGCCTCCGGGAAATAACGCATCCAAGTGGAATGACTATTGGAACTTCACTTCTACAACTGACATACCGGCGAATTTCCCTCTGAATGGAGTCGTTGAGATTGTTCCAGAGCCATCTTCCGCGCTGCTTCTCCTCTCCGGTGCCGCTCTCTTTTTACGTCGTCGTCCCACTCGCACACTCGACCGCAACGCCTTCCAAGGAACTAGACGGTAACGACACTGTTGGGCGTGAGTGCGAAGCCTAAGGTGGCGGCTTGTTTCTTGAGGTAAGTCAGGCGGTGTTTGTCGAGGCGGAGTTGGTAGGTGGCGGGGTCGGGCTCGTGATACTCGGAGCCTTCTTTGAGCATGTGATAGACGATGCAGGCGAGCTTGCGGGCGGTGGCGGTGTTGGCTTTGGCGGGGCCGAGGTGGGCTTTCTTGCGTCGATAGAAGATGCCCAGGCAGGTGTCGGTGCGGCCGAGCGATTGCGCGGCGAGGCGGAAGGCGGTGGCGGCGCGGTTGATGACTTTGCGGCTGCGGCTGCTTAAGACTTTGCCGCCGCTGATCTTATTGCCGGGGCAGAGGCCGAGCCAGGAGCATCAAAGGAAGGGGTCGGTGCTAGATTCTCGCTCTTCGTCCCAAAAAAGAAATTGGCGCCTCGGAGCGGCATCAGCAGCCGCCTTTCCGAGACGCCAAGTTTTGCCCCGCTTATGCCGTCCGGGTGGAGCTCCACGTTCCCCCAAAGGTTAACGGGCGGCGACCTGGGACGAGCTTCGATCTTCCAATGAAGGCATGATCTAATACCGCCCACCCCGGCCTCCTGAGTTTTGTGTTAATTACCGGATCGGGATTTCCATCCTTTGGTCGAACACAGCAGGGCAAATTGGTTTGCGGGTTTTTCCCGCGAATTTCTTGGAAAGAGCAGCGCTCGCGAAGAGCGGATGGGTGGAGTTTCCGGGCGGTATTCGCATCCGTCAACGAACAATCGGGGATTCAGCAGCGCGGCGGGTGGGCGGAGAATCCGCATTGCCAATTTCACCGCGGCGGCAACACTCGGCGGACTGCCATGAAGTATTCCCCTCTTCTTCCTTTTGTGTTTGCGGCTCTGCTTCCATATGCGGCGCTGGCGGTGGTGCAGCCGCAGGTGGCGGAGTTGAGTTTCGACCGGCGCTTTGAAAAGGCGGGCGCGGTCCCCGATACGGACGTGCCGGCGTGGATCGCGAGTGTGCAGCAGAAGGGCGGGGAATTTCTCGATGCTCCGAAGTGCTGGCATGTGGCGGCGGCGGGCCGCGAGGGCGTGGGGCAGATCGCGGTGGGGCTGGATCGGAAACAGATCAATCAGAACCTCGTGGCGACGGTGCTTTTCGATGCGGATGATTCGGCGGATCTCGCGATCCAGCTTTTCGACGCGCAGGGCCGCGCGGTGGTGCTCGATCTTTTCGGCAATCTCGTGGACGTAGGCCGGGACGCGACAACGAACACTTTCATCATCCCGCTCGTGAAGTATCCGACGGCGGAGAAGATCGTGGTCCGCCGGATTCGCGGGGAGGTGAAGGTGTACGGGCTCGTGCTTTATCCGGTGGTGACGGAAGGCACGCCGGTGAAGGAGGCGCTGACGGAACTGGCGCGTGTGCTCGGCGATCCGCTGAGCCCGGAGAATCCGCTGCTGAAAGGTCTCCAGCAAATCGCGAAGAGCGGAAGCGTGGCGATCAATCCCGCGCATCCGGTGACGCCCGCGCTTTCACCAGACAAGGCGACGCTGGAAAAGGCGCGTGCGCTGTATGCGGCGGCAGTCGCGCCGGCGGGGAGCGCGAAACTTTTACCAGCGCCGACGGAGGGACTGATGGGCTGGTGGAATTTCTCGAATGGGACGGGGAACGATTCGAGTGCGCGAAATCATAACGGCGTGATCCGCGGCGGCGCGAAGTTCGTCGATGGGCTGCATGGGAGGGCGATCAAGCTGCGGAAAAATCCGAATCCGCCGCAGACCGTATCGTGGGATTCGGTGACGATGCCGGTGACGCCCGATCTGGCGCTGACGGAATCGGTGACGGTTTCCGCGTGGATCAAATACACGAGTATCGCGGCGAGGTGGGGCGCGCAGATCGTATGGTTTGGCGACGAACAACTCGGGCGCGATCCGCTTTCACTGAATCTCTGGACGGACGGGACGCTGGAACTCCGCTCGGATCGCTCCGTTACTGGCGCGCCGGTCTTTACCGTGTTTGAAAATGAAATCCAGCTTTCACCGAAAGGCAGGCCAATGATGAATCAGCACGTGGGCGTGCAATCGCCGGGGACGCTGGTGCCGGAAACGTGGTATTTCGTGGCCGGGACGATCGAGAAACGCGGACCGCGCGAGAGTGTGCTGCGGCTTTTCGTGAATGGCGAAAAGGTGGGGGAATTGGGCACGTCGGAAGTGGTGAATTATCCGACCGACAAGATGTGGATGACGATCGGCGCGGTGGACCTCGGGACCTGGCAGAACTTCGACGGACTCATCGAGGACGTGCGCGTTTACAATCGCCCACTCTCCCCGGTGGAAATCCAGGCGCTCTATCGCCAGCCCTGGCGGACTGCGAAGTGAAACAGGGAGGGCGAGTCTTGCGCCGGGCGCGTATGCTTAAAAGCACCGCGCCTCCCGGCTAAAGGCTCGCCCTCCACGCCAATCACCACCAAATAAACACACTTGGTGAGGTTAGCCGGAGGCGTGCCACGCCGCACCGTTTACTGCCCCGGCAGGGAGATTCCGCGCACTTTTTTGTAAAGCGAAACGGCGTAGCTGTCCGTCATGCCGGAGACGAAGTCGGTCATCCTCAACAGGCGCGGGTACGGCTCTGGATCAGGTTTTCCGTCCACTCCGAGAAATTGCGCCGGCACGAGGCTGAGCAGCTTTTCGCTCTTGCGCGTGGCCTTTTCTCCATGCCGCGCCAGATCGTCCGCCGCGCCGTAAAACACATCGAGCAAACCACCGAGCACTTCGTACCCGGCGGCTTCGATTTCCACGCCGCGCGGGGTCGCGTAGATGGTGGCGCGGCTGCGATCCTTGATGTGCTGAAGAGCGGCGCGCGCGGGTAAATCCAGACTCAGCAATTCCTCATCAAACTCGCCCGCGAGAATCGCCGCCTCATTTTTTAGAAAGACATCCGCAACTTGCTGGATGGACGCGCCAATCGCCTGCGCCCGCAGGAACGCGATCTGATCTTTCGGATCCTTCATGCGGGCGGCGCGCTCGGGATCTTTCGGGTCGCCGGTGACGGCGAGGAAGGCAGCGCGCACTTCCTCGAACGGCAAAAACTTCAGCCGAAAACCGTCCTCGAAATCAACGAGCCGATAGCAAATGTCGTCTGCGGCCTCGACGAGAAAGGCGAGCGGATGGCGACTCCACCACGCGGCACCGCGAGCGCGCCGGATGAGGCCGGTGCGGGCGGCGACTTCAGCGAAGAGCGCGCGCTCGGCGTGGAAAAAGCCGAACTTTTTCGCGCCGATCCCGCTGACTTTCACGCGCGCCGGGAGCATGGCAGCGCGGGGATATTTCGTGAACGCGCCGAGCGTCGCGCACGTCAGTCGCAGGCCGGGATTGTCCGGCATTTGCAGGCGCGTGACGATGCGGAAGCCTTGCGCGTTTCCCTCGAAGGTCTCGAAATCCGCGCGTTCTTCCGGCGACAATTCGCCGCGCGTGCGCTTCGCGATGGGCGAAGTTTTAAACCAATGCCGGATGGCGTCTTCGCCGGAATGGCCGAACGGCGGATTCCCGAGATCGTGCGCCAGAGCCGCCGCGGAGACGATCGCTCCGAAATCCGAAGCGTGAAATCGCGGAGCGAGCCCGTCGCGTTTCACGATCTCCGCGCCGACGCGGACGCCGAGCGAGCGGGCGACGCTGGCGACTTCCAGCGAGTGCGTCAGCCGCGTGCGCACGTAGTCGTTATCCGCCAGCGGAAAGACCTGCGTCTTATCCTGCAAGCGGCGAAACGCGGACGAGAAAACGACGCGATCCGAATCGACGATGAACGGCGAGCGGAGCGGATCGAGCGGCGTGGGCCGATCCGAGCCGAGGCGGTCTGCGGAAAGGAGTGCACTCCAATCCATGCTCAGAGCTTGATCCCGAGGCCGTGGTAGGCGGAGCGGATTTGTTTCATCAGCTCGTCTTCGCTGCGGCCATCGAGCAGGATCGCGAGCGTTTTCTTTTGGAACTCGGCTTGGCTGGCGGGCGTGGCGATCGAGTCGGGCTTCTTGGGATGCGGGACGTTACTCGGATAAGTATAGCTGCCGTCTTCGTTTAGTTTCACGCCGGGCATTTTGAAAAATTCGCCCATCGCCTTGCGGTATTCTTCCATCTCTTTTCGCGCGCCCTGCACTTCGCGGAAGTAATGAATGAAACGCTGGCCGTCGCCTTTCCCATCGAGGTGCATGAAGTAGTAAACGAGCAGGTAGGAAGTGAAATAAAGCCGGTGCGAAATGGCGGGCTCGCGCGTGAGCGTCTCCATCCATTCTTCGTTGGTGATCTTCAACAGCTTCTCCAGCGGATAGGGCTCGGGCATTCCGCCGACCGCCCGTTTCTTTAGGTGATCGATGTAGTCTTTGAGTCCGGTCTTGGCACCGGAGACGCGGAAGTGTCCTGCGCTAAGAGGGAGGACATTGGTGTATTCCGCGGTGCCTTCGACCATCCACTGCGGGAGAAAATCCAGCCAGAAGTGCATCATCTGATGGGTGAGTTCGTGGACCATGGTGCTTGAGTCGAAACCATCGCGACTTTTCACATAGCTCGTGCCCTGCGCCTTCACGCCGATGCTCTCGAAGGGCACGAGAAAAGTCTCCGTGCGCGACATGTAAACGCCGCCGCTATTGGCGGGTCCACCGGCGGCGGCATAGGCAGCGCGATCCTTCAGCAGGCGGGCGTGAAAGTAGTTTCCCGACGGCGGCCGCGGCTCGATGTCCCACGGCAGCGCCTTCAGCAATTCGTAGGTCGCCTCGAAGTCGCGCGCGACTTCCGTCATAAGCGACGGCTTGAATTTCCCCTGCGACTCGAACTCGAAATGCGGCGTGCGATACACGAATTTTTCCGCAGCGGCGTCTTCACTGACGACCTCCGTTTTGATCGCGGAAGAGTCCACACCGACTTTATCCGGCATGGTGAATTTGATCGGCTGTTTTTTCTGCCACTCCGCGATGTATTGCTGATCTTCGGTGCTCAATTTGGCGAGCGGTGCTTGCGCGGTTTGGCCGGTGGGCATGCGAAAAAAAGCGCTCGCTCCATCGACTTTTTGGAGCGTGGCCTGGAACGGTTTTCCCTCCGCAGTTTTCCACGCGCGTGCGGGTTCCACGGTCGGCAGTTGCGCGGCGGCGTCGACGATGAGCAGGAGCAGGGGAAGCAACAGTGCGCGCTGTGGGGATCTCATGCGCACAGCCTTCCCAAGCCTTTCGCGCCAGCAAGCAAAAAGCTCAGCGCTGAGGCGCGGAACATTTCCGCAGGATGAGATACACGAGGAAAGCGACGGCAAAGCCGATGAACCACGCGTAGTGGTAACTGCTGACGAGAAACGCGGGGACGTTTTCTTTCGGCACGACTTTGACGGTGACGAGGAAGCCGGGCAGATTCGGCAGCACGGCGACGACGAGTGCGGTGATGCCGGCGAGGCTGAAACCATTGGTGAAACGATACTCGCCGTCTTCGCGATAGAGCGCGGCGACGTCGAGGTGTGTGCGGCGCAGGACGAAGTAGTCGGCGATCATGATGCCCGCGATCGGGCCGAGCAGCGCGCTGTAGCCGATGAGCCAGGTGAAGATATAGCCGCCCGGGTCGGCGACGAGTTTCCACGGCATCATCACGATACCGATGAGGCCGGTGATGAAGCCGCCGGTGCGGAAGGAAATTTTTCGCGGCGCGAGATGCGCGAAATCATTTGCGGGCGAAACGACGTTGGCGGCGATGTTGGTCGCGAGCGTGGCGATGCACAGGGCGAGCATCGCGACGACGAGCAACACGGGATTTTTGAAGCGCGTGAGCACATCCACCGGATCCCAAATCGTCTCGCCGTAAATGATCGTGGTCGCTGACGTGACCGCGACGCCGATGAAAGAATAGAGCGCCATCGTGAGCGGCAGCCCGAGCGCCTGGCCGGCGATTTGGTCGCGTTGCGAAACGGCGTAGCGCGAGAAGTCCGGGATGTTCAGCGAGAGCGTGGCCCAGAAGCCGATCATGCCGGTGAGCGCGGGAAAAAAGAACGTCCAGAACTGCCCGGCCTTTGCCTGGCCGGGATCGAACGCCGATGGTTGCGACAGGATCGGGCCGAAGCCGCCCGCGTTTTTCCAAGCCCACCACAGGAGTAGCAAGCCGAGCGCGATGAGCAGCGGCGCTTTGATATTCAGCAGCACGCGGATCGAGTCGATGCCTGCGTAAACGACCCACATATTGATGCTCCAAAAAAACAGGAAGCAGATGAACTGCGCGCCAGTGATTCCGAGCACCTCCAGCGGCGCGCCGTTCGCGAGCGCAGGGAAAAAGATCGCGAGGATTTTGAAGATCGCATTGCCGCCGATCCACGTCTGGATGCCGAACCATCCGCACGCCACAAAGGCGCGCATCAGTGCCGGGATATTGGCACCGCGCGTGCCAAATGATGCGCGGCAGAAAACCGGAAACGGAATGCCGTAACGCGTGCCGGCGTGGGCATTCAGGATCATCGGGATGAGCACGATGGCGTTTCCCAAAAAGATCGTGAGCACGGCCTGCCACCAATTCATCCCGCCGCCGATGAGCGACGACGCGAGCATGTAAGTCGGGATGCATGCCGACATGGAAATCCACAGCGCTGCGATACTGCCCATGCGCCACGTCCGCTGCGACATCGGGACTGGAGCCAAGTCCGCGTTGGAAAGCGGTGAGTCGGTCGCGGCGATGAACGCGTCTGGCATTGGCGCGCTGTTAAATCACAACCACTCGCCCAGCGCAACGAACAGACGGAATTTTACGCGCGGTGCGATTCCAGAACTGGCGTGCGCGCGATGAAGGTGAACGCGCCCGTCGTCATGGTGACGCGCATCTTTTCCAAGTCCCGGCGCTCGACCATGCCGCCGATTTTCCACCAAAGTTTGTGCAGCCATTGCAGCGGCTGGATCAGCGCGGTGGCGAGCGGCGCGGGCAACTTCGGGAAGAGCGCCATGTGCGCCTGCGCCATGAGCACGGACCAGTGCTCGCCGGGGCACAGATGCTCGATTTCAAACCCGCCCGCGTGCAGAGAATTCGCGACGCCGAGATGCGTGTGGTGATAGAAGCTGTTTTGGTGAAACGGCTCCAGAAAAGACACGGTACCGATAAGCACGCCGCCCGGTTTCAGCACGCGCGCGGCTTCCTGCATCATCACGAACGGATAACGAATGTGCTCAAGCACCGCGATGCAGAGGATGAACTCAAAGGATTCATCCGCAAACGGCAGCGCGTGCGCGTCGCCAAACATCGGCGCGCCATCCGCGCCGTAATCCATGCCGACGTAACGGAAGCCGGCGTGCTCGCAAACTCCGCGATGCACGGAGTCGCCGCAGCCGAGATCGAGCATGAAACTCGCGGCCGTGCCTGCTTTCGGAAAATGGCTGAGCATTTCCCGCGAAAGATGCGTCGGCGCGCGGACGCCGGCGAAATCCACCGGCGGCTGCGGATGCGCGGGCAGGGAACCGCGATTGACGTCGGTCGGCTCGGCGAAAGGAGTGCCGAGCGTGAACTCGTGTGTTTGCTTTTTCGGATGCTGCAAACGCAAGTCTGGGACGCCATTTGCGCTGTCTGGATATTCGGCGCGGCACTGATCGCAGCCCAGTCCGCCCGCGGTTTGGCGAAGCGCACTCGCGCAAGACGGACAACGCAGGATTTGGAGTAAATCGTCCGTCATCTCGTGGCCGCGGAATCTGCGCTTATCCGTTTGCTTCGACTTCAGCGGTGGCGTTGGCCCAAGCCTCGTTTAGCCGCGCCAGCTCTTTGGAAACGGTGGCCAGTTCGCGGTTCAACGCGATGGCGTTGCCGCCAGCGTCATACGCGGTGGGGTCTTCCATCTTTGCGGTAAGATCGCGCTGGCGACCTTCCAAAGTGGCGATTTGCATTTCCAAATCAGTGACCAGTTTTTCGCGGTCGCGCTTTTCCTTGGCGATGGCTTTCCGCGCTTCAGCTTCGGCGCGGCGCAGCTCTTTCATTTCCTTCATTCCGAGCGCGGGCTTCGACGAGGCGACGGGGGCGGCGACCGGCTGGGCATTGTGCAACTTTTCGCCAGCGGTGAGGGCGGCGCGGGCAGACGTGGCCTTCGATTTATCGAGGTAATACTGATAGTCGCCGGCGTACGGCGTGAGCTTTCCGGCGCTGATGTGCAGGACGGTTTTCGCCATCGCGCGGATGAAATGCACGTCGTGGCTGATGAAGATGAGCGTGCCTTCGTATTGCTGGAGCGCGCCGATCAGGGCGTCGATCGAGCCGACATCCAAGTGCGTTGTGGGCTCGTCCATGAGCAAAAGATTCGGCGGATCGAGGAGCAGCTTCACGAGTGCGAGCCGCGTTTTTTCTCCACCGCTGAGGATGGCGACGTGTTTGAAAACATCGTCGCCGCGAAAGAGGAACGAGCCGAGAACTGTGCGCGCCTGCTGTTCGCCGACGGGATTGGGCATGTCCATCACCGCTTCGAGCACGGTGTGTTTCGCGTTCAGCGACTCCATGCGGTGCTGTGAAAAGTAACCGACCTTCACATTGTAGCCGACTTCACGCGCGCCGCTCTGAATTGCCAGCGCGCCGCCGAGCAGTTTGATGAGCGTGGATTTGCCCGCGCCGTTCGGACCGACGAGCACGGTTCGCTGGCCGCGCTCCGCCTCAAATTCCAGCCCGCGATACACCGCCATGTCGCCGTAGGAAAAATCCACCTCCTTCAGTGAGATGACGCGCGAGCCGCTCCGCGCGGGCTGCGGCATCCGCATGCTGACCGTCTTTTCCTGCGAAAGCGGCGCCTCGATTTTCTCCATCCGGTCGATCTGCTTTAGCTTGCTCTGCGCCTGCGATGCTTTGCTGGCCTTGGCCCGGAAGCGATCCGCGAACTCTTGCAACGCCGCGATTTCCTTCTGCTGATTTTTGTATGCGGAAAGCTGCTGCTCCTCGCGCGCCGCTTTTTCGATCACGTATTTGTCCCAATTTCCGCGATACCGATTCAGCCGTTTGTGGGCGATCTCGACGATGCTGCCGACGAGCTGATTCAGAAATTCGCGGTCATGCGAAATCATCAAAATCGCGCCCGGATAACCCTTCAGATATTCCTGAAACCAGACGAGCGATTCGAGATCGAGATGGTTGGTCGGCTCATCCAGCAGCAGCAAGTCCGGCTCCATCACCAGCAGCCGCGCGAGATGCGCGCGCATGATCCAGCCGCCGCTCATCGTCCGCGCCTCGCGCTCAAAATCGCTCTCGCGAAAAGCCAGCCCGGCGAGGATGCGCTTTGCCTTCGGCTCCAGTTGCCAGCCGCCGAGTTCATCGAAAGTCGCGAGCGCGTCGTGGTGTTCGTGCGAATCGTCCGGCGTCGTCTTGATCACACGCATCGCCTTCGCCATCTCGGGCGAAACCGAGCACGCCAGCTCCAGCACCGTCTCATCACCAGCAGGCGCGCTTTCCTGCGGGAGAAAGCCGATCTTCGCCGAACGCTCGATCGAAACGCGCCCTTCGTCCGGCGTCGCCTCGCCGAGCAGCAGTGAAAACAGCGTGGATTTCCCCGCGCCATTCGGCCCGACGAGCCCGATGCGGTCGCCCCGGTTGACCTGCAATGAAGCGTCCTCGAAAAGAGTGCGGCCGGCGAAAGATTTGGAGACTGAAGAAACGGTAAGCATTGAGCGGCGGCGACTGTCGCGAGCCGGTGGGGTGCGCGCAAGCGGAAGCTCGCCGTGGGGGAAGTTGTTAGTAAGAAGTAAGAAGTAAGAAGTCGTCAGTGGTCAGTGGTCAGTGGACTGCCACCGCAACGGAGAGCCTGCATTACGCGACGAATTTGCCCACCAGCGTCGTCATCACCGGCTGCGATTTGCTTAAAGTCCTGAATTAGGCCCTGAACGCCGCCCGCACTTACCTGTCCATACCAATGGAACTCTGTCCCGTTGTCCGAGGTAATCGTTTTCACCCGGCCGGGGTGTCTCGCCATCAACTCCAGCAGTGCCCGGTTGGCTTCCGCCGCCGTCCGCGCTTTGAGCTTCCCAATGAGCACGTAG
>JBBRPM010000032.1:0-45921 GCA_038228115.1 Chthoniobacterales bacterium
CGGACGTTTGGAAAATAGGTGCGGTAGCGGGTGGCGTCTCGGGTGAGGAGGGTCAGGTTTTCCACTTCCGCATGGGCTCCGATGAAAAAATCCGGCAAGGGGTGAAGTCTTGGCACCGCCGGCACGACGATAGGCGGCGAAAGCTCGTGCGGCGGGAATCGCGGCGGCATACGGCAGCGGGAGGCGGAGGAAATCGCCAGGCGGGACGCTGGTGGTGTCGAGATCGGCGGTCGTGGCGGCCGGCAGGCACGAGTTCGGCGTAGATGATGGGGGTGATGGCCGCTTCGCCAGCGTCGATAAGTGGTTCGAGTTGCGCGCGTGACCATTCAAACCACTGCGGATCGTTGGTCGCGATGTCGAGGATGACGTTGGCGTCCACGAGCACCATGCGGTCAGTCCTCGCCGCGAGTCATGGCCATGATCTGGGCAGTCGTCAGGCCGGAGGTGGCGCTGCCGCGTGCCTTTGCCACCCAACGCTGGAAGCGGGTGGGCTCGCCGGAAGCCGCAGGCGGTTGCGCCGGGAGGATGGTGAGCAAACCGCGACCTACCTCGGGGAGCGTCGCGGATTCGATGGGCGTGACGCGACCGTGGTCGATGGCGACTTCGATGGTGACTAGGCTCATGGGGATTTTATAGCAGTCGCGAGGTGTCTGTGCGAGGGGCAAAAATGAGCCGCTCCGACCACGGTGATGTCGAAGGTGCGCTGGAGCAGGCCGGACGGGAGCATGTCGCCCACTCACTCGAAGACGGCAGGGCGGGGTCAGTCTGTGAAAGTTGCTAATTGCAGATAGCCGCAGGGTTGGCCGTGAAGGGGTATCCTGACGATTGCCGCAGCGAAATAAACGAGCGATTTCACAGACTAAACCCGCCTCCCCACCTTATCCACCCCATCGCCACTCGCCTCGCGCCATGACCGCTGTGTGTGGTTCCTATTTTCAGACCGACCAGTCCTCGACACGCCAGCCGGGCACCCGATGGAACTCGCCGCAGTGGTGCGTCACGACGGTCAAATCGTGGGTCAGTGCGATGGCGGCGATCAGCAGGTCGTTTCCACCGATGATCTGGCTGGTGCGCTCCAGTGCATCGCGCAGACGGGTGTATGGCGGCACGCAGGCGGAGTCGAACGGGAGAGACGGGAAGGGAGCGAGAAATCCATCCGAGGCACGGCTGCGACGGTCGGGAACTCCATATTGGGTGGCTCCGTGGTAGAGTTCCGCCTCCACGACTGCGCAGACCACGACAAGTGCAACAAGGTGAGAGCGAGAATCTCGCTGCTTCTCGGAAACGCGCACCAGGTCATTGCATCGGCCCGAGCGGCACATGGTCCATCGGGAATACCGGCAGCGGGCCGTCGGCATTGAGCGCGCCTTTGACGGGCTTGTTGCTCGGCCCACTCCCGGATCGCCCGCGAAGGTTCGCGTTTCGTCAGATGACTGCCGCGCTCAAGCCTGCTTGCGCAGCGCTTGCAAATCGGGGTCGGTCTTCGCGAAGTCGCGGAACTTTTTGTCGAGCTGGAAGCTGCGATCGAGGTGGACGCGGGCGAGGTCCATGTTGCCGAGGTGGCACTCGTAGCAGGCGAGATTGTAGTGGTATGTCGGCTCGCTATGCAGTGACTCGGGGCCAGTTAGAAGCACGGTCCGCGCGTCGTCGGTACGGCCGAGTTCATGCAGGCAAAAGGCGGTGTGGATGTAGCCGATGTTTTTGTCGGGACACGCGCGCGTGAGCTGGCGGCTGATGGTGAGCGCGGGGTCCCAGCGCCTGGCTTGCATGAGGATGCCGAGCTTCAGCTCCATCGCGGTCGGGTCGCGTTTCACTTTGGCGGGAAGCGTATTCAGCTCGGCGAGGCCGTCGTCGAACATGCCGAGTTCCGCGTAACCCTGCGCGGCCAGAAGTGTTTTTTCGTGTCCCTCGAGCATCAGCTTAAAAGCCCTTCCAACTCTTCGACGCGCTTCGCAAAAAGGCGCAGCGTGGCCTCGACGGGTGCAGGGCTGGACATGTCCACGCCCGCATCTTTCAAAGTCGGGATCGGATATTTGGAGCCGCCGCTTTGGAGGAAGCCGAGGTAGCGTTTGGCGTCGCCACTTTCGCGGACCTGCTCCGAAAGCGCGACGGCGGCGCTGAGGCCGGTGGAGTATTTGTAAACGTAGAAGGCGCTGTAGAAATGCGGGATGCGGAAGCACTCCAGCTCCAGCTCGGAGTCGATGACGAAGTCGGGGCCGAAGTAGGCGTCGAGGAGGCCGCGATAGGCCTGGCGGCAAGTGTCGAGCGTGAGGGGCTCACCGGCTTCTTCCATCGCGTGGATGATTTTCTCGAACTCGGCGAACATGGTCTGGCGATAGACCGTGCCGCGGATGTCGTCGAGCTGGCGGTTGATGAGGTAGGCGCGCATCATCGGGTCCTGCGTTTCGGCGAGGAGGTGGTGGGTGAGCAGTTCTTCGTTAAAGGTGCTGGCGACTTCGGCGAGGAAGATCGGGTAGTTGTAATCCTGAAACTGCTGCGTGCGCTGGGCGTACCAAGTGTGCATCGAGTGACCGGCTTCGTGCGCGAGCGTGTAAACGTCGCTGAACACGTCGGCTTTGTAGTTCATCAGGATGTAGGGCGGATTGCCGTAGCTCGATGAACTGAAGGCGCCGCTGCGCTTGCCTTTACTTTCGTACCGATCGCACCACCGACCAGCGGCGAGTCCATCGGAAAGCGTCCGGCAATATTCGTCGCCGAGCGGTTGCAGCGCGGACATGACTTTCGCGACGGCTTCCTCCCACGAAGTCTTCACGTCGATGCTGCCGACCATCGGGACGTAGGTGTCGTATTGATGGATTTCGTCGAGCTTCAGGACGCGCTTGCGGAGTTCGTAGTAGCGGAAAAGCGGAGCGAGATTGGCGCGGACGCTGGCGATCAGGTTGTCGTAAACGCTGACGGGCACGTCGTCGTGGAAGAGCGCAGCTTCGAGGGCACTCGGGTAATTGCGGGCGCGGGCGTGGAAGACGTCGGCTTTCACCGAATTCGCGAGCGTGCTGGCGACGGTGAATTTATGCGCGTCGAACTCGGCGTAGAATTGTTTAAAGGCGCGGGCGCGGAGGGGCGCGTCGCGTTTGACGAGGAAGGAGGAATAGCTGCTCTGCGTCAGTTCGCGCTCGACGCCTTCTTCGTCGGCGAGCTTGCCGAATTGCATATCGACATTCGTGAGTTGCGAGAAAGTTTCGTCGTGGCCGCGCAACGCGCTGCTGCCAAGCGCGAGCAGGCGTTCCTCGCCAGCGGTGAGCGTGTGCGGCTTGAGCCGGCGCGCTTTTTGCAACGAGATGACCCAGTCGGCGAGTAGGGGATCGGCGAGGTAGGCGGCGAAAGTGGCGTCGTCGATGGCCTGCAGCTCGGGCGTGACGAACGAGGACGATTCGCCGATGAGCGTGAGCAAGTTTTGCATCTGCGCCTCGCGCGCCAGATTCACGGCATCGGAGCTGTCCTCAGCGCTTTTCAGCGAAGCGTAATGATACAGTCGCTCGATCTGGAGACTGAGCGATTTGTCGAACTCCATGACTTCGCGCAGCGTCTGCGCGGACTCGCCGACGCGCCCGCGAAACTGCACGACGCCATCGTAGCGGCCCTGCAAATCGGTGAAGTCCGCGGTCCACGCTGCGTCCGTGGAATACAGGTGCGTGAGATTCCAAGTGTCGCTGATGGCGACTTGATCGCGGGTCGGAACTCCGCTGCCGGCGGGCTCGTCTTTGTCGAAATAGATACGTTTCATGTTAGGAAATCTGCTGGTCGCCCATGTGGTCGCCGCCGCGTTCGACGTCGATGCCAAATTCGCGCACGCCCTTTTTCTGACGGCTGAATTCGATCTGCTGGCGGAACTTGTCGCCGAGGTCGAGCGCGGCGGGGATGTAGTCGAGCACCAACTCCGGCGTCGTCGAGTCGGTGGTGATGAGGTGGAGGTTTTTCAATCCCCAAATGCGGAGCCAGAACGGTTCCATTACCTGAAGATCCCGCACGCGGTAGAGCTCGAGCGTTTCGGTCGCGACATTAAAGACGCCGCTGCGAATGATGAGCCGCTCGGTCGTCAGCGTGTAAATGCGCGCGCGGGTTTTCATCCACGCCCAGATCGCCCACGGGATCGGAACCACGAGCAGGCAGGAGACGTAGAGCCAGAAATGCTTCACGGGAGACGACGTTCCGGTCCAGATGGTTTGTTCGTTCATATTAAAGGCCGCGGTTCAAAAAATAGGGGAGTCGAAAATGGCGGCGATATCTCGCCATGAAAGCGGGCAGTTTCCATCGAAAGCGGAAATCGAAAACCGAAAATTTCGTCTATTCCTTCTGCACGACCACGATATCGTTCGTGTGCAGGCGGCAATAGACTTTGTCGCCCTTGCCGAAATTTTCCTCGTGCGCGCTTTCATTGGCCGCACAGACCGTCAGCTCCAGACCGTTTTCCGTCGAGATGGTCAAATCGTCGGTCGCGCCTTTGAAAATCTCCTCGCTGATCGTCGCCTCGAAAATATTGTCGTGCTGCACGCCGACGAAAGGAGTTTTTTGCAGATGAATTTTCTCCGGCCGGATGGAAATGAGCAGCGATTCCGTGTCCGACGCTATGCCATCGTCGTCGATGACCAGCGGCAGTTTTTCATCCAGCAGGACCATCACCAGTCCGCCGACGCGCGACTGCACGGTGGCGGGAAGGATGTTCGCTTCGCCGATGAAATTGGCGACGAAAGTGGTGCGCGGGCGGTGATAAATGTCGTTCACGCCGCCGAGTTGCTCGATGCGCCCTTTGTTCACGACCGCGATGCGATCGCTCATCGTCAGCGCCTCCTCCTGATCGTGCGTGACGAAGACAAAAGTGATCCCGAGCTTTTTTTGAAGCCGCTTCAATTCGATCTGCATTTTGTGCCGCAGCTTCGCATCCAGCGCGGAGAGAGGCTCGTCGAGCAGCAGGACCTTCGGCTCGCAGACGATCGCCCGCGCGAGCGCGACGCGCTGCCTTTGCCCGCCCGAGAGCTCGCTCGGCTTCCGCTTTTCAAAACCGCCCAGCGAAACCAGATCGATCCCGCGCTTCACCGCATAACCGATTTGCTCTTTCGGCGTCTTTTTCATCTTCAGGCCAAACGCGATATTTTCCTCCACCGTGAGGTGCGGGAAGAGCGCGTAGCTTTGAAAAACCTGGTTCACGTTGCGCCGGTACGGCGGCACATGAGTCACGTCCGCGCCATCCAGCCACACGCTGCCTTCGGTCGGCATTTCGAAGCCGGAAATCATTCGCAAGATCGTCGTCTTCCCACAGCCGGACGGTCCGAGGAGCGTGAGGAACTCGCCCGCGTTGATGTTCAAATTGACGCTTTGAGTGGCCACGAATCCGCCAAATCGTTTGGTGACATCTCGGAGTTCCACCATCGGGTGGGTTGCATCGTGGCTCATGGGCGAGGGCACCAAATCAGCGTAAAGCGCGTGTCGCAAGCCTCATTCACCGCGTGGCTCCCTGGAGAAATGTCATTTGACATTTTACGGTTCACCATTTGACAAACCGGGGCCGGCCACCGAAACTCCGGTCCCGTTTTTCCAAAGACCGTTTCCTTGCCCTTTATGACCAGCCAGCTCCTCGATGACGCCTTCAAAATAATTCCCAGCCAGCAGGTGTTGGTCAACGTCGTTTCCAAACGCGTCCGACAACTCACGGCGGGGCACCGTCCCATGGTGGAAGTCGGGGTGCGGATGGGCTTCTCGGACATCGCGCTGACGGAGATCATTCAGGGGAAACTGACCTACGAACTTCCCGCAGCCGCGCCGGCAGGCGAGGCTTAGTTGCGGAGTCATTTGGCGCCGGATATGGGCGCGGAAATTTCGGTCAATCGCAAGGCGCTGCGGGATTATCACATTCTGGAGCGCATGGAGGCGGGCATCGAACTGAGAGGCACGGAGATCAAGTCGATCCGGGGCGGCTTTGCGAATATCAACAGTGCGTTTGCGCGCATTGAAAAGGGCCAGGCGTTTGTCTTCGATATCGACATCCAGCCGTATGCGCGGGCGAGCCACACACAGCATGAACCGAAGGCAGTTCGCCGGTTGCTGCTCCACAAGAAGGAGATTCATCGACTGCTCGGACTGACGCAGGTCGAAGGGCACACAATCGTCGCTTTACGGATGTATTGGAAGGATGCCCGCGTTAAGATCGAGATCGGCGTGGGGAAGGGGAAAGAGGCGCACGACAAGCGGCAGGACTTGAAGGAGAAGGCGTCGAAGCGCGAAACGGATCGGGAGGTGTCGCACTTCAACAAGCGGCACGGCTGAAAAATCTGCGTCGCGAGTTTACAGACCGGCTCCCGAATAGACTTCGCTGACGGCGATGCGAAATTCGATTTCGGAAATTTCGAGTTCCTGTTCGCCTTTGGTAAAAGTGAACTCTTCCCAGCCGGATTCGCCGCGCCGGAAGTGGGTGATTTCCATGCGATCCTGCCTCACGATGAAGTAGTGACGCAGCGGCGCGAGAGTGGTGTAGGCGAGAAGTTTTTCGCGCTGGTCGATGGCTTCCGTCGATTTTGACAGCACCTCGAAGATGGCAAGAGGCTGTTCACGAAAACGCCGGTCGCGCGGCGGGTCATCGCACGCGACCAAGACATCCGGGATGTAGTGGATCGTGCGATTTAGGAAGGCAATCCGCACCCGCATGTTTCCCATCCATGCGCTGCATCGCTTCCCGCGCAATTGAGTATGTAGCGGTGCGAAGATATTCGCAGAAATTTCGCCGTGCGTATCCGTCGCGACCGACATCGCATGCACACGGCCTTCCACGTATTCGTGCGCAATTTCGGTGAGTTCCTCACCGACGAGATATTCTTCCTCAGTGATGAATTCGTTTTTGAAAGCAGCTTCGCCCATAGTCGCGGAGATTATCATCCGTAGTCGTTTTGCGAAAGGGAATCGGCAAGGTCACATCAAGTCGCCGTAGTGCGCGCGCGCGACGGCCTGGCATTTCTCCAGAATCGCGCTGGCTGTGTCGAGCGACTGGATGTCCTGAATCAACTGCCGGCACGCATCGAGATCGAGCGATTGCACGGCGCGTTTCACCCGCGGCACGAGTGCGGCTCCGGTGCTGAGTTCATCGACGCCGAGGCCGAGCAGCAGTGGCGTGAGCGCGATGTCGCCGGCCATTTCGCCGCAGACGCCGACCCAGAGGTTGCGCGAATGCGCGGCCTCCACGGTCATGCGGATGAGGCGCAGAATCGCGGGGTGAGTGGGCTCGTAAAGGTGGGCGATGCGTTCGTTCAAGCGGTCCACGGCGATCGCGTATTGGATGAGGTCGTTGGTGCCGATGCTGAAGAAATTCACTTCGCGCGCCAGGATGTCGGCGCTGATAGCCGCGCTGGGAATTTCGATCATCGCGCCCACTTCCATTTTCTCGTCAAAGGCGACGCCTTCCTCGCGCAGCTCAACGCGGCATTCTTCGAGAATGGCATTGGCGCGGCGCAATTCGTCCACGCCGGAAATCATCGGATACATGATCCTCACATTGCCGACCGCGCTCGCACGGAGGATGGCGCGGAGTTGAGTTTTAAAAACGTCCACGCGCTCGAGGCAAAAACGGATCGCGCGCCAGCCGAGGAAGGGATTCAGCTCCTCCGGCAGATTCAGCGCGCTCATGAATTTGTCTCCGCCGAGATCAAGCGTGCGGATGATGACGCTGTGCGGACGCACCGCTTCCGCCACTTTCCGGTAGGCGACGTACTGATCTTCCTCGCTCGGAAGTTCGAGCCGGTTGAGATAGAAAAACTCGGTTCGATAAAGCCCCACGCCTTCCGCTCCGCTTTTCTCCACCTGCACAAGATCCTCGGGCAGCTCGATGTTTGCGCTCAGGATGACGTGCTTGCCGTCGCGCGTTTTCGATTCTGTCTCGCGCAATTCCGTCAGCCGCTCCTCGACCTCCGTCTTGATCTGCTCCAGCTCGCCGTATTCCCACAGCGTCTGATCGCTCGGGTTCACGATCAGCAGGCCGCTGTAGCCGTCGAGCAGGACGTGATCGCCGCTCGCCAGTTGCGTGGAAAGATCGTGCAGCCCCACCACCGCCGGGATGTTCAGCGAGCGCGCCATGATCGCGGTGTGCGAAGTGCGGCTGCCGATGTCGGTGCCAAAAGCGAGCACCAGCGCACGATTCAGCAGCGCGGTGTCCGACGGCGTCAGATTGTGCGCCATCAGGATGTGCGGCGTCGTCACATGCGCCAGCGACATGCCTTTTTTGCCCATCAAATTGTGGATCACCCGCCGCGTCACATCGTGGATATCCATCGCGCGTTCGCGCAAATACGGATCGTCGATCTCACTCAGCGTCTTCGCGTAACGCCCCGCGACCTGCGCGAAGGTGTGCTCGATATTGTACTTCTCGCGCTGGAGATTGCGCAGCACTTCGTCGATCAGCGTACGATCTTCAACCACCAGCAGATGCGCGTCGAAAATGCTTGCATCCTTCGCGCCGATCGAGGTCGCGATGCGCTCCTGCATTTCGAGAATCTGCGCGCGCGTGGCCAGCAGCGCTCCTTCAAAACGCGCGATCTCATCCGCGATCTCGGACTGCTCGATGCGCCGCACCGGCGGCTCTTCGTCGTCCGGTCGATAGACAAAAACCGTCCCCCGAGCGATGCCCGGCGAGACGCCGACGCCTTGAAAACGCCGTTCGCCGGTGCTCACTGCTCCGGCTTCACTCATGACGATCGCTCCGCTGAAAAGTTGAGCGCGTCAGTCTTCATCGAATTTGCGCAGGATGAGCGCCTCGATCTCCGCCAAAGCCTTTTCCGCATCCGAGCCTTCGCACGTGATCTTCAGCTTCGAGCCGAGGCCCGCCGCCAGCATCATGAGTCCCATAATGCTCTTGCCGTTCACCTGCTCGCCGTCTTTTTCCACCCAGATGTCGCATTTGAAACGGCTGCAAACTTTCACAAACATCGCCGATGGGCGGGCGTGCAGGCCCAACCGGTTCAGGATGGTGAAGTCCCGGATCGAGACGCTTTTCGGAGTGGTGTCTTGGCGACGGCTGAGGAGGCCCATTGATTATTCTTTCTTCTTCTGCATTGCGGTGATTAGACGTTCGTTAAATTCTTTCGCGCTGTTTTGGCCCATGCTTTTCAGCTTTTGGTCCAGTGCTGCGACTTCCACGAGGCGGGCTAGATCGCGGCCCACCCGCACGGGAATCGTGATGTGCGGAACAAGAATATCGAGGATTTCGAAGTATTCCTGGTCCAGGCCGATTCGATCGACCTCTTCGAGTTCCTCCCAATCTTTGAGCGTCACGATCAAGTCAAGACGCTTTTCCGTGCGGACCGATCCGATGCCGAAAATCGACATGACATTGATCACGCCAAGTCCGCGGATTTCCATGTGATGCCGCGTCAGGTCGGGTGAGCTGCCGATCAATTCGCGATTCTCGACGCCCCGAAAGCACGTCATGTCATCGCTCACCAGGCAGTAGCCGCGCTCGACGAGGCCGAGCACGCACTCGCTTTTCCCCACGCCGCTGGAGCCGCGGATCAGCGTGCCGACGCCGAGGATATCGACCATCGATCCGTACTCACTTTTCTGCGGCGCAAAATCGAACTCCAGCGCGTGCGTCGCCGCGTTCATGAATTTCATCGTCACCATCGACGTGCGAAAAAGCGCGACGCCCGCGGATTCCGCCGCCTCTTGCAAAGCCGCCGGCACCTTGAATCCACGCGCCACCACGAGCGCCGGGATCGGGCGTTCGCAAAGCGCGCGGCAGCGCTCTTTCATCTCCGCTGGCGACAGGCTGCGCAGGTAGGAAAGCTCTGCGCTGCCAAGCACTTGCACGCGTTTTTCCGCGAAGTAACTGTAAAAGCCCGCGAGCGCCAGACCGGGGCGATTGATCGTGGGCTCGCGGATCGGCCGGTCGAAACCGATGTTCGGACCGCTGACCGACATTTGCAGCGATTCCGAGTGCCGGGCAAAGAATTCGCCAATGCTGATCTTAACAGTTTTGGGTTCCGGTGTCGTCATGCGCGCGGCCAATGTAGGCGGATGCGCTGTCAGAGGGAAGCCCGACGATCAAATCTTCCGCACCCCTGTTTAGCAGCAGCGCGAGATGCGGCTGTAGCGGAGTTCGAGCGCGGCCAGATACGCTTCCGTCCGCGCGCCGCCGGGTGCGGGCTGCTCGCTCAAGAGCACATTGCGCCGGCCCTCGACGACGATGGGCTGCGCGGTGTGCCGTGCGATGGCGCGGTCGATCGCGGACTGCCCGGAGAGTTCGCGGATCATCGTAAACGCGAGCGCCGCGGCTCCGAAGGCGGTCGCAGGTCGTGCCGGATCGAGCGCGCTGGCGGGCAGCCACACGGGCTCCGTTTCGCTGGTCTGCGGCGAGCGGCTTCCGCCGAGCAGGCGCATCCATTCGGCGATGCTGATCGCCACGATCGCGCCGACGAGCCCGAGGAAAATCGCCGTCACCCACGCGTCCACGAGGTTGTTGAAAACCGCCGTCTGCACGCTCTTCAACGCCTTTTCCGCGACCGCGATCCCCCCGGCTTCCTTGTTCAATTCCGCCCGCATGAGATTCGTTTCCAGCGCGCCCACCTTCTCCTGCGCGGCATGTCGCGCCGCCAGAAAACCAATCCTCGGATTCTCATCCGCAATCTTCGTCGCCGCCGCCGTCACCGTCACCGCCAGCAGCCACGCGAGCGGCACCAGCGTGACGAAGGCGAGCGCCGCCGACCGCCCGCGCTGACGCTGCGTCTTGATCAAAATCGTCGTCGCCAGACACAGCGCGATGCTCGCCAGCAATTGATTCGCGATCCCAAAGATCGGCCACAGCGCCCGCACTCCGCCATCGGGTTCGCGCACGCCCATGATCAGGAACGCGCCCCAGCCCAGCACGATCAACCCGCTCGCCACCACGCCCGCCAGCGTGCTTTTCGTATCGCCCATCCGCGGCCACACGCGCCGCACCGCGTCTTGCAAAAGATAGCGCCCCACGCGCGTCCCCGCGTCCAGCGTCGTCAGGATAAAGAGCGCCTCGAACATCAGCGCGAAGTGATACCAAAGATCCAGCCAGCGCCCGTGCGTCAGTTTGGAAAAGATCATCGCCATCCCCACCGCCAGCGTCGCCGCGCCGCCAGTCCGGCCAAAGAGCGACACCTCGCCCATGTGCCCCGCGAGCGCCTTCATTTCCTCCGGCGACACCGTCACCGGCACCAGGGCATATTTCCCCACCGCATCCGGTGTCGTGGAAAATTCCGTCAACCCTGTGGACGCCACCGCCGCCGATGTTGCCACCGCATCACTGCCGGGAATATTCATCGCCAAATACACGCCCGGCTCCAGCGTGCAGGCCGCGATCATCGCCATGATCGCCACCAGCGATTCCAGACACATCGCGCCGTAGCCCACCGACCTTGCGTGACTTTCCCGCGTGATAATCTTCGGCGTAATCCCGCTCGCGATCAGCGTGTGAAAGCCGCTGATCGCCCCGCACGCGATCGTGATGAAACAGAACGGAAACAGCTTCCCCGGCACCACTGGCCCCGAGCCGTCGATGAATTTGCTCACCGCCGGCATGTGCAGCGTCGGCAGCACCAGCAGCGTCCCGATCGCCAGCGCGCCGATGGTTCCCAGCTTCATGAACGTGCTCAGGTAATCCCGCGGCGCGAGCAGCAGCCAGACCGGCAGCACGCTGGCGAGGAAGCCATACCCGATCACCGACCACGCCAGCGGCTCCGCTTTCACCAGAAAGGCAGCGTGCCAAAACTCGCTCCGATGCACATGCTGTCCACCCCACACCGCGACGAAAAGCAGCACCACGCCCATCAGCGAAACCTCCAGCACTTTCCCCACCCGCACCCACCGCAAATAGCCGCCCATGAACATCGCAATCGGGATGGTCGCCGACACCGTGAAGACGCCCCACGGCGACTCCGCCAGCGCCTTCACCACCACCAGCGCCAGCACCGCCAGCAGGATGATCATGATCGAAATAATCGCGATCACGCCCACGAAACCCGCCGCCGAATTCACCTCATCGCGCACCATCTGCCCCAGCGAGCGCCCGTCGCGCCGCATCGAGGAAACGAGGATGATGAAATCCTGCACCGCGCCGCCTAGCACCGCGCCGAGCAGGATCCACAACGTCCCCGGCAAATATCCAAACTGCGCCGCCAGCACCGGCCCCACGAGCGGCCCCGGCCCGCTGATCGCCGCGAAGTGATGCCCGAACACGATCCACTTGTTCGTCTTCACAAAATCGCGTCCATCTTCATGCACCTCGCAAGGCGTCGCCCGCCGGTCATCCAGCGCGAGCACTTTGGCAGCGAGCCATTTCGAGTAAAAGCGGTAGCCGATCGTGTAAGTGCAAATCGCCGCGATCAGGATGAAGCCCGAATTCACCGGCTCGCTACGCTGCGTCGCGATCGTCCAATAACCAAAAGCGCCCAGCACCGCGACCGCGAGCCAGACGAGAAGAGAGACAACTTTTTTCACAAGCCCCAACAGATAACCAATCCCGCCCGCGTTGACGAATGCAGAATGCGCCGGAGCCAGGAGTTTCCGCCGCTGGCACGAGGGTAGTGGCTCAGTTTGCAGCGGTGGCTAGCACGCGCTTGCCATCACCGAGACATTTTAAGAAAGTCCGTGCCTCTCAATGCACGCTCCACTTTTCACTCTGAATTTTACCGCGAAGCACGCGAAGGTCGCGAAGGAGGGAAAGTGGAAGGTGGACGGAATGGTTGCTTTTCCGGCCGCTTCTTCCTCTTCGCGTCCTTCGCGTCCTTCGCGGTTTATCCTCCGGCCATGAGAAAGAGGCGCGTCGTCATTCTCGGAGCCACGGGTTCCATCGGGCAGAGTGCGCGGAAAGTGGCGCGCGAGCTGCCGGAGCGGATGGAAGTCGTCGGGATGTCGGCGCACTCGCAGGCGGAAGCGTTGCAGGAAGCCGGGCGCGAGTTTCCCAATGCAAAGCTGGTGATCTCCGCCGGAGATGGCGGCGAGGAGCGGCTGGTGGAGCTGGCCACGATGCCCGAGGCGGACATGGTGCTGATCGCGATCGTCGGGACGGGCGGATTGCGACCCGCGCTGGCCGCGATCGAGGCGGGGAAGGATGTCGCTGTCGCTTCAAAAGAAATCCTCGTGATGGCCGGCGAAGCAGTGATGACAGCGGCGCACGAGCGTGGCGTGCAAGTGCTGCCGGTTGATTCGGAGCACAACGCGATCTTCCAATGCCTCGCGGGACGGAGTGTCGAAGGGCGAGCGTCGAAGGGCGAAGGCAGGGAAACCGAATCCTTCGACCCTCGGCCTTCGACCTTCGACATCCGCCGCCTCATCCTCACCGCCAGCGGCGGCCCTTTTCGCAAACTCCCCGCCGATCAGCTCGCAAACGTAACGCTCGAACAGGCGCTAAAACATCCCACGTGGGAAATGGGCCGCAAGATCACGATCGACTCCGCGACGCTCTTTAATAAAGGGCTGGAGATGATCGAGGCGCGCTGGCTCTTCGATGTGGAAATGCCGCGCGTCGAGGTCATCGTCCATCCGCAGTCCATCGTGCATTCCATGGTGGAATTCATCGACGGCTCTGTCCTCGCGCAGCTCTCGACCACAGACATGTGCTTCCCCATCCAGTACGCCGTCACGTGGCCCGACCGCGTCCCGAACACCCTCAAACCGCTCGACTTCGCCGCGCTCGCGAAGCTCGAATTTGAAGCCCCGCGCACCGCCGATTTCCCCGCGCTCGATCTCGCCCGCTGGGCCGGCGAAGCCGGCGGCACGCTCCCCGCCGTCTTGAACGCCGCCAACGAAATCGCCGTCGCGACTTTCCTCGAAAAGCGCTGCTCCTTCCCCGCCATCTGGAAAACCGTCGATCATACCATGCGCGATCACGCCCCCATCGCTCACCCCGACCTCGCCGCGATCCTGGACGCCGACTCGTGGGCGCGGCGTCGGGCGGCGGAGCTACTTTCCTGAGGGGATAGACCGAGAGTGGAGTTTGAACGGTAGATTAGCGCAGGTAAACGGGTTCTATCTGCGCCCATCTGCGGTTCAAATTCGGATTTCCAGTCCACACTTAACGAGAGTCCTGTCTGTTCGCCCGGCCTCATCGGAGCGGCTCTCCCAAAAATCGGCAGTGGCTCAGTTGGAAAACAACCTGCCATTCTATGCGCAGAGAAGAACCTCTAACTATTTTTCTTTCCCGGGTAAGTGATGGATAACGGGTAGAGATAATCAGAGATACTTTCGCAAGCTCAGGATAATAGCTCGAAGTAATGCCCGAGCCCCAACGCGCCAAGGGTCTCGCAAAGTCTCGTCTCAAACGACGGGGACTATGCGTTGGGCTAGGTGCCGCGCGGCTGGTGCATGGGCGGGCAAGGATTTCGCGAGCGTAGGTTGCCGGCGGTTGGACGCGACAAGCGAGAAGCTGGGGCGGCACCGGACTTCATCAATGCGTCCGGTGAATAAACAATTTTCAATCTTCTGACAGTCTTCTGACAAAGCGCGCCCACATTTGCCTGACACTTGAACCAATGAAAGCAACCAGACACCTCAGCATCTTCCTCTCGACGGCTTTGATCCTTTCGGCAGCCGAGCCACTGGTGATCACCAAGGATTCCGCGGCGACATTTTACCGGGAGTTCAAGCGCCTCACCAAAGAACCACGCCACGTCGCGCCGCTTACCGCCGGGCTTTGCTCGCCGCCCAGCCAGGCAGTGCTGGACCGGGAAAAGGCAATAGTCGGACCCCACGCCCAAACCTGGATTCACATTTACGCGAACCCGACCGCTGCCGATAGCATCGCCGCGAAAGGCGCGAAGTTCCCCGTGGGCGCGGTGATCGTGAAAGAGAAGCTCGGTGATGATAGGCAGTCCGTGACGGGCATCGGCGGCATGGTCAAGCGTGCCAAAGGCTATGACTCAGCCAACGGTGATTGGGAGTTCTTCTTTTACACACCGGGAGGCGAGTTCACCACGGGCAAGTTCGCGAACTGCGTTGACTGCCACAACGGCGGCAAGCGCGACCATGTCTTCAGTGTATGGAGTCTCGATACCAAATAGCCAAAACCTCTTAACCATGCGCAGCGAACAGCTCCATGCGTCAGGCGTTTCCTCGCGCCGGCTGAAGGGCCACCTTCGACGTCTGAAGGCACCTGATATCGCTCTCGGAGGCTGCGCGGTAGAAGATGGCTCTTAGAGTCTCGCTCGTTCCCACTGGCATCTCTCCTTTCGTGGCCGGTCGTGTGTTGTCGCTGGCGGGGAATCATGTATCGTCGGCTTATATTATGGCTCGCTATGAAACGTACCGCTCGAACGCCGCTGAAGCGCCACTCATGCGCAAGTGGATCTTCCGTGCGCTCGCCGCGTCGTTGGTGATCCATGGCGGGCTCTTCGTTTTCTTCCGCACGAAGCAACTCGAAAACTTCGGGATGCAATCCGTGGACCGGCTCATGCCGTCGCGTTTTGTGGTGAACAAAGTGACCATCGACCCGAAGACGTTGCAGGACCCGGACGTGATCAAGGCGACGCTGAAGGACAAGCCGAAGCCGGTGAAGATCAACGTGCCGGTGGAAAAAATTCAGCCGTCGGAGATTTCGGTGAAGCCGCAGAACTCGGAAATCGTTTCGCCCATCCTGACCGACAAGCCGCAGATGTCCGCGACGAATAGCGATCTGATGGCGAAGGTGGAAGCTGCGAGCAACGGCGCGATGGACAAGGAACTCGGCTCCATCGCGAACTCGCTCCTGCAAGACAGCACGCGCTCTCCGAAACAGCCTGTCGTCTTCACGCTGCCCAGCGGAGCGAAGGATGCGGCGGGCGGAACCGGTGACCATGAGGGGATTCCCGGCCTGCGCTCGCTCGACGACGCGCTCGGAGCGACCGGCCCGCTCGCCACGGGAGACCGGCTCGGCGTGCGCGGCGGTGCCCTTTTTGGATACAACAAGGCGGACTTGCTCCAACAGGCGATCGACGATTTGCAAAAGCTCGGCGAGATCATCCAGCGCAATCCGCGCTCGACCTTTACGATTGAAGGCCACACCGACGCCTTCGGCGATCCAGCCTACAACGACCAACTCAGCCAGCGCCGCGCCGATGCCGTGAAAGCATGGCTGGTGGCCAACATGGCGATCGCGCCGGAGCGCATTCAGACCAAAGGCTACGGCCGCTCCAAGCTCATCGTCCCCGCTGATCGCAGCATCGAGGAGCAGGCTCCGAATCGGCGCGTGGAGATCGTCATCAAGACGAATCGGGAGAAGTGAAGGTTTAGTTTTCCGATTACAGCAGTTCCTCGCGATCCACTTCGCTGCGAAGGGAGGGTGGGAGCGCCTGGACTCGGCCGATGATGATGACGGCGTCGCCTTTGCCGAGTGGCTCCTGGAGAAATCCGCTGCGCAGGATGGTGCCGTCGCCGCGTTCGAGGGCGATGACGAGCATGTTTCCATCGGACATGGCTTGCAGTTCGCCGACGGTTTTGCCGATGAGGTGGGTGTGACGATGGAGGCGGAGTTCATCGATCTCGACGCCGAGATGTTTGAGTTCCTCCTGCAAAAGACCGCGCGCTTCACCGAGAAATTTCGTGCTGGCGGGGCGCGTGATGCTGTGGGCGATGCGGGCTCCGCCGATGGCGGCGGGCAGGACGACTTCGTCGGCACCGGCCTGACGTAATTTCTTTTCCGTCGAGGGCTGCTCGCCGCGGGCGATGATGCGGAGGTGCCGGTTGAGATTGCGCGCGGTGAGTGTGATAAAGACGTTGAGCGTGTCCTGCGGGAGGACGGTGGCGAGGACTTGGGCGCGCTCGACGTGCGCGCGGAGCAGCGTCTCTTCCTCGGTGGCGCTGCCTTTGACGAAGAGGTAGCCGGTGGCCTCGGCGAGGGCGAGTCGGGCGTCGTCGAGATCGACGACGACGAAGGGGAAGTTTTCGTCGGCCAGGGATTTCGCGAGAATCTGGCCGATGCGCCCGTAGCCGCAGATGATGGCGTGGCCGGATATCTCTTCGACCTGACGCGATTTTTTGAGTTCTCCGATGGCTTTCATGATTTCTCCTTCTGTGATGAAGCGAATGACTTCACCGATGACAAAGACGACGCCGCTGGTGCCGCCGATGATGACGAACATGGTGAAGATTTTCCCGGCGGCATTGTCGAGCGGATGCACTTCGCCAAACCCGACGCCGAACATGGTGATGACGACCATGTAAACGGAGTCGATGAGATTCCACCCGTAGATGAGGTAACCGGCGACGGAGACGACGAAGACTGCTGCCAGATAAAGCAGGCTGCGCTGGAGCTTGCGAAAGAGGCCGGCTTTCACCGGTGCCGAATGGTGTGCATTCGGGTTGTGGGCTGTAACGGGTCCGCGTGAGTGAAGCGAGGAGGAAGTTCGGCCCTACGCTGCGTTCGCTTTTCCCAAGACGAGCACCGCGTTGATGCCACCGAATCCGAAGGCGTTGTTCATCGCGTAGCGCAGCGGCTTTTCGCGCCCGGTGTTTGGCACGATGTCCAGATTGCAGGCGGGGTCTGGGGTTTGGAAGTGCAGGGTTGGCGGAAGGTAATCGTGCTTTAGAGCGAGCGCGCACAGGATGGTTTCCATCGCGCCCGTCGCGCCGAGGGGATGGGCGGTGAAAGGTTTGGTGCCGCTGACGGCGAGGCGATCCGCGTGGGTGCCGAAGACAGCGCGGATGGCGGCGCATTCGTTGGCGTCGTTGAGTTGGGTGCCGCTGGCGTGGGCGTTGATGTAGTCGATGTCGGTGGGCTCGATGGCTGCGTCGGCGAGGGCGGCGTCCATGCAGGCGATGACGGCTTCGCCACTCGGGAGCGGCGTCGTCATGTGATAAGCCTCGTTGTTCAGACTGTAGCCGAGCACTTCGGCGTAAATCTGCGCGCCGCGCTGGATGGCGTGCTCGCGCTCTTCGATGACGAGCGCGGCGGCACCTTCGCCCATCACGAATCCATCGCGATTCAGATCGAACGGTTTGCAGGCGAAAGGCGGGTCGCCTTCCCAGCGGCTCATAGTGCGGATGAAATCGAACGCGCCATAAGTCAGCGGACTGAGCGGCGCTTCGGAGCCGCCGGCGATCATCACATCAGCCATGTCGTCGCGGATATAGCGCATCGCTTCACCGACGGCGATGACGCCGCTGGCGCAGGAATTGGAGTTTGTGGTGCCCGGTCCGCGGAAGCCGTATTCGATCGCGATATTCGAGTGCGCGCTGCCGCCGAAGACTTGGAGGGCGAGTGTCTGGTTTACACCGCGCTGGCCTTTTTTCAAAAAGCGCTGGTGCTCCGATTCCGCGCCCGCGATGCCGCCGAGCGCGGTGCCGAAGCTCACGCCGACGCGCGAGGTTGGCGCTTCTTTCGACCAGCGAAACTTCGCATCTTCGAGGGCGAGGAGCGAACTGGCGACGCTGAACTGCGCGTAGCGATCGAGGCGTTTCAGACGATGGGGCGGGAAGAATGTCGTCGGGTCCCAGTCGCGGATTTCGCCGCCGCAATGCGCTTTCAGTTCGCCGGTGTCGAAGCTCGTGATGCGCGAGATGCCGCTGCGGCCGGCGCGAATGCTTTCCCAAAAAGCGACCACGCCGATCCCCGCGCAAGTGATGGGACCGACTCCGGTGATGACGACTCGCCGTGCTTTTTCATTTCGCATTTTCAATGTATTCCTTGAATCGCGCGAGCGTGAGATTGGCGACGTATCCGATGAAGAATTTGCTGATGACCGGTTCTACGAGCCACCCAAGCGAGCGGATGCGAAAGTGCAGATCATGGACGATTTCCACGCGCGTGCCATCCCGCGTCGGCGTGAGCGTCCAGATGACTTTCATGCCTTTGGTCCATTTTTTAAGATGCTGGAAATGCAGCTCGAGTTGCTGCTCGTCGGTCCAAAATTCCGAGGTCCACGAAATGGGAATGCCGGTGCGCGTCGCGGCCATTTCGACGATGCGATGCTCGCTCGCCGCGCCGGTGAAACGCACCCAGCGATAGTGCGGGAGAATTTCGGGCCACTTCGCCAGTTCGCGCACCGTTTCGAAGATTCGTTCGCGTGGAGCGCGGATGAAAATCGATTGGGCGGTGTGCATGGGGCGGCGAATGTCCGGGGTCGTGTCCGTGCTGTCGATTCCTTTCCGAACCGCGTGCGCGTTACTCTTCCGCGAGCAGCTTTTCCTTTGCTGAAGCCAGTTCTGCGCGCTGCGCCGCGGGCAGGCGCGGGTATTTCAAATCGAGCGCAGAGAGCGCGTCGATGATGGCTGCGGCGACGACGACGCGGGTGAACCATTTATTGTCGGCGGGAACGACGAACCAAGGCGCTTCCTCGGTCGCAGTCGCGCGAATGGTCTGCTCGTAGGCCTTCATGTAGTCGTCCCAGAGGGCGCGTTCCTTGATGTCGTTGGCGGAAAACTTCCAGTTCTTTTCCGGGTCGTCGATACGTTCGAGGAAACGCTTTTTTTGTTCGTCGCGCGAGACGTTGAGGAAAAACTTCAGCACGATCGTGCCATTGCGCCGGAGGTAGCGCTCAAACTCGCGGATGTCGTGCAGGCGCTCATCCCAGATCTGTTTGGAGATGCATTCCTTCGGCAGTTTCTGGCTGGCGAGAAACTCGTGGTGGACGCGGACGACCAGCGTTTCCTCGTAGTAGCTGCGATTGAAAATACCGATGCGACCGCGCTCGGGCAGTTGCTTCGTGCAGCGCCAGAGGAAGTCGTGATCGAGATCATCGGACGTGGGGACTTTGAACGAAGTGACCTGGCAACCCTGCGGATTGATGCCCGACATGACGTGCTTGATCGTGCCGTCTTTTCCCGCCGCATCCATGGCCTGAAAAACCAGCAGCACCGACCAGCGATCCTGCGCGTAAAGAACGTCCTGCAGCTTGGCGAGCGCTTCCACGCTGCTTTGCAGCGCTTCGTTCGCGCGAGGTTTCTCCACGGATTTCCGAGCGCCGGTATCTTCAGGATGGTAATCCTTGAGCCGGAATTTTTTGCCGTCCGTGATGCGGTACGGCTTGGAGACGTGGTGGGCTTCGCGGATGAACTGGCGGGTTTTCATTTTTTGTGGGTGCGGGGTTGCGGGCGCGGTGTGGCGTCCTTTTTTTCGAGGTGTTGATGCAGGATGCGAACGAGTTCAGCGATGGTCTGAGGCAACTCGTAGGAGCCGTGCGGGCCGGGAACGATGAGTTCCGACTGCGCGCCGTCCAGATGCGAACTCCAATACGGCACGACGCCGTCGGAGCTGTTCGGCGTGTCGCCTTTTCCCCGGTCGCCGATGATGGAGTGATATGGCGCGCGGATCGGAAGTTTGTCCATCGCGAGCAGCGTGGGATTGCGCGGCGAGAGGCTGGTGATGCTGTTCGGCAGCCGCGTTTTGCCGCCGACGGTTTTGAGCGCGTCGCCCATGGTGTCGGTGATGACTTTGGTGAGCGAGGTGGGGAGCGTGATGAGCCGGATGGCGATCGCGCCGATGGAATTGAGGGCGAGCCCGCTGCCGCGATGCGGGACGCAGATGAAAACGAGGCGCTTGAGATGCGGATCGGCGTCGAAAATCAGCGCGCGTTTCACGAGATTTTCGGGCGGGAGTTTGGCGTAAAGTTTGTCGGCGCGCTTCTTCAGATTGGCATCCCAAAGTGCGCGCCCCGTATCGATCGCCTGCATCTGTGCGATGAGTCCGCCCATGCTGTGGCCGACGATGATGAAGCCGTGTGGCATCGGATAAAGACGCTCGATTTTCGCGAGATCCTCGCGGCAGCGCAGCGCGGAATAGGGCACGGGATTTCCAGTGGGATAACCGAAAACCCAGAACTGAAATCGTCCGCGCAATTGCGGGTCGGCCTCGACTTCGTTGATCACGTTTTCCCACATCTGGGTGGTGGAAAGCAGACCGTGAACAAGGAGCACGGGGATGCGATCGGGATCGTAGGGATGGAGCATGTAGATGCCCGAGCTGGAGAGATATTTTTCCACCTCCATGAGGCCCATCAGCCCCTGCCAGAATTCGCTGATCGGCTTGTGGATGCCGAGCGGTGCGCTGAAGTCCGCGGCGAGCGGTTGCTCCCGTCCGCGAATGCGCACGGTTTTGCGCTCGGCGGGATCGAGCAAGCGCAGCGTGGCCTCGGTGCCGGAGAAATCGAGGGCCGCGGTGACGGGCGCGACGAAGCCAACTTTCGGCTCAAACTGAGGACGAGGAGCGAGCGGATTCCACGGCGTCTTGCGGATGCCGACCAGTGTGCCGCCAAAGCCGGGCTCGGTGACGGAACGGCGCAACAACCTCGGCTTCACCGCCTGCGAGATTTTGAAGTCGGTGAAGTAGTTCGGATCCCAGCCTCCATGGCGCTCCGCGGGGTGAAAACGCAGCCGATAGGTGGAGTCGTATGCGCTCAGCGAAAGCTCGCGATTCCACAGGTGCCCATCGTCGGCGGAGCGCAGCAGATCCACCAGTTTGCCCGAGGCGGTGTTGTAAATGATCTGCGCACTTTTGGCGGGCGTGGCGTCGGGAAAATACGTGGAAGCCAGCGCGGCGGCATCGACATAACTGGCGGCGCGAGCCTCCGCGGAGCGCGTTTTTTTCGCGCCGAATTTCAAATCTTGCGCGGCCCTTGCCAGAGCCGGCGCATTGCGCGGGATGCGCAGCGCCGTCGTGCTGCAGGCTGCAAAAAACAGCACGGGCAGAAGCAAAAGCGGCGCGTGGTCCGGCGGACGATGGAGTTTCATGTGGGCTTCCGAGGCGGGTAAATTCAGGAGCGTGGACGGTGGCGAGCGTGGTTGAAAGCTCGTTGCGCGAGGCGCGTTCAAGCCGCGTGCTGAATTGCGTGCGCCGGAACAGAGATGTAAACCTCTCTGCGATCCCGCCATGAAACGAACGCTCTCACTCTTCGCCGCCCTTTCCATTGCCGCCGTATCCGCTCGCGCGGGTGATCCGCTTTTCGTCGAAGCGGAGAGCTTTTCCGATCATGGCGGATGGTCGCTCGACACTGCCTTTACCAATGCGATCGGCTCGCCGTATCTGCTCGCCCACGGTCTGGGAAAACCGGTCGCGGATGCGAAGACGACGCTGAAGGTGCCTGTGGCGGGGACGTATCGTGTGTGGGCGCGCACGAAGGATTGGGTCGCGCCTTGGAAGACAGAAGGCGCGCCGGGGCGTTTCCAATTGATCGTGAATGGGAAAAAGCTGGCGACGGAATTTGGCGTGAGCGGCGCGGAGTGGGCGTGGCAGGCGGGTGAAAAAGTCGAGCTTCCGGCGGGCGACATCTCGCTCGCGCTGCACGACCTCACGGGCTTCGACGGGCGCTGCGACGCGCTCCTTTTCAGCGCCGATCCGGCTTTCACGCCTCCCGATGGCCCGGCGCTCGCGACGGCGCGCGCGCAGTGGAATGGCAATGCGGGCGGGCCGGAGTATGCGGGGGAGTTCGATCTCGTCGTCGTCGGCGGCGGCTACAGCGGGCTCGGCGCGGCGATTTCGGCGGCCCGGCAATCGCTGAAAGTCGCGCTGGTGCAGGATCGTTTCGTCCTCGGCGGAAATGGCAGCAGCGAGATCCGCGTGTGGGCGATGGGCGGCACGATGCGTGGGAAATATCCGCACATCGGCGAGATCGTGGAGGAGTTTTCGGATCAAGCGCCGGACTCGCCGGGAGTCGCGGAATCCTTTGTGGATGCGCTGAAGGAGGAAGTCTGTCGCAACGAAAAAACGCTCACGCTTTTCCTCGGACACTACGCGCACGTGGCCGCGACCGATCCCGAAACGAAGGCGATCACAAGCGTGACAGCGCTCGATGTGAAGAGCGGACGCGAACGGATTTTCCGGGGAAAATTTTTCGTCGATTGCACCGGCCACGGTCACCTCGGCGCGCTGAGTGGCGCGGCCTTTCACATGGAGCCGGACGGGCGGATGGGCATGTCGAACATGTGGTTTTGGCAGAACGAATCCGCGCCACAGCCATGGGCAAAAACGCCGTGGGCGCTGGCGCTGGACGTGGCGGATTTCCCGCGACAGGTGAAAAGCAAATCGGTGTTCGATGGCGAGCCGTTCATGAAGGGTGAATGGTTTTGGGAATCGGGCTTTGGCCAAGATCCGATCAAGAACGGGGAGCTGATCCGCGACTGGAATTTGCGCGCGGTTTTCGGTGCGTTCAGTGCCTTGAAACGCGAGGGCGAATACGCGAACGCGGCGCTGAAATGGGTGTCGTTTGTCGGCGGCCCGCGCGAGTCGCGGCTGCTGGAAGGCGATGTGACTTTGACGCGCGAAGACATCGTGGAGCAGCGCGAATTTCCCGACGGATTTGTGCCGACGACCTGGGACATCGACCTGCATTATCCAAAGGAGCAATACGCGAAAAAGTATCCGGAAAACCCGTTCATCTCGCGCGCGGAATTTGGAGCGGGCGTTGATCGCAAGAACGGTTACCCGGTTCCGTATCGCTGCTTTTACTCGAAGAATGTGCCGAACCTTTTCATGGCTGGCCGCGACATCAGCGTGACGCACGGCGCGCTCGGCACGGTGCGGGTGATGCGGACGTGCGGCATGATGGGCGAGGTCGTGGGCAAAGCGGCGTATCTCGCAGTGCTGCACCACAGCACGCCGCGAGGCGTGTATGAGAGCTACCTGCTTTCACTCACGGACCTCGTCGAGCAACCCGGCGCGATGCGGCGGGCTTCGCTCGATGCGCCGCTGGTGCTCGATCCCGAAGTGGGAAAAGTGCGCGCGAAATTTGCGCCATGGGCCGGCGAAGCGCGGAAGCCGGAAGCGCCTGGCGCGACTGGAATCAAGGCGTCGGGGCTGCCCGGAATCGTGGTGGACGATGCCGCGGCGAAGCTGACGGGCAAATGGACGCGGGCGAATGGACTGAAGCCGTTTGTCGGCGTGGGCTACGCATACGCCGACGCAAAGGGCGACGCCGAGGCGCGCTTTGAATTCCAGGTGCCGAAGACGGGTCGCTATGAAGTGCGCGTGGCGTGGGCGGGTCACGAAAATCGCGCGAGCAATGCGCCGTGCGCGATCGAGCGGGCCGGGGAACCGGCGCTGAAGCTGCAACTGAATCAGCGGGAAAACGCGGAGGACCCGGGCGGCTTTCATTCCCTCGGCGCGTTCGATTTTACGGCGGGAAAAGCGAACGCCGTCGTGCTGAGTTCGGCGGGTGCGAATGGATTCATCCACGCGGACGCGGTGCAGATTCTCGAAGTGAAGTAGCGGGTCGGGCGGGATTTGAATTGTCGGCGTTTGCGCGGGCCTGTTTGTTCGGTGAATCAACTTCACTATGAACCGTCGCACTTTCCTCCAAACCACCACCGCTGCCCTGGCCTCCGCCGCTCTCTCGCACGCGCAGGAAGCCACGAAGAAACGCTCGCTGAAGAAGGCGGTCAATCTCGGCATGGTGGGCGGTGGCGGGTCGGTGATGGATCGCTTCAAGATGGCGAAGGATGCCGGATTTGACGGTCTGGAACTGAACCGTCCCGATGCGATCCCGCTCGATGAATTGATCAAAGCGCGCGACGCGACGGGGCTGGAAATCGCGGGCATGATTTGTTCGACGCACTGGGGCAAACCGCTGAGTTCACCCGATCCGGCGGTGGTCGAGTCCGGGATGAAAGGGCTGAAGCTGGCGCTCGCGGATGCGGCGGAATTGCGCTGCCCGAAGATGCTGCTCGTGCCGGGAGTGGTGAACAAGCAGGTGAGCTACGACGATTGCTGGAAGCGCGCGGTGGAAAACATCAAGCGCGCGCTGCCGGATGCGGAGAAGGCGAACTGCAAGATCGCGATCGAGAATGTCTGGAATAATTTCATCATGGACCCGATGAGCGCGGCGCGTTTCGTGGATGAAATCGGCAGCCCGTGGGTGGGCTGGCATCTCGATTTCGGCAATCTGATCACGTTTGGCTGGCCGGAGCAGTGGGCGCGCATTCTGGGGCCGCGCGTGTTCAATTTGCACATCAAGGAATACAGCCGGAAAAAGCGGGACGCGGAAGGATTGTGGAAAGGCTTTGCCGTGGAACTCGGCGAAGGCGACAACGACTGGCCGGCGACGATGAAGGCGCTGGATGACATCGCCTACCACGGCTACGGGATCGCGGAAGTCGCCGGTGGTGACATGACGCGGCTGAAATTTCTCGCGGAGCGGATGGACAAGATTTTCGCAGATTGAACCGCGCGGAAATTGCTGGCTACGATGCGCCGATGACATCCATCCGAAGCCTTTTCCTCGTCTCGTTTTCCGCCGCGCTGATCCCCTGCACGCTGTCCGCCGCGAGCGCCGACATGCAGGCGGAGTATGCGCAGGTCCGCAAGATCGCGCTGAAAGATCCTGGCGTGCGCGCGGCCTACGCGAAGGCGGATGCGAAATTGAACGCGAGGATGATCGAGATCGATCCGGCGCTGAAACCGCTCGTGCAAAGCGGCGGCGTGGCGCCCGCGCCAGTGGTGAAACACTTTGCGCCGAAGAAACCGGTCGGGAGCACAGTGTCCACGAGTTCGAGTTATGTCGTCGCGGCTGGCGACACGCTCACGAGCATCGCGGCGCGTTATCACGTTTCCGTGGCGGAATTGAAAAGCGCGAACGGGGTGGTGGATGAGCGCAAGCTGCGCGTCGGCCAGACGCTTCGCATCCCCGCGCACGCTGACCCGGCCTCGGACAGAAGCGTTTGGTCGCGCATGAAGAGCGGCATGTAGCTGCGGCGCGCTTTTCTAAAAGAGCTCCTGCTGCGCGCTGTCTGGAGCGGGCTCGGGCTCGATGATCGCGGCGCTGAAAATCGGTGCCTCCAGCAACGGCATGCGCGGATGCTCGAAGCGCGAGAGTTCTTCTTCGGACGATGCACGCGTGACGACTTTCAAGAGCGGCGTGCGCGTTTGCTCCACGATCAAAGCGCGGATCACCAGGCCGGGCGGCACGTCATCCCAGCGCAATTGATGATCGCGCTGCGAGCGCTCTGCGAAACGCTGCGCGGGCACATCGACGAGTTCAGCGCCTTGTTTTTTCCACCAGCCCAGCGTCTCCCGCCGCGCGAAGCCCGCCCATACAAAATGCCCGGCCTGACCCTCGCGCCACGCGGGGATGCGGCGGCCCGGCCGGATGATGCGGGAGTTGAGTTCGTAAACGGCGCACATGATTTCGCTCACTAAAAAGCGAAAACGATTTTCCGCAATCGCAAGGCACGAGGGGTGCTCAATGAAGAGCTAACAAAACAAAATGCTATGGCAGGAATACAACTCTCAGGTTTGGCCTCTGGCCTCGATTGGCAGAGCCTTGTCGATAAACTAATCACGGCAGAACGAGCGCCCGAAACGACGCTGCGCACCACGCAAACGCAGGGTGCGCAGAAGAGTAGCGCGCTGACGAATCTGTCCACGCAATTGAAGGCGCTGGGCGATTCCATCAAGGCGCTCTCCGGCGATACAGGAAATGTTTTCGCGCAGCGAAAAGGCACGCTCGCGAACGCAGCGAGCACGTGGACCGTGGCGGCCAGCCCCGAGGCGGAGACGGGCTCGTACCAGGTGCAAGTCTCGCAACTCGCGACAAAAGCGCGGCTGGTCGGCGGCTCGGATGTGGGCGCACGCCTGAGCGGGAGCACCGATGTCAGCGGGCTCACCGTGGGCACGCTGCCGATCGGCACGACGATTCGCGCGGGCGATTTCACGATCAACGGAACGAAGATCACCGTGGCGACGACAGATTCGCTCGCGGACGTCTTCAATCAGATCCAGACGAAGACGGGCGTGACCGCGAGCTATGATCCGGCGACGGATAAAGTGCGTCTCAGCAGTGCGAGTCCGATCGTTCTCGGAAGTGCGAATGACTCGAGTAATTTTCTGGGCGCGCTGAAGCTTTTCAACAATGGCACGGGCGAGGTGCTCGCGCCGAAAGCGCTGGGTGTAGTCTCGGTCGGCGCGGCGATCGTGAATGCAAACCTGAGCGCGCCGGTGACCGGCGTGGATGCGACGGGAAAAGGATCGTTCGCGATCAACGGCGTGAGCATCGACTTCAATGTGAACAACGACAGCGTGCAGAACGTGATCGCGCGGATCAACGCGTCGGACGCAGGCGTCACGGCGTCGCTCGATCGCGTGAACGATCGCTTTATCCTGACGAATAAAACGGAGGGAGATGCGGGTGTCTCGGTGAGTGAAGGCGCGGGCGGCTTGCTGGAAGCCCTGGGCCTGAAGAGCACGGCGACGCTTTCGCGCGGGAAAAATGCGGAGTTCAGCGTGGATGGCGGGCCGACGCTGATCAGCACGAGCAATACGCTGGATGCGACTTCGCACGGCATCGCGGGGCTTTCGATCACGGCCAACGTGGCAGGGACGGAGACGGTGAACGTGGCGACGGACACCGGTTCTTCGCGGGAGAAAATCGAGGATTTCATCGCGAAGTACAACGCGATCCAGAGCTACATCGAGCAGCAGGCAAAGTCCTCCACGAGCGCGGATGGCACTGTCACGACGGCCGCACTGACGGGCAATCGGGAGGTGACGGACATTGCGACGAGCTTGCGGAAAATGGTCTTCGACGCGGTGCCGGGATTGAGCGGATCAATCCAGCGGCTGGAAGGAATCGGCATCGATTTCAAAAGCGGAACCTCGCAACTGGAAATCAAGGACAGCACGAAACTGGACGCGGCTCTGGCCACGCATCCGGCGGAAGTGCGCACGCTTTTCAGCAGCCAGCCGAGCGGACTGGTGGCGCGGCTTTCGAGCTTCATCGATAAAATCACAGCCTCGGGCGGCACGCTCGCCACGCAGACGACGACGCTGAGTAGTCGCTCCAAAGGGATCGACGACCAGATCGCGGCGATGGAGCGGAGGCTGACCTCGGAGCGGACGCGGCTGGAGCAGAGCTTCATCGCGATGGAGCGGGCGCAGTCGCAATTTCAATCGCAACTCGCGGCTTTGAATAACACGTTCGGCACATCCTCGACTTCCAGCAAATGAGGCAGCGCCACGCCCACCGCGCGCTGGCGGCGGCACTTGCCGTCAGCCTTTGCGGGGGCTGCGCCACGTTGAAACATGTGTACGCGCCGGTGCCGCCGGTGCCGCCTCCGCCTCCAAATGTTTTCACCGCGCCGGTGCCCAGCGAACCGTTGCGGAGGGTCGCGCTGCTGCCGATGCACAGCACGGCTTTTCCCGATCATTACGTCCGCGAACTAGACGTCGCTTTTCAAACCGAGCTGTCAAAGCGCGCGGTCTTCGAGGTGGTGCCCGTGAGCCGCGCGCAGATGGAGGCGCTGTTTGGCGAGCGACAGTTTTCTTCCACCGAGGCGCTGCCCGCCGGCGCGCTGGCACGCCTGGGCGAGCAGTGCGGAGTGGACGGCGTGCTCTTCACGGATCTCACGCAATTTTCCCCCTACCGGCCTGTCTCCATGGGCATCCGCACGAAACTGGTCGCGGCCAGCACCGGGCAAATCCGCTGGGCGTTTGACAATGTTTTCGACGCGGGAAATGCCAGGGTCGCCGAGTCGGCAAAACGCTTTCAGATTGCGTTCAGCAATGAGCATCAGCCGCTGACCAGCGATGGCGGCAGCGTCCTCCTCAGCCCCGTGCGCTTTGCGAAATTTGTGGCGAGCGAAACCTACGCCAGCCTGCGTCAGGAATGATTGTTTCAAAATTTTACTAAAGCCGCCGACGATTCATCCGATAAGCCCATAGACCGATGAACATCCAACCTTTCAAACCTGAAAGCGTGATCGTTCCGCCGAAGACGGCGACGCGATCCGCAAAACCCGCCAAGGAAACCGCAGCCGCCGTCGAGGCACCGCAAATCAGCAAGCAGGAGAAGCTGCTCGCCGCGCTGCAAAATGAGCCCGACGTGCGACCCGGTGAAGTGGCCCGCGGCCAGGAACTCGCGGCAGATCCGAACTATCCCTCCGACGACCTCCTCGCGAAGCTGGCGGAGGTTTTTGTGAAAGACGCGACGCGCAGCAAATAGGGACCACCGATGAAACTCGCCCACTTTGCCAAGTCTTATCAGGCCGTCGCGGTGACGACGGCATCTCCCGGAAACCTTGTGCTGATGCTGTTTGACGGCGCGCTGCGATTTCTCCACACGGCGAAGCTCGGCTTCGAGTGCGAGCTGATTTCAAAGCGGAACGAAGACATTCACAACAACCTCATCAAGACCCAGCGCATCCTGCGCGAGCTGCAATGCAGCCTCGACATGAAGGTCGGCGGCGAGTTTTCCGCCCGGATGTTTGCGCTCTACGATTTCATGATCGAAGAGCTGCGGAAGGCGAACATGGGCAAAATCCCGGAGCCGATCGACACAGTGTCCCGGCTGCTCGGAGAAATCCGCGACGCATGGTCGCAGATGCTCCAGCAGTCACAAAGCGAGGCTGCGTGAAGATGGGTGCCGAGCGCGATTTCTGGCGGCTCCTGAGCGAGTATGAGCGGCTGACGCAAAACGAAGCGTGCGCTTTGAAAAGCGAAGATTTCGCGGAAGTGGAGGCGCTCCAGGAGTGCAAGTCCTCGCTCCTGGGAAAGCTCGGCGGACTGCTCAACGCCAGTCGTCTGGACCGCTCGGACGAGGAGCTTTTGCGTCGCGTCGCCTCGCTGATCGAGAGCGAAAAGCGACATGAAAAAATGGCCGGCTCAATGCTGGCAGGGGCGGCAGCGAGGAAGCGCGCGATCGAGGCTGCGCGTTCGCGACTGCGCGAATTGGGAACTCTTTACGACAGCGATAAATCCGAACGCAGATCGTTCTCGGCCCTTGTTTGAATCCATGAATCCAACTCCCGAACCTCCAAAAGTCCTCCTGGTGGACGACGACATCGACCTTCTGGAAACGCTCCAGGAGCAACTGCGCTGCGAAGGCTTCGCGGTGAAAGCGTGCAGCTCGCCGGACGCCGCGCTCGAGGAAATTCAGATCACGGAATTTGCCGCGATCGTCTCGGATCAGCACATGCCGGGCATGACCGGGCTGGAATTTTTCGCACGCTCGCGCGCCTTGCAGCCGCACGCTTCGCGAGTGCTGATCACCGGTGTCCTGGCGCTCGACACGGTGGTGAGTGCGATCAATCACGGCGAAATTTTCCGCTTTCTCGCGAAGCCGTGGTCGCGCGCCGAACTGCTCGCGACGATCGGCAACGCGGTGCAGCGCTACCAACTCCTCGTGGACAACGTGAAGCTGCGGGCGGACACCCTCGACCTAAATCGGCAACTCGTTCACGCCAACACGCAACTGCTCGTGAAAGTGGAGCAGCTCATCGAGCAAAAGCATCAGCTCGACGATGCGAACAGTGCGTTGAACGAAAACTTCGATCACTCGCTGGGCCTCTGCTACCGGATCATCAATACCTTTCACCCGCTGCTCGGCGCGCGCACGAAGGCGACCGTGGAACTTTGCCGCAAGATGTCGCAGACCGACGAGTTCACATCGGAGGAAAAGCACGTGCTCATGGCGAGCGCGTGGCTGCACGACATCGGTCTCGTCGGCGTGGATCGCGATATTTTAAGCAAGCTGCTCACGCGGCGTCACGAGTGTCAGCCCGAAGACTGGACGTCCATCCGCCAGCACCCGATTTACGGTCAGACAATGGCGGCCTTCGTCGATCGCCTGAACACGGTCGGAGCCACGATCCGGGCGCATCACGAGCGGTTCGACGGGACCGGCTACCCCGACCGATTGGCGGGCGGAATGATTCCGTGGACCGCGCGTTGTCTCGCCGTGGCCGCGGCGTTTGTGGAAACCGGACTGCCCGCAGAAAAAGCGGGCGAAGCAATCGTGGCCGAGTCGGGAAAATCGTTCGATCCCGATGCGGTCCGTCTCTTTTTCAAGGCGACAAAATCAAGCGAACTGCCGCGGCAGGTGCGCGAACTGATGCTGAACGAATTGCGGCCCGGCATGCATTTGGCGCGCGGCATTTTCAGCCCCGCCGGCCTGCTGCTCATCCCGGAAGGGCAGGAGCTGACGACGCCGACGATCATGAAAATCAAAAACCACAATCTGGTCAGCAGCGTGACGCAGCGGTTGCTGGTTTATAGTTGAGAGGGCGGCTCGGACCAGGCCATGGAGCTGCCGCTTTGATTGGAAAAGCGTGTGCCTTACCGTGGGAACAAAATGCACACGGGCTCGCCGACTTTCGCGGTCGAGCCATTGGGCGTTAGTTTGCCGGTGGCCGGGTCGATTTTTAGGACGGCGATTTGATCGTCGTCCTGGCCGGCGACGACGAGCCATTTGCCAGTCGGATCGATGCCGAAACCGCGGGGAACTTTCACGGTCGCGGGGGCGGTTTCGATTGCGGTTAGCTTCCCGTCCGTCGCGATGGAAAACACGGCGATGCTGTCGTGTCCGCGGTTTGAGACGTAGAGCCATTTGCCGGTGGGGTGGCAGAAAATTTCGGCGGTCGAGACGCCTTCTCGCGGCGTGCCTTCGGGAAGGGTCGGCAGCGTTTGCATTGCAGTCAGTGCTCCGCTTTTCACATCGCGGGAAAAGGCGGTGACGCTGAGGCCCATCTCGTTATTCACGTAGGCAAAGTGGTCGTTCGGATGAATCGCCATGTGGCGGGGCCCTGCGCCCGGCGGCACTTTGGCGGCGGCGGGAATGGCGGGAGTGAGCGAGCCTTTCGCGGGATCGAACTCAAAGCTCCAGACGCTGTCTGTGCCGAGGTCGCAGGCATAGACATGGCGATTGGTGGAGTCGGTGTAGATGGAATGGCCGTGCGGCTTTTCCTGCCGTTTGGAGTCCGGCCCAGTGCCTTCGTATTGGACAAAGGCACTGCGTGCGCCGAGCGAGCCGTCGATATTCGTGCGAAAGCAGGCGACGCTGCCGCCGCCGTAATTGGCGGCGAGGACGGTGCGCCCGGTGGCATCGACCCAGACGTGGCAGGTGCCATCGCCACCCGCAGGCAATTGATTGAGCGCCGTGAGTTTTCCATCTTTCCCGACCGCAAACGAACCGACGGCACCGCCTGCGCCTTCGATCGCGGCGTAGAGAAATTTTTTGTCGGGAGACATCGCGACGAAACTGGGACTGGCGGCGCGCCCTGCCAATTCCACCGGTCCCAGCATGCCGGTATCGGTATCGAGTTTGGAAAGGTAGATGCCCTCGCTCTTTCCGGGATGGGTGTAAGTGCCGATGTAGAAAAGAGCGTCGGCGGAAAGAGCGTCACAGGTCATGGCGGTGAAAAGGAGGATCGGGAGGACGAATTTCATAAGCAAGCGAGTGTGTGGCTTTCTCGCAAGCCGGCAAGGCTCAAGGCGGCGGCGAAAAACGATTGTCGCTCCGCTGGGAGAGGATACCTTCGCAACTTGAAATACCGTCCGGTGTTTCCTCGTATCCAAACATCAAACTACATCTCATGAAAAAACTCCTAGCACTCCTCGCTGTCACCGTTTGCGCCATCACCGCACAAGCCGGCGAGTTTCCCGACATCAGCATCACGGAAGTGAAAGCTGCCATCGAAGCCAAGAAGGCGACCATCATCGACGTCAACGGCAGCGAGTCCTTCCAAAAGGGCCATGTCCCCAGCGCCATTGATTTCGCGGCCACGAAAAGCGAACTCGCAAAGTCGCTTCCCGCCGACAAGAGCGCGCTCGTGATCGCATATTGCGGCAGCCCGACTTGCAGCGCTTATGCCGCGGCTGCGAAGGCCGCGAAAGAACTCGGCTACACCAACGTGAAGCACATGTCCGCTGGCATCTCCGGCTGGATGCAGGCCGGTGAGAAGACCGAGAAGGGCAAGTAAGTAACACTGCCAAAAATTGCGACGGGCGCTTCGTGCTGCGGCATGGAGCGCCCGTTCTTTTTTGGCCGGTCGCGTTTACCAGTCCGGCGGCAAATCGGACAAAGTCGCGCGCAGTATTTTGTAAATGTCGCGCTTCTCGCTGGCGGGCAGATACGCGTATTCAGGGGCCGGTTTCGCGGCGTCGAGAGCCTCGGCGAGGCGGTGGTAAATGCGTTGCTTCATCTGCGGTGGCAGCCCCAGAAAGACGGCGCTGCGAATCATGTAGCTGCACCGATTTTTCAAGAGCCGCGTTTGCAGATCGAGTTGGCGCAGTGGGTCGCTCTGGCCTGCATTTTCAAAAGAATGCACGAAGTCGCTCGTCCCGCGCACGCCGCCAGCGGGCAGCGGGACTTCGTCGGCGAAAAGCAAATACCGCGTGACGATCGCCGCCTGTTCATCCAGCTCGCGCTCTTGGTCTGCGGTCAGTTTTCCCCCGCTCAGATGCAGCGCAGTCCCCGTCCGATACGACGCTTCGACCACGCGATTTACAAAGCCCGCCTGATGCTCCAGCAAAAGCTGCGGCAGCACGTCGCTCGTCGCCGCCGGATAGCGCGCAAAGTCGAAGAGTGTGCCTGGTTCGATCCGTTGTTTTCGCAGCGCGCCGTCCGCGAATTTCCCGATTACATTCGCAAGCCCGCTGGCGATGGGCGGATTGTCCGTCACGTACCAGCCGCCAAACCGCTGCTCGAACGGAATCTGATGGCCCGTCTGCTCGATCCGAAACGCCGTCAGGCTCCCGCCGCTCTGGCCGGGGATCACTGATTTCATCAGCAGTCCCGGCACATAGGCCGAGTCTGCGCTGCCGTGGCAATTCATGCACTTATCCGAGCGCTCGATGCGCAGCGGACGCTCATTGCGCGGGATGTCGAAAATGGAAAAAATCGCGCCGAGTTCAGGATCAAGCGAAAGGACTTCCACGCGACCGCCGGGGATGTAGCCGAGGTAAATGTCGTCGTTGAAAAACAGGGCGCGTGGATTCGAGGGCGAGATGAAGCGCAGTTGCAGGCTCGTCGTGGAAAAGACGAGGGTCTGGGACGACGCCGGCACATCGAGCGTGCGGAGCAGGCTCTCGATGAAAGCGCGCTCAGAACTGCGATCGAGCGCGATTTTCCCCGACTCCAAATCGTCCTTCATCCGGGTGAAGCGATCCGTCGGTGTGCGCGTGCGGTAGGAGTGCGGCGGCGCATCGAAATCGCGATAAGTCACCGGCTCCTCCGCCGTCGCACCGAGACTGGCGAGCGCGACGAAAACGTGAAGTGGCCAGCGCGCCATGATGGAACGGGCTGCTAGATTTTTTTCACGCGAATCGCCCGGAACGACACGGGATCATTGTGCCCGGCGAAACCGAAGTAACCGGAAGTGCGGTTCAAGCCGGGATGCGCGCTGCCGTGCATGAAAGCTGCCGGGTCGGCTTTCGCCACATCGGCATCGAGAATGACCGTCCCGTTCAACTCCACCCGGATGCGCGAGCCCTTTACGATCACTTCCTCAAAGTTCCACTCTCCGATCGGATGCTGGTATCCGCGTTGTGCCGCCACCACTCCATACACCGAACCATGCACTTGCCGCGGATCGATCTTCTGCCCGGTGGACTCTTCATAGTGGTCGTCGAGAACCTGCGACTCGCACATTCCCGCATAAGCAGTGTCGCCCTCGCCGGGATACCGAATCGCGAGACCATTGTTACCGCCTTTCGGGATCTTTATTTCAAGCTGCACGATGAAGTCGCTCAACTCATCCTGCTGGAAAATCGTGCCGCCTTTTCCTGCTTTGCAGCGGATCGCGCCGTCCACGATTTCGTAGTTATCCACGGGACCTTTCCATCCCGTGAAATCCGTTCCATTCCAAACCAGGGGCGCGTCCTTGGCATTGCTATGCGCCGCCAGAATTTTGTTCGCTTCGTCGCTGCCGATTTCGCGCAGGAAAACATTCCGCCAGCGGATTTCGCCGCCGTGGGTTTGCAGTTCGATCGGTCCCCGCGCGGGCACCGCCGTCGTGCGATCATAGTAGTTTTCCATCGTCGCGTGATCCACGACCATCTGGTCGTTCAGCCATACGCTTACCCGCGAACCAACCATGACGATGCGGAACTTATTCCACTCGCCGAAAGGCTTGTCGGCCAGCACCAGCGGATCTTTCCCCGGTGCGCCCGCCGAGTTATTCCAAAGCCCGCCGGAACCTTTGTCCGCGCCGTTTTTCGCCTCCTTCGCATTCGTATGATCCCAGATCTGCACCTGTGGCACTCCACGTAAATAGATCCCCGAGTCCGCGAGCGGCACGGTCTTGTATTCGACGAGCATCTCGAAGTCGCCGTATTCCTTCTCCGTCGTCGCATACGCACCCTGGCCATCGTTCACCAGTTCCCCGCCTTCCGCGCGCCAATGCGCCTTCATCGTCTCCGTCCACGCCGCGATTTTCGCCGCGCGCTCCGCGTCCGGCATCGCCATTAGCTTCCGATGATCGAAAGTATCGCCACCCCGCCAGCCAGCGAGATCCTTCCCATTAAAAAGCGCGGTAAAACCCGCCGGTGCAGCATCCTCGGCCAAGGCAGCAGTACCAAGAAGCAGGGTGCTCAAGAGAGGTCGAAGTAAGGGGAATAGTTTCATGAGGTAGTGAATTGTGGTGTTAGTAAAGTTCGAGGGATGCGGTGGCGATGACGGAATGACCGCGAGTCGGAGAAAAACTTAGCAGCGCGACTCCCGCTACGCGTGTTCGGCCTGACTATCCGCGGAGCTGCGGGCGGCGGCGCGCTTGGGCAAATCAGGATCGAGAAAGCCGAGCGCGTGCGGCGGTTTGATGACCCGCACACCGGCTTTCTGCTGCTCCTCGCGGATTTGCTCGTGCAGCTCGTGCATCTTCGTCCAGTGCTGCCTCGGCCGGTAGTGATGCTCGGCGTGGTAGCCGTTGTTAAACCACAGCCAGTTATACAGTTTGTGGTAGCTGCTAACTCCCCAGGCTATCGGCATGTCCGGGTTTGCCCCGTAGTGAAGGTAATAACCATTCAGGTAGGAAAGGCAGTGCCCAAAGTAATAGCACGGGAAGAAGAAGAGCATGAATCTCCAGTTCAAAAAGAAACCGAGGATGACGAGAGCCACCCAGGACGCAATCTCGAAAACACCCCAGCGCGCGTTGAAAAGACTGCGCTTTGCAATCTCATTAAAAATGATCTTTGGATCATCCCGGAAGTAGCCAAAGAAGGTATAGGTCCACGGGCTTTCCGCCTGATCGTCGTGACTGTTCCGATAAATGGAGAGCCAGTCCACGGTGTCGCCGTTCTCATCTTTGCGATCACTGTTTCCCTGATGATGCCGGTGATGCACGAGGTCGTAGAACTGCTGGGAAAATCCCATCGTCACCGAGAGCAGCCAGCTAAAGGCGCGGTTGAGCGGCGACCACTTGAAGTAGGGATTGTGAATGAAGTTGTGGGCGATGCCGTTGATATTCCACGAGATGCTGACCGAGTAGATAAGACCCAGCGGAATCAGGAGCCACCAGGGCGTGATCGGGAAAATAACAAACAGCACGACGAGGTAAGCCGTGTGCGCAAGGGCGCTGATGACGGGAATGATGTCCTTTGAAGAATGAGCGAATACTTTCATGGCGCGGGAGCATGATGCGCGTGGCGGCGGCTCGTCGCAAGCGGGATGATGCCGCCCATCGACAACGCGAACGCGATCCTTATGATGATGCGCGATGCCCATCGAATCCATCGCGCCGCCGCCACCCGCAGATCCCAGGCGGCGCTTCGCCAATCCGCACGTGCAGATCGCGCTGAGCATCGTCCTCTCCGCCGCCGCGCAGGTCCTCTTAAAGCGCGGCATCGGTGACGACGCGGACCCAAGCGTGCTCGGCTTTCACGCGCTGCGCTCTGGCTGGGTCTGGCTGGGCATCGGCGCGATGATCGCCAGCCTGCTGTCGTGGCTTTATGCGCTGCGGTTTCTCGCGCTGAGCGTCGCGTTTACGCTTGCCGGTGCCATCCATGCGCTCGTGCCGGTCGGTTGCTGGATGTTTCTCGGCGAAGCGATTTCGATCACGCGCTGGCTCGGGATCGCGCTGGTCATCGCGGGCGTCGTCGTCAGTGCGCAACCGGCGACGGTGGTGGAGGAAAAGCTATGACGCTGCTCGCGTTTCTCCTCATCGTGCTTTCGGAAGGCTGTGCGATTGCCGGTCAGATATTTTTCAAGCTGGCGATGCGACCGGCGGAGGAGGGGACTCGCGGCAGAGGATGGCCGACCCTGCTGGCGGGTGTGGTGGCGATGGCGTTTGGCTTCTTCATCTGGGTCGGACTTTTGGGAAAATACGACCTCAGTTTTCTCTACCCCTTTGAAAGCGTGAGCCGTCTCGCGCTCTTGATCGCCGCAGTTGTTTTCCTGAAAGAAAAAATCGCGCTCCGGCTATGGCTCGGCGTGCTGCTGATCAGTGCAGGAGTGACGATCGTGGCGCTGAGTTAGCGTGGCCCAGATCGTCCGCAGCGCGCGCGCGTTCAGCTCCCCGGCAGCGGCGGCATTCGTCGTCTTTTTCGGATGATCCATCCGGGCGGAAAGGCGCTGCATCCAGCCCGCATAACGCTGCTCGGATGCCGCGCCGCAAAGATCTCCACCGATGATCGTGCCACTCGCCGCGATCTCCTCGATCGCCCAGCGAACGTCGTCCGCCTTGAGAAGACCCTGCTCCCAATTCGTGGCCGCTTCGCCTTCTTCGAGACAGTCCAGATCCACGGTCACGTACACGTTTTTCCCCGCGAGAGTTTGCGCGAAAGCCATGAAGTCGCCGCGCCAGTTTTCGCGCGCGATACCAGCCCAGCGGCGTCTGCCCGACGATTGCAAACGCTCGGTCCACGGCCAGACGGCCAGCCGCTTTTCGCGTAAAGCGCGCCGGTTCACGTAAAGGTATCCCGGCCAGTTCAGCTCGAAGTTTCCGCAACCCCAAATCGCCGCCGCCTGCACCGCTGGCAGTTCCAGCGCGCGATTGATCCACGTGCCGCAGCACCAGCGCGGGGGGCGGATATCCCAGTCCGGGTGATTGTCGAACGAGACGAGGGTGAAAGGCTGCGTGATGCGGCGAAGCCAGAGCGCGCTGAGGTGGTGAAAATCGCCCGAGCCAAACAGCGTGAAAGCCGCCAGATCGCGCCGGACAGTTTCATAAAAAGCCTCCATCTCACGGCGCGTCGTGCTGTAGCGCAGACGCGGTCCCCACGCCCGGCAATCGACATACGATGCCTCGCCCGCGGCGTCCGGAGGCCAGGCTCCGTCGAGATCGAAATGCACGCAGTTGGAAGAGTTCGACATTTGAGCCTGAAAAGCCTCGAAGGGTAAAAGCGACCTCCGATGCGGCAAGGATAAATCCAAGCGGGCGTCCCTCGGAATTATCGCGACGCGGCGCGGCGTTCGTGGCAATAGTGGCCCATGAAACACGCATTCCTCCTCTCCCAAATCGCGGCCTCACTCCTCATCGCCACTTCTGCTTTCGCTAAAAGCGACTGGGAAGAGAACTACGATAAAGGGCTCCAGCGCGCGAAGACGGAGAATAAAGTTTCGCTCGTGGACTTCACCGGTTCCGACTGGTGTTCGTGGTGCATCAAGCTCGACAAGGAAGTTTTTTCGCAGGCGAAGTTTAAGGATTACGCGAAGGCGAACCTCGTTCTCATCGAGGTCGATTTTCCCCAGATTAAGAAGCTCTCGAAGAGCAAGCAGGATAAGCACGACGCGCTGGCGAAAGAATATGGAATCAAGGGCTACCCGTCCGTGGTCGTGCTGGACGCGAGCGGAAAAAAGATCGGCCAGCTCGGCTATATGGAAGGCGGCCCCGACGCGTTCATCGCCGCGCTTGAGAAGCTGAAGACTGGCGCGCCGCAGTAAGCGCGAGCGCCTTCGCACGGCTGGGGAAATGCAGATCAGCCGCGGACGCGGGCAGAATCTCCGTGTTTTGATCGGTCATCGGCATCACGACCAGTCGTGATGCCGACCCTAATAGCTCTTCGCCCACACCACGCGCCGCGGGCTCGGCTCGCCGGTCAGGATGCACTTGCCGTCTTCCTCCGTGCCCGAAAACGGGATGCAGCGGATCGTCACTTTCAGGTCTTCCTTGATCTTCTCTTCCACCTCCGCGGACCCATTCCAGTGCGCGAGCGCGAAGCCGCCGTGGATCTCGGGCTTGTCGGAATTCTTCGCGGTAAAGAACGCGTAGAACTCCTCCTTCGTGTCGATCTTCACCGTGTTCGCATCGCGCAGCGCGGTCGCGCGGGCGAGCAGCCCGTCTTGGATTTCCTCCAAAGTCGTCGCGGCCTTCGCGACGAAATCCGCCGTCGGCAAAAACTCCTTCTCCTTCGGCCCGCGATCGCGGCGCGCAACGGTGACGCTGCCCTTCTCCAAATCACGCGGCCCGATCTCCACGCGCAGCGGTACGCCCTTCTTGATCCACTCCCAATTCTTCTGCCCGCCGCCGATGTCGCGCTTGTCGATCTCCACGCGGACCGGCTCGCCGGCGTAACTTTGCGCGCGCAAATCTGCCGCGAGTTTTTCCACCGCCGCCAGTACCGCGTCGCGCGTCTCCGGCTTCGGCGTCACGGGTAAAATGACCACATGCGCCGGTGCCACACGCGGCGGCAGGATTAGCCCGTCGTCATCGCCATGCGCCATGATGACCGTCCCGATGAGCCGCGTGCTCACGCCCCAACTCGTCGTCCACGCATACTCCTGCTTGTTATCGCGCGAGAGAAACTGAATCCCGCTCGCCTTCGCAAAGTTCTGCCCGAGAAAGTGCGACGTGCCCGCCTGGATCGCCTTCCGATCCTGCACCATCGCCTCGATGCACAGCGTCTTCACCGCGCCGGGGAAACGCTCGCCCGCGCTTTTCTCACCCGTAAAAACTGGCAGCGCCAGCCACTCCCGCGCGAACTTCTCGTAGATGCCCAAAATCAGATCCGTCTCCGCCAGCGCCTCCACGTCCGTCTCATGCGCCGTGTGCCCTTCCTGCCACAAAAATTCCGCCGTCCGCAGAAACACGCGCGGCCGCAATTCCCACCGCACCACATTCGCCCATTGATTGATCAGGATCGGCAAATCGCGCCACGACTGCACCCACTTCGCGTAGCTCGCCCCGATGATCGTCTCGCTCGTCGGCCGAACCACCAGCGGCTCCGTGAGCTGCGCCGAAGGAGCCGGACGCAGCCCGCCCGCCCCATCGCTCTCCAGCCGGTGATGCGTCACTACCGCGCACTCCTTCGCAAAGCCCTCCACATGCGCCGCCTCCTTCGCGAGATACGAGAGCGGGATGAAAAGCGGGAAGTAAGCATTCTTGTGCCCCGTCTCCTTAAACATCCGATCCAGCGTCCGCTGCATCGCCTCCCACAGCCCATAGCCCCACGGTTTGATGACCATGCACCCGCGCACTTCCGAATTTTCCGCCATGTCCGCCGCCCGCACGACCTGCTGATACCACTCGGGGAAATCCTCATCGCGGCGGGGTGAAATGGCGGTCTTGTCTGGTTGGGGCTGGCTCATGGTTTCGTAGAAAAAGGGCCGCGAAGCTAAACGTCCAGCGCCCCCACCGCAAGCCACAGCCGTCACAGTTAGTGGCTCCGTGGCTCCGGGTGTGATTGAAACTGGTGCAGGTGCGAGAGGGTGGAGGCCCGCGTGCCTGAGGGACCATCACTTCGGCGGCGGCCTCCAAAACCTGTCCTTCTGAGCCTGGGAAAAGATGCAAAAGCTGCTCGCGGAAAAGCGAATTTTGTTTGGTGCGGATGAATCAAAAATCATCGAACTCAAGCTCTATGTGCAGGATGACAAGGCGAAGCTCGCGAGCGTCATCGACATGGATGCATGCCTTGGTGCGAATGAGTTGGCGGAGCTTTTTCCAGAACACAAACGGGTGTTCAATTTTGCAAAGCCATCGGAGTTGATCAGCAAGCTTTTGAGTTTCGCGACAAATCCGGCGCGGGCACGACCGGGCACGCCGTCTTGAAACTGGACGCCGCGGAAGAGGTGACTACGAAGGACGCGAAGGAAGAGACAAATCAGGAAGCCTTCGCGTCCGTCGCGCCTTTCGTAGTCACCTTTCCGCCCCGCCGTTTCATCCTCGTGGAGATCGATCCGAAGATCGCGCGGGAAGTGACCGCCGAACGGGTGCGCGACGTGGCCGAAGGCTACACGAACGCGAAGGGCGGCAGCTTCGAAGGCCTCGGCGGCGGCTTTCGCTACTGCACGCTGGGTGAGACGCTTTTCGAGGAAACGGAAAAAATCCGCGACACCGTGAGATTCGCCGAGTTGGCCCGGGATGTCTATTTCACGGAGACGGGGGAACCGCTGGAGGAAAAGCAAAAATCAGAAATCGGCGCTGCTCGGCGTGTGCCGGGGCATCGCCATTTACCTGCTGTACAATGGCATCCTCGGCGACAAGAGCGCGAGCGGCGGCAACGTGCTGACCCGCGCGACGCTCGCCCAGCTCCCGCCCTTCGACGGCCCGAAAGTGATCTACTGCGCCGGCTGCCTGCTGGGCCGCGACCGCCTTGCCGCCGCGCAGATCGTGGTGTGGCAGACGCCGTATGAGACCAGGGTGGCGTGAGGAGCGGGCACGGTTGGAAATAGGAACCCGATGGGTTGCCGCGGAGCGATGGGCGCGGGTTTGCCGCATTGCGGTGCATCGGAAAAAAATGTCATCCTGAGCCTGCGAAGGATCTCTGACTATTTTCCTCCTCTGGAACGCAGGCTGTTCGTGATGCCGACGGAGCAGGATTTCCCGGCGATCACGCGAGTAATCGCAGACGCAGTCTAGCGTGTCGCAGCGGCGAATGGTATTCTAAAGAGATGAAGCTGCTCTCCGTCAACGTCGCGCGGGTCCGGGAAGTCGAAATCAACGGCAAACCAGTCCTCACCGGGATTTACAAACAGCCCGTTTCCGGCCGCGTGTGGCTGGGGAAATTGAGCCTCGATGGTGACGAGCAGGCAGATCACACCGTCCACGGTGGCGAGCATCAGGCAGCGTACGTTTATCCTGTGGAGCACTATGCGCACTGGCAGGCGGTGCTGGAGCGGGAGTCGCTGCCGCACGGGACGTTTGGTGAAAATCTGACAGTCGCCGGGCTGCTCGAAAGCGAGGTGAACGTAGGCGATATTTTGCGCATCGGTGCGGCGGTGGTGCAGCCGACATTGCCCCGGCTGCCGTGCTTCAAATTCGCCCACAAAATCGGACACCCGGGCATCTTGAAGGAATTTCTGCACAGCGGGAAAAGCGGTTTCTATTTGCGCGTGCTGACCGAGGGCGAAGTGGGCGCGGGCGATGAGATCGCGGTGCTCGAACGCGACCAGGCGGGCATCAGCATTCGCGCGGTCCTCGGCTTGCAGCGGCTGAAGGAAGGCGACGCCGAACTGCTCCGCCGCGCGCTCGCGATTCCGTCGCTGGAACCCGGGCTCAAGAGTGATCTGGCGCAGCGCCTCGCGGCGGAAAGCTAAGCGCCGCGGCCCGGTTTCGCTTTGCAACCGCCCCGCCGCCCGCTTTGCTCGCGGGATGCTCGAACTCCGTGATCTTCACGTCAACTACGGCGCGATCAGCGCGCTCCATGGCATCTCGCTCAAAGTGGAGCGGGGCCAGATCGTGACGCTCATCGGTGCGAACGGTGCGGGGAAATCCACCACGCTCCGCGCCATCTCCGGCCTCGTGAAACCGCGCTCCGGCGTCATCAATTTTGAAGACCACAACATCGCCGGACTGCCGCCGCACCTCATCGTCGGACGCGGCCTCGCGCAGAGCCCGGAAGGCCGCATGGTTTTCGCGAATCTCACCGTCGCCGAAAATCTCAAGATGGGTGCCTATCTCCGGCACGATCACGCGAATTTCCCGCAGGATCTCGACTACATCTTCGGCATCTTCCCGCGGTTAAAAGAGCGCGAGAAACAAATCGCAGGCACGCTGAGTGGCGGCGAACAGCAGATGCTCGCCATCGGTCGCGCGCTCATGAGCAAACCGAAATGCCTCATGCTCGACGAACCCTCGCTCGGCATCGCCCCGATCCTCGTCCGCACAATTTTCGACAAGATCGTAGAGATCAATAAACAGCTCGGCCTCACGATCCTGCTCGTCGAACAAAACGCGAATCTCGCGCTGAAAATTTCCCACTACGGTTACGTTCTCGAGACGGGTCGCATCACACTCCAGGACACCGCGGAAGCCCTCCGCAGCAACGCGCAGGTGCGCGAATGTTACCTTGGCGGATGACTCGGGAAAAATTCGCGAAATTCATCTTGTCACCCCTCAGGGCCTGTGCCAGTTTCGCGCCCCTTTTCCAACAGGGAAACTCTTTATGTCATACGCAGTTATTAAAACAGGCGGCAAACAATACAAAGTCGCCGCGGGCGATGTGATCGAAGTCGAGAAGATCGACGGCGACGCGGGTGCCGAAATTACTTTCTCCGAAGTGCTCCTCACCGGCACAGGCGCGGGCGTGAAAACGGGCACGGCTCTCAAAGGCGGCTCGGTCACCGCCGAGATCGTCGAGCAAACCAAGGGCGAGAAGCTCATCGCATACAAATATCGCCGCCGGAAAGGCTATCACCGCACCGTCGGTCATCGCCAAAAGCTCACCAAGGTGAAGATCAAAGCGATCGTCTGATCGCGGCACCAAACACTTTTCAGTCCTCAAATTTTTCTAACGTATGGCTCATAAAAAAGGTCAGGGATCAGTCAAAAACGGACGCGATAGCGTATCGAAACGGCTTGGCGTCAAAAAGTTCGGCAGTCAGACCGTGATCGCCGGCAACATCATCATTCGCCAGCGCGGCACGAAGTTTCTTCCCGGCAAAGGCGTCGGTCTCGGTCGTGATTACACGATTTTCGCGCTCATCGATGGCACGGTGCGTTTCGACTACGGCAGCCGCCGGGTGAACGTAGATCCGGCAGCCGTCGCTTCCGCGAACTAACCGGAAAACAATTTCCCTTCAGGAGAAGCAGCGCTTCGGTTTCCCGACCGAAGCGCTGCTTTATTTTTGGCCGTGAGACATGGCCATCGGGTGTGATTAAAATTGGTGCAGGTGCGAGAGGGTAGAGGCCAGCGTGCCTCAGGGACTATCACTTCGGCAGCCGCCTCCAAAACCTGTCATTCTGAGGAACGAAGAAACTCTGATCGTTTCCCTTCCACACGGCGCAGCGAGGGAAAGCCCCCGCCCCTCACCGCATGGGCGCGGCAAGGCACAAAATGAGTCAGAGGTTCTTCGCAAGCTCAGCAACTGTGTTGGAATCAAGCAAAGGAGAAGTGAGGATTTTTGAGGGAGGAGTGGAGGTGGGTGAGGAGTTTTCTGGCGGTGGCGATGAGGGCGACTTTGGGAGCTTTGCCGGCGGTGCGCAGGCGGGTGTGGAAGGTCTGGAGGGCGGGATGATGGCGGGCGGCACTGAGCGCGCAGAGGTAGAGGATGCGGCGGACTTTGGGACGACCGCCGTGAACGTGGCGGGAGCCACGAAAGTTGCCGCTGTCGTGATCGCGCGGGGCGAGGCCGGCGAGGCTGGAAAGGCGGGCGGCACGGCCCAGGCCGAGTTCGGGGAGGAAGGCGAGGAGGGTGATGGCTCCGACCGAGGTGGCGGAAGGGAATAGTGGGGGTCGGTGGGTGGGCGAGCCAAAGCCGACCCCGGGGGCTTCTTGGAGGCGGGTGGCTTTGGCGGCGAGGGCGGGCTGTGTGTGGAGGTGTTTTTTGATGAGAGCTTCGATTTCTTCGAGGCGCTTTTGCAGGGCGGCGAGGATTTGGGTGAGGTCGCGCAGAAGGACTTTTTCGGTGGTGGTTTCGCGGTGCTGCTTTTCGCGCCGGAGCAGCTCGGCGAGCTGGTCGCGCCGGGTGACGAGGGCGGCGATGAGTAGCGAGCGCGGGATCATTGATGGTTGTTGGCGAGGAAATAACATCATCGTGGGAAAGGAGCGATTGAATGAGGTGCCAGCTTCCTGCTCATGATTCTTGATCCTGATTTTCCGCAAGCCTCAAGAGCGCTCACGAGAGCACACGGTACCAATTCCAGACTCACCGATTATCGTCGAGATTCGGGTTTCTGATTGACCTATCGCGGAAGCAAGATTACCACGAAATCGGCCTTTCACTCTCCCCCTGAATCCCGCGTCTGACCTATCAAGTCGACCCTGCGGCAATACTTCCTTAAAATCCTATGAAACCCTACCTCTCGAAATCGCTTCCCGTCGCAACCCGAATCGCCGCGGCTGTCGCCGCCGTTCTGGCGGGCTCTTACTCAGTCTCTGCGCAGACGAGTGGAGCGTTCACCTTTGCAAATGTGGGAACGGGAAATTCGGATGCCCTTGTCGGGCTGAGCACGAGCAAGACTTATCTCGATGCGTACAATCTAAACGACACTGCCAATCTCACGATCAATGGCGTGCTATTTACGGGAATCAACGGTGCGAATCCAGCCGTGCCGGGAGTCTTCAGCACAACAGGGCTAACTAGCGTTTTCAACGGAGGCGGAACCAATCCCGGCGGGGTCCTTGGCACGCTGACGAATAAATTTGTGTACGGCTCGTTATTGGTGCCCGAAGTTTACACATACTCAAATCTGGTAGTCGGGCAGACCTATGTAATCACCTATTACAACCGCTCTTGGGAAGCAGCAGCGACCAGCCCGACGGTTGGCGGACGAAGGATGAATCTATCCGCGGGAGGCGCTTCGACGGGCACCTATTCGACCTACGACGAAGACAACGGGGCAACCGCGCAGGGGTCCTTAAACGTGCTGCGTTACACCTTCCAGGCGACTGGCACATCGCAGACGATCACGCTCACGAATCTGGTCAGCGGAACGACGGAGCATAACTACGGATTCACGCTGGAGCAGACCTTTAACAATAACTGGACCGGCGGCACGAGTGCTTCGACCTCGACCTGGTCGGTCGCGCCTCCGCTTATCGCTGGGTCGAACGCCAACTTCGGCGCTCAGCCAACGCCGACGACTTTCGACCTCGATATTCCCGTAACACTCGGGCATGTGCAGTTCAACGGGACGAACGCATGGACGATCACCGGTGCCAATACGCTGACGCTTCAAGCAGACGTGGGCGGGGCGGTTTCATTGAGTGCCCTCGCGGGATCGCACACGATTTCGCCGAATATCACCCTCGCATCATCTTCCCTGCTGAAACTAGAGCCTGTGATGCACTTGCGAGCGAAGCATGAGGGTATGGAAATTATATCTGTACTTTATTATACACTTGGTGTGGAACCCTTGGGATGGCAAAGATCAAGACCTATTCCACCAACTATCCCAGCGACGTGAACGACC
>JBBRPM010000033.1:0-43614 GCA_038228115.1 Chthoniobacterales bacterium
TAGTCAGAGGTTCTTCGTTCCTCAGAATGACAGGTTGTTTGGAGGCTGCCGCCGAAGTGATGGTCCCTCAGGCGCGCTGGCCGCCAACCTCTCGCACCTGCACTACTTTCAATCACAGGGTGGACGGGTGTGATTGAAGTTGCGAAAGGGGTCGGTCCGTGCATGCGAAAGGCGCGAAAGGGGTCGATCCGGAATGGCACTAAGATAAGGGCTTTTTGAGACGAGCCGTTCGGGGTGTTTACTCTGAAAAACGGCCTTATCTTAGTGCCATTCGGGTCGGTCCGTGCATAGGTGCAGAATGATCTTTAAGTAAGAGCACCTTCGTCGAATCGAATGAACTGGAGGTGCAGATCAAGGAGATGGAATCGTAATATCTTCTGAACTGCTTATCATCGGAACCGCATTACCACGGTGTGGCCACGCTCGCGCAGTTCGGCGGCTGAGCGAGGATGGTTGGCGACGCGGGGAGTTTCGACTCGAGATCTGTCTCCTCAGTCCATCAGGATTGCCATGCCAACGTTTCGCGGAGGACGGGATTTCCTCGGCGTTCATCCTCGAAGGCCGCGGTGGCGATCGGCGCGCGCTATGGCGCGATGGCTGCCACGCGGTAGAAGCGCTGCGTCGTGCCGATGGCGGTGGTGTCGGCGTAGGTGAGGGTGGTTTGTCCGGCACCTGCGGTGAGGAATGAATTTGGGAGGTCGGCCAGCCATGGTCCTAGCAGCGAGTCTGCACGATAGACTTGGTAGGATTTCCCCGGCACCGCCGACCAGGTGATGATCGGCGCACTGCCCGCGTTCGCTTTTACAAAGGCCGAAACTCGCAGGGCGCTTTGCGGATCAGTCGGGCTCGTGCCGGAAAGGAATTCCTGCAAATTCGTTTCGCCGTCGTGGTCGGAATCGAGATTGGGGTTGATGCCGGTGAGCTGATTAAAGAACGCTTTTTCCCACCAATCCGGCAGCCCGTTCGCGTCGGTGTCCACGATGCGTTGAAGATTCAGCCGCCCGTTCGTCGCGACTTTTCCCTGCAAGCCGGGCCGCACATCGACGTGCGTCAAAATGCGCTGGATGCGCTGCGCCACCGTCTCGTCGGGAAAATTCATCGCCGCAAATGCGACCGCGCCGGTGACGTGCGGCGTGGCCATCGAGGTGCCTTCGAGGAACAGATAGTCGGCGATGACGGCGACCGTGCCGCCGGGGTTTGCAAGCGCCTCAATCGCTGCGCCGGACGCCTGCGAAATCGACACGGCGGGAATCCAGCTTCCCGGCGCTTGCAGCGTCCCGTTGAACCCGCCGGCCACGTTGTTGTAGATCACCGCCGCGCGCGCGCCCGCCGCGGCTGCGTTCGTCACCTTGGCCGCAAACGTGAGCGTGCCGCGCGAAATCAGCGCGATGTTTCCATTCACCGCCGCGGGGAAATCTCCCGGATTTCCAAGGCCGCAATCGACGAGGCCTCCCGTGATGCCGGTGGTCGTGCCGGAAAAACTCATCGGGCTCGCGGCGTAGGCGGTGCCAGCAACGACGAGCGATGCGGCGACCGGCCTGGTGGAGAGGATATTCACGCCCGGTGCCGCGAGATCAACGGTCGTCGCGCCGAAATTTGAGAAGGTCGCGAGGGCGTCGCTTTGATCGGAGGCTGCGACGACGATCATATTCGAGAGCCGGTAACTCGCGGGATAGGTCGGCGTCGTGTCGTTGTTGGTCGCGCTGTTTCCCGCGGCCACACACACGATGATGCCCGCATTGCCCGCCGCCTGGATCGCGGCGATTTCGGCACTGCTGGAGCCGCCGCCGCCGAAGGATTCGTTGAGCGCCACGATGTTTACGCCGCGGCCTTTCATCGTCGTCGCGTATTGCAGCGCCGCGATGACCGAAGCCGAGTCGATCGTGTCGCCGTCATTCGATACTTTGAGCGCCATGATCTTCGCCTGAAAATCGATCCCGATGACGCCGAGATGATTATTCCCCGCCGCGGCGATGGTGCCTGCGACGTGCGTGCCGTGATAGCTGACGGTCCCGTTCGTCAGGTTCGATTCCGAGGGATCCCCCACCCCGTCGATAAAGTTGTAGCCGTAGTAATCATCGACGTAACCATTCGCATCGTCGTCCACGCTGTTCAGCGCCGTCTCGCCAGGATTGATCCACATGTTCGCGACCAGATCGGGATGGGAGAAATTGACGCCGGTGTCGATCACCCCGACGACGACTGGATTCGCGCCGGGTTTCGCCAGACTCCACGCGGGCGCGAACTTGATGTCGTCGCCCGAAACGCCCGCGGCACCGTTCACGGATTGCGCCGTGTTTTGCAGCCCCCACATTTCGCCAAAGCGTGAGTCGTTCGGCAGCGCGCTCACCCAGCGGCGGTAATTCGGCTCCGCGGTTTCCACGTCCGCATCCGCCTTCAGTTCGGCGATCAACTGCGCCGTCTTCCGGCCTTCACCGCGCACCAGCCCGATATGGCGACCGCGCCGCGCGGAGAGGCCGGCGAAATGCGTGCTGAAGTGCAGCGTGTGTCGCGCGAGCGCGGCTTCCGCGGTGACGAGGCTCGCCGTTCCTTTAAAAGTGACGATGGCGTCGCCTTCCACATATTCCGTGGGCAAATGCGCGGCGGCGGCGGAGGCGAGGACGCTCGCGACGAGGACGGGGAGGAGTTTCCAAAACGCCATGGTGGCCGAGGATAAACGAGAAAAGGCGCGATCACAAATCGGGTGGCGCAGAGGCCAGCCCCGCGACGACCGAGCGCACCTCAGCCCATTGCTGAGCCGAGATCGGGCGATCCCGCACGGTATTGCGAGGGCGCATCCCGATTGTCGCCGCGCGACGGCACGTCCACGCTCTAGCCGGATGAAAACCCCGTCACTTGCCACCCATTTTGCCCCAGGAAGAAACGCCCCCACGGCATGCGGGCGGATTGATTTTTGCATCCCGCCACTGGAAGTAGCTCGAAACCGGGGAAGGTCTCGATCTGGACGGGGAGGAAACGGTGGTCACATGTAAAACGAAGGTGGCGCAGTCTGCGGCCTAGAGCGCCGTGGGCTGCGCTACCGGGTTATTCCACGAGGCAAAGATGCCCGCAGTTGCCCCGCTCGGACTGGATCCTTTTCAGGATTGCGGGTGTGATTGACAGTGGTGCGGAGGAGCCATGTTGTTTGGGGGGTATGGGTGTTGGCGACGGTGCGCCACGGGCAGCTCAACGCCAAACGCCAAACGCCAAACGCCAAACTAGAAACGCCAAAGAGTCCCGCTGACACACTGCCTTCATTTGGAGGTTAGCGTTGGGAGTTTGGCGTTGGGAGTTTGGCGTTTAGCGTTTGGCGTTTGGCGTTTGGCGTTTGGCGTTTGGCGTTGATCCTACCGCAGGGCAGCCACCACTTGAATTTTGGCACCACATTTAATCACGCCCCAGGATTGCCGCTTGCCGCCTTTCCTGTCGCCGACGCATATTTGCGCGCTTTCCCAATGCGAGACCGCCTGGAAAGAACGGCCGGATGCCGCACTTTCTTCAGCCTAAAAAACGGAGCGCCATGAACGACGAAAAGATTCCCCCATCACAAGTCACCAGCCCCTCCAATCCGCGAACGGAAGCGGCGTCGCACAAGTGCGTGGACATCTCCGGGATGGCCGCGGGAGAAATCCGGCAGCTCGTCCATAAGCTGCAGGTTCGTCAGATCGAGTTGGAGCGGCAGAACGAAGAATTGCGTCGCGCGCAGATCGAACTCGCGCATTCCCGCGACCGCTTCAACGATCTCTACGACTTTGCACCCGTCGGCTACCTGACCATGAAGCCCGACTCGACCGTGATCGAAGCGAACCTCACAGCCGCGACGATGCTGGGCCTGACGCAGGCCCGGCTGGTCGGGAGAAAATTGACCGCGTTCATCGAGCCGGGGGCGCAGGACGCGCTGTCGCTGCATCAGCGCGCAGTGGCCTGCTCCGAGGAAAAGCAAACGTGTGATCTGGTTTTGCGCCGCGCAGACGGGAGGATTTTAAACGTCCGCCTGGAAACCAACCGCGCCCTGCGCGGAGTCGCGGACGAAAGGCTTTGCCTCAGTGCGCTCATCGACACCACGGATCAAAAGCACGCCGAGGAAGCGCTCGCCGCTTCCCATGCGCAACTCGAACAACGCGTCACCGAACGCACCGCCGCACTCCGCGAATCCGAGCGCACGGCCCGCGCGGTGGTCGATGGCCTCACCGCGCGCATCGCGATCGTGGATGAAGCGGGTGCGATTCTCGCCGTGAACGAGCGCTGGCAGAAATCCGCTGACCACGCGGGCGTATCGCTCACCGCCGTCGGTGCAGGTGTAAACTATCTCGCGGTGTGCGATGCCGCGAGCAGGGAGAATCGCGAGGCGGCAGCCGTCGCGGCGGGCATCCGCGAGGTGCTCGCGGGAAAATGCGCGCTCTTTGAAACGGAGTATCCCTGCCTGTGGGACGGCGTGGAAATGTGGTCCATCGTCCGCGTCACGCCCTTTCCCGGTGACGGTCCGCGCCGCGCCGTCATCGCTCACGAAGACATCACCTCGCGCGTCCTCGCGGAGCGGACGCTTCGCGAAAGCGAGGAGCACTACCGGCAGCTCGTGCAGGGCCTGCCCGTCGCCGTTTACGCCGTGGACGCGCAGGGCCGGCTGGTCCTTTACAATGCCGCCGCCGTGAAACTATGGGGCCGCGAACCATCGCCGCGCGAGTGCTGGAATGGAGCGCGGCGCGTCCTGTTGCCGAACGGAAAACCGCTGCGCAACTCGCAGCTCCCGATCGCGATCGCGATGCGGCAGGACGAGCCGATCCGCGATTTTGAAATGATCATCCAGCGTCCGGACGGTGGCCGCTCGCACGTGTTGTCCTTTCCCGATCCGCTCCACGACAGCGCGGGCGCAGTCACCGGCGCGATCAATGTCGTCGTCGATATCACCGCGCTGAAAACGGCGGAAAGTGCCCTGCGCGCGAGCACTCGGAATTTGCGCACGCTGTCCCGCGCGATCGAGCAAAGCCCCGCCGGCGTGCTCATCACCAGCCCCGCCGGCATCATCGAATTCACCAATCCCACCTTCGCGAAAATCTACGGCTACAGCTCCGCGGAAATGCTCGGCGAAAATCCGCGCCTGCTGAAATCCGGCGTCCATGAGCCGGCATTTTACCGTGAAATCTGGAAGACGATCAGTGCGGGACGCGACTGGCGCGGCGAAATCTGCAATCGCAAAAAAGACGGCGAACTCGCGTGGGCCTACGCGGTCATCGGTCCGATCCTGGATGAAGCCGGCGCGACGACTCATTTCGTGGAAGTGCTCGAAGACATTACCGAACGCCGCCGCGCACAGGTCGCTCTCCGCGAAGGCACCGAGCAGATGCGCACCATTTTGAACACGGTCGCGGATGCCATCATCACGATCGATCGTCTCGGCGAAATCACGAGCGTGAATCCGGCGACGGTGCGGATGTTCGGCTACACGGAAGCGGAAATGATCGGGCAAAATCTCAGTCTCTTGCTGGCTGATTCCTCCCGTGAAGATGCCGGGTTGCGCGAGCGCAGCGCGCCAGCGGAGATGATCCGCAGCCGCCACGAAGCGCAGGGACGGCGACGGGACGGCACGCTTTTCCCCATCGAACTGGCGATCGCCGGCGGCGATCAATCTCCGCTTTTGACCGGAGTCATCCGCGACATCACCGAACAGAAGCGGCTCGAGGCCGAGGTGCTGCGGATCAGCGAGGAGGAAAGGCGGCGCGTCTCGGCGGATTTGCACGACGGCATTTGCCAGGAGCTGATCGGCATCCAATTTCTCACCAGCGTCCTCCGCGGCGAACTCACCACCACGCGCCATCCGCTCGCCGCGCAGGTCGGGCGCATTCACGATGCCATCCGCGATGCCGCGGTGCAGACCCGCCAGGTCGCGCGTGGGATGACGCCGGTCGTCCGCGATGGCAACGGGCTCGCCATCGCACTCCGCCAACTGACACAGGTCGCCTCCAGCACGCACCGCATGCGCTGCGTCTTCGAGTGCAAAACTCCGGTCGCGATCGAAGACCCGCTCGTCACGAATGAACTTTACCGCATCACGCAGGAGGCGATTCACAACGCGATCCGCCACGGCCAGGCCCGGCGCGTGACCGTGCGCCTCCAAGAATCCGCCGGGTGCCTTCTCCTCACCGTGATGGATAACGGCAGCGGGCTGCCCAAGGATATTTCGCGCGTGACGGGGATGGGACTTCACGTCATGAAATACCGCGCAGGGCTGATCGGCCGCCTGCTCGTGATCCAGTCGCGGCGGCGCGGAGGGACCGAGGTCATCTGCCGCGTGCAAAAGTTGGCTGTGAAGTTATGAAACGGACCCCCCCCACTACGAAAACCTCCGACCCGGCGAGCAAGCGCATCCTCATCGTGGACGATCATCCGCTGCTCCGGCTGGGGCTGGTGGAATGGCTCGCGAGAGAGCCTGGGCTCTCGATTTGCGGGGCATTCGGCAGCGCCGAGGAAGCACTCGCCGCGGTCATGAAATTGCAGCCCGACCTCGTCGTGACCGACCTCAGTCTGCCGGGGAAAAGTGGAGTCGAGTTGATCAAAGATCTCGTCAGCATGTGCCCCGGTCTGCCCGTGATCGCACTCTCGCTTCACGACGAGGAACTCTACGCCGAGCGCTGTCTGCGGGCGGGCGGGCGCGGTTACGTGATGAAAAGCGAGGGCCCCGAAAAACTTGCGCTCGCCATCCGCCAGGTCCTCGCCGGGCGCACCCATGTCAGCCCCAAGACCGCCGCGCACATCCTCGATCTTTTCACCGGCCGGAAGACGGCGGGCACGCCCACTCCGATTAGCGAGCTGACCGATCGCGAGTTTGAAGTATTTCAATGGATCGGGCGCGGCCTTTCCACGCGCGATGTCGCCAAGCGCATGCACATCAGCGGTAAGACGATCGAAACGCACCGGGCGCACATCAAATCGAAACTGAGCCTCGGCAACGCCACCGAACTCGTCGCTTACGCCGCCCGCTGGGTCACCGCGAACTGCTGAAGCGGTCGCGCGGCAGCTCGAATTCAGCATCAGGAAATCCCTGACCGGAGATCGGCGCGGAGGTGCCATCCGAGCGCGTCATTGGCCTGATGGCGCACCGCCGTTACGCTGACAAAATGGAGCGTGATAACTTTTCAATTATCCTGCGGTTTGGAAGCGCTGGCAGGCCACGCAGTTCACCTCGATCGCACTTATGAACCGATTTAAAAAAGCCCCGACCATTCTCGTCGCCGACGATTGCGCGCCCGTCTGCGAAGTGATGGAAATCCTCCTCTGCCGCGCTGGCTACGATGTGCTCACCGCCACCGATGGCGAAGACGCGCTGGAGCTGGCGCGCGCCAGCGACGGCATCGATTTACTCATCGCAAATCCCAATCTGCCCGGCCTGCGCGGCGACGAACTGGCGGCGCAAGTCGAGAGGCTGTTCCCTGCCATTGCAGTCATCTTCATGTCGGGTTCGCGCGAGCCGGAAGAGCACGCGGGATCATCGCACTGGCTCGTGAAACCTTTCACCGTTGGCGACCTTCGCGATTGCGTCGGCCACGCTTTGCGGTCGCACGAACAGACCGCGGGACATCCAGAAATGGCCCTCAGTCACGGCTGAACGAGCACGCGGTAGTAACGGGCCGCACCGGTCGCGCCGCCCGCGTCAGTGCATGTGATCAGCGCTCCCGCGCCCGCCTGCGCGCCGCCGAGATTTGCCCACGCCCCGCCCGGCGCATCGGCACGCTGAAGCAGATAAGTGTGACCCGCGTAGCCCCAGACCGTGCAGGAAAAAGTCGCCCCGCTCTTCGTCGTGCTCAGCACGCGGCGATCCGTGTTCAGGATGACCACGCCGTCGTTGGTAAAATTCGCCGGCAGGCTTCCCGCCCCGGTCAACAGATCGAGCACACCGCCATTCACAAATCCGCCGCTGCAATTCAGCGCCGTCCCGCCGGTGAGCCGCAGCGTGCCGCTGTTCACCACGTCACCCGTGACGTTGAACGTCCCGCTGCTGAGCGTCGCCATACCGCTGTTATTAAAGTCGCCGGTGATCGTCGCGTTTCCACCTCCGATAAAAGTTGCGCCGCCCTCGATATTCAGCGCATCCGTGGCGAGCGCGCCGCCGGCCAAATTCAGAGCGGCCCCGAGAGCGACATTTGTAGCACCGACACAGCCGACGTTGCCGGTGATTTTCAAAGTCCCCTGCTCGACTTCCGTCCCGCCATTCCATGCGCACGAGCCGCTCAGCGTCCAAATGCCCGCGCCGGTTTTGACGAAGCTCGTCGTCGTCGCGCTATTCTGTTCCTGGATCGTCCCGGCGAAAATCGCATCGGTATTTCGACCGCCGATCCGGTAGGTAAAATTGCGTCCGCCCGTCCCGCCGCCTACGAGGCCGGACAGCGCGCCGCCAGCGAGTTCGCCGATCTCGATCGTCGTGCCCGCGCCGGATGCCAGCGTGCCGGTGTACGAAGCCCACACTTTATCCGCGAGCACCAGCGCCGCCTGCGGGAAGCCGGGGAAATAGTAGCTCGAGCCCATGCGAAAATCGCCGCCGTCGCCATCCGTGATCACATTGATGACCCCCGTGAAAGCCGACCAATCCGAGAAGAGCGTGGTCCGAATGAACGGCACGAAAAAATTCAGCGTCCCCGCGCCCGCGAGCGTGCCATACACGTCCACGCGCGAATCAGCATTCAGCCGCGCCGTCGCGCCCGCGGGCACGAACAGATTTGCGTTGAAGGCGTTGTAGCTCGTCGCATCGTCGTGCATGGAAATGACGCCGCCGTTGAGCGTCACGGTGCCAGTCCCGAGCGCGCCCGCGTTGGCGGCATCGGTGGCGAGCTCGATGGTGCCCGCATTCAGCGTGAGGCCGCCGGAAAATGTGTTCGCCGCACTGCCTGCAAACGTCAGCGTACCCGCCCCATTTTTCACCAGCACACCCGCCCCATCGAGCGTGCCAACGCCGGCAAACGTGTAACCGAGCGTGGTGTTCACGAGCACGCTCCGCGGCCCGACGCTGCTCGCGATCGACACGTTGCGATTCGCTGCGGAGTCATCGAAGACGACGGCATCCAATGCGAAAAACGTGTTCGGCGAGCCGCCGGTCCAGTTCACGTCCGCCCCATTCCAAAGCCCGCTCGCACCGCTCGTCCACGTCAGCGTCGCCGGATCGCCCGTGACGATGAGTTGCACCTTCCCCGCCGGCACCGCCAGCGCGAAAGTCTGGCGCGCTCCGGATGGAAAGGTCGCGCTCAGATTCGCCAGCCCGCCCGTCGTCGCCGCTCCGCCCGTGATGAGGTCGTAAGCGCCCGCGCCAAGCACGCCGTCGGCGAGGCTGAAGGCGATCGTGTTCGTGCCGCTCAGAGCCAGCGTCCCGCCGCCGAGTTGCACGCGGTCATTTGCGCCCGCGGGCATGGCCGAGAGCTGGAGCGAAAGTGTCGCGCCTTGCAGATTCAATCCCGCGCTCCCGAGCGTGAGCGTGCCCACCGCGCCAGTGGTCGCACCCGGCGAAAGCTGCGAGCCTGCCTGCATCGTCAGCGCGCCCGCGATGCTGCCCGCCCCGCGCAACTTCGCGCCGCTGGCGACGGTGATCCCACTCGGACCGAGCACACCGTTCGCGATCAGTTCGCCCGTGCTCACAGTGGTCGCCCCGGTGTAGCTCGTCAGGCCCGTGAGCGTTAGCGCGCCGACGCCGGTTTTCGTAAAAATCGCATTGCCCGTGATGCCGCCTGCGTAGCTGGTGCTCTCACCATTTCCCCCGACGATGATCGTGGCCGTGCCTGCGTCGCCGCCCGAGAGATTCGCCGTCGTGCTGGTGCCGGAAAGCGCGCCGATGTTGAATATGTTGCCGCCGGAATTTGTGTGCGGCTGGAGGCTCACGCTGCCGCCGATGTCCACGCTCGCGCCGTCGAAGCCATTGAACGCGCCCCCATTGAAAAAGAGCCGCACGCCGCCGCTGCCGGTGAAATTGAGATCGCCGGTGAAGGCGGCCATCGGCCCCTTGAAGTTGGCGCGCGTCACGGTGGTTTGCACGAGATAGGTCAGAGTGCCCGCGCCCGTCACCGCGCCGCTGAGCACGACTCGATTGCCGGTCGCGATCGTCGCGCTGTTTCCCGCCGGCACGTCGAACGGCATGGGGACGCCCGGCTGCGAGTCCACGTAGAGATTCGCGAAGGTCGCGCCATCGAGCAGCGTAAAGGTGCCGCCGCCGATGCCGCCGCCGACCCCAAGCTTGACCGTTCCGGCTTCGATCGTTCCGGACGCGAAGGTGTTTCCTGGATTGAGAAAAGTGAGTGTGCCCGTACCGCGCTTGGTCAGCCGGCCACTCGCGGCAATGCTGCCGGTGCCGGCAAAAGTATAGGTGCCGCTCGTGTCCACGAGCATCGCAGAGGGCGCGGCGAGCGTGCCCTGCGGATTCACGGCGGAGGCATGTGAGCCGGTATCGTCGAGGGTTACAGAATCGGCGCTGTTAAAGTCGATCGCCACGCCGTTGCGTTTCCAAACCAGCGACGTCTCGTCCCACGGATTCGTGGCACCATCGCCGACCCAGACGAGATCGCGCGGCAGGCCGGAGGTGGCCACGACGAGCGCGCAAGTCTGCGTCCATGTGCTGCCCGCGCCATCGAGCACGGTAAAATCAAAACGCGCGCGGCCCGTGTAGCCTTCCGTCGGCGTGAAGGTCGCGATGGCATTTCCCGCGCCGCTCAACGCCACGCTGCCACCGCTCACACTCGCGACCGTGAAAGTCGGCGACGCCGAAAAGCCGCTCGTGAATTTCCGCAGGTCCACCGCAATGCTCGAGGGCGTGCCGCTCACGTTTTTCGCCAAAGTGCCGTGCGGGAGGGCGAGGAAGTGCAGGTATTCCTCCAGCCGCGTATAGCCCGCGACGGTCCCCGCGGGAAAAAACGTGGTGCCCGAAATCAAGCCGCCGCTGTTCGCGAGTACCGTGTTGTGATCGTCCGTCGCCTTGCTCCAGCCGAGCGCGTCTTCATAAAAATCCGGCATCCCATCCTTGTCCGAATCCACAGGGACCGAAGTGGAATTTAACGCGCCAAAGCCGCCATTACTCGCGCCCGTGCCCGCCGGACTGCTGACATGGTGATGCGTCTGCGCCACCAGTTCAGTGGCGAGGATTGTGGCGAGTTGATCGCGCAGCGGCTTCGCCACATCCACGTCCATCCGCAGCGGCCCGGCGGCGCTCACCACTTTTTTGTAAGCGAGCAGCGGGTCTTCCGTCGTCACCGCGATCCCGGGATTCACCAGCGCCGTGGCGAGATGCTCCACCTTCGTCTGATCCGACACCATGCCGAAGCCTGTGTCCGTCCCGTCCACGAGCCCGTTCAGATTTCCATCGAAGCGATTGTTGCTGAGATAGACGTGAAAGTTCGGCACGCCATTCCGATCGAATGCGCCTTTCTCCAGCGCCTTCGATTTTCCGCTGGTCGCCGCGATGAAATAGTTCGCGACCACATTTGCGTTCCAATTCGCCGGCGTCGTCGAGTCGCCGAGGATGAAGCCGATGTCCCAGTCGAAGGTCACGTTGTTCCGCCAGTCGAGCAATGAAGGCCGCGCCTTTGGATTGCGCGTGTGATTGTGCGCCCACAGCGAGTGGTGACACGTCGCGTGGTTTTGATCCCACAGCCCGCCCGCCGAATGAGACTCCATGCCCCACGCGTTCACGCCCCACTGCCACGTCAGATTCTCCGGCGGACTGCCGAAGGAGGACATGTTTTCGTCATTCGAGAGCATCGCGTCGCAGTGGTCGAAAATGGAATTCAGCGAACCGCTGTCGAGGTCGATCGCATCCGCGCTATTCCCATCGCGAAAGCGCAGGTGGCGGATCACGATGTCATCGCCCGACACGCGAAACGTGCCGTCTTTCAACCCGAAGCCATCGCCCGGCGCAGTCTGCCCGGCAATGGTGATCTTCGACGCCGTGATGCGCAACTCGCCGCTGATGTGCGCATACCCGCTCACGTCGAAAACGATGGTGCGCCCCGCCGCCGGCACCGCATTCGTCAGCCCATACGCCAGCGAGCCAGCGCCGGAAGGATTCGTGTTCGTGACGTGATAAACGTCCCCGCCGCGTCCGCCATGCGCATAAGCCCCCGCGCCTTCAGCACCGGGAAACGCCGGGATTTCTGCGCTGGCGAAAGGCGACAGACCGAGCACGAGGGCACAGATTTTTGGCAGTGGGGAGGAGGACATGGGGTGATTGAAATTACCGCGCGCAGCAGGATGCACCACGGGGCTTTGCTAAATCCGCGATGAAGGAGCTACTTTAACACACCATTTGCAGTCACTCTCGCGGCATGACGATTCACCCCAAACTCCCCACGATGAAAACGAAAAGCCAACGACGAATGTTCATGCTGAATCGTGGAGCTACGAAGAGCGCAACAGACGCAACGTTTTGGATGAAAAATTTTCCCGCCTTCGCCTTCGCGCTCTTCGCGTCCTTCGTAGTCACCTCTTCTGCCGCCGAGATGTTCCCCTTCGTCCTGCCGTGGGATGACGCGACGCCTTCGATCACCAACATCAGCTCGTGGCTGGAAAAACCCGCCGGTCGCGATGGCTTCGTCACCGTGAAAGACGGGCACCTTTTCGCGAATGGAAAACGCCTGCGGATTTTCGGAGTGAACATGGCCTTCGGCGCGAACTTCCCCACGCACGCCGACGCCGAGAAAGTCGCCGCGCGCATGGCAAAGTTTGGGATCAATTGCGTGCGGTTTCACCATATGGACATGCTCGCTGCGCCGGATGGCATCTGGGCGCAGGACATGCGCACGCTCGATCCCGGGCAACTCGACAAGCTGGATTACTTCATCGCCGAGCTGAAAAAGAACGGCATTTACACCGACTTAAATCTCCACGTTTCGCGCACCTATCCCGACCGCCCAAAGGCAGAGAAAATAGGCAATGAGCCGTTCGACAAAGGCGTGGATAACTTCTGCGCGGCGATGATCGCGCTGCAAAAAGACTACGCGCGCGATTTGCTCACACACGTCAACACCTACACGAAAAACGCCTATATCGCCGAGCCCGCGGTGGCGCTCATCGAGATCAACAACGAGAACGCGCTGCTCACCTCCTGGCACTACGGCAGCCTCGATACCATCGCCGCGCCATATCGCGAGGAACTCGGCGCGCTCTGGCTGAAATGGCTGCGCGAAAAATATCCGACCGACGAAAAACTCACCGCAGCCTGGAGCGAAGGCGCGAGAGCCGCCGGGCCGGAGGCGCTCCAGAACGGAAATTTTTCCAAGGGCCTCGATGGCTGGTTTTTCGAGAAACACGAAGGCGCCACCGCGACGGCATCCGTGGACAAAGGCGTGCTCGCAATCGCGGTCGCCGCTGCCGCGAAGGAACCTTGGCACGTGCAATTCAATCAGAGCCCACTCGTCCTCAGCGCGAATGAAACCTATGCCGTCACCTTTCGAGCGAAGTCCGACGCGGCCCACAAACTCGATGTGAATCTCGGGCAGGCCCATGAGCCTTGGAAGGTCATCGCCTCGGAAAGCGTGACGCTTTCACCCGAGTGGAAAACCTTCACGCTACTGCTGAAAACGAGTGCCGCCGACGACAAGGCGCGGCTCAGCATCAGCGGCCTCGGCAGTGCCGCGGGTCGATACGAATTCGCCGACTTTTCGCTGCACACCGCCGCGCTCGATGGCAACCCGCCGCGCACGGCGTTCACCCACGCCGATTACGCCGGGCACACCGTCGCCGCCCAGCGCGACTGGTTCGCGTTCCTCTGGTCGCTGGAGGAAAAATACTGGCCCGGGATGTACGCCTTCATCCGAGAGGATTTGCAGGCGCACAGTCTCATCGTCGGCACGCAACTCGGCTGGTCGCCTTTTCCCATCCAGCAAAAAATGGATGTCATCGACTCGCACGCCTACTGGCAGCACCCCGACTTCCACGGCAAGGGCTGGAACGCGGACGACTGGAGTGTAAAAAACATCTCGATGGCTGGACGCGAAGACGGCGGCACCCTGCCCGGCCTCGCCCTCCAGCGCGTCGCCGGCAAGCCCTACATCTGCACCGAATACAGCCACCCCGCGCCCAACGAATTCGCCGCCGAAGGATTCCCGCTCCTCTGTGCCTACGCCGCGCTGCAAGACTGGGACGGCATCTTCGCCTTCGCCTACTCCCACCGCCACGACGACTGGGACAAACGCTACTTCCCGAGCTTCTTCGATATTGATCAGCATCCGGTGAAAATGGCGACACTACCGGCGAGCATCGCAGTCTTCATGCGTGATGGTCAGCTTTCATGGCAATCGGCGCAGGGAGTAGTTTCAATAAGCGACGTGATGGACCAAGCCAGACAATCGGGACCGCGAATCGGAGCGGAGCAATTCGGGGTAAATCGCCGCGACGCTTTCTCGATGCTCGCGGGTTTAAAACTAGGTCAGTCAACAACCTTTGCGAGGCTCAATGGTGGTGTGCCGCCGCCGCCTTTAGTCCAATGGGATACTGAACATACTGTCGCGACCATCGATGCCTCCCGGTCGAAAGCTGTCGTCGGCACTATGAAACCCGGCAGCCGCTTCGAGTTCGTCAGCGGTGGAACGCATTCTTATAATGGAATGCCACGAGAAAACATGGTTGTGAATGCTGTCATAGAATCTGGCGAAACGCTTCAATCCTGGGGGGTAATTCAAGTCACGACGATGGATGACAACGGCTTCGTCGAGACCAAACGCATCCTCATCACCGCTACTGGCAAAGCCGCGAACACCGACATGAAATGGACGAGCGACGCGCATGAAAGCGTCGGGAAGAATTGGGGCCGCGCGCCTTCGCTCGTCGAAGGCATCGCCGCGAGAATTACGCTGCCCGTTTCCGACAAAAAAATGAAAGCCTGGGCGCTCGACGAACGCGGCCAGCGGCGCGACGAAGTGCCGATGAAGGACGGCGTCCTGGAAATCGGCCCGCAATACCGCACGCTCTGGTACGAAGTCTCCGCCGAGTAAGCGCATGGCGAGACCCACTCGCTGCGACCGCATCCAAAAAAAACCAGTCATTTCGACCGAAGCTCCGGCGGGCCAGCGGGCGGAGCATAGTGGAGAAACCTCTTACTTCTCTTTGCAAGGGAGCAGACGGCACAGAGTATGTGAACCTTCACGCGCCGCGCCTCCGTCACCCGGCGAGGAAATGTGAGGACATTTATCCACTACGCTCCGCCCGCCTTTCCGCCTCCGCTTCGGGCAAAATGCCAGTATTGCTTCGTTTGCCCTGATCACTCAGGAACTTTTCTACTTCGGCTCCGCAATCAGCCCTTTGCTTAGCAGCTTCTGCAATTTTGGCCGGATCACCGCCGAACAATACCCGTTCGTCGCGCCGTTCTGATTGAAATAATTCTGATGATAAGCCTCCGCTTTGTAGAAAGTCGTGAGCGGCACGATCTGCGTGACGATCGGATCGCTATATTCGGATTTCGCGTCGGCTTTCGCCTTCTCCGCAGCCGCTTTCTGCGCGTCGTTTTCGGTAAAAATAACCGAGCGATACTGCGTGCCATGATCCGCGCCCTGGCGATTCAGCGTCGTCGGATCGTGCGCGGCAAAGAACACGTGCATCAGCGTTTCAAACGGAAGCACCTTCGGATCGAACTCGATCTGCACGACTTCCGCGTGGCCCGTGTCGCCTTCGCAAACTTGCTGATAGGTCGGGTCCTTCGTTTTCCCTCCCGCATAGCCGGACGCCACAGTTTTCACGCCTTTCAGCCGCTGAAAAACGGCTTCGAGGCACCAGAAACATCCGCCTCCAAAAGTAACGCGTTCGAGATGAGTGGAAGAGTCGGCGGGTTTGGTTTCGGTGTTCACTTTTTCAGCGGCTTGGGCGAACGGCGTGAGCGCGGTCGCGGTAATGATGGTGAGAAGGGCGAGCAGTAGTTTTTTCACAAGGTTCGGTGATTGGAAGCGTGAGAGCGCAGTTTCTTCCCGCGCGTTCAATCCGCAAGCCTACGCCATGATGTCGCGCACCACTTTTCCATGCACATCGGTGAGCCGGAAATCGCGGCCCGCGTGATGGTACGTGAGCTTCTCGTGATCGAAGCCGAGCAGGTGCAAAATCGTGGCCTGCATGTCGTGAACGTGGACGGGATTTTCCGCGACGTGAAAACCAAGATCGTCGGTCGCGCCGTAGGTGATGCCCGGCTTCGAGCCACCGCCCGCGAGCCACATTGTGTAGGCGCTTGGATGATGATCGCGACCCAGCGCGCGACCGAGCGCCGGATTCGTCTCGACCATCGGCGTGCGGCCAAATTCACCACCCCAAATCACCAGCGTGTCATCGAGCAAACCACGCCGTTTCAAATCCATCACCAGCGCCGCACTCGCCTGATCGGTCTTGCCGCAGTTGCCTTTCAAATTGCCGACCACATCGGAATGCGCGTCCCATCCTTCGTGGTAGATATTCACGAAGCGCACGCCGCGCTCGATCATCCGACGCGCCAGCAGACACGCGCGCGCGAACGACGGCTTGTCCGGATCGCAGCCATAAAGCTCCAGCGTTTCCTTCGACTCGCTCTTCAAATCCATCAGCTCCGGCGCGGAAGTCTGGAGCTTGAAAGCCATCTCGTAATTCGCGAGGCGCGTCGTGATTTCCGGATCGCCTTCACGCGCAAACCGCTCGCGATTTAGCGCGCCAACAAGATCGAGCGTGTCGCGCTGGAGCCGCGGATCGATCCCCGCCGGACTCGACACATCCAGAATCGGATCGCCCTGCGCGCGCAGCCGCGTGCCCGTATAAATCGAAGGCATAAATCCGCTCGACCAAAGCGCCGAGCCGCCGCTCAGTCCGCCGGCCGTGCTCATCACCACAAACGCCGGCAATTCCTGCGTCTCCGCGCCCAGTCCGTACAGCACCCACGATCCGAACGATGGACGGCCCGGTTGCGAGAAGCCGCTGTTAAAGAAAATCTGCGCGGGCGCGTGGTTGAACTGATCCGTATTCACCGATTTCACGAGACAGATTTCGTCCGCGATTTTCGCCAAATGCGGCAGCATCTCCGAAAGCTCCGCGCCACTCTGGCCATGCTTGGCAAACTGAAATTGCGGCCCGAGCACCGCCGCATCGGGCCGGATAAATGCGTAGCGCTGCCCCGCGATCACCGATGGCGGCAGCGGTTTGCCCGCGAGTTTCGTCAGCTCCGGTTTGTAGTCGAAAAGATCGAGCTGCGACGGTGCGCCTGCCATGAAAAGATGAATGACCCGCTTTGCTTTCGCGGCGAAATGCGGCTGCTTCGGAGCCAGCAAATTCGCCACGGAAGCCGCATGCATGCGCCCTCCAAGTGCATCGGTGAGCAAACCGGCGAACGCGATTTTGCCAAGGCCCACTCCGCATTCGCGGAGGAAATGACGGCGGGCGATGAACGGAGAGTTTTCGGAGAAAAGATTCATGGCCATTCAGTTTGCTGGAGTCTTCGCAGGATTGCTTCTGGGGCTATGTTCAATGGGTACAGCCCATTGATGACAACCCGCCGACCGTGCAGGACATAGAAAAACACCGGGTTTACGGAGAAAAACGAGACGGCGGAACGGTGCGATCCAAACGGGCGAACTTTCGGGAAACCCCAGAAGACGCTCCAAATCTGCCCTGAGTTCTTCGACAAACTCCGCGCCCGAACCCCCGCGACGATTTTCATTTTCCGCAAACAACCGCTGCAGATGAATCTCCGCCAGAGAAGTCCAAACGATCCCACGCATTGCGACTCGCGAGTCTCGTCTTCAAATCATCCCATTTCACAGCCGCATCCGGATTCTTCAAATAACCCGCCCAGCCTTCCTGTAACTCTTTGAAAATCTGATCATCCACCACCGGTTCGCCGAACTGGAACACCGTGTCGTACAATTCCTCGGCGAGAAGGAGGCGCTCCTTAACCGGAAGTTGGAGCAGGCCCGGAAAACGTTCGGCAATCATGTAGCAAATATAGGTCTCAAAATCTGTGATTCAACTCTTGGTAATCGCCTCATCGAGATTGAAAACTGCCCGCGCCAGCACCGTCCACGCGGCGCGCTCGTTCACATCGCCGGGGCCTTCGCCTGCGATGGCTTTGGCGTCCAATTCCTTCGACTCGCACCGCCATTTTTGCGTCGTGAAAAACTTCGTGAGCATGGCCGTTTCATCGGCCATTGGAGGACGCGTGAGGCAGCGGCGGAAAAGGAGTGCGATGCGCTCCTCCACACTCCCCTGCTCGCCCGCCAGCGTTTTCCCAAGCGCCTGCGCGGCTTCCACAAAGACCACGTCGTTCAGCAGGGTGAGCGCCTGGAGCGGAGAATTGGAAACGTCGCGGCGCGCGATGCACGCGTCCCCGGATGGCGCGTCGAAAGTCGTGAGCATCGCGTAGGGCGCCGTCCGTTTCGCAAAGGTGTAAAGGCCGCGGCGATAGCGATCCTCGCCGCCGCTCGTCGTCCATTTCGGACTGCCGTAGGCGACTTCGCTCACGCCTTCCATCTGCGGCGGATACACACTCGGACCGCCGATTTTTTCGGATAGCAAACCCGCCGAACGCAACGTCGCATCGCGCACAATTTCCGCGTCCAGTCGGCTTCGCGGGCCCCGCCCGAGCCACTTGTTTTCCGCGTCTTTAGCGAGGAGATCCGGTGTCACTCGGGACGACTGCCGGTAGGTCGCGCTGGTCACGATCAGGCGATGCAGTTTTTTTAAACTCCAGCCCTGTTTCATAAATTCCACCGCGAGCCAGTCGAGCAGTTCGGGATGCGTGGGAGGTTCCCCCTGATAGCCAAAATCCTCCGTTGTCCTCACCAGCCCGCGCCCGAAAAGAATCGCCCACTGCCGGTTCACCGTCACACGCGCGGTCAGAGGATTTTGCGGCGAAACGAGCCAGCGTGCGAAGGCGAGCCGATCCGGCCTCGCGTCATTGGGCAGGGCGGGCAGAAACGTAAACACACCGGGTTGCACTGGATCGGTCGGCTGCATGAATTCGCCGCGATTGTGGATGAAAGTCGGTCGCGGATTTTCCGGCGGGCGTTCGCGAAAAACCAGCGTCGTCGCCGCCGCTGGCGGTGCTTTGCGCAGCCGGTCGATTTCAGCGCGTGCCGATGCCAGTTCCGGCGCGGTCAGGAGAAAGTGTTCGCGCAATTTTCCACGCTGCGCCCCGCTCAATTTGGAATCCTCGATCGCGAGCAGTCGCTCGATTTCATCCGGCATCTCACGCGCCGGCACGTCCCGCGCGTCCGTGGACACCGAAATCCGAAAGCGCCCCAGCGAACACGCGTAGTGCCGCCCAAACATCATCTTCAGCGAAAGCTCCCGCGCTTCACCCAGCGGCGCGGCGAGGCGGAAAACCGCGTCGCTCTCCTGCCCCTCGCGACCGCTCGCGCTCCAACCCGTCTGCGGGTCGCCATCGATCGCCAGTGCCGCATTCGCGGGATTTCCACCCATGGAATTTTTCGCAAAAGTCTCAGTCGCCGTGGCGATTTTTACCGGCTTTCCATCTGCCGCGAGTTGGAATTCACCCATGAAAAAATCGCCCTTCGGTCCTTCATAATACGTCATGCCGGGGCCGTGATTGGGCAGGCGTTCATCGGGCAGCGCTTGCAGTCGCACCGCCGTCACACCACGCGGCACGTTCGTAAATTTCAGGTCGTAGGTATCGACCTTCGTGATGTCGCCACTGCAAAAAATCGAGCCGTCCGGCTGTGGCGTCAGCAGCGGCATGTTCGACTTCGCCTCGATCGGACGCAGCACGGTCCACGCGACCGTGCGCGACCGTTCCTGCGTCAGCCACTCCGCGAATTTTTTCTCCACGATTTCACGCCGCTGCTCGGTCACCGGTTTCACCACTTTCGCCGGCATGCCAAAGCTCAGCCGCGGACGCCCGATGGTGTGATGCTGCCCGTGGGCTTGATTTAGCCGCACGATGATGCGCGTGCCGCCGGGAAAACCAACGGGCTGCTTCAGCGAGAAAACAGCGGTCCGCGTTGCGCCGAACGGTTTCCCTGCGACCTGCACGGCCCAGCCCGTCTGCGCGTTTCCGTCGAACGCATTGGCGATGGGAAAACCATCCTGCTCGGCATCCGCCACCGCGCTCGCGATCTCCACGGGTTGCTGTTTGTCCGGCGCGGATTTTGGAGCAGCCGTCACGGTGATTTCGCTGAGGACAAAATTGCCGTGTTTCACCCGACCGGGGCCTTTCGCGGGCAGCGAATGATCCGCCATCGCTTCCAGTCGCACGCGGTCGATGCCCATCTCATCGAGGTCGAAACTGAACGTGTAAACATCCCGCTCCGGTCCCGGCGCGGCGAAAAGCGCGGAGCCATCGCCGGGCAGCTTTGGCGTTTCGCCACTTTCGGAAACGATGGACGCAGGCCGCGGCGTTTCCCATTTCACGCCGCCCGTTTCCACCGGCCATTTGTCCGGTAGTTCCGCGAGCAGTTTCGCGAGCTTTCCTTCCCGCGCCGCACGTTGCGCGCCGGCATCGGGCGCGGGCAGATCGTAATCCGGCTCATCGGCGTTATTCAGGAACGCCATCATCGAATAGTATTCGCGATGCTGGATCGGATCGAACTTGTGCGTGTGGCACTGCGCGCAGCCGACGGTCAGGCCGAGCCACGTCACGCCGGTCGTCGCCACGCGATCAGTCATCGCGTTAAAACGAAACTCGAGTGGATCGATCCCACCCTCTTCGTTCAGCATCGTGTTCCGATGAAAACCGGTCGCGATGATTTGGTCGGGCGTCGCATTCGGCAGCAGATCGCCGGCGAGTTGCTCAATCGTGAATTGATCGAACGGCTTGTCCGCATTCAGCGCGTTGATCACCCAATCGCGCCACGGCCAGATGCTGCGGTTGCGATCTTTTTCGTAGCCGTTCGTGTCCGCATAGCGCGCGAGATCGAGCCAGCGCCGCGCCCAGCGTTCGCCGTAGTGGGGCGACGCAAGCAGTTTGTCCACGAGCGTTTCGACAGCGGATTGCTCATTCGTTTTCGCCGAGGCGACGAACGCATCTGCTTCCTCCGGCGTCGGCGGGATGCCGATGAGATCGACATACAGCCGGCGGCAAAGCGTGTAGGGATCAGCCTCCGGCGACGGCGCGAGTCCTTCGGCCTTCAGCCGCGCGCGAATGAAGGCGTCGATCGGATTGCCCGTCGCGTTTCCGGGAATCGCCGCCTGCTTCGGCGCGATGAAAGCCCAGTGCGGATCATACTTCGCGCCCGTCGCGATCCAGCGTTTCAGCACCTCGCGCTGCGCATCGGTCAGCTCTTTTTTCGTCGCCGGCGGCGGCATCATCTCCTCTTCGTCCTTGGAAAAAACCCGCGTCACTAACTGACTTTCATCCACCTTCCCCGGCACGATCGCGCAGTCGCCGGACTTCGCGGGCTTCAGCGCATCCTCGCGCACATCGAGCCGCAGTTTCGACTTCCGCGCCTTGTCATCCGGCCCGTGACACTTAAAGCAGTAGTTGGAAAGAATCGGCCGCACCTCGCGGTTGAAATCCGGCGCATCGGCGGCGCGCAAAACGGACGCGGAAAGAACGATCGCGGTGAGAACGGGGGCGACAAACTTCATGGTAGATGCAGAAACGATAGCACACTTTCCCATCTGCATCGGCGTTATTTCTTAGCAGTCACCTTGGCGAGCGTCGCGGCGAGCGTGTCGAGTCCGTCGATCCGCGTCAGCACTTCCCGCAGCCGCGCGAGCGCCGTCGGGATGTGTTCGAGAAACTGCGTGCGCCCGTCGAGGTGGCCGAGTTTTCCATACGCGCCGAGCGCCTGCATGAGCCGCTGCATCGCGCAGCGATCGAAGAGCGAGCGAAAGTCCGGGTTGTCTTTCTGGCCCGGTCCATGCAGACCGCTGAGGTAGTGGCTGAGCAGTTCCTCGCGCTCCTCCGCGCTGAGATCGACATACGGATCGAGCAGCAGCGACGCGAGATCGTAGGCGGCAAGTCCAGGCCGCAAGCCCTGAAAGTCGATGAGACAGACTTCGCCATCGCGCACCAGGACGTTCTGACTTTGGAAATCGCGATGCACGAGGCAGCGCGGTGCGGCGGCGAGTTCGTCCGCGATTTCGTGAAGACGCGCGAGGCCGGGTTGCGAGGCGTTTCCAAAATGCCGGCCGAGGCAATGCTCGAAAAAGTAATCCTGCTCCCAGCGATAAAGCGCGGAGTCGAAAACCGGCTGGAGGATTTTCAAAGTGGCCGCGCCGGGATCGGCGTGCGCCTGCGTGTGCAGGATCAGCGCTTGATCGAGCGTGCGCTGATACAGCGCGCGACGCACGCGCCAGGGCTCGCCGCGCATACTCCACAAGTCCGTTTCGCCCGCATCTTCCATCAAGATGAGGCCTTCACATTCATCGTGAAAATGCACCGCCGGCACGCGCACGCCGACGCCGGCGAGGAACTGCGCGATGGCGACGTAGTGTCGGTTTTCAGGCCGGTCCTCGCCATAGCGGACGAGGATGAGTGACGGACCGCCCGCGTGCAGCCGCCAGAATTTGCGGCCCGAGCCGCCTTTTTCGATGGGTTCGACGGAGATCGTGGGAGCGTGGAGCAGATTTGACATGAAAATGTGCGCGCGTTTCTACGCGAAGTCCCGATCGCGATGCACGCCCTCGGCGCGCGCGCCGTCGGTGATGATGCACCGCTCCAGCACCGCTCCGGGTGCGACCTCCGCGTTTTCCCACACCAGGCAATCTGTAAGCCGCGCGCCTTCTCCGATGATGGCATTCGCGCCGATCGCCGTTGCGCCTGCAATCTTTGCGGTCGCGGAAATTTTCGCGCTCGGATCGATCCAGTTGGCATTTCGTGCGTTGTTTTCCGCGAGCCAGCGATGCACCGCGAGATACTGCTCGCGCGTGCCGAGATCCCACCAATTTCCCTCGTCGATCAAGATCCCGCCGAGCTTCGCGCCTGCGCGGATCATGTCGCAGAAAATCGGCACGACGCTGATCTTCGTGTGCGCCGGAATGCGCCGGAGAAATTCCGGCTGCACGATGTAGATACCCGTGAAAAGAAAACGCGGCTCGATGTCTGGATGAAGGCACTTGCCGATGTCCGCGATGCGTCCGCTCGCTTCGTCGAAGGCGATCTGCAGCGGCCCATCTTTGCTCCGCAAAACGAGCGTCACTTCATTTCCACTCTCCACGTGAAAACCAAGCGCCTCGCGCAGCGGCAGGTCGGTGAGGATGTCGCCGTTGTGAACGATGAACGGTTCCGCGCCGAGCAAGTCCTCGACATTCTTAATGCCGCCCGCCGTCTCCAGCACGTCCGGCTTTTCCTCGCGAAAATCGATCGGCACACCGCGATACCCCGGATCGGGAAAGGCCACGGACCAAGCCTCCGCGGCCCAGTGCGTATTCACGATATACGTCTCGATACTCTGTGCGCGCAGCCGGTCGAAAGTGTGCGCGACGAGCGGGCGATTCACGACCGGAATGAGCGGCTTCGGGCGGCGATTGGTGAGCGGGCGCAGCCGCGTGCCGAGGCCAGCTCCGAGCACGAATGCTGTGCGGACGACGCGGATCATTCGGTGGGCGGCTCGATGGCCGTCGTGCGTTTCGTGAGTTCGGGCGGCAGACCCGTTCCGCCGCAGCGGCGGACGTGATCGCGAATCACCCACGCGAGCCAGTGCTGATCAGACGGCGGCAGGCCCGCACCAAATTGAAACAACCGGAAACCGGCGCGCACTTCGATGTGGTAAGTCGGCAGATCGACGCGATCGAAATCCTCGCCGCCCGTCGCGTGACTAAATGCCACGACGCGCCGCACACTCTCGATGTCCAGCGTGGGCAGCGTCTGATTTTTCCGCAAAAGAAACACGCGTTTCAGTCGCACGATTTCCGGCCCGAGCGAAAGCACGAACGACCCGAAGCGATGACGCAGCGCGCCATAAGCCAGCATCAGTCCCGCCGCAAAAAAAACGCTGATCATGATTTGCGGTCCACGCTCGCGCCATTTTCCGAGCACGACCATGTAGTAGAAAAGCGGCGGGATGAAGAGATTCCAGACGATCGCGATCACGAGCATCCCTCCCCAGTTTCCGCCCGGCGGAATGTCGAAAATGCGCTCACGCTCCGAGACGAGACGCGGCGTGACTTTGGAAAGTGCGGGCTGGAGAAACGGCCCCGGCGGATTCGCCTTTTTCGCTCCAGAATCTTCGCCGATCCCAAAACGAAATCCGCACTTCGGACACGGCAACCGCCCGAAAAACTCGCGCCAGCTCGTGTATTTCCGATCCGCTCCCGGCTTGAACGCGTGCCCGCATTTTGGGCACTTCACCGTCGCGGCAAAGCGCCGCATCGAGTTCAGCAGCGTGAGGCTGAGCGCGGCAAACATCACTCCATCCCGAGACGCTCGCGACCCGCGGGCGAAATGCGCTCCGGCGACCACGGCGGGTCCCACACCAGCTCCACATTTGCGCGCGCCACGCCCGCCACCGTCAGCATCCGCTGCTCCGCATCCGCCGCGAGCGAAGGCCCCATGCCGCATCCCGGCGCGGTCAGCGTCATCTTCACGCTCACCCGTTTCCCCGCGTCCTCATCGGCCACGTCGAGGCTGTAGATGAGTCCGAGGTCCACGATGTTCACCGGGATTTCCGGGTCGTAGCAGTTGCGGAGTTGCTCCCACACTTTCTCCACGTCGAACGGCCCATCCGCAGCCGTCCCCGTTGGCAGCACCGCCTGCCCCAGCGCGTCGCCGTCCTTCCCCGCGATGCGGAAAAGTCCGGGCCGGTTCCCCACATGCACTGTGAAAGTCCCGCCGAGCGCCTGCGTGATAATCACCGCCGTCTCCGCCGGCAGCGTCGTGGTTTCTCCGCTCGGAATCTGCACCGCCTCGACATCGCGAGTCAGCGGGATGAAGCCCCCGTCGCTCATCACCGCTGCACCTTCCAGCGCGTCTCAGGCGTCATGTTCACGTCTTCCTTCGCCACCTTGAAACCGCACGCATCCATCAGGAATGCCACGCCTTCACGATCGGCCATCGTCTGCTTCAGGCTGTGGGCGAAAAGCTCAATGTATTCCTTGTAACTCTCCAGCGCCAGCGCGCCGTCGCTCACATAGCGCGCGAGTTCTTCATCGTGGCTCTCGATCATTTCAAAAAGCGCCCGCCGCAGCCGCTGTCGCATCACGGGATCGACGACGAGTTTGAACGGATTCGCGCCCGGATCGGCGGGCACGCCTTCCCTCGAAATATCAAACGGAATCGAGGTCAGCGCCTTCTCGATGGATGTATCATTCATGGTTTTAGATGGAAAAATCCCGCGCGCAAATTCAGTCCGCGCATCCGGGAAAGCGGACTGTAGAAGCTGCCGCCGGAATGACAATCGCGGACCTTCACCCCGTATGTCTTCCGGGGACGAAGGGGAAATTTGTCAGCGGGCGGTGAAGCCCCCGAGTTTCTGAGCGCAGCCCATTCGCCAGAGCCGCATTTGCTTTTCACCTCCTTCCGTACCAAACCTCGGGTCGTTCGTGGGGCCGCAGAGTCTTGGGCGCAAGCGCGCGCACTCCGCGAAGGATCACTGGATCTCCAGGCGCATGAAGGCGTGGCCGGGATCCAGATTGCCCAGCGGCACTTTGGCGACGCGGCTTTCGATCAAGCCGTTGGTCGAGATCAGTTCGTCGATCACGCCAGCGTTCGACCACACCATGAGATCGTTGGTCCACCGGGCACCGATGGACAGGTCCGCGGCGTCGAGGCTGCGCGTGTAGGAGATACTCAGGAAGCCGCCGTTTTTCCCCAGACTCGGTCGCTCAGCGGGAAGGTTCGTCACAGTCGGGTTCAGCCCGAGGGCGCGCTCCATCGCATTGCTGAGCGTGTCGGAGTCCGGGTCCATGTTATCCGCGGCGGCGCCCGAGTTCACGATGCTGCCAAAATACTGCTGACGCCAGATTTCGCCCGCCGGGGTGGGCAGTACGGCGACATTGGCAAAGGTGGAAGTCGCTACCTGGCCGGTGCTGCGGGAAGTGACGGCGAGCCCGGTCAGCGGTGAGCTGGCCAAAGGCGCGGACTGGGAGCCGAGCACGATCCAACTGCTGTCCGTCGGAGTGCCAGTCACTGTGGAATACAATGCGGTGAAGGTGTTTCCAGTCCGCGTGATTTTCAGCCAGACTGGCAGCGTGACTGGAACGGTGCTCCCGGTCTGCCCGGCTGTCGCACCGGTGGAGTCGCGGTGCGTCCACCGCAGCCCTGCGAAGTTTTCATACAGCAAACTCACAAAGGGCGAACCCGCCGCCGCGGAATCACGGAACATCAATCCGGCCCGCGCATTGGAAGGAGCCGCGGTGAGCCGCGCGACTACGCTTTGATTCCCGCTTCGGACCGAGGAGACGAACTGGCATTGATCGCTAACACCGCCGATGTCCGATCCGCCGCCGACGACCGTGAAGACGCCACCCGCGGTGGAATAACCCGCGTAACCATCGCTGGCGGGACTTCCGACATCCGCGGATGCCCACGGTGCGGGAATAACCGTGGCCAGCGCGGCGACCTGCGGATCGGCCAGAGTGTAGTTGAAAATCTTTAACTCATCGATGGCCCCGGCAAAGAAGGTGCCACCGAAAAGCGTGCTGCCGAGACGGATGCCGCCGGGGGCGTTTCGCAGCGCGGTGGAGCCGGTCGCCGTGGCCTGAAGCGTGCCGTCCACGTAGAGTTTCATCGCTCCTGTCGCGTTCACGCGGGTGGCTGCCACATGGTGCCACTGGTCGTTGTTGATGGCGGTGAGTGACTGGATGGTGGTGCCCGCGCCGGTGTTGCCGACCCCGAAGGCCGCGTAACTTCCGACCAGCGAGATGCCCCAGTCGTTGGCGACGCCGGGGATGTCGGCATCCACGATGGATTTCCCGGCATACCATTGACCGGTGCCTCCGGTCGCGGTGGTTTTCACCCAAAAGGCGACGCTGAAATCACTGGTGACCGGTGCCGGGATTTTCACAAAACTAGCGGTGCCGCTGAACTGGATGGCATTCGCCCCGACCTTGCCGGCGGTGTAGGTGATTCCGAAGGGATCGCCGTGGTTGCCGAAGTTATTGGATTCCCGGCAATTTCCCTCGAACGGATAACTGGCAACCAGCGTGCTGCCGATGTTGGCGAGGCGGTTAATCTCCGTCGGGCCGAGAAGCGTGCTATAAAATCTAACCTCATCCAGGCTTCCATTGTAAAACCCTGTCGTGCCACCCACACTGCCGAGGAAAAAATTTCCCGGACCGGTCCGCGCGCCGGTCGGACCAGTGCCGGAAGCTTGCAGGACGCCATCGACATAGAGCTTCATCGCGCCGCTGCCGGTATCCAGGGTGGCGACGAGATGATGCCAGAGGTTGTCATTGATGGCATTGGCCGAGGTGATAGTAATGTCGGCATTGCCAACCCCGAAGGCCGCCTTGTTCCCGACCATGGCGAGGCCGAAATCCTTTGCCACGCCCGGCACCTCCGCATCGACCAGGCCCATACCGTTATACCATTGGCCGAGTCCAGCGGTGGCACCCGTTTTCACCCAGCACGCGAGGCTGAAATTCGTATCCACCGACGCCGGGATGCGGATGCTGCCGTTGGTTCCGTTGAAGGTCGCCGCCTGACCATCGACACGGCCGGTTCCGTAGCTCACTGCGCCGGTTTGAGTGCCGTGGAGATTGTGATGGCTGTTGTCGCGACCGTTACCCTCCAGCTTGTATTCGGCGACGAGTCCGCCCGCCAGTTCGCCCGGAGTCACGTCATCGAACGCCCAATCCTGATTGGTCCCTCCGATCACATCGAAATACTGCGAGATGTTAGTTAGGTTTCCGGTCGCGCCCGTACCGCCATCCACGTCGATGACCATGTTCATGCTATTATTGTTGAACATCTTCGAATAAATCGCGCCGTCGGGAATGACCCGCCATTGCTGGTTCGTCCCACCGGTGTCGTTCCAGGCGATGATGTTACCGCTTGGCGCGGTGGAGTAGCCGGTCACCTCCAGTGCCTTGCCGCTGGCGAGATTGACAAATTTGAAGAAGCCTCCGCCAACATAAGTGGCAGTCCACTTCTGCAAGTCAGAACCGGACGCTGCGTTCTGGCGGACGTTAGCCCCGGCGGTGGTATCCGCCACCTCGATGAGCTTCTGGCTGAGCTTCGAACGAAGCTGATAGATGTGGCCGCTCTTCACCGGGCAGGCCTTCATCGGGTCGTTGTCGGTCCACCACTCGTCGAAGTTGGAAATGCCATCGCCGTCCGCGTCGTCGGTGCCGCTTTGGCCAGTGAAGCCAATCTTGTACAGCTCCCATTCATTGGACATGCCGTCCCCGTCCGGGTCTTGCCCGCCCATGTCGAAGCGCATGGCCTGGATCAGGCGCGGCAGCCGCAGTCGCGCGTCCGGGTTGTCCTCGTTGGCGTAGTTAAAGCCATAGGGAAAGTAGTGGACCCCCGAACGGTTGATCTCGGCTCCAGGACCATCAAAAAGTTTCACGTAACGCCGCAACGCAGCCCCGTCCCAGATAGTGTCACCACCGAACTGATCGCTCCACTGAGTGGTGGTGCCGCTTCCCAAATAATGGGCGATCTCGTGGAGTGCGACCTGCGTGCTGATTGATCCGCCAAAGCCAAGCTGGCTGTTGTAATCCGACTGCGCCGTGGGAATCCCGGAGCTATAGATCACGTTCACGTCCACATTGAAGTTGGTGGTCGCGTTGTAAACCGCGACCGCCTCGTCCATCACCTGAGTGATCTGGGCTCGCTTGCCCTCGTCTTCCAGGTAGCTGATATGATAGGTCAGCGCATAGCCCGTAGAGCAAGCCGCCAGCCACACAGCGGCGACGGATTTGCAAAGACCGAACGTAACGGGATGGCGCAGTTTCAGAGACATGGACGGGGTAATTAAAAAAGGGATTGAGTGAAGAATCGTCATCATCTGCATAGTGGGGGGAATCAGAGGATAAGGAGACAGAACGTCGGGCCAAAGGTCAGCGCTTCAAGCGGAATCTCCCCGCCAGCAGAGCCGCGGCTGTGATTGAAAGCGGAACCAAACGGCGGCAGCAACGAGCACCAAAGGTGCGAAAACATGCCAGCCCAGGGCAACGCGCCACTGCCATTTAGTTAAAGTGACTGTGTGGCCACGAGTCGCACAGTGGAGCGCGCAGCGCCTTGGACTGCGGCGAGCATCGCCGCTTTCGGGGACGCGCGGTTTTTGAGGGCGACTCACGCGCTTTGTCCACGTCGCCCCGTCAAAGAGCGGCGATGCTCGCCGCAGTCCAGAGCAGGCTGCGCCTGCGGAACCAACGTCTATGATTACTCTTTCGGCTAAACTATAAATCCCTCAATCGGATAGAGCCTCTCCTTCGGCTTTCTTCCCCTTTCACAACCTGTTGAAATACCTGCCGAATGCGCGGTCCGATTTTTAGCGCCGTAGGCGCGAAATGTTTATAGAATCCATCGGTAATAACAACCAAAGCTCCGTAGGCGCGGCATGTACGCTTGGTTCCCGGCCCATGTCGCTCCCACGGAGCGTGCGCTTTGAGTGATGGCAAAATCTATCAACATGGCGCGCCCACGGAGCTAACACGGTTTGTCAACAGGCCGTTAAGAAACACGGTGCTATTACACTGCCGGATTAATAAATGGCAGTGGGACGACGCCCAAAGTAACCTTCTGGGTTAGCCGTTGCGGTCATGTTGACTTTTTCCTCCCGGCTTGTGGTCGAATGACCTTCAGCACGAGCACGACGATAAGACTGTAGCCGGCAACCTAACCAGCAATCTTGAATGGTTTGGACTTGTCTGTGGTCTTGGCCTCGCCTGAAGCGGATGGGGCAATGCGAATCGAGTCGATGATGGCTTTACGGTTCGCGGCGTCTGGAATGGCCACCACGCCTGCCGAGCAGTAGCCACCGCGCGGCGTGATTTAAAGTCGCGCCAAACTCCTGCTGCCGATTCTTGATCCTGATCCTTCCGAAAGCGGCAGAGGGATCAAGAGCAGGAACTGGCACCACTTTTAGTTACCCGCAGCAGCCGCACGCGCGGCTATGGCTGGGTAACTCTCAGCCGCACCATCTGCCGGGTCGCGGCATTGATGGGAATCAGCGCCTTGATCACGCGGGTCGTGCCGTCGAATGAGAGCGTGATGTTCGTGGGCGTGGCGGCGGTCCAGGTCGTGAAGTCGCCGGTTTGCTCGACGGCATAGGTGAGATCGGTCGCCGCGTCGTTCTGGCGGTAGGTAAAGGCGATGTTGCCGCCCTCGATGGCGATAGTGGGGAGTCCGGTCGCGTTGGGTGTGAGCGGGTCGGTGTTCAGCGCGTATTCGAGCAGATTGACCAGACCATCGTGGTCATTGTCAACCGTCGTCCCGGCGATGGCGGGGTTCGTGGCGGCAGCCGCAAATTTCGCCACGCGCCACGCGTCGATCGGCGTGAGCGCGATCGTCACGTTCACACTGCTCGTCGTCGTGCCGCCGGTCGGGTCGGTGATCGTGACGCGGAACGTGTAGCTGCCCGATCGATAGGTCGTGACCGTCGCGTTCTTCGCCGCGTTCGTGCCGTTCGCGGAAAAGACGGGAGTCGTCGCGCCGGAGGGAATGCTGGTCGCGGCCCAGGTGTAGGTGAGGCTGGATTCCGGGTAGAAGTTACTCGCGCCCAGCGCGGAGAGCGTCGTCTGCAAACTCGTGAAAGCCACCGGCGCGGTGGCCGCAGCAGTCGCCACTGTCGGCGTCGCGGCGGCGAGACTGGCGACGGTCGCTGCGTCGAGCGCCGTGTTGTAGATCCGCACTTCGTCCATGCTGCCATTGAAATAGCGCGCCGTACCGTTCGGATCCTGCCCGATGGATGTCACGCCATCGAACGCCGAAGCCGCGTGCGTCTGCGTGAACGTCGCGGACTGCATCGCGGAGCCCTGCGGCTGCATGTACATCTTCGCGTTCGTGGGCGTGATCACGAGCGCGACGAAGGTCCACTGGGCATTCGGCACGGTCAGGCCGAAGCTGTGATTGTAAGTCGCGGCCACGTTATTCCAGGTATAGCGCAGTTCATTCGCCGTCCCGAAAGTCAGCCCGGAGACCGTGCTGCCATCGCGACAGAAGACGAGGCCCGAGAACGAACTCTGCGACCCATTGCGCAGCACCCAGCCCGTGATCGTCAACGTGTTCGTGTTCAGGTTCAGCGCCGGGAGCGTCGCGTAGCTCGTGCTCGTGCCGGCGAAAAGCAAACCGCCCGTTCCTTCCACGCCCGCGCCCCACGTCGCGCCTTGCAGCGTGCCATCGTAGCCGTCGCCCGTGGCATCCACGCTGGTCGCACCGGTGCCTTCCTCGAATCGGTAATACGCCTGCAAGCCATTGATGCGCACCGTCACCGTCGCCGTGGCCGTGTCGCCGATGCCGTCGCTCACCGTGTAGGAAAAAGTGTCGAATCCGACGGCTCCAACGGCTGGCGTGTATGTCAGATTGCCGCTGCCCGAATTCACCACCGTGCCTTTTGCTCCCTGCGTGAGACTCGCGATGCTCAAAGTCGTGCCAGTCGGACCCACGTCGTTTGCCAGCACGTTCACGCTGCCCGCCGTGGCGGGATTCACCGTCAGCGCATCGTCCAGCGCGAGCATGAGCTTCACATTGTCGAAGGTGACCGCACTGAGCGTGCTCGTATTCGCGCTGTCCACCGCCAGGCCCACGAGCACCGAAGACGCCATCGGGATGCTCGCCGTGCTTTGCAAACTCCACGTCGTGCCGTTCGACGACGAGTAGCCGCGGAAGGTATTTCCGCTGCGCACGAGCTTCACCCAATACGGCACCACGCGGCCGCCCGTATTGCTGTTGCTGCTCGCGCCATCGCTCACCGGACGCCACTGGAAAGCCGTCCCGTTCGACGGCGTCACCACCATCATCGCGTGCGCCGCACCGGCAGCATCCGTCTCGCGGATCATCACGCCGGCCTTCGCCCAGCCCCCGGTGTTTTGCTGCGTCACCACGCGCGCGATGATCGTCCCGTCCCCGCCCATTCGGCGGTACACGTAGTGAAATTCATCCGCCGTTCCCCAGATGTCCGAGCCCTCGCCGCTCACATTGAAAGTGCCCGCGCTGTCATACGCCGACCCCGTAATCGCAGGCGTGCCGATGTCTTCTGAGAGCCACGGCGCGGACATCACGGTGGCCGTCGCCGAAGCTTGGAGCACCCCGGTCGTTGCCGTCACCGTCGCCAGCGTGCCCGTCGCGGGAGTCGTGTAAAGGCCGCTCGCACTCACCGTGCCCGCGCCCGCCGTCACCGCCCATGTGAAGGTCGGCTGCGAAGTCATCGTCAGGCCGAACTGATCGAGCCCGGACGCCGAGAACTGCTGCGTCTGCCCGGACGTAAGGCTCACGGTCCCCGGCGATACCGTCATCGTAGTCAGCGCCTGGCTCACCGTCGCACTCACGCTACTCGTCACGGCAAGACCCGACGAATCCGTGATCGTCACCCCGAAAGTATAAGTGCCCGCCTTGTGGAAAGTCGCCGTCGTGTTCTTCGCCGCGTTCGTTCCGTTGCTGGAAAATGACGGCGTCGAGACGCCCGTCGGCGCAGTCGTGATCGCCCACGAGTAAGTGAGATTTCCCTCGCCGCCCCCGTCCGCATCCGCGCCCAGCACGCTCAGAGCCGTCGTGGTCCCCGTTACCGCGCCCGGCGTCGCCGCTGCCGCCGCTGCCACCGTCGGCGCGGCGTCACCCGCCGTGTCCGGCGTCGTCAGCATCGTCGCGGCAGACGCGATCCCATTTGTCACCACCACCAGCGAATAGGTGCCCGCGGGCAGCGCCAGCGGCAGGGTGAATTCCGTCGTCACTGGAGTCGCCCCCGTCGCCACGCCGGTGCTGCTCCAGTTGAAAGTCCGCGCAAACTTCACATTGCCCGACCCGTCGGTGAGACGCACGAGCGGGTAATTCGTGTTCATTTGGAAATCGTCCCCATACGCCGCGCCTTCGTTGATGCCGTTGAGTCCCGTGCCGATGAGATGATACGAGCCATCCGCATTGTGCGTGATGCTGGTGATCGTCGGCTGCGCAGCCGCCAGCGCCGCGCCGGCGGGCACATACTCGTAGAGCGTGCCGTTCAAATTCACGAGCACGCTGCCATCGGGAAGCGTGAGCATTTTCACGCCGTAGGGCACGCCGCCGTCGGTCAACCCGCCGGGTCCGTTGATTTGCGCGATCGTGTTCGCGACGGCGTCGTATTCAAAGAAGCTCGTCGGCCCCGTGAGATAGCCCGGCCCCGCGACGAAGAGCACATTGCCATTCACCATCACCGCGCCAGGAGTGTCCCCCACGTTCAGCCCGCCGGGGATGTCCGGCCCGGCGACCCACGAGCCGGGCGAATTGGTGCCGCTCGGCGTGTAGAGCGCCGTGTGCGTGTAGCCGCGGAATAACGCCTTGCCATTCGCCAGCAGATGCCCGCAACCCGTCTCCCCGCCGCTGTAAAGCACGACCGGCGTGTTGGCGTCGGCGACCCATTGATTCAGCGAGGGAATGTAGCGCTCCGACTGGCTGGTGCCATCCACCGTGAGCACGCTGCCGTCTGGAAGCTTCAGCCACGGGATCTCATCCGTGCCGTGCAATGTCGTCGGCCCCGTCGCCCAGGTGTTTGCCACCGGATCGTAGATGACCGTCGAAGCCGGACCGTAAACCGGCGCGACCATCACGCGTCCGTCACCGAGGATCGCGGAGATGGCATCGATGAAGTTTTGCCCCGAAGAAGGCGTCTGCGTCCAGGCGTTGGTGACCGGATCATAGACCTCGGAATTCTTCCCGCCAGTACCGTACTCGCCGCCCGCGACAAAGACGCGTCCATCCTTCATCACCTGCAGCGCATAATACGTCCGCGTGTCGTGCATGGCAGCGATCGTGGTCCACGTCCCGTTCACATAGCTGCCGGTGGCGCCCGGCTTGAGCCGATACCAAAGCGTACCGTTCTGACCCAGCACCGTTCCGTCGGAAAGCAACGCCAGCGCGTTCGCACCGGACGGCGGATTGCTAGTGAGCTTCGTCCAAGTGCCCGCCATCGTCGGCTCGACCGCCGCAAACGCGAACAAAAGGAAAAGCACGGCTCGACTGAGAAAGGGCGTAAACGTCTTCATTATAGCTGACAGTAAAGGAGCAGAAATTATGAACGACGGAAGAGGCATTCGATCGCGAATACCCCGAAATGGCTGGACGCGCCCAATTAACGTTCGTCTCGCCCGGCGAAACGCCGAATTGAATAACGTTCGACCCGCAGCCCATGCCGGGTCGAGCGGCCGTTAGTTAAACTTGTTCTTCCGATACGCGCCCATCACAGGAGCGTTCGGATTCGCATCGGGGCCGAAGTAACGCAGGACGACGAGCGGCTCGGTGGTGCTGGTGTTCTCGAAAGTCACGCCCGCCTTGGCTCCCGACTCGGTGCAGAAGTATTCGTCCTCGGTGAGTTCGTGGAAGCGGATGAGCTTGGGTGAATTAAGCGGCTCCTTGTTGATGCGTCCGCTGCCTTGCACACAGATGAGTCCATAGGCTCCGGTGTCCTTGATCGTCGCCTTCACTCCCGGCTCCACTGTTAGCTCCTTCGCGGTGAAAAGTTGTTCGCCATCGACTTTCCCATACACGATCCAGCGATCGACATAGCCTTCGCTGCGCGTATCCGCGACCGGCACGGGTTCGAGGTAATGGTTATCCTTAAACTTCGGATCGACGTTCTTATCCCAGTCGAGTTGCTCCACGATGAAGTCGAGATCCTGGTGATGCTTCTTCGGCATGTCCTTCACCAGCAGGCTCCATGGAACTTCGCGGCCTTCGACCAGCGATTGATACATGCCAAAGACATCGCTACCCCATTGAGGCTCATAGGTGCAAAGCGAACCGGGCGCATGGAGAATGCATGGGTCGATGAGCCAGCCGGTGCCGGCTTTGAGGCGATAAGCTTTGGAAAGATCAAGGATGCCATTGTCTCCCTTGTTCCAATTCTCCAGACACTTGCGGACCTGGGCCTTGGTGGTTCCCGGCTCGAAACCCATGAAGGTATAGGGAAAGTTGTTACCCACATTGTTATGCTGGGGCGGAAAGTAATAGGACTCGGGCTTGCCTTCCTGGCCGACTAGCTTGGCCTGCTTCGCCGACTGATGCATGTGGTGCGGGATCGGTCCCATGTTGTCGAAGAACTTCGAGTAAACGGGCCACTTCTTATACTTCTTCCAGATCGGTGAACCAATGAGCGTCGCGCCACATTCGGCGACGGCTTGTTGCAAGGTGAACCGCTGTTTGCCGACGACGACGTAACTGAGTCCTTCATCAGGCGTCCGGTTCTCATTCGCCGCCGGGGTCGTCGAGGCAAACCACCGCTCGTCGATGCCGCCGCGGTTCAGGCCGTAGGCGTAGAGATCGTCCGGGTGCAGCTTGAGCCGTTTGCCTGGCTGGAGAAAACTGCGGGGAACCCAGCACGGCGCGAGACGGAGCAACCCGCCGGTTTCAGCGAGCGAACCTTCGACGAGCTTCTGGACGTTCTTGGTGAGGGTCTTGAGGGCGGTGACGGTATTCATGGAAAAAGAGAGCCGCACTTATTTCAACCGGCGCACCGGGCGTCAAGCGGCGATCAGAGTTTGACGCCGCTCGCTCTCCCGCGTGTGATTGGTCCATCTCACGCCCTATGTCCTACTCCCCAACTCTTGCCCGCCGCTCTTTTCTAAAAACGCTCGCCGCCGCCTCGCTCGCCACCAGCGTCGGCGTAATCGCCGAACCCGTGGCACGCCGCGGGATCAAGCTCGGCATGGATAATTTCGCGGTGCGCGCGATGAACTGGAAGGCGAAAGAACTCATCGAATACGCCGCCAGCCTGAAGCTCGACTCCATCCTGATCTCCGATCTCGATGCCTACGAGTCGCTGGAAGACGGCCACCTCCGCGACGTGAAAAAGCAGGCCGACGATCGCGGCCTGGAGCTGTTCGCGGGAAGCTGGAGCATCTGCCCGACGTCGGTGCGCTTTAAGAAAAACTGGGGCACGGCTGAGGAACATCTGCGTCTCGGACTGCGCGTGTCGAAGACACTGGGCTCCCCCGTTTTTCGCGTCGTGCTCGGCGCGGCGGAGGATCGGCAAACGCCCGGCGGCATCCGCGCCCGGATGGCGGATACGGTGAAAGTGCTGAAGGCGTGCAAACAAGAGTCGCTGGATGCCGGCGTGAAAGTGGCGGTGGAAAATCACGCGGGCGACATGCACTCGTGGGAACTGCGCGATCTGGTGGAGGAGGCGGGCGCGGATTTCGTCGGCGTGAATATCGACTCGGGAAATGCCGCGTGGACAATGGAAGACCCGCTCGACGTTTTGCGGACGCTCGGCAAATACACCATCTGCTCCAGCCTCCGCGATGACATGATCTGGGAAACTCCCGACGGCGCGGCGGTGCAATGGACCGCGGCGGGCGAGGGTCTCATCGACTGGGCGCAATACTGCGACGAGTGGAAAAAGCTGTGTCCGAAAGTACCGATCATGATGGAGACGATCTCGGGCTTCTCACGCGCGTTTCCATACAAGAAAGAAGACTTCTGGAAAAACTACGACAAGCACCCGGACGCGCTGGCCGCCTTTGAAGCGCTCGCGAAACGTGGACACAAACTGGACGCCTTCAAAGCGCCCGACGGCGTGGACAAAAAAAAGGCCGAGCAGGATTACCAAAAGGGCGAACTTGAGCGTTCGATCGTTTATCTCCGCGACCGGATCGGCCTTGGGTTGAAAGGCTAGAGTGCCGGTGCTCGGCGGGAGGCTTGTCCTCCCATCAGAATAGCTCTCCCTGCGCGGCTCGCGGCGGGACGCTGACTTTCGACGCTTCGGCTTTTACTTCGGCGAGGAGCGATTTGAATTCACACTTTTCCAGCTCCGCGATGAGTTCGGGGTAACGCGGCTGGATCGTGAGCGCATCGAGGTCTGCGGGCAGCGGCAGGTCGAGATCGAGGCGGACCATCTCGCGGTTTTGGACGATCTGCTCGCGCGACGCTTTTATTTTTTCGCGGATGCGTTCGTTCTTCACGCAGTCGGGATTTCCTAAAATCGCGTCGAGCGAACCGCACTCGGCCAGCAGCTTTGCTGCGCCTTTCGCGCCGAGGCCGGGGACGCCGGGGATGTTGTCCGAAGTGTCGCCGATGAGCGCGAGCACGTCGCCGATTTGCGGCGGCGTCACGTCCCATTTGGCGCGCACTTTTTCCCCGCCGAGCAGCGCAAACGTGTCACTCGGATTCGCGAGGTCGAACTTGTTCGTCGAGTAAACTTTCACGCGCTCATCCACGAGTTGAAAAAGGTCTTTGTCGTTCGTCGCGAGCACGACTTCATCGCCGCGGTCTCGCGCGGCGGTCGCGTAGGAAGCCATGAGGTCATCGGCCTCCGTGTCAGGCAGCCACAGGCTCGCAAAGCCGAGCAAAGGCGCGAGATTTTGAATAAACGTGAGCTGCGGGCGCATGAGATCGGGCATCTCGGAGCGAGTTTCCTTGTAGGCAGGCTGAAGGTCCGTGCGGCGTTTGGGGATGCCCGCGTCCCAGATGATGGCCGCGCGATCGGGCGACAAATCTTTCACCATGCGCCGCACCGTTTTCACAAATCCGTAGATCGCGTTCGTCGCTTCGCCGCGCGAGTTGGAAAGTTCGCGGATCGCGAAAAAGGAGCGGTAAACATAGTAGTGGCCGTCGATGAAAAGGTGCTTCACGACGGGAAGACTTGTGGGTTGCGAATGGCGTGTCCACCGCTTTTCCGCGCGGCGGGCGCTCAGCTTTCCTTCCGCACCGAATGTCCGCGCGTGAGCGGGAGCGACTTCGCGCGCAGCGCGTCGAGCAAGCGCGCCGCGTCGTGTTGCTTCGCGCGTCGGCGCGCGTCGGCGTCGAGGACGAGTTCCGTCTGCGTGGTCGGCTGGGTGATGTTGCTGAATCTGATCGACACGAGCCGGAGCGGTTCGCGCCTTTTCCACGCACCGCGGAGGAGCGCGGGGAGATGCGGATAAATGTCCGTTTCGAGATCGGTCGGCGCGTCGAGCGTGGAGCCGTGCGACTCGTCGCTGAAGTCCGCGTAGCGCACTTTCACGGTCACGGTGCAGATCGCTTTTCCATCGCCGCGCACACTTGCCATCAGCTTGTCCGCCATGCCGCGCAGGATCTCCAGGATCGGTTCACGCTCGCGGATGTTTTCACCAAACGTGTCCTGCACGCTGTACGACTTTGCATCATCGCGCTCGGTCACGATCGGACGATCATCCAGCCCGAGAGCGCTCGCGCGCAAATGCTCCGCGGAGCTGCCAGCCGCACGTCGCAACAAATCGCGCGAAGCGTTGGCCACATCGTCGATCGTCCGCAAACCGAGCGCCTGAAATCGCTCGTACGCCTTCACGCCGACACCGGGCAGCCAGCGGCTTTCCAGCGGCGCGAGGAAGGCGCGCTCCTCGCCGCGCGGCACTTCCACGAGCGCGTCGGGCTTGCGCAGCTTCGCGGCGATTTGGGAAATGAGTTTGTTCGCGCCGATGCCGAGCGAAACGGTGAGGCCGAGTTCCTCGCGGATGCGCGCCTTCAGCCGGACCGCGATTTCACGCGGCGTGAGCGTGCGATGGCCGCCGACATCGAAGTATCCTTCGTCGATCGACGTGCGCTCGATGTAAGGTGTGAAATCTTCCACCAGTGCAAACATGCGCCGCGAGTAGTCAGAGTATTTCGCCATTTCGCCGCGGACGAGGATCAGCTCGGGACAAACTTTCAGCGCGCGCTGCGTCGGCATCGGTGTGTAAACGCCCCGCGCCCGCGCCTCATAAGTGGCACTCGCGATGATGCCACGATGCAATCCGCCGACAGCCATCGCCTTTCCACGCAGCGCGGGATTTTCGACCTGCTCGACCGAGGCGTAAAACGCGTCGGCATCGAGATGAAGAATCATGCGTTCTTTGCCGTTCTGGAAACGCTCAAGCTCCCTGTGAAAAGCGGCGTACCAGCGAAACCATCACGCCCTGCACCACCAGTTCTGCGACCGGGATCAGGTCGGGATACGCGGGGTTTTCGGCCTTTAGAAAAGTGCGTCCGCGGCTCGAAATAAAACGCTTTAACGTCGTCTCGCCATCGATCAGCGCCGCGACGATGTCCTTGTCTTTCGGCTCGCGCATTTCCAGCACCACGAGATCGCCGTCATGGATCTGCGCACCCGTCATGGAATCGCCGCGCACTTTCAGCGCGAAGACGCGCGCGTTTCCACGAAGCCCGGCCGTGCGCGCATCCATGGAAAGCGTGCCGTCGCGTGACTCCTCGGTCGTCTGCGCGAAGCCCGCGGCGATCGAACCGTAAATGGGAATGTCGATGATCGGATCGCGATTGAGCGTGGACGTGAGTGCCAGCGCGCGCGCCTTGCCCGCATGCCGTTGCAGCATGCCTTTTCGCTCCAAAGCGCGCAGGTGATTCACCGCCGCCGTCTGGCTCGCGAAACCAAAGTGCTCCTGAATTTCTCGCGTCGATGGCGTCACCCCAGTCTCCCGCTGCGCCGAGGCGATGAATTCCAAAACCTGCTGCTGACGATCGGTCAAAATCATGTTCGATCGAACACTACGAAGTCGGGCAGGTTTGTCGAGCGTCTCCCGCGCCACTCGGCACTTGTCAGCCGCGAAGTGTTCCGCGAGAAATCCGCGCCTATGAACATTCTCATCCTCGCCGCCGGTTACGCGACGCGCCTTTATCCGCTCACGCAAAACAAAGCGAAGCCGCTCCTCGATGTCGCGGGCAAGCCCATGATGGAATGGGTGATCGACAATCTCGCGCCGATCGCGGGCATCGAAAAAGTGTACGTCGTCACGAACAACAAGTTCGCCGCGGACTTCGAGGCGTGGGCAAAGCACTACAACGAAGTGCATGCGAAGCTCGCTTTTGAAATCGTGAACGACGGCTCGACTTCCGACGCGGACAAACTCGGCGCGATTGGTGATCTGAATTATGTCATTCAAAAACACGGCATCGATGCGAGCGATCTGCTCGTCGTCGCGGGCGACAATCTTTTCAGCGAAAGCCTCGAAGCATTCGGCGATTTCTGCGCGGAGATGAATCAGCCGGTGCTCGGCGTTTACGATGTCGGCTCGCTGGAGGAGGCGAAAAAATACGGCGTCGTCGCGATCGACGGCGCGGGGACGATCACGGAGTTTGTGGAGAAGCCGAGCGAACCGCCGAGCACGCTCATCGGCATCGCGCTTTACTACTACCCGTCCGCGACGGTGAAGCTGATCGCGCAATATCTCGCCGAGGGAAACAACCCGGATCAGCCGGGCCGTTTCGTGCAATGGCTTTACCCGCGCACGCCGGTGCGGACGTGGAGCGTGCCGGGGACGTGGTTCGATGTCGGCAGCAAGGAAACGCTGGAAGAGGCGGGGAAGATTTTTAAGCAGTTCGCGAGCTAGTCGCGTCCGCGTGGAAAACGAAAAACCCTCCGCCTTTTAGGCGAAGGGTCGTTCGGAAACTTCCGGGCCTTTCGGCGTCCGCTCTTAATTAAAGGACGGGCGCTGAACATCGTCGCGTCCTGGGTGCGGAGGCGGCGGTCCGTCGCGATGCGGACGGTCTGGACCGGGTCCGCCATCATCGCGGAACGGTGGACGCATCGGCGGACGCGGTGCATCGTATTCGTCGCGCGGCCCGCGCGCTTCGCGATCGTCGCGGTTGAAATCCGCGCGTGGGCGCATCATGTCACGCGGACCATTCGGCGGCGGGCGGCGCTCCAATTCATCGCGCATCGGACCGGGCCCACGATCCGGCCCGAAGCGATGGAACTGCGGCGCACGCCTTTCACTTTCCCCACCGCGCCGAACTCCGCGGTACGACTGCTCCTCGTCGCGACGCGGAGCGAAGCCGTAGTTGTCGCTCATTGGGCGATGCGGCTTCTGCATCGAGTCACCCCATCCGCCGGCAAACCGATCGCCCGGTTGCGCCTGCGGTCCACTGTCCCGGCGATGAAACCGCGGCGCTTGAACTTCGTTTCCCGGACCGGCCTGCACGCGCTCGCGGCGCTCCACCTGCATCGGCGGCGGACCCTGACGCGGACCTTCATCTCCGGCGCGGGCGTTGTCCGGCGGCGGCCCTTCGCGGCGCGGGCCGCGTCGTTCGTCCTGAAAGTCCGGGCGCTGAAAGTTGCGTGGACCGCGCTCGCGACGCGGAGGGCGCGCGTCCTGTTCTCGCGGCGCCTCTGGTCGATCGGCTTCCGGCCGCCGACGGGCGTCTTCCCGCGGAGGTTGATTTTGCGGCGGCGGCTCGGGAGCTTTTTCCTGAGCGAGAAGCGGCCACGCGGAAAACGCCAGCGCGGCTGCGGTGATGAGGATGGGTTTGGGATTCATAGGATGGGGTTCGGATTCATGGGACAAACGCCGCGAGTCGCCGGTTTTGTGTGGGAAGAATTTGTCAAAGCACGCCGCCACCGTTGAGATGCCGCCATGCCCGACCCACTCGAATCCTACGAAATCGAGCGCGCAGATTTCGCGCGTGTCATCGCCGGCATTCATAAAATCCAGGTTGCACCGGCGGATTCATTGCAGTCGCTGGAATGGCTTCAGCAAACGATTCGCGAGGTGGGCCTCGTGCCGATTCCCAACTCGGAGATCACTTACGAAGGCGAAGGCGATCACCTCAATTCGTCGCAACAAGGACTCATTCAGCTCCCACGCGAATTCGCGCGCTGGCTCATGCTCGTGGCCACACACCGCCCAGCGACTTACTTGGAAGTCGGGACCTTCAATGGAGCGACCGCGTGTATCGCCACCGCTTTTTTGCAGCGCTTCAACACTGCATTTTCCGCGACGACCATCGACGTGTGGCCGGCTTTCTTTTTCCACCACGAAGTGCGCGACCTCATCCCGCTCCGATACGTCGTCGGAAAGACCTCGTTCGATTTCGCAGCGGAAAAATTCGACGCTGTTTTCATCGATGGCGATCACAGCTTCGAGTGGGCTTGGGCGGATTATCAAAACATCGGACGCACCGCCAAAATCTGCGGCCTGCACGATGTGAACAACGCGCCGTACCGCGAACTCGCGATGGGTGGCGTGTGCGGCGCGTGGAAATTGATCAAGCGCGACGAAGCGGGCGCAGGCGTCACGTTCACGGAAATCTTCGATCACCCGTCGCGCGACATCATGGGCATCGGCGTGCGCGAACGCACCGCGGACTAGCGCGGATGCGTGAGCATCGCGGTGCGCGAACGCGGCGCGCCGCTGCTGCTGCTCGCGGGGTCGCAACACGCGGTCGCGGTGCGAGCGGGGCGCAGCCATTTGTCGGCGTAGTCGAGCCACACTTTCCAGTCCTCGCCAGTCATCGAGTGTTTGCCGGGGCGAAGGTAATAGCCGAGCCGCGACGCGAGCAGCGTGCTGACTTCCGGCATCGTCTCCGCACCGAGTCCATCGCCCGCGACCAGCTTGTACACAGGATCGGCGAGGCGCAGCATCTCGAACTGCCCGGCTGGATTCGCCCACTGATCTTCCGTCGCGCACGACAAAAGCACCGGCCGCGGCGCGCACAGGGCGATGAGACAATGCTGATCGAACGGCAGCGTGTCGGTCGCCTCGTTGAACGCCTTGAAGTTTCCGCAAAACCAATGCGGGAACGACGTGTTGATGCGCTTCACCGTTTCGTGGATCAACTTTCCGTCGGGCGGATTTTGCAAAGCCGCGGGCAGGCGGCTGGGCGCGGTGCCGCCGCAACCGGCTTGGGTCGGGATCACCATCGCCGCACGTTCATCCATCGCGCCAGCCAGCATCGCGGTCTTGCCGTTGCGTGAGTGGCCGACGATGGCGATGCGCTTCGCGTCGATGTCCGGGTCCGTCACAAGATAGTCGATCATCCGTGAAAAGCCCCACGCCCAGCACATGATCGTCGCGCTCGCGTCGTCATCGGTGACGCCGTGTGCGCGAGGAAATTCCGCTATCCGCGCCTTCGCGAGCGTCGCGTCATCCGGCACGACATCGCCTACGTAAAAGCCCGCAAACGCATAGCCGCGGTCGATCGTTTGCTCGATCGCCCAGGCAGCGATTTCCTTTCCCCGGTCCGTCTCATTTGCTTTGTGATCGGAGGGCGGTTTTCCCGGCACCCATGACTCCGGCAGCCGAATCGCAGGGTCCGCCAGCAGCGTGTGGTTCCCGTTAAAATTTGCGCCGAGAAAAACCGGCGCGGGCGCGGGGCGTTGGTTCGGCACGACGAGCAAAAGCTGAATGTGCAACTCGGGTCCAGTCGTATGGACATCGATCTCGCGCAGCGTCGCTTTTCCGCCGAGCGCCGCCTTGTCTTCACGCACGATTTTCGCCTCGAAGCTCGCGGGCGGCGCTGGCATCTGGCCGTACATGTAGTGCTGAAAAAGCCGGCGCAATTCCGGCGCGCGATCGTTCGACCATTCCTCGCGCGACTTCACCGGCACCCCGAGCATGGAGACGAGCGGATCGGGAAACGCCGCGCTGACCGCGAGCTTGTCCGGCTCGGGAAAGGGCCGGCCCGCAGCCAGCAGCGTCGTTTCGGGTTCGGCGGCCATGACGAAAGATGCGGAGAAAGTGACGAGCAGGAGCGGGAGTTTCATGAGGAGGAAGCGCTACACAACCTGCGGCAAAAGCAGCCCCGGTAAATCGCTGATTTTCACGCGCTCCTGCCGTCCGTCGTCGCGATGCCGAAGCGTCACCGTATCCAACAACTCGGGACCATTTTCACCAATCGAGCCAAAATCGACGGTGACGCAGAACGGCGTGCCCGCCTCA
>JBBRPM010000034.1:0-40976 GCA_038228115.1 Chthoniobacterales bacterium
ATGGCAAACGTGTCGTCAGTGATGGCAAACGTGTCGTCGGTAATGGCAAACGTGTCGTCAGTGATGGCAAACGTGTCGTCAGTGATGGCAAACGTGTCGTCAGTGATGGCAAACGTGTCATCGGTAATGGCAAACGTGTCGTCGTTAATGGCAAACGTGTCATTTTGTGAAGCGAATTGCTCACCCACTCCCCCATTTAGCCGATCTCGCACCGCATTTGGCTTAAAATATACACCGCTGCGACAAAATGTCCCGACTGGGCCGGAAAACGAGCAGGATGCGAGGAAAGCGACCGTTTTGGAAACCCGTCCCCACCAAACCCCCGCACCCCGGCAGGTCCGCCGGGATCGTTTTTTCCTATCCGCCCCGCCACCCCTCTCGCTAGCGTCCTTCCTCGCGCCTCACGGAATAACCGGCTTCTTCCTCTGCATTGGCAGCATGTCGTCCAGGCCGATTTTCTTTATCAAATAATGACTTCCATCCACTCCGTCCTCGCGTGGTTCCGCGAAGAGGCAACTTCCAACCGCGATCTCGGCGACCGCTTCGAGCGACTCATCTGCCGTTACCTCGAACTCGATCCCATCTACGCCGAACACTTCTCCGGGGTCTGGAAGTTCAACGAATGGCCGCAGAAGGGGCGCGTCGGCGATGTGGGCATTGACTTGGTGGCCGAGGTCCGCGCCACGGGTGAGTTTTGCGGCATCCAGTGCAAGTTCTATCTCCCCGAACATACCATCTCGAAGGACGACATCGATTCCTTCTTCACCGCGCTGGGGCATCCCCTGTTCACCACCGGCCTCATCGTTTCCACCACGGATAATTGGGGCAAAAACGCCGACCACGCCATCGAGCACCAGACCAAGAACGTCAACCGCCTCACCGTCCACGACCTCGACGCCAGCCCCATTGACTGGTCGAAGTTCAGCCTCCAGCACCCGCAAGCTCTCGCGGTGCTGCCGAAAAAGAAAGCCCGCGATCACCAGACCGCCGCCATTGGCGATGTCGTGAAGGGCTTTGCCGAGTCCGACCGCGGCAAGCTCATCATGGCCTGCGGCACGGGAAACTTTTCACCGAACTGATGCGCCCCTTGACAAAAAGGTCGCTTGCCCCGCTCCATCAGTAAGCACTCATGCCCGCCTCACGCACAGTGAATCCAGAGTCCGAACTCCCTCGCTACGGCATCAACAGCCGCAGCAAGAGTGTGCGCTGGTTCGGTGGCGGGGCCACGCCCGATTTGATTGACTACCTCGATTTGATCGAACCGCAAGGACCACATGCGCAGCGATTGATCAGTCCGGATGGCGTGGTCGAAAATCAGGAGCGCCCGCTGCTCTTCTTTGTCAATCAAGGGCGATTGGCGACAGCCCCGAACGAGCAACAGCAGCAAATCCAAGACCTGCGATGCTCACTCGCCTGCCGTGGCGACAGAGCCTATCTCGCGATCATTCGCCCCGGCACGCTCGATGTCATCCCCGTCAGCCTGAAAGACAAGACGCAGGAGTGGAAACAGTTCACCGCTGGCACCACTGAGGCGCTCACCTTTTTCTCTCGGTTAGCCTTGGGGCGGTGCGAAGAGATGCCATCAGGCGGCGATGTGGATTTCCTGTTCAAGGAGATGTTTGCCCTAGTGGACAAGACCGCGACTCGCCTCGAAGCACTGAAGCTTAAACGCACCGATGTTCTTTCCCTGGTTGGCCGCGCCCTGTTTTTCCGATTCCTCAAGGATCGTGGCATTGTGAAGGATGGTGACCGCAAAAAATTCGCCCCTCGCGCGGAATCGTTGTTGCACTGCTTTGACAATGCCGGAAATGCGGCAGCCACATCGCATTGGCTCGACAAGACCTTCAACGGCGACTTTCTGCCGCTGACAGATGAAGGCTCGCTAGAATATTTTGAATCCGTCGGCCAAAGAACGGGGCAGCGGGTGTTCTCTCATCTTGGTGCCATCGCGAAGGGCGACGAACCTAGCGGCGACGATGGCTTCCAACTCCGTCTCCCGATCCACTGGGGCCACCTCGACTTCGCGCATATCCCCGTCGGGCTGCTCAGTCAGGTGTATGAAAAGCTGTCGTGGAAGTGGGACCGCGACCAATCGAAGAAGACCAGCGTCCACTACACGCCACGCAACATCGCGGCGACGCTGGTGGGGGAAGCCTTTGACGACCTCCCCGATGCTCACGCCGCTCGGGTGCTGGATCCGGCATGTGGTGCCTCGATATTTTTGGTGATCGCGTTTCGTCGTCTTTACCGGGAGTTGTGGAAGCACACCGGACCTCGACCAGACACCGCCGCCATCCGCAGCATTCTGGAAAACCAGTTGGTGGGCTTCGACATCAGCGACTCCGCGCTCAAGCTCTCCGCCCTGAGCCTCTACCTCACAGCCATCGAGATCGACCCAGACCCCGTGCCGCCGGAGAAACTGAAGTTCAAAGCCCTGCGCAAAGGCCGCAACGCGATCCTCTTTGATTGGCGGAAGGATGACGACAAGGACACTGGCCCTGTCGTTGGCAGCATCGGCAAGCATGTGGGCAGTCGCTTTGACGCCAGTTTCGATCTTATCCTCTGCAATCCACCGTGGACGAACATTGGCTCCGACTACTCCCACATTTCGGAAGAACTGGATCAAGTCAGCCAAGAGATCGTGAGGAGCCTAAACCCAGTCATCGGCAAGACCTACAAGAACCCTGACAGCGTGCCCGACCTGCCCTTCGTCTGGCGCTCCATGCAGTGGTGCAAGCCAGACGGCAGAATCGCTATGGCGCTCCCCGCTCGGACTCTCTTCAAACAAGGCCCGATGGCGGAAACCACACGCAAAGCCCTGTTCAGTCTCCTTGAGGTCAACGGAATCATCAACGGCTCCAATCTTCGCAAAACCAAAGTTTGGCCTGACATGGATCAGCCCTTCATGCTGCTCTTCGCCCGTAACCGCAGGCCCAAGGCCAATCATCGGCTTCATTTCGTCTCACCGCACACCGATCTCAAAGCGAATGCTCTCGGGGAGATGCGTATCGACTCGAAATCGGCACAGCTCGTTGAAGTCGAAGACACCATTGATGAGCCTTGGCTCTGGAAAGCGTTGGCCGTGGGGACGAGCTTGGATGTGGAGGTGGTGCGGAAGATCAAGGCGGCAAGCTTGGAAGCCTTTGGCAACTATTGGGAGAAGTCACTCGGTCTTATTTGTCGAAACGGTTACCAAGTGCGACCGGAACAAAAGAAGCAGCAAGACGCCACAAAGATGAAGGTTCTGAAGGACTTGCCGTCTTCGTCGGGTTTCCGCTTCGAAGTCGCTACCAACGAATTGGAGTTGTTCAGCCGCAACGCACTTGGCTGGTCAAAGATTGATTACTCGGCTTGTGCTCAGGACCCTCTTCGCGCCTATCGCGGGCCACTTGTCCTTGTTAATGTGACGCCCGGTGATGCTCGGTCTGAAGGCCGAGCATTGCTGTGTCTGGATGATGTTGCATACAGCGAAAGCTATTACGGCTACTCTGCGAAAGGACATCCTGAAGCCAAGTTACTTGCCAAATATGTTCAACTTTGGGTGCACTGCGATTTGCTAATGTATTTTGCGCTGATGACGAGTGCCGAAATCGGCATGGAACGGCCCAAGTTTCAGAAGCGCGATTTCGACAGTTTTTCCTTTGTTCCCTGGGATCGCCTTTCAAAGGACGACAAGGAAAGCGTGCGATTGCTTTCGCAACGCCTCATCAACGAAGATACCGGAGTCTTCCCTGACATCGATGCCTTCTTTGGCAAACTCTATGGTCTGAGCCGCTTGGATGTCGAGGTTATTGCCGACACGCTGGAGGTCCGGGAACCCAATGATGAACTGGGCAAACGAGCCAGTGAGATGCCAACCGCAGCCGAGCGCAAGACCTTCTTCAGCCGGGTAGAGTCTCATCTGCGTCCCCTATTCAAAGTGCTCGGCAAGCAACCCGACGCCACCATCTGGAAACCCTCAGAGAGCATTGAGCAACCCTTTGTTTTATTCAGTCTAACAGCCAAGGGCACTCCCCTACCCGAGCCGAGCGATCTCTTCCTACGCGATGTGCTCCGACTCGCCAATGAAACAGGGGCCACTCGCATCATCAAAAAAGTCGATGGCGGACTAATGATCGGCATCCTGCGCCAATACCGCTATTGGACGCCAAGCAGAGCACGGATGCTCGGTGGAGAGATCATGCGAAACTACATGAGTCACTTCGAGGACTGAGCCATGGCCTGCGGATTCTATCGTGACGAGGCGGCTGAACTGCCCCACCTGCCCATCCCTCTCGCGATTTTCCTCATCGTCGAGGAAGCTCTTCGAGTATCATGGCAGCGGCTCAAGGCACGCGAGGCTCCAAGGATAGACATCCAAACCGCCAATGAAGATGAAGTCACCCATGACTTTTACGAGGTGGTTTACGACGAGGTCTTCAACAAGGGACTTGTAGATGGTTTCGACACCGCGCACTTCACCGTTGTGACTCGAGAAGCCAAGATGCGGAACTTCGACGGTGCCAAACTCGATAAGATGCCCGATCTCCTCGTCGGAGTAGCCGACAGAGATCCATGGCATCGCTCTCAGGACTGGCTGTTCATCGAGTGCAAACCCATTGATGCCGACCACAGCGTCGGAGTCCATTATGGAGCAAAGGGCATCGCACGCTTCATTCGTGGCGAATACGCGTGGGCAATGACGAGCGCTTTAATGGTCGGATACGTCAGTCTGGGCTACACGATTCGTCCAAAGCTCTTTGAAACCCTCGACCTCGAAAACCGCGGCCAAGAATTTGAAGTTTTGCAGATACCGACAGCCTGCAGTCTCTCGCCTGCAACGGCCTTTGCCGAGAAAGTTCACACAACACTGCACGCGCGGACCTTCACATATGTAGAGAACGGCCAACAAGCTCCTCCTATCGGCCTGCGCCATCTATGGCTGGGACGAAACTGACTTCCGCGCCTTTTCCCAAGCCGGACGCTCGCTGGCCCACTGGCATCTGCACTACGAAATCGTCGAGCCGTGGCCAGTGCAGGAATTCGCCAGCGAACTCCTGAGCGACCCGGCGAAGGATTTCCTCGTGCAGAAGATGACCTTTGGCCGCCCGAGCGCGGAGCAAAAGGCGAACGGCCAAAAGCAGGACAAGACGACCATCCACTACAACGCGCGCATCACGCTCTCCGGCATCCCGCTTCCCGCCTATGACTACGTGGTGAACGGCAAGCCCGCGCTGGAATGGATCATAGAGCGCTACCAAATGACCGTGGACAAAGACAGCGGCATCCGCAACGACCCCAACGATTGGGCACGCGAACACGACCAACCCCGCTACATCCTCGACCTGCTCAAACGAGTCGTGCGCGTGAGCCTAGAGACGATGAAGATTGTGAACGCATTGCCGGCGTTGAAGGAGCGGAAGTGAAGCGCGGCAGATTTTAGCTACCGGGACGACACCAAGGCGGCGAAAGATAACGACGGGCGTTTCTAGAGCCGCGGCCTCGTCCTGAATAGCTTCGAGGTTATACTTCCCGGCATGGGATATAATTAGTATAATGCAAGCGGTTGCAGGGTTGAGAGTTGGGATTGCAGATTAGATAGTGGGGGGAGGGGGAGGGTGTGGGGAGAGTTAAGGGGTTTTACTCTGGAGGAAGGGTTTTCCCGGATGGGTTGGCATGGGTAACGCTAAGGGTAACTTGTGGGATGCGGTAGCAAGTAAGCGGGTATCCTTTAATCATAGTGAACAAAACGCTAGAATCGAATAGGAGAGGAACTGACTATGCCACACTGGGGTGACAATATCCATTGGGACTCCGGGGCGCATTGGGCGGTGCCTTCTCCACAACCAAATAAACCTAAAATGGCCATTATAGCCTTAAACATTAGTGGAAAATCCTTGTCGGATCGGATCTTCAAGGGACAGGACATCATCACGAAAAGCACGGGTAACCCGAATGTGACCGGTAACGCGGCGGCGCTGGCGGCTCTCGTGACGGCGCAGGCGAATCTCGTCTCGTCGGCGAATGATGAAGTGGCGGCGCGCAGCACGGTGAAAGAGAAGATGCTGCTGCGCGAGGCGGCGGAGAATGCCTGGGAAACGGCCCTGGCGGGCCTGGCCGGGGTGACGACGACGCTGACCGGTGGAAATGCCGCGGAGATCGTGAGCACGGGTTTTGACATCCGTGCGGCGGCCACTCCTTCGCGGGATCTGCCCGCGCCGACCAAAGTGGTGGCGAGCCTGAATGGGACTCCGGGCCATACGCTGCTGGATTGGGAGCCGATGGTGGGAGCGAAGAGCTATATCGTGCAGATCAGCCCTGATCCGATGACGGCGACGAGCTGGAGTAATGCCTGCACTTGCACCCCGGCGCACGCCGATGTGAACGGAGCGGAGCCGGGGAAACGCTACTGGTACCGGATCTCGGCGGTGAACACGAAAGGGCAGGGGCCCTGGAGCGAACCGGTGTGCCGTCCGGTGATGTAATCCCGACCGCCGCGTAATAAAGTAAGGATCCGGGAGACGATGGCTGGCTGGCTGCCCTGGGCCGCTGGCGAGTCATCGCTCTCCCGGAGGCGCGGCGAACGAACTGACTCCCAACCGATCGACCTCTCTTTATCTCCCATGTCTTTTAATCCGACGGTGCCTCTGGATGGCTCGCTGATGGTAGCGGCGCAAATGCGCTCACAATTTACCGGCCTCAAAACGCTGATCGACGCTGTGCCGGCAGGGCCTCCGGGGCCGACGGGTGCCACGGGCGCCACGGGTGCCACGGGTGCCACGGGTGCGATGGGTCCAGCCGGAGCGACTGGTCCGCAGGGAACGACGGGTGCGCAAGGGTTGCGGGGGCTGACGGGTGCGCAGGGCGGGCAAGGGCCGCAGGGCGCGATGGGACCGCAGGGCATCGAGGGGCCGGCGGGGCCGGAAGGGGTGCTGGGACCGATGGGACCGCAGGGGCCACAGGGCGAAACCGGTCCGCAAGGCGAGATGGGGCCGCAGGGTCCGGGCGGGGTGACACCTTCCGAGCTGAATGCGGCGATCGATGGGACGGCGCGCAATCCTGCGATGAGTGTGCTGGCGATTTCGATCAGTGATCCGCCGACGCAGGCGGAGGTGCAGACGATCGCGAACAAGCTGGATGCCTTGATCCAGGCGCTGGATCGGTAAGAAGGAGGCTTTTCGGAGGGGCGGGCCGGGGAGAGGAGACCAAATTCCATTTGCCACACCTTGCTTTTCGCGGTGAGGTAGCCGCCCTTTTTATATGAGCCAATCGCGTCGCGTAGTTATCACGGGGATGGGAGTCGTCACTCCGGTCGGAAATGATCTCACCACTTTTTGGGACAATCTCGTGCATGGACGCAGCGGCATCGGCCCGATCACGCACTTCGATGTTTCGCAATACGACTGCCGCATTGCGGGCGAGGTGCGCGATTTCGAGGCGGTGAAATTTTTCAAAACACCGAAGGACGTGCGCCGCACGGATCGCTTCACACACCTCGCGGTCGGCGCGGCGAAGATGGCTCTGGAAAACGCCGGGCTCACCGTGCCGGTCGCCGATCCAGAGCGCTTCGGCGTGATGATCGGCAGCGGGATCGGCGGCCTGAAGACGACCGAGGATCAGCACACCGTGCTGATGACCAAAGGCCCGAGCCGCATCTCGCCCTTTATGATCCCGATGCTCATCGGCAATATGGCGAGCGGCATCGTGAGCATGGAATACGGGCTGCAAGGGCCGAACTTCGCGACCGTGAGCGCGTGCGCGACCAGTGCGCACTCGATCGGCGAAGCTTGGCGCATGATCCGGGAAGGTGACGCGGATGCCTTCCTCGCGGGCGGTTCCGAGGCGGCGATCGTGCCGCTGGGCATCGGTGGATTTGCGGCGATGCGCGCGCTTTCCACGCGCAATGACGACCCGGCCGGCGCCTCGCGTCCGTGGGATCGCGACCGCGATGGCTTCGTGATGGGCGAAGGCGCGGGGGTGATCGTGATGGAGGAACTTGAGCACGCCAAAAAGCGCGGCGCGAACATCGTTGCGGAAATCGTCGGCTACGGACTGACGGCGGACGCCTTTCACATGAGCGCGCCGCTGCCGAACCACGAGCAGGCGCAGCGCTGCATGAAGATGGCGCTGGCGAAAGCCGGGCTGAATATCGAGGAGGTCGATTACCTCAACGCGCACGGCACTTCCACGCCGATCGGCGATGTGTGCGAAGTGCGCGCGGTGAAGGCTGTCTTCGGCAATCATGCGCGCAACGGACTCGTCTCGTCTTCCACCAAATCCATGACCGGCCATCTGCTCGGCGCGGCGGGCGTGGTCGAGACGATCGTGTGCGCGAAAGCGATCGAGACCGGCCTCATCCCGCCGACGATCAATCTCGAAAATCCCGGCGAAGAGTGCGACCTCGATTTCGTCCCGCTCAAGGCGCGGGAGAAAAAGGTGCGCGTCGCGCTGAATAACTCGTTCGGCTTTGGCGGGCACAACGCGACGTTGATCATCAAGGCTTTGGAGTGAATGCGGGCGAGCGCGGTTCGGAGCGCCACCCGCTTGTTGCAAAAACGTCATTTGTCTAAAGGGCGTGGAAGGTGGAAGGGTTGCGCCGTTTTGAACACCATCTTCCCGCCATCTCTACGGTTTCTCGCATACGTCGCATCATTGGCTGGGCTGGCAAATTGCACCTTTGCCTCAACCCCGACCGCCGCCAAAGCGCCCGCGTCTCCCGCGCCCACGCTGCCTGGCGTCGTCGAGTCGCTGACGCCAGTGCGCCCCGGCCCGTGGGGCGATTTGGAAATTTCGCGCATGTTTCTGGAAGCGCCGGAAAATCTCATCTCCAGCGTGCAGCGGCCCAATTCCATCCCGATGTGGAATTTCCCCGGCGGCACCATCGAATCGGTCCGCGATCTTCTGACGCGCGCCGGCGTTTCCCCCGAGGTGCAGGGGCACATCCTCGACGCCAAGCGGATGGCGACGCAGGATGGCGTGCTCACGATTTACCCGCCGATCTCCGAGCTGAAGGCGCTGCCGCAATCGTCGCGCAACGTCATCTATCCCGAACTCGCAAAATCGTCCCTGAACGAGTTTCACGAAAACCCGATCTACATCGCCGCCGGCAAAGTCGAGGCCTGGCTGCATGACACGGAGCTGAGTGTGAAAACGCGGGAGACGATCCGCCAGATGGCGTGGCGATCGGGCACCGCGCTGGCCTTCAGCGACATCCGGACGCTGATGGCGGAGGCTTCTTCCGACAAGGAAGTGAAGGAAATTTTCACCGTCGCCACCCGCGTCCGCACTTTCCTCGTGCGGTTGAAAGTCGGGCCGAAGACGGATTTCAAAACGCTGATCGACTACTGGACCAATCACGGACGGTCCACGGACGTGCTGCCGATGCTGGAGTCGTTACGCGAGGCCAATGCTCCGAACGAAATCGACGTCTCGCATCTCCTGCCGCCGATCCCGCGCCGCCGGCTCTACACTTATCCCACGCCCGATCTCGCCGTCCGCGGCCGCATGCCCGACTGCCACTGGACTTCCCTGAATTTTTTCGCGCTCACGCCGCAGGATCATTACCTCGATTTGCGACTGGCCGCGAGCCGCGTCTTGGAGGGATACGCTCCCGTTCAGGAGCCGCACGAGTTTGGCGACGTGCTCGTTTTTTTGAATCCCGAAGGCGGCGCCATCCACTCGTGCGTCCATGTGGCCGACGATCTCGTTTACACGAAAAATGGGGAGAATGCCCTCGCGCCGTGGGTTTTCATGCGCGTCGGCGATGTCAGCGACATCTACCTGCGCGGACCCGGCTACAAGTTGCAGTATTTCCGCAAGAAGGAGGCCACGATCAGCTCTCGCTGAGCCGCTTCTGCTGCTCGCCGTGCAGGAGCGCGTGCGCCTCGTTCAGGATCGCCGGGATGTTTTCTGCAAATGGATGGTCGCGCAGGGCTCCGCGAATCTTCCCAGCATCAGCCTCCGCGGCATTCGCGCCCGGAAACCAGTGCCCGGCATTGCCCATCAGGTTGTAGCGCATCTTCGCCCATTCCGTGAGATCCAGCGCCATCGCGAAATGCCAGAGCCGCAGGATTTCCTGCACGTTCACCTCACCGGGCGTCGCGGTGTAAAGCGGCAGATCGCGATCCCACGAGCGCACCCAGTCGGCACCGTGAACCCGCTCGATTTCCGCGCGCAGCCGCCGCTCGATCGGTGCGATGATTTCCGCCGCGTCGTCGTAGTGCTCCAGCGCGGCGATATGCGCATCGAAATCCGAAGGTCGCGCCGCCCCGATGCTCAGCGTGTGGATTTGCGGACGCGCGAGGCAGTAGAGATCGTTGAAGGCCATCGGCGTCAGCGGTGCGCACAGCTTCGTCATTTTCGCCGGAGGCGCGTAGAGCATCCCGCCCTTGTCGCTCGGGCTGATGATGAAGACGCCCAAATCCTTTGCGGAGGCGGCTTCCACGGCGGGCCAGTTAAAATCGTTCACGAAATACCAGTGCAGATTCACGTAGTCGAACTCGCCCGAGTCGATCGCGCGCACGATCACATCCGTCGTCGCGTGCGTGGTGAAGCCGATGTGTTTGCAGCGTCCCTCGCGCTGAAATTTTCGCGCCGCCTCGAGGCAGCCGCCCGGGCGCAGCGTCCACTCCAGCAGCTCCGCGTTATTGATCCCGTGAATCGTCAGCAGATCGACGTAATCGAGCTTCAAATACTGCATCGACGTCTCCAGCGTCGCGCTGAATTCCGCCGCGGTCGCAAACGGCGCGACCTTTGTCTGCACGATCATTTTTTCGCGCGGCAGCCGCGGCAAAATCCACCCAAGCTGCATCTCGCTCGAACCATATCCGCGCGCCGTCTCGATGTGATTGATCCCCAGCTCCAGCGCCCGCAGGATCGTCGCCTCCAGATTACGCTGCCCGTCCTCCGGCACTTCCTCGGGTTTGATGTCGTCCCACTTGTGCTGGTAACGCATCCCTCCGCAGGAAAAGACCGGCATCTGAATTTCGGTGCGGCCAAAGCGGCGATATTTCATGCGCCGATGCCTACCACCGCGCGGCGGCGGAAAGCCAGTCAGGTTTTAAAATGACCTCTGCGAGAAGCGCCCAAGAAATGATACGTGTAAGTATTATTTGCTTTGACGCCTTTCCAGTCGCCGCCTATCCAATCCCACACGTTTCCCGCGCCCGGCGCTGTTTTTTCCCTTCACCAAAAATGCCATGAAGTCTCCCATCGTCTCCACCCTCTTCGCGCTCGCCTTCACTGCGTCGCCCGCCTTTTCCGCCAAAAAACCGGACCCGGCACCCGCGCCGGCAAAAGCGGGCGCGGCGGGCGTTTCCGGCTGGCTGGACTGGCGCGGACCTTTGCAGACCGGAGTCTCGCTGGAAAAGGGCTTGCCGGACAAAGTGGACACCAAGTCAGCGCTGTGGACGGCGGATTTTCCGGGCCAGAGCGCGCCGGTCATTGCGAACGGGAAGCTCTATATCATGGGTTACCTCGGCGAAGGGCCGGAGCTTCAGGAAGGCGTCGCGTGCTTCGATGCAGAAACGGGGAAGCTATTGTGGAAGCAGCTTTCCAACGATTTCCTGAGCGACATCGTTTACCTGCGCTACGCCACTTCCTGTCCCGCGGTGGATGCGGAGACGGGCGATGTTTATACCCAGGGAAGTCAGGGTTTGCTCTCGTGTTTCACCGCAGATGGAAAGCTAGTCTGGCAGCATTCGCTCATGGAGGAATTTGGGCGGCTCACCTTCCCCAATAACCGCACTGCCTCGCCGCTCATCGACAAGGAACTAGTCATCACGCGAGGTATTACTTCCTCCTGGGGCGCGCACGGCGCGGCCGGCGACCGGTTCTACGCCTTCGATAAAAAGACCGGCGAACTCGTCTGGTCGAGCGCGCCCGGCGATCGACCGCAGGATAATACGTTCAGCCATCCGTGGCTTGGTTTTCAGGAAGGAAAGCGCGTTCTCTACTCCTCCGGCGGTGACTCCACGCTGCTCGCGCTCAATGCCCGCACGGGTGAACCGCTCTGGCGCACGCCTGTCGCCAAGGCCGGCGCGAAAGGCGGTATCAACGCATCGGTGCTGCAATACAAGGATCGCATCATCGTCACCCACGAAAGCGAGAACCTCGACACCAGCGACGTCGGCCGCATGGCGGCCTTTAAAATCCCCGGAGGAGTCAAGCCGCCAACCCCTCAAACTCCCCAGATCTTCGTAACTAAGGAACTAGAACAATGGCGCAATCCCATCGGTGCCCTGGCTAGTTCCCCCGTGCTGGTCGGGGACCGGATCTATCAGGTCAACGGAACGGGAGAGCTATGTGCGATCGACGCGAATGACGGTAAAGTTTTGTGGAAGAAAAAGCTGGGCATCGAGCAGCGCCAAAGCTCGCCCTTTTACGCGGACGGCAAACTCTATATCGCCATGTATATCGCCGCGACTGGTGGCGATGCTAGGGCCGGCGATACTGTCGGTGACGGCGAACTCTACATCGTAAAGCCGGGCGATACCGATGCAGAAGTATTGAGCCACACCGTCCTCACCGGCAAATGCTATGGCTCGCCCATCGGCTACAATGGCAAGCTCTACGTGCAAACGGAAAAGAAGCTCTATTGCTTCGGTAAAAAGGGCGCGAACAAAGGGCTCGCGCCCGCACCGGAGCCGGAAAAGTGGCCCGCGCCCGGTGAGAAAAAACAACTGCAAATCATTCCTTACGAGGTGCTGCTGCAACCCGCCAAGACCCAGGCCTTCCACCTCCGTGCGCTGGATGCGAATGGCTTTACGGTCGAAGAAAACGTCGATCCGAAATCCGCGAAGTGGGAGACGTTCATTCCTCCGACCGCACTGGTGAAGGCGACGATGAAAGCAAACTTCAACGCGGACGGCGTCCTCACGGGCGAAGCTCCCTCGGCTGGCCAGTGGAAAGCAACGGTGGGAGAACTCAGCGGCTTTATCAAAGGTCGCATCGTGAGTGGTCTGCCGATCAAGCAGGACTTCGAGGCCTTTGAACTGAAAGAAATGACCGGACCCGGCCTTGGCAAGGAGCCCGTCGCCCCGCCGCCCCCGGAACCCGGGAAACCCGCGCCATCCGCCGGCCCCACGACTTGGAATATCGCGGAAGAGCCCACCCCGTTTTCCTATCCTCCGCTCTGGTGGAATAGCGCTCGCTTCCGCTTCGAAATCCGGCAGGCGCCCGGCGACGGAGGCACCAAGGCATTCTGCAAGACGATTGATAACAAACTATTCCAGCGCGGCCAGGTCTTCATCGGCACGCCGGACATGAGTGATTACACGATCGAGGCCGACGTGATGAGTGAAGGGAATAAGCGCAAGATGAGCGAAGTCGGAGTGATCAACCAGCGCTATGTCATCGAGCTGAAAGGAAACGCGCAGATGATTGAAGTTTCTTCCAATCAAGAGCTATTCAAAGAAACGCTGCATACGGTGCCGTTTAAATCTTTACCCGGCGAATGGTATCGCCTCAAAGCCCGTGTGGATGTCGCCAAAGACGGAAGCGGCACCGTGCGCGCGAAGGCCTGGAAAAAAGCAGACCCGGAGCCTGAGGCGTGGCTGCTCGAAGTCCCCGTGAAAACGGTCCACACCCACGGCTCGCCCGGTGTCTTCGGCTTCTCCCCGCAGGAACAGCGGGCATGGGTCGATAATGTCGCTGTTACACCTAATAAATAACCAGTCATGAATCTAGCCCGCACCATCGTCCTTACTGGCAGCATTGCTGCGCTCCAACTCACCGCCCTGGCCGAAGACTGGCCGCGTTGGGGTGGCCCCGACCCGGCGCGCAACATGTATTCTCCGGCGAAAAACTTGCCGGTAAAGTTTGGCCCGAAAACGCCGGATAAACAGGGTCACTTTGCCGTGCAGTTCAAGCCGAACACCGAGGAAGTCGATCTCGCCAATACGGAAAACATCAAGTGGGTGGTAAAGCTCGGGTCGCAGACTTATGGCAACCCGGTCGTCGCCAATGGAAAAGTATTAGTCGGGACGAACAATGCGTCCCCTCGCGACGAACGTTTCAAGGACGACAAGTCGGTGTTACTATGCTTCGACGAATACACAGGCAAGTTCATCTGGCAGTTCACCGTGCCGAAGCTCGCCTCCGGCAAGGTGAACGACTGGGAGTATCTGGGCCTGCTGAGTTCGCCCAGCATCGAGGGCGACAAAGTATGGCTGACGACGAGCCGCTGTGAAGTCGTGTGCCTCGATCTGCAAGGACAGGCCAACGGAAATCAGGGGCCATTTCAGGATGAAGGCCAGTATATGGCCGGACCCGGCAAACCAAAAGTCCAGGTGACCGCCACCGACGCCGACATCCTCTGGAAGTATGACATGATGGATGAGCTGGGTGTCTTCCCGCATAACGCGACGAACTGCTCCGTCATCACGCTCGGGGACAAACTCTATACTTGCACCTCCAATGGCCAGGACTGGACGCACGTAAACATCCCGTCGCCCATGTCGCCGAGCTTCATCGTGCTCGATAAAAACACCGGTGCCTTTCTCGGTGAAGACGACGCGAAGATCGGTACGAACATCAAGCACGGACAGTGGACTTCTCCCTCGGTCGGCAAGGTCGCCGGAAAAGATCAGGTCTATTTCGGCGGTGGCGACGGCATCCTTTACGCCTTTGATCCCACTCCGGTGAAAGAGGGCGAGGATCAACTAATGAAGAAGGTGTGGTGGTTCGACGCCGTGCCGGAGGAATACAAAAAGGATAAGTCCGGCAAACCAATCAAGTATCCAGCCGCAGAAGGCCCCAGCGAGATCAATGCAACTCCAGTCTTTTACAAAAACCGCATCTATGTCCCGATCGGTCAGGACCCCGAGCACGGCGAAGGTGTGGGCCGTTTAGTCTGCGTCGATGCGACCAAGACGGGTGATGTTACCAAGACAGGACTGATCTGGGACTTTAAGGAGATTCATCGCAGCATCAGCACGGTCTCCATCGATCCAGAGAAAGGACTGCTGTTTGTCGCGGACTTCAGCGGCTTCGTCTTTTGTCTCGATGCGGAGACGGGCAAGAAATACTGGGAGCACGACATGCAGGCGCACATCTGGGGCTCGACCTTCGTGGTGGATGGCAAGGTGTATGTCGGCGATGAGGACGGAGACGTCGTCGTGCTCGCAGACGCCAGGGAGAAAAAGGTGCTGAGCGAAATCAACATGGGCGCACCCGTTTACTCGACGCCCATCGTCGCGAACGGGACGATGTATGTTGGCACGCAAACGCATCTTTTCGCGATAGCGGAGGGAGCCAAGGCACCGGTAGCAGAGAAGAAGTAATCTTTGAATCCGACTAGCGTGAGTAATTCAAAGGCCGGTTTCAGCCTGACACAATGGCTGGTCATCGTGATCGCGAGCATTGGGTTTCTTTTCGATACCTATGAGTTGTTGATGACGCCGCTGGTGGCGGTCCCGGCCATTGCGGAGTTGCTGAACTTGCCTCCAAACAATCCGATCGTCACGGATTGGACGGGACGGATGCTATGGATGACGGCGCTTTGCGGGGGAACTTTCGGGCTGTTGGGAGGATGGTTGATCGACCGGTTTGGGCGGAAGCGCATTATGGCGGCGAGTATCTTTCTCTATGCGCTGTCGCCGTTCGCCGCGGCGTTTAGCACGTCGCTGCCGATGTTTGTCTTCTTTCGCTGCACGACCTTCATCGGCGTGTGCGTGGAGTTCATCGCAGCGATTACCTGGCTGGCGGAGTTATTTCCGGACAAGCGGCAAAAGGAGATCGTGCTCGGATGCACGCAGGCCTTTGCTTCTCTGGGCGGATTGCTGGTCACCGGGATGAATGTTTGGATCATCACTCATGCCAACGCGCTGCCGGCGGTGCCGCTGGCAGAGATGTTTAACGGGCACGCATCATGGCGGTATTTGCTGACGACAGGACTGCTGCCGGCCATCCCGATCGTGCTCTTACTTCCTTTCGTTCCTGAGTCGAAGATCTGGCGCGACAAGCGTGCGGCGGGCACGCTGAAGCGACCGAGCTTTGGCGCACTCTTTGCGCCGGATTTGCGGCGCGCGACTTTGGTGACGGCGGCTCTATCCGCTTGTGCCTACGCCGCGGCCTTTGGAGCACTCCAACTCACTCCGTTGCGAGTAGCGCCGGGGCTGCCGGAGCTGGCGTCGCAGCGGAAGGAACTCAAGCCGCTCAACGACGAGGCGGGTGAACTCAACAAGCAGCTCATTGCGGCTTTACCTGCTTTCGATCAGGCGAGCGCTGAGGTTCCGGGTCTGCGGGAACTGGCGGTGCTACGCTCCAAAAATCGCGTGGCGTTTCGCCAGGCTGGCAAGGTATCGGCAAACGAAAAGGCGCTGGCGCTGACGAATGATTTCAAGCAACTCGGAGCGAAGCTGGACGAACTGACTTCCGCCAAGCCGGAGGCGAAGAAGGCGGTCGTCGAGCGCGAGAAAATCCTGAAGGCGCTGGGTGACAATCGGGAGAAAGTGGAACCGCTCGACAAGGCGGTAAAAGCGCGCGGGAATACGGTGCAATTCCGGCAGGAGCTGGGCGGGCTGGTGGGACGGATCATCCTTGCGCTGCTGCTGGTAACGGCGATCGCAAAGCGCACGTTGCTGAGACTATTCATCGTTCCGGGGCTGGTCGCGTTTCCCGTGGCCTATTTCCACTTTTATCACAGCGGCGGTGATGCCTTTGACTGGAGCATCTTTTTCTGCGGTCTGCTGGTCGTGGCGCAGTTCAGTTACTTTGGTGAATATCTTCCCAAAATCTTCCCGCTCCATCTGCGCGGGACGGGTGGTAGTTTCGCCACGAATGTCGGCGGACGAATGATCGGGACCAGCGCAGCTTTTCTTACGACCAATATCCTGGCACCGAGGATGGATGGTTTGACCACCTTCGACAAGGTGGCGGCGGCGGCGGCGATTGTCGGCACGAGCGTGTTTGTGATCGGCTTCGCTCTCAGCTTTCTACTTCCCGAACCCAAGACCGAACTACCCGAATAAGTCATGACTCAACTCACCGCCGAACAAGCCAGGGAACAACTAGACACGCATCTCGGCGACGTGATCGCGTGGCACTTCTCGCCGGAGACGGGCTGTCCGTTCTGGCTGGACTGGGCGAAGAAGAACTTCGATCCGCGCGCGGAGATTAGGACGATTGATGACGTTAAAAAGTTCCCGCATTTTCAAGATGAGTGGCTGCGTGAATTGCAGCCTGAGGTGTGGGTGCCCGCGGAATTTAAGGGAAAGCCGTTTAACATCTTCGAGACGGGCGGCACGACGGGAATGCCGAAGCAGCGCATCGGCTGGAATGATTTCCGCGTCGATTACTCGGAGTTTTCCGACAAGGTGAGCGACGAACATTTCCCACGCGGCGAGGCGTGGCTAATGATGGGGCCGACGGGACCGCGGCGGCTGAGACTAGCCATCGAACATCTGGCGAATGTGCGGGGTAGTTCGTGTTACTTCATCGACCTCGATCCGCGCTTTGTGAAAAAGCTCATCTCGGCGAAGCAATTCGATGTCGCTCGGCAATATATGGATCATGTCGTCGATCAGGCGGCGATGATCTTGAAGCATCGTAAAGTGAGCGGACTTTTCACCACGCCGAAGCTGCTCGAAGCGCTCGCGGAAAAGGTGGACATCTTCGAGGCAGGCATCCGCGGAGTCTTCTGCGGAGGAACCACGATGCTGCCGCAATACGTGCGCTTCATCGTCGAAGAAGTGCTGGAAGGCCGAATCGGCTTCTATCCGACCTACGGCAACACGCTCATGGGTCTCGCCGCCAGCGTGCCGCTACTTCCCGAAGATAACTTCTCGATTACTTACTATGCGCCACAGCCGCGTGCAGTGCTGCGGGTGGTTGATCCCAATGATACGGCGAAGACGGTTGAGTATGATACTTGGGGCCGGGTGGAACTAACGACGCTGACGAAAGAGTTCTTTATGCCGCGCTTTCTCGAACGCGACGAAGCGTTGCGCCGCCGGCCGCGGGCGCCGTATGCGTGGGATGGAGTCGCGGAAGTGCGGCCATTTGGAGCGATGGAGAATAAGATCGTCGAGGGCGTTTACTAGCTACTCGTGCCCGAGCTTGCCGAAGTAGAGTACTTTCGCCGGCAATGGGACGCGGGCCTTGGCCAGCGCGTTCGCGATGTGGCGTTGCACGGCGGGAAGCGGATATTTCGCGGCGGTGACCCTGCACAAATTGAGAGCACTTTGCGCGGGTCGGCGCTGCGGGAGTCGAAGACGCGTGGCAAGCAGATGCTGTTTCATTTTACCAAAAGCGCGTGGCTGGGAATTCATCTCGGTATGACTGGAAAGTTGCATGTCGAACCCCCCGATTTTGAGCCGGGCCGGCATGATCACCTGGTTTTGTTTCAAAAAGAGCAGACCTTGGTTTTCACGGATGCGCGCATGTTTGGGCGGGTTCTTTTTCACACGGGAAAAACAGTGCCGGAATGGTGGGCGACGCTCCCGCCCTCCGTGCTTTCCGGGGACTTCACGGTGGCACGCCTGAGCGAGATTTTGGGGCACCGGCGTGGTGCGCCTTTGAAGGCGGTGCTGCTGGCGCAGGAGGTTTTTCCGGGGGTCGGGAACTGGATGGCCGACGAGATTTTATGGCAGGCGCATGTGCATCCATGGGCGAAGGCTTCGCAGTTGGACGAGCGGCAGGTTCGCGAGCTGTGGCGCGTGGCGCGGGAGGTTTGTCGCGTGGCGCTGAAGACGATTGGCGTGAATTGGAGCGATCCGCCGGCGGACTGGCTGTTTCATCAGCGCTGGAAAAAGGGCGGGCATTGTCCGCATGATGGACTGCTGCTGGAGCGCGCCACCGTGGGCGGACGGACGACGGCGTGGTGCAAGCGTTGTCAGCGTTTGCCGGGGCAGAAGTAAATCATTCACGCTCCGAACTTGCGAAGGGCGCGCTTTCGCGAGACGTGAACAGTTCACGATGAAGACTATTCTCCGCGTTTTTGCCTATGTCCGCCGTTATCCATGGATGGCGGGGGGGACGATGCTGTGCGCGATTGTTTCGACGCTGATGGTCGCGGTTTTTCCAAAAGTAACCCAACTCGTGCTGGATGACGTGCGAAGTGGGCGAGGGGACCGGCTGATCTGGCTGGTGCTGACGGCGGCCGCGGCGTTTTTGGCGCGGGATGTCTTTAATGCTTTCCGCATCGTGCTGAATAATAGCTTTGAGCAAAAGGTGATTTTCGATCTGCGGAGCGATCTCTACTCGCATATCCAGCAACTGCCGCTGACTTGGTTCGATAATCGGGCGACGGGGGATATTATGACGAGGCTGCTGGAAGATGTGACCAGCGTGGAAAGGGTGTTAATCGATGGGATCGAGCAGGGTGTCGTCTCTGTACTTCAGATCGTGGTGGTAGCTACCATGCTGTTTCTCTATGATGCCCGGCTAACCTGGCTGGCCCTTGCACCGGTGCCTTTTCTGGTCGCCGGAGCGATGGCTTATACCTTGACGGCGCATCGTCGATATCGCGTTCAACGCAAGGCGTCTTCGGCGATGAATTCATTGCTGCACGACAATCTGGCGGGTATCCGGCAGATTAAGACGTATGTGCGGGAACGGGAGGAACATGCCCGCTTTAACGGGGTGAGTCAGCAGTTACGGGAAGCCACTATGATCGTGATGCGTGTGTGGGCGATGTATAACCCTGCGATGAGTTTCTTTGGAGCTTGCGGTGCGGTGATCGTCATCGGGTTTGGCGGGAGGGCTGTGTTAGCCGGGGAGATGGGCGTCGGAGACTTTGTGGGGTTCCTGTTGTTAGTGGGTTATCTGTATGAACCGATCGGGCGTTTGCATTCCTTAAATCAGCTGATCCAGTCGGGGCGCGCGGCGGGAGAACGGGTGTTTGAAATTCTCGATGAGAAGATCGAGCCCGGCCGCGTCGAGTATGATGATCCGGTCACCATCACGGGAGATGTGCGTTTTCAAAAAGTAAGCTTTGCCTACGACGAGGCGGTGCCGGTGCTGCATCAAATCACGCTGCATGCCACGCCGGGTGAGACGATCGCGCTGGTAGGCCACACTGGGGCGGGGAAATCGACGCTGGTGAACATGCTGACGAGCTTTTACGAATATGACTCGGGCGAAATCCTGATCGATGGACAGCCGCTGCGGGACTTCTCGCGCAGCGCTTTGCGGAGCGCGGTGGGGATGGTGACGCAGGAGAGTTTTCTGTTTAACGGATCGATCCGGGACAATCTGCGGCTCGGCAAGCCGGATGCGAGCGATGAAGAGTTGTGGCACGCGCTGGGATCGGCTAACGCGCGGGATTTTATCGAGCGACTTCCGGAAACGTTATCTACCATCGTCGGTGAGCGGGGCGTGAAATTGAGCGTCGGGGAGAAGCAGAGGGTTTCGATCGCGCGAGCGTTGCTGAAAGACCCGCCGATCCTGGTGCTGGATGAGGCGACTTCGAGCGTGGACAATCAGACGGAGCGGCTGATCCAGGAAGCGCTCGACCGGCTGATGGCGCGGCGGACGAGCTTCGTGATCGCCCACCGGCTCTCGACGGTGCGGCACGCGGATCAAATCCTGGTGATGGATCGCGGGCGGATCGTGGAGCGCGGGCGACACGAGGATTTGCTGGCGCTCGGGGGCGTTTACGCGCGGCTTTACGAGAGCGGGTTCGAGGGGAAGAGCGGGGCGTTGGCTGGGGCCGTCTTGTAGGCGGTTTTGGGGCGAATCGGGGAGGCGACTCTGACCGAAAGGGAAGCGGCGCGGGCGGATGCGTCGGGCGTCGTGAAAAAAGTAAAATTTCCAGCAATTCGCATTGACGGGAATCATGCGATTTGGGTTAAATCGGGTCGCTTTGGGGCGACTTGGTTTCAGCTCCCCCAGGGCGAACCTTTTATGTCCTCACCAAACCAGAACTCTCCTGCTCCGAAATTTCGGGGAGAATTCTGCCATAAAATCGAGGGCAAAAATCGGATCACGATTCCTGCCGCGTGGCGGTTTGGGGAAGAGGTCCGGTTGTTCATGGTTCAAAAATCCACTAAACCCTGTGTCGCCGTGATGACTCAAGCAGAAATGGATCGGCTGGAGCAGCAAGCGGACGGACTCGCCCCAATGGCGCGCTCTGAATTTCTCGAAATGCTGGGTGGTTCCGTGCGTGAAGTGACGATGGACAAGGGCGGACGGATCTCATTGCCGGACGACTTTTTCCCCCTGCTGGGTCTGCCGGAAGCGCGCGAGGTGTGGCTGGCCGGGGCGACAGATACTTTCAACGTCTGGAGCTTGCGCAACTTCGAGGCGGACAAGGGCAGCAAGGAGGCGCGGATTTTCCAATCGAAACAATTGCTGGGGATATGATGACGGTCACGAAAACAAGAGCACGCCGGCAGCGGCTGAAACCAAGAACGAACACTTCGACACTGATCATGAGTTCGCTGGAACGAAGCTACGAATACCACGAATCGGTGCTGCTTACGGAGACGATCGAGCGCCTGGCACCGGCGCCGGGTCGCGTCTTTCTGGACGGCACGGTCGGTGGCGGCGGGCACGCGGCAGGTCTGCTCGCGGCGGGGGCGACGGTGATCGGGATGGATCAGGACGCCGAAGCTCTGAACTTTGCGGTGCGACAACTGGTGGGCTACGGCAATCGCTTTTTGCCGGTGCGAAGCAGCTTTGCGGAAGCGGGCGAAGTGCTCGACGGCATGGGGATCGCGCATCTGGATGGAGTGCTGCTCGATCTCGGTGTGTCTTCGCGCCATCTTGATGCGCCGGAGCGCGGCTTCAGTTTTATGCGGGAAGGGCCTCTCGATATGAGGATGGATACGCGCGGTCTGACGACGGCGGCTGACCTGGTGAATACGCTCGACGCGGAATTGCTGGAGCGCATTTTCCGGCAATTCGGTGAAGAGCCGGCAGCGCGAAGGATTGCAGCCCGGATCGCCCGTGACCGCGCGGTGAAACCGCTGGCGACCACGTTCGATCTGGCAAACCTCGTCGAATCCGTGGTCCCGAGACACGGGCGCGCGCACCCTGCGACCCGCGTTTTCCAGGCGCTCCGGATCGCGGTAAATCGTGAACTGGAAGTGCTGGCTGAAGGTCTCGCGCTGCTCTCCTCGCGGCTGGCGTCTGGCGGCCGCTTTGCCGTGATTTCCTTTCACTCGCTCGAAGATCGGATCGTGAAGGACTTTTTCAAAAGCCGGAGCGCGCCCTGGCTGGACCGGCCCGAGTGGCCCGAGCCGCGCGCGAATCCCGACTACATTTTCCGCAAGATCACCGGGAAGCCGATGGTCGCCAGCGCTGCCGAGCAAAAGGCAAATCCGCGGTCGCGCAGCGCGAAATTGCGTGTGGTTGAAAAACTCTAACTCCCCATGTCCGCCAATCGCCGCCGTCATATCAATGCCCTTCCGGGGATCAAACTTCTCATGGGCTTCACCGTGGGCACGATCGCGCTGCTGACCGGTCTCGGCTACGTTTACTGCCAGAATCAGCTCCACCGCATGTCGGATGAAAAGGGGAAGCTCGAGCGCGAATACCAGCGCCTGCAAACGCTCACGGAGGCGGTGGAAGTGACCGTCGCGAAGCTTTCGTCGCCGCAGGAATTGAAGAAGAAGTTTGATAACGGCTTCTTCAAATTAAACGAAATCACGACGGACCGGATCGTGCGAATCGGCCCGGCGACGCCCGGTTTCGAGGGGAAGGAACTGCGGGCGATTTCCAACGAAAGGGGCAACCCATGACTGCGTCGATGAGCAACTCCATGAGTCGCCGCGGGCTCGTGGCCGGCATCGCGCTGGCGGCATGTTTCACCGGCTACTCCGTCCGCCTCGTTTATTTGCAGGTGACGATGCATGAGACTTACGTCGGCATGGCGGCGAAACAGAACGCGCACACCGAGCCGATCTACGCGCGCCGCGGAGAAATCTTCGACATCAAAGGTGTGCCGCTCGCCCAAAATGACCCGGTGCGCACGGTCGTCGCGGATGGCTCATTGATCAAAGACCCCGACCGGCTCGCGCAGATCCTCGCGGCTCCATTGGAAATGCCGGTCGATGTTTTGCGGGCCAAACTTTCCCGCAAGGTGAAGGCGAAAACCAGCAACGAACTCGTTCCGCTTCGCTACATCGTGCTCAAAAAGGGCGTCTCCGAAATCAAGGCCAACGAAGTGTCCGCGCTGCTTCCTGATCTGGTCGCCACGCCGAACAAAAAAGAGCTGCCTATTTCGGCGGTCCAGGCGATTCGCTTCGAGCGAGATTTCGTACGCGTCTATCCGAACGCTTCTCTGGCTTGTCACGTCATCGGATTTGTGAACGACTCCGGCGTCGGCATGGATGGCATCGAGTCCTCGATGAATGACAAGATGCAAGGCCGCGATGGGTACCGCTTCGTCGAGCGCAACGGCACAGGCGGCGAACTCGTCCTTTACCGTGGCGAGGATCGTCCGCGCAAAGATGGCAGTTCGGTCACGCTCACGATCGACCTGAATTTGCAGCAGATCGTGGAGAACGAGTTGGATGTCGCGATGAAAACGTACCGACCGAAGAACGCGACGGTCGTGATGATGAATCCGTTCACGGGCGAAATCATGGCGCTCGCGAACCGGCCGGATTTCAATCCGAACGCGGTGCCCATCATTGACAAGAAAAAGGTCAACCCGATGCGCAATATCGCGATCACGGATCAGGTGGAGCCCGGCTCCACTTTCAAGGTGGTGACGGTGGCCGCGGCGCTCTCGGAGAAGCTCGTGAATCTCGAAACGGACATCCAGTGCGAGAACGGATACTGGCAGTGGTGCAAGCTGCACGATCACAGTCCGTATGCCTCTCTCAGCGTGCGGAAGGTGCTCATCAAATCGAGCAACATCGGAGCGGCGAAAATTGGCATGCAACTCGGCGACCAACGATTTTACGAATACGCGCGGAAGTTCGGTTTCGGTGACACGCTGAAGGTGAATCTGCCAGGGGAAATCCGCGGCGCGCTGCCGGCGCCCGAATCGTGGGATCATATAACTCTGACCCGCATGCCAATGGGCCAGTCGGTGGCCGCCACTCCACTGCAAATCACGACCGCGATGTGCGCCATCGCGAACGGCGGCATGCTGATGATTCCGCAGATCGTGCATCAAGTCACCGACGAGGAACGGACTACCGAATACAAGCCGCAGGAGAGATGGCGTGTCGTTTCCAAACGCGCCACGGAGCAGGTGCGCGAGGCGCTCGTCGAGGTCGTGGGGCTGAAAGGCACCGCGCTGCTCGCCGCCGTGCCGGGCTTTAAAGTCGCTGGGAAAACTGGCACTGCGCAAAAACCGGACGAGCACGGACACATGAACCACGAGAAGTACGTCGTCTCGTTCGTCGGCTTCATGCCGGCGGAGAATCCCGCGTTCGTCATGCTCGTAATCGTCGATGAAGCGAAGGTCGATCACGAAAACAATTACGGCGGAAAAGTGGCCGCCCCGATTTTCTCGCGGATCGCCGCCAAAGCTGCACGGTACCTTGATCTCCAGCCCACCGAGCCCATCCCGCTGCCGGGCGGAAAGCAGGCCAGGAGCGAATCTTCCGCGGATGTAAGGGACCAATAAAATGACTCTCGAAGCTCTCCTCCAATCCGTGCCGACGCTGCAAGTCGTGGGGCCGCTGAATCGCGAGATCACGTCCATCTGCTACGACTCGCGCCGCGTCCAGCCCGGCTCGCTTTTCGTCGCGCTCAAAGGCGACAAAACGGACGGCTCCATTTTCATTTCGCAGGCTTTGGAAAAAGGGGCGGTCGCCGTTTTGACGGAAGCCGTGGAGACGCACGCGCGCGCCACCGTGGTCGTCGTGAAAAGTGCGCGCACGGCGCTGGCGGATGTCGCGGCGAACTTCTACCAGCATCCGTCGAAGGCGCTGAAAGTCGCGGGCGTGACTGGCACAAATGGGAAGACGACTTCGGTCTTTTTGCTCAAGCACATCTGCGATCGGGCGATGTTGCGCTGCGGCATGATCGGCACGGTCCGCTACGAAATCGGCGACCGGATTTTGCCCGCGACGCGCACCACGCCGGAGTCGCTCGACGTGCAGGATCTGCTCTGGCAGATGCGCTCCGCTGGCTGCAAGGCCGCCGCCATGGAAGTGAGCTCGCACGCGCTGGATCAAGCGCGGGTGCGGAACGTGGAGTTCGACGCCGCCATCTTTACCAATCTCAGTCAGGATCATCTCGACTATCACAAATCGATGGAGGCCTACGCCGAGGCCAAGGCCCGGCTGTTCTCGGGCTTGCCCGCGCAGAAGAAAAAAGGCCGCGCCATTTTCAATATCGACGACCGCATCGGCGCGCAGTTTTACACCCGTTTCGCACGGGAGATGCCCGTCATCAGCTACGGCTGCGGCGTGAAAGCGGACTTCCGCGCGAGCAATATCCGCATGGATTTAAACGGCACGAGCTACCAGCTCGATGCGAACGAACGCAGCTATCTCGTGCGACTGCCGCTCATCGGGCAGTTCAATGTTTACAACTCTCTCGCCGCCATCGCCGGTGCCAATGCGCTCGGTATCGATGTTCGCGAGGCGGTGCTCGCGCTCGCCGATTGCCCGCCGGTGCCCGGTCGTCTCGAGGCCGTTCCAGGGCTAAGGCAGTTCCGCGTTTTCGTGGACTACGCCCACTCCGACGACGCGCTGCAAAACGTGCTCAAAACCTGCCGCGATCTCAATCCCGAGCGGGTCATCGTCGTCTTTGGCTGCGGCGGAAGCCGGGATCGCGGCAAGCGTCCGAAGATGGGCGCGGTCGTCGATCAATTTGCCGACTGGGCGATCATCACGAGCGACAATCCACGGAAGGAAGATCCACTCGCGATCATCGAAGACATCAAGCCGGGCATGGCGCATGGCCGGTATGAAGTGATCGTCGATCGAAAGGAAGCGATCTTCAAAGCGATCGCGCTGGCGCAGCCGCGGGACATCGTGCTCATCGCTGGAAAAGGCCATGAGCGGACGCAGGAGTTTGCCGATCACACCATCCCCTTCGACGACGTGGCCACGGCGAGTCAGGCGCTCGAAGGAAAGCGAGGCGACTGGTGAAAATGGACGCGACCGCACTCGACACCATCAATCGCTGGGCCGGCGGGCATCTGCACGGCGGAGACCCGGCGCTGCCGATCAACGCGATTTGCACGGACTCGCGAGCGCTCAAAGCGGCGGACCTTTTCGTTGCCTTGCGCGGCCAGAATTTCGACGGGCACACTTTCGTCGCCGAGGCCGCGCGGCGTGGTGCTATCGGTGCGGTCGTCGAGCAATCGCTGGAAGGATTGCCACCCGGTTTTGCGCAGGTGGAAGTCGGGGACACGCTCGCCGCGCTCCAGCAAATCTCGACGCGCTATCGCCGTCAGCTTCCGCTGCAAGTCGTGGGTATCACCGGAAGTAACGGGAAAACCAGCACCAAGGATTTCACGGCGGCTGTGCTTGGCGAAAATTTCCGCGTCACCAAAACAGAGGGCAATTTCAACAACCACATCGGCCTCCCGCTCACCATGCTGCGCGCGTGCAGCACGGATCAGATCGGTGTGTTTGAACTCGGCATGAATCATCCCGGCGAGATCGCGCCGCTCGCCGCTCTCGCCGCGCCGGACGTGGCCATCATCACCAACATCGGCGTCGCGCACATCGAATACTTGGGCAGCCGCGAAGCCATCGCGCTCGAAAAAGGCGCGCTCGCCGAGGCGCTGCAACCGAGCGGACTCGTCATCCTGAATGCCGACGATGACTTTTCCAAAAGCATCGCGGCGCGGACGAAAGCGGATGCGGTTTTTTGCGGACTCGATCAAGGCGACGTGCGTGCGAAAGACTTGCAGCAGGATTTTGGCGGCATGAAATTTCGTCTCGGCGCGGAGGATCACTGGGTGGACGCGGAGCTGCCGGTGCCGGGCATTCACATGGTGCGCAATGCGCTGCTCGCCGTCGCAGCGGGCCGCTTTTTCGGACTTTCGCTGGAAGAATGCGCCGAAGGTTTGCGCGGACTCCGCCTCACGCGTGGCCGCCTGGAGCAGAAAGTCATCGGCGGCATTCATGTGCTGGACGATACCTACAACGCGAATCCCGACTCCGTCGAAGCCGCGCTGCGCACGCTCGCCGCGATGCCGTGCTCTGGAAAACGCATCGCGGTCCTCGGCCGCATGGGCGAGCTCGGTGCCGAATCCGAAGCCGGTCATCGGCGGGTCGGACTCGTCGCAGCGCAGGTCGGGATCGATGCCATCATCACTGTCGGCGAAGAAGCGGGATTGATCGCCGAGGCGGCTGCCGGCGTGAAGACCATCGTCCCGGAAGCAAGCGTGGAAGCCGCCGTGCAGGCACTGCGGGAAATCGCGAGGCCTGGCGACGTCGTGCTGGTGAAGGGGAGTCGCTCCGCCAGAATGGAGCGTATCGTGGAGGGATTGAGCGCGTCATGATGTGGTATCTCCACTTTCTGAGCGATCGATCCGGGCCGGATTTTTTTGGCGCGTTCAATGTCTTTTACTACATCTCGTTTCGCGCGATCGGGGCGGCGCTGACCGCGTTTTTGCTCTCGCTCGTCTTCGGGTCGCGGGTCATTCGGAAACTGATTTCGCTTAAAGTCGGCCAGCCGATTCGCACCAAGGAAGAGGTCAACCGGTTGTTCGAACTGCACGGCAAAAAAGCCGGTACGCCGACCATGGGTGGCGTGCTCCTGCTCGGTGCCGTCATCATTTCCACGCTGCTCTGGGCGCGGCTCGATAACTCCGCGGTGTGGCTGCTCATGTTCGTCATCCTCTGGTGCGGGGCGCTCGGATTTTGGGATGACTACCTGAAGGTGAAGAAGAAGAACGCCGCGGGTGCGAGCGAGCGCACGAAGCTCCTCGCGCAACTCGCGCTGGCCGGGATTGTGACCGCATATTTTCTGTGGAATCCCGCCATCGAAGTGCAGGCCCGTTCGCTTTACGTGCCGTTTTATAAAAGTCCGATTATCGGAAATTTAAGTTGGTTCACCTTCTTATTTTTCGCGCTCGTTATCCTCGGTTCGTCGAATGCTGTGAATCTCACCGATGGGCTCGACGGCCTGGCTGCTGGCTGTACCGCGACCACTTCCTTTGCCTATGCCGTCTTTGCGTATGCCGCGGGCAACGTCAAAATCGCCTCCTATTTGCAGATCCCGTTTTATCCATTTGCAGGCGAACTCGCCGTTGTTTGCATGGCGATGGTTGGCGCGTCGTTTGGGTTTCTTTGGTTCAATTGCCATCCCGCGCGCGTCTTCATGGGAGACACCGGATCGCTCGCGATCGGCGCGACCATTGGCGTCGTCGCGATCTGCTGCAAACAGGAGCTGTTGCTCGTCGTCGTCGGCGGCGTGTTTGTCGCGGAGGCTGCTTCCGTGCTGATTCAGCGGACGTGGTTCAAGATCACGAAGCGGCGATACGGCGAGGGCCGGCGCGTCTTTCGCATGGCGCCGCTGCACCATCACTTCGAACTCATCGGCTGGAAGGAGACGACCGTCGTCGCGCGCTTTTGGATCATCTCGATCATGTGCGCCTTCCTCGGCCTCGCCACCCTCAAACTTCGGTAAATGTGTCCTACGCCAACCAGAAAATCGCCGTGCTGGGAGCTGGGGAGAGTGGTGTCTCCGCCGCGCTCCTGCTCGCAGAGGAAGGAGCCATCGTGACCATCTTTGACACCGCGGAAGAAAACAAACTGCGCAAGAAAATCGACGCCGTCGGACTGCGGGGAATCCGTGTCATCGCGGGGCTCGCAGCGGAGGCGGAGCCGGCGCATTTCGACGCCGCGATCCTGAGCCCTGGCATCGATCCGTCGGTGCCGCTCGTGCAAAATTTCATCCGCGCGCGCATCGCGATGATCGGCGAACTGGAGTTCGCGTACGAGTGGTGCAAATGCCCGATCATCGGCATTACTGGAACCAACGGAAAGACCACGACGACGCAACTCATCGCGCAAATGCTGAACGCATGCGGTGTGAAAACAGTCGCCGCTGGCAATATCGGCCCGGCCTTTTCCGCGCGCGTGAGGGAGAGCTCGCAGCTTGATGTGATGACCCTCGAACTGAGTTCGTTTCAACTGGAAACGATCCGCCGCTTCCGCCCGCAAATCTCGGTCTGGCTTGGGTTCGCAGCCGATCACCTCGATCGCTACGCGTCGATGGAGGAATACTATCAGGCGAAAATTCGCATCTTTGAAAACCAGACAACCGACGACTGGGCGGTGGTCAATTTCCGCGACACGCTGCCCGAGCTTCGCGCGCGCAAGATCACCTTCAGCGCGTTTGAACGCGGCGCGGATTTTGAATTGCGCGAGGACGTGATCCACTTCCGCGGCGAGCCCGTGCTGACGATGCGCGAGTGCCGTCTGCGAGGTGCGCACAATGCCGAAAATCTGATGGCCGCGCTCGGAGTCGGTCACGTGCGCGGGCTGACTTTTGAGGCGATGAAAGTGCCGCTCTCCGCGTATGCGGCCCTGCCTCATCGCTGTGAATCCGTGCGCGAGCTTGATGGCGTCGAATGGATCAATGATTCCAAGGGCACAAATCCCGACTCCGTCGAAAAGGCGCTGCTTTCCGAGACGCGTCCGGTCGTGCTAATCGCGGGCGGCAAGGACAAGGGATTCGAGTACGAAGCGCTGACGGAGATCGTCGCTCAAAGATGCCGCGCGGTCGTGACGCTGGGTGAAATGGCGGACCGGATCGAGGCGCTTTGGAAACACCGGCTGCCTGTCCGCAATGCCGGCCGCTCACTGGAATCTGCGGTGCAAATCGCGCGCAGCCTGGCGCGACCCGGCGACGCCGTGCTCTTCAGCCCGGGCACTTCTTCTTTCGACATGTTCACCAATTACGCCGAGCGCGGTGAACGATTCCGCGCCTTCGTCCAAGACCTCAAAACCACCACGCCATGAAAAAGCTAAAGCTACCGAAGTTCACTTTGTTCTTCCGCAATCAGAAGAAAATCCAGGCCACCACCGCGACCCGGCGCGCTCCGTCGTCGGAGAGCTATTATGAGGAGGAGCCGAAGACGAATCTTTCGAGCGCGTTCATCGTGGTGCTCGTTCTGCACGTCGTCGCAGTCGGCGGCATCTACGCTTTCAACAGCCTCCGCGCCTCGCGCACTCCCGGCGAATCGCACTCCACCGCGTCCAGTACCCTGCCCGCGATCCCGAAGGTAAATCCCAGTGCGTCGATCGCGGAAAATAACCCCGCGCCGGGAGCGAAAGGGAACACGCATCGGGTCCAGAGCGGCGACACGCTTTCCAAAATCGCCGCGCAATACAGCGTCTCGGTGGCGGAGATCGAAGAGACGAACGGGGCTAAAAATGTGGCGCTGCTTCGTCCGGGGCAAATCATCAGCATCCCGATGGCGAAGCCTGCGCCGAAACCGGCGGCAGCGCCGGTGATTCAAGATTCACGGAAGGCGGCATTCCTCGCCACCAAGAGCGAGGACGCTCCCGCCGTCGCTGCGACCGCGAACGCGGCGGGCCGCACTTACACGGTCGCGAAGGGTGACACGCCGACTTCCATCGCGAAGAAATTTGGCACGAATTCGGTCGAGCTTTTGAAGCTGAATAAAATCGACGATCCAAAGCACGTGCAGATCGGGCAGGTGCTGAAAGTTCCTGCGAAGAAAAACTAAACCGCGCCCCATCTCATGCATCGAAAAAGCATCTTTGGCCTGCTGCTCGCAGTCGCGACCCTCATCGTGATCGGCTGCGTGATGCTTTTCAGCACGAGCGCTTTTTTGCACGAGCACGGGAAGAGCCCGCTGTATTTCATCAACCACCAATTCGTGTGGCTTGGCATCGGCGTTTTGCTCTGCGCGGTCGCGGCCAAAATCGATTACCTGCACTGGCGGCGCGTGGCGTGGGGGCTTTATGGGGTGTCCGCCGTGTTGCTGATGCTTTGCTTTGCACCGCACATTGGGAAACGGCTGAACGGTTCGAATCGCTGGCTGGATCTTCATGTCGCGTCTTTCCAGCCTTCCGAACTGGCGAAACTCGCGGTGGTCTTGGTGATCGCGCGGTGGTTTACGCAGAAGGAATGCGAGCCGAAGGAATTCGTGCGCGGCTTCATCGTGCCCCTGCTGATCGCGGGCGGATTGATGGCGCTCATCGTCATCGAAGTGGACATGGGCAGCACCGCGCTCATCGGGGCCGCGGCCATCGGCGTGATGTATATCGCCGGCACGCGCGTCTCTTACATCGTCCCGATGTTTGCGAGCGGACTCGGGCTGATGATGTTCATCGCCTACCGGATTCCCGAGCGGATGCATCGCATGATGGCGTTTCGGAATCTGGAGGAATTTCGCGACGGCGCGGGCCTGCAACAGATTCAAGGTTTGATCGCGTTCGGCTCCGGCGGCGTGAGTGGAGTCGGACTCGGCATGGGGCGTCAAAAAATGGCGTATCTTCCGTACGCGCACACCGATTTTATTTTCCCGATGGTCGGTGAGGAACTCGGGCTGCGCTTCACGCTGCTGGTGGTGTTTTGCTATGTCGTCATCGTGGTGTGCGGCGCGATGATTTCGTTGCGCGCCCGCGACCGATTTGGGATGCTGCTCGGCTTCGGCGTCGTGATGCTGATCGCGCTTCAGGCCATCGTAAATATCGGCGTCACCACTGCGATGCTCCCGAACAAAGGAATGCCGCTGCCCTTCATCAGTTACGGCGGATCGAACCTCGCGTTTTGCCTGCTCTGCGTCGGCATCCTCATCAATATCTACCGGCGTGGCCTCACCGAAAAAGAGTGCAACCGCGGCTCCGTGAAACTGGAAGTGAAAACCCGCCGACGCCAGGTGCGCATCTGATCTTCATGAACTTCGTCATCGCAGCCGGCGGAACCGGCGGGCACTTGTTTCCAGGACTCGCCGTCGGCGAAGTCCTGTTGCAACGCGGCCATGCCGTGATGCTGCTGATTTCGGAGAAAGAGATCGACGCGCTCGCGACGCAGGGGCGCACGGATTTTCGCATCGAGAAAGTGCGCGGCGTGGGGTTCGATGGAAAGTCGCCGCTCGCGCTGCTGCGTTTCTGGTCGCAGTTCCGCACGGGCCTGCGGCAGGTGAAGGCGCTGTTCCGCGAGTTCAGTCCGAGCGCGGTGCTGGGCATGGGCGGCTTTACTTCGACCGCGCCGATTTTAGCCGGTCGCTCGCGCAAGATACCGACGTTCGTTCACGAGTCGAATGCGATCCCGGGCAAGGCGAACAAGTTGAATGCGCGGCTCGTCACGCGCGTGCTGCTCGGCTTTGCGGAGTGCGCGAAATTTTTCACCGCCGGGAAGTCCGAAGTCACCGGCACGCCAATCCGCCGGACGCTTGTGCGGCGCGTGCCGAAAGCAGACGCGCTCGCGGCCTTCGGATTCGCGACCGATCGCAAGACGCTCCTCGTCATGGGCGGAAGCCAGGGCGCGCGCGGCATCAATAACGCGGTCCTCGCCGCGCTGCCGCCACTCCGGGCGAAGCCGCTCCAGATCATCCACCTGACCGGACGCGACGATGAGCGTTCCGTCCGCGAGAAGTATGCTGAGAGCGGTGTGCCGGCTTTCGTCGCGCCCTTTTGGCATCAGATGGAGACCGCATACAGCGCCGCGGATTTTTGCATCGCACGCAGCGGCGCGGCGAGTCTCACGGAGCTTTCGCACTTCGCACTGCCGTCGGTGCTGATCCCGTATCCATTCGCCGCGGAGGACCATCAGACTTTGAACGCACGCATCTTCGAGCGTGCCGGTGCGGCCGTTTTGCTACCCCAGTCCGCGACTGCCGGAGACGCATTGGCCCAGCATCTTCTGCGCTTTTTCGACGAGGCCGCTTTTGTCTCCGAAATGTCCGCACGCTGCGCCGCACTCGGGCAGACGGATGCGGCGGAACGGGTCGCGGATGTGGTGCTTTCGCACGCGGGAGGAGCGGTATGAAGAGGAGTAAGAAGTTGCCAGTGGTCAGTGGTCAGAACGGAACCGCCTGCGTCGCGTCTCCTTCTCACTACCTACTTTTTACTTCCTACTCGGAAAGGAGGCGGCCTCATGGACACGGGTGAAATCCTTGCGGACATCATCATCGGCGGGGAGTTGAAGATTCACCTCATCGGCGTTGCGGGGTCCGGCATGAGCGGGATCGCGGGGCTTTTGCTCGCGCTCGGGCATCGCGTGAGCGGCTCGGATAAAGTGCGGACGGTCGAAATCGAGCGGCTCGAAAAAAGCGGGCTGCGGTTTCACCTCGGCCAGGATGCGAACAATCTTTCGGAAGCGGATCTCGTGATTTTTTCGTCGGCGATCCGGCCGGGAAATGTGGAGTACGATGAAGCCGTCCGCACTCAGCGGAACATGGTGCGCCGCGCGGAAGCACTGGCGGCGATCCTGCACGCGAAGAAGGGAATCGTGGTCTGCGGGATGCATGGGAAGACGACGACTTCCTCAATGGCGGCGCATGTTTTGAAAGAGGGCGGCCTGCATCCGTCGCATTATGTCGGCGCGGAAATTCCGATCCTCAACACGAATGCGAACTGGGATTTAGCGGGCGAACATTTCGTCGTGGAAGGCGACGAGAGCGACGGGACGCTGTCGCTTTACCATCCGCAGCACGCGATCGTGCTGAACATTGAAGAAGAGCATCTCGACTATTACGACGACCTCGCGGCGATCGAGGCGGTCTTCAATCAACTGCTCGCGCAAACGAGCGGGAACGTTTTTTACTGCGCAGACGATGCGAACGCGACGCGGCTTTGCGCCGTGCATCCGGGCGCGATTTCCTACGGCGAATCGCACGGCGCGTTTTACCGCTTTGACGATGTGCATGCGAAGGATTTCCAATCGCACTTCCGCGTGCTGCGTGGTGGCGAACCGCTCGGCGCGGTGACGTTGAACGTGCCGGGCCGGCACAATGTCAGCAATGCGGTCGGCGTGATCGCGCTGGCGACGGAACTCGGCGTTCCGTTCGCGAAAATCGCGGCGGCGCTTGAAACATTCCGCGGCGCGCGACGGCGTTTTGAAATCAAATATCGCAGCGAGCGCTACATGATCGTGGACGACTACGGGCATCATCCGAGCGAGGTGAAGGCGACGCTGGCGACGGCGCGCAACACCGGTCGGAAGCGCGTGCTGTGCATGTTTCAGCCGCACCGTTTTTCGCGGACGCTCAAATTGAAAACCGAGTTTGGAAGCGCTTTTCACGCGGCGGATGTGGCGATGATCGCGGACATTTACCCCGCGAGTGAAGTGCCGATCCCCGGCGTGACGGGGCAGACGATCGTCGATGAAATGATCCGCGACGGACACGAGGCCGCGAGCTTTCAGCCCGACCGGAAAAAGCTGGCGCAGGAAATCGGGCGCATGCTGGAGCCGGGCGATTGCGTGATCAGTCTCGGGGCCGGAAACATCCACGAGGCGGCGACCCTGCTCGCGAAGGATGTGGCGCTGCTGGACGAGCTGCAAAACGCGATGGGCGCTGGCGTGATCAAGCTTTACGAGCCGCTCTCGAAGCACACGACGATGCGCGTCGGCGGCCCCGCGCAGTTTTGGGCGGAGCCCGAAACGGAAGAGGGATTTTCACGGCTGGTGAAGTTCGCGACCGATCGCGGTGTGCCGATTTTTGTAATGGGACGCGGCTCGAATCTGCTCGTGCGCGACGGAGGCATTCGCGGTGTGGTGGTGCATCTGAGTCGCGGCGAATTTAAAAAAATCGAAGTGCGCGACGGCCGCATCACGGCGGGAGTCGGCGTGAAGCAAAAGGAACTCGCGTATGCCGCGCGCGATGCGCAGATCGGCGGTTTTGAATGGTTCGAAGGGATTCCCGGAAACGTCGGAGGTGCCTTGCGGATGAATGCCGGTGCGATGGGGCACGAAACTTTTCAGCAAGTGGTGAGCGTGCGCTATGTCGATGCGCAGGGAGCGTTTCACATGAAGACGCCGGCCGAGATGGATGTGCATTACCGGCACTGCGGAATGCTGGTCGCGAACTTCGCGGTGTCGGCCACTTTCAAGGGCGAGCCGAGCACGCCGGACGTGATCGAAAAGCTGCTCGATGCGTCCACGCAAAAGCGGCGCACTTCACAGCCGCGCGAGTCGAGCGCGGGCTGCATTTTCAAAAACCCCGGCGCAATCCCGGCGGGAAAACTTGTGGATGAACTCGGTCTGAAAGGCGGGCGCATCGGCGGCGCGAAAGTTTCCGAAGTGCATGGAAACTTCATCGTGAACGACGGCGGCGCGACGGCGGCGGACGTGATCGCGCTGATCGAGAAAGTAAAAAGCGCGGCGCGAGCGGGCCGCGGAATCGAGCTTGAAACCGAAGTGCAAATCGTCGGCGAGGAGAAGGGGATTTATGAATAGGAAAAGGCGAACATCGAACATCGAACATCGAACATCGAACATCGAAGTCGGAGGGGCTTTTCTTGCTGCCGTTCGACGTTCGATGTTCAGCGCCGCAGGCATCGTCGCCACCCGCATCCGCACGGTATGAGTCTCAACTTCACCCACATGAAAATCGCGGTCCTGATGGGCGGCCCTGGCTCCGAGCGGAAGGTCTCGCTCGCGACGGGAACGGGCGTCGCCGGAGCGCTGCGCAAACTCGGCGCGGAGGTCACGGAAGTGGACGTGACGGATGAAAACTTCGCGCTGCCTGACGGCGTGGACGTGGCGTTCAACGCGATCCACGGGACGTTTGGCGAGGACGGACAAGTGCAGCGCATCCTCGAAGCGCGTGGGGTGAAATACACCGGCGAAGGCGTGGCTGGCAGCGAACTGGCGATCGATAAAATCGCGAGCAAACGGCGCTTCATCGAACGCGGCGTGCCGACGCCCGCGTTTGAAATTGTGGCCGCCGGCGCGCGTCCGTCGCTGCCCGCTCCGTTTGTGGTGAAGGCTCCGAAGGAAGGCTCCAGCGTGGGGGTTTACATCGTGCGCAGTGAAAGCGAGGCGGAGTCGGCGCTCGCGCAGGCGCGGAAGTACGCGACGGAATTGCTGGTCGAGCAATTCATCGAAGGCCGCGAGCTGACGGTGGGAATCGTGGGCGACGTGGCGCTGCCGGTGATCGAGATCGTGGCGAAGAAGGACTTCTACAATTTTGAAAACAAGTATCCGTTTTTGAATCCGAACGCGGCGGGTGCGGACCATTTTTGCCCCGCGCCCATCGGCGACGCGGCGACAGAGCTGGTGCAGCGGATCGCGCTCGCGGCGCATCGTGCGCTCGACCTCGAAGTGTATTCGCGCGTCGATGTGCTGCTCACGAAAAGCGGCGAGCCATTCGTGCTTGAGGTCAACACGATTCCCGGCATGACTTCCGTGAGCCTGCTGCCGGAAGCGGCGCTCGTCGCTGGTCAAAGCTACGAGCAGCTTTGCGCGCGCATCGTCGAACTTTCGCTCAACCGTCCATCCGCCAGATGAGTTCTCCGCGCACCCCGAAAAACCGCCGCGTTTCCCGACCGCAGCATCGCCGCCATCAGCACTTGCTGGAGGTGAGCGTGCGGCGCGACATCGCGCGTATGCAGCGTCTGCGGGCGGTGTTTTTCTTTACTTTCCGGCTGCTGCTCATCGTCGGCCTCGTGACGGGCGCATATCTTGGCGGGAAGGAATGTCTGCGCCGTTTCCTGTGGGAAAACCCGGACTATTTCCTCGCAGAACTGCGGCTAAACACGGACGGCGCGCTGACGCACGAGCAGGTCCGCACGACGGCGGGCATCGAGATCGGGCGCAATATTTTCACGGTCGATCTCGCCGCGGCGCGCGAGGCTTTGGACAAGCTGCCGCAAGTCGAGCGCGTGACTTTACAGCGCGTGCTGCCAAACCGGATCGACGTGAATATCACCGAGCGCCAGCCGATCGCGTGGGTGGCGGAAAAGGTGGACGACGAGCATCCGTCGGTTTCGGAGAATTCGTTTTTGGTGGATTCGCGTGGAGTAGCTATGCGGATCAAAGCGAAGCTGCCGGAGTACCTTTCGCTGCCGGTGATCGCAGGCGTTTCGTCGGAGAATGTGGTGCTCGGGCAAAGGGTGCGGAGCTACGAAATGCTGGCGGCTCTCGACCTCATCCGGCTGAACAAAGACAACACGCGCTTCCATCCGCGGCTGCTCGATATTTCAAAGGGCTATTGCGTGATCGTGTCGGATCAACTGCACCGGAAATTTATCTTCCGCCTCGACGGCATTGATCGTCAGGTCGCGCGTCTGATGCGGCTGCTCGATTTTTCGGAAAAGGACGGACGGCAAATCCAGCAGGTGAACTTGTTCGTGGAGCGCAATACGCCGGTGCTTTTTGCGAAGACCGAGCAGGAAATCGCCGACGCCGCCGCGCTGTCTGCGGGCGCGACTCCCCCATCGAAAGACTCCAAAGGCAGGCCGATCTCGTCCCTTAAAAAAGGAGAGACGCAACCGGCGCCCGCATCCACTCCCGCGAACAATTCACCAAAATCATCGACCCCTCCGCATCGCTCGAACGGCCCTGCGGATTCAGTAAAAAAACCGTTCCGTCTCAATGGCTAAAGAAGACATCATCGTAGGTTTGGAAATCGGCACATCCAAAGTGTGCGCTGTCGTGGGCGAAAGCCGGCGCGATGGCACCATCAAAATATTGGGCGTCGGACAGACGCCATCACGCGGCGTGCGCAAAGGCGAAATCGTGGATTTCGACACCGCCGGAAAATGTGTCCGCGAGGCGCTGGCCGATGCGGAAGACAAGAGCGATGTGCAAATCAACAGCGTGATCCTCGGCGTATCGGGCGGCCACATCGAGAGCTTTAATAATCGCGGCTCCGTCAATATCCCCGGCGATCGCGATGAGATTTGCGATGAGGATTACGAGGAAGTGCAGGCCGCGGCGCGCGAGGTGAGCATCCCGCCGCCAAACACGTTTTTGCATTCCATCCTCCAGCACTACTACGTGGACGGGCAGGACGGCGTGCTGAATCCGATCGGCATGATCGGCAGCAAACTGGAAGCGGATTTCCACATCATTCACGGTGTGGGAAATCGCATCAAAAACACGGTGCGATGCGTGAAGGAGCTGGATATCGAAGTGGAGGATGTCGTCTTTTCACCGCTCGCCTCCGCGCAAGTCGTGCTGGATCAAAATCAAAAAAGTCTGGGCGCGCTCGTGATCGACATGGGCGGCGGGACGACGGGATACGTCGTGTATGTGGATGGCGCGGTGAAGCAGAGCGGCTGCCTCGCGATCGGCGGCGATCACATCGCGAATGATCTTTCGCTGGGACTGCGCATCCCGATGGCGAAGGCGCTGAAACTCAAGCACGAGGAAGGCAGCGTGCTGCTGGGAAATTCGCTGCCGGGCGAGACCGTGGTGCTGCGTGATGAGACGGGTTTTGCGGGGAAAGAAATCGAGCGCGAGATGCTGAACACGATCATCCACTGCCGCGTGCGCGAGACGCTGGAGCTGGTCAAGCGCGAGATCGACACGATGCACTGCACGGAATTTCTGGGCGCGGGCCTGCTGCTCACGGGTGGCTGTTCGCAGCTCCAGGGGATGAGCCATCTCGCCGAGGAAGTCTTCGGGATGCCGGTCCACATCACGCATGCGCAGACGGTGAGCGGAGTGACTTCGGCCTTTGAAAACCCGCAGTTTTCGACCGCGATCGGCCTCATCAAGTACGCGCAGGCGATGCGACCTGAGCGGCGCACGGGCTGGTTCAGCAAGGTCGCCCGCGGCCTCACTGGCTTCCGTCTTTGGTAACGCCTGCAACCCACTCAACACGCCATGATTGAAATCAAACGCCACCTGCAAAGTTCGACCGAAAACGACCTGCGCATCAAGATCCTCGGCCTCGGCGGCGCGGGATCGAACGCGCTCGACCGCATCCTCCTCGATGGTTTTGAGAACGCCGAATTGATCGCGCTAAACACCGATGTGCAGGCGCTGACCAGCTCGGTCGCTTCCATGAAAGTGCAGCTCGGGCGAAACACCACGCGCGGCCTCGGCGCGGGCGGCGACCCCGAAGTCGGCTATGCCGCGGCGGAGGAAGGCGCGGATGAAATCAAGACCGCGCTCGAAGGCGCGGGCATGATCTTTCTCATCGCCGGACTGGGCGGCGGGACGGGCTCCGGCTGCGCTCCGCTGATCGCGTCCTATGCGCGGGCGCAGAGCACGATCGTGGTCGCGTTTGTGACGATGCCGTTTTCGTTTGAAGGAAAGCGCCGGCGCGCGCAGGCGGAGGAAGCACTCCAATCCCTCCAGCAATATGCGGACGTGGTGATTTGTTTTGAGAACGACAAGATGGGCGAGGCCGTCTCGCCGCGGGCGGGCATCCAGGAAGCGTTCGTGGCGGCAGACCAGACGATCAGCCAGAGCGTGCGCGCGATCGCCCTGCTCGTGCAGCGGCCCGGGCTGGTGCGCATCGGCTTTGATGAATTGCAGACCGCGCTGCGTTTGCAAAATCCGCGCTGCCTCTTCGGCTATGGCGAAGCGGAGGGCGACAACCGCGCGCACGCCGCGCTGGAGCGCGCGCTGAAGAGCCCGCTCATGGATCGCGGACGCCTGCTGGAGGACGCGGAGAACGTGCTCGTGAACGTGATCGGCGGACCCACTATGACTTTGAACGAAGTGCAAATCCTCATGGAGGAACTCAACCGCCACATCGGCGATGACACTCGTCTGCTTTTCGGCACCGCCGTGGAGCCCCGCATGGGGAACCGCATGGCGGTGATGCTGCTCAGCGCACTGAACGGAAACGCTCCGGTGCGCCTTGCAGCCGCGGCGCCGCCGGCCGCCCAACCCGAGCCGGCGGCAGCCGCGCCCGATCGCCACGCGCAGCCCGCGTTCGCGATCGTGGCGCAGGCGGAGGAGGAGGAGGATTTCGCGGAGATGCCGCAGGAAGTCATCCCGCTGGCTCCGTCCGAACGGGTCGCGGCGAAGCTGCAGCCGGCGGCGGGGACCATCGCCGGAGAGGCGGCGGCGGCAGCCGCGGCGGCGGCGGCGGCGAAAAAACGCGAGAAGGAAGCGAAGCAGGAGCAGATGACTTTCGAGCCCGTCACCCGCGGTCGTTTTGAGAAAAGCGAACCGACGATCGTGGATGGGCAGGATCTCGACGTGCCCGCCTTCATGCGGCGAAACATGCGCGTGAAATAGAGTGCGGATGGCATGATGGACGCGGCTCCGGGTTCTGGAAAAAGCGGGAAGCCGAAAGGCCGAGGCTCCCGATCCGACGCTGCGGGCCGCCGGCTGCCGGTGCTGCTCCGCCGCGCGTGGTACGGGCTGAATCAAACCTTTCGCCAGCGCGTCGCGCATCTCGATATTACGCCGGATCAATTCAGCATCCTGCGCTGGCTGAGCGAGGACGAGTCCGCGGGCATCACGCAGCGGCGGCTCACGGATCTGATGGCGAGCGATCCGAACACGATCACCTCCACACTCGCGCGGATGGAAAAAAGCGGACTCATCGAGCGGCGGGCGCACGAAGTCGATCGTCGCGCCAATCGCGTCCGGCTGCTGCCGAAAGGCGCGCGGACCTTTGCCCATGCGCAGACGATTGCGATGGAGCTGCAATCGCAAGTGCTGGCGGTGATCCCGGCAGAACATCGCGCGAGCTTCCTGGAAGAGCTCGCCGCCATCGCCGAAGCATGCGCGTCCACGTTGGAAAAATCCAAAAGCCTCTGACCCGCCGGGAACCCTCCCCGGTTGCATCCCTCCTGAAGCAGAAAAGGCGTGCCGGATTCGCTCCAGCGCGCCTCATGAGCTACCCGGACCCCTTTCCTCTTTCCCCTTTTGCACGCCTCCGGTGCTGCCAAAGCGGTGTCGGCACTACGCTCTTTCACCGTCCTCCAAAGCCGACCCGACCCGCCTTTTCCGCGTTCCGCGACCCGCAGCGAGCCCTCCTGCGACAAAAAGGCTCATCTGACGTGAAATCTGAGCATAAAAGCCAAACCCGGCCCGTTTGAGGCCATAAATGTCCAATTCGAGCCAATCTGCTCAGGCAATCGTGTCATCTGGTCGAGCGATCGTGTCATCTGGTCGAGCGATTGAGTCATCTGGTCGAGCGATCGTGTCATCTGGTCGAGCGATTGAGTCATCTGGTCGAGCGATTGAGTCATCTGGTCGAGCGATTGAGTCATCTGGTCGAGCGATTGAGTCATCTGGTCGAGCGA
>JBBRPM010000035.1:0-40761 GCA_038228115.1 Chthoniobacterales bacterium
CGGGAGCATACGCCAGGCGCAACCGCTGCGCACCACGTAGAAGATGGCATCGAGAATGGCACGCTTGGTGTAACGCGGTGGTCGTCCGAAAAGCTTTGGGCCGGGAACCAAGGGTTCGATTTGTTTCCATTCTGCGTTGGTAAGTGTGCTCGGATAAGGTTCTTTGATGGGCATCCCAAGCTTTCCAGCCCAAGTGGCTTAAAAAGTACAGCTATAATTTCTGGAATGACTTACTTTTTAGACGCCCTCTAAGTGCGAGAAGCGCGCGCATGCGCAAATTGAAGAGCTTTGATGCATCTTGGAACGTGCTGAGAGGAGATAGTTCAACATCATGGGTGCCCATGTTATAAGGAGTTACCCCAAGATCCATTCCGGCGTCGTTATCCAACGGGAAGCGGCAATGCGGTCGGTCCTTCCATTCGCTCCATTCCGCAAATTGCGACGAGTAGTGATCGAGGGCGCGCAGCACATCGCGCGGAGGCGAGTCCGTCGTCTCTGCGATGTAGCCTGCATTCTGGAAAAACATCTGCCACTTCTGCCAGTCGAGCGGCTCGTCTTTCAATCGGTTGCCGAAAGGAGGATAGGAGCCGAGGACCTCGGGTAGCTCCATCGGACGCTGCACGCCTCCCTTAATGATCGCCTTGAACATCGGCAGCGCTGCGAAGTTTTCCGCCTCGGGAATTTTGGGAGACGCGAAGTCGCTGAGATAGATTTTCACGCCGCGGACGCGCGCAGCATTTACGTAAGCTTGCCAGCGCCTTTCCGATTGCCAGTTCAGAAAAAAGTGCGCGCTCAGGATGAACGCCGCCAGCGCGATGACGATCGCGGTGGCCGGATGCGAGCGAGCCCAGGCCGATAGCTTCCGCATGTTATTTCCCCCGCAGGTGCGCGAAGCGCGTGGACCAGTCGGCGGGCAGGCGCGCGGGTTTCCCCGCGGGCATCTGGATGACGGCAAGCATCTGGCGCGACTCGACAATGAGTGTGCCGTCGGCGGGGCGCATGATTTGAAATGCGACCCAGAAGCGCATGCGCCCGACTTCATCGAGGCGACCGTGGACCATGAGCTTGTCGCCAAGCCGCGCAGGTCGGCGGTAATCGACCTCCGTCCGCACCACGACCGGATAAAGCCCTGTATCGGCCATGCTCACGAGCCCCATCCCGAGCTGATCGGCGAGCAGCGTGCGCGCGATTTCGATGAAACGCAGGTAGGCGATATTGTGGACGACGGCAGCGCAATCCGTGTCGAAAAACATCACCTGCACTTCGGTCGCAATCGTCGGCGTTTCCATCTCGGTCATGCCCGCACGATGCCCCGCCGGTCGCGCAACGAAAAGGAAAAGCACGGCTCGCGATCGGGCGCGGCTTCCGCATTGACGCTCGCACCACCGGCCCCTTCACTCCCGCCGTGCCACCGGCCTATTACGTGTATCTCTTTTCGGCGTTCGCCTTCGTGCTCGGTGCGTCGATCGGCTCCTTCCTGAACGTCTGCATCTACCGGATGCCGCGCGATCTTTCCGTGAATAAGCCGCGCCGTTCCTTCTGCCCGAAATGCGAATACCAAATCCCGTGGTGGCACAATATCCCGCTCGTTTCCTGGCTCGTGCTTTGCGGAAAATGCGCGAACTGCGGAGCGCCAATTCGTTTCCGCTACTTCGGCGTCGAGCTGCTCACCGGGCTGCTTTTCCTCGGCGTCTGGTGGAAGGTGTCCCCGCATCTGTGGGTCCTCGCGTTTCCCTATTGGATCCTCGTCAGCCTTTTCGTCATCGCGACTTTCATCGACTTCGAGTTCTTCATCATCCCGGATGAAATCACCTGGGGCGGCGTGGTCGCGGGCGTGCTGCTGAGCCTCGCGATCCCGACGATGATGGGCGCGAACTCGTATCTCGTCGCCGCCGGCTGGTCGCTGGTCGGTGCCGCCGCCGGCTATTTTTTGCTCTGGGGCGTCGTGGAGCTGGGGAAAAAGATGTTCGGTAAAAAGCGCGTCGTTTTGGAAAAACCCGAGCCCTTCACCTGGACGCCAGACGGCGAGGACGCGGTGCTGCAAATCGGCGCGGACAAGGACAAGTGGAGCGAGTTTTTTGCGCGTGAATCCGACCGGCTGGTCATGCAATGCCGGACGGTAGAAATCAATCAGGAGGAGTTCGAGGACGTGACGCTCGTCTTCCACTTCAACCGCGTGACCATCGGCCAAAAAACGTGGGATCTCGACGACGTGCGCTCGCTCAGCGGCACGGTGAAAGAGATCACGATTCCGCGCGAAGCGATGGGTTTTGGCGACGTGAAATTCATCGCAGCTATCGGTGCTTTCCTGGGCTGGAAGGCCGTCCTTTTCACCGTGATGGCAGGCTCGTCCTTCGGCGCGATCATCGGCGTCGCGACCATCCTGCTCGGCAAGCGCGAGTGGTCCGCGAAGATTCCGTTTGGACCCTACCTTGCGCTCGGCGCGCTGGTCTGGATGTTCGCCGGCCCGGAAATCGTCGCGTGGTATCTGGGCTTCGTTCAGCCTGCCGTCTGAAGCTGCGACTGCTCCGGCTCCTCTTCCTCGGGCGGCAGCCAGCCGCAGTATTCGCCGAGCATCGCGCAATTGATCTCGATGAGACGGCTCTGAGTTCTATCGAGGTATTCGTGCAGGCCGGTGCGCAGGATTTCGCCGGTCTCCGCGTAGCGCAACTCCGAGCACAACCGGCCGGAAAGACGCTCCGCTTCATTCGCGTAATGTCCCTGATCCGCCCCGGAAATCTGATGCAGCGCGCGATCCAGCCGCTCGATGGAAAAGCGGACGGAGCGCGGGAAATTTTCGTGCATTAACACAAACTCAACCACGGTCCCCGGCGTCACCTGGCCGGTGTGAATTTTCCGATATGCCTCGAAAGCGCTGCACGATTTCAACACTGCCTGCCACTGCACCGTGTCCACATTTCCCCCGACCCGTTCGCCGCTCGGGAGCAGGATGTGGTACTTCAAATCGAGGATGCGCGAAGACGCGTCGGCGCGCTCGAGATACTTGCCGACCTGGAGGAAATTCCAGCCTTCCCCGTGCGTCAGCGTCGCGTCCGTCGTGCCGTGAAACTGATGCGAGTAATCGACGACCTGCCGGTAAAAATCGATCGCACTTCCAGAAAAAAGCTGACGCGCGGCGACCGAGTTCAACCACAGATAGAGCCCATTGATGCGCTCCCACATTTCGCTCGAAATATACTCGCGCACCGTCCGCGCATTTTCGCGAGCATGCGCCACGCTGCACACGATCGAGTTCGGATTTTCCTTCGCAAAGGTCACGAACTCGCAGACTGCGTCGCCGCTCGTCACGGCGTAGAGCGACTGAAAACGCTTCTGATCTTCCAGTGTCGCGATGATCGGCTGCCAGTCGCGCGCCTCGGCATCCGCGCCGGCGTGATCGCAGTCGAGCGTCAGTTGTAAATTGACATCGAGGATGCGCGCGGTGTTTTCCGCACGTTCGATGTATCGGGCAAGCCAGTAGAGTGAGTCAGCGACGCGGGCGAGCATGTTGGGTGATGGTGAAATTTTTCCGCGCGCACGATGGCGCACGCGGAGCCGCTTGACGAGTGGTTTGCAAAAAAGCGTGCGGTCTCACCATTCGCATCCGGCGGGATTCGCGCTAACCTTCGCGCTCGCATGAACGCCGAACACTCCACACCCGAACTTCTCGCGCCCGCGGGCGGCTGGGATTGCGTGCGCGCTGCGGTGGCAAATGGAGCCGACGCGATTTACTTTGGGCTGCCGCGCTTCAATGCGCGGCTGCGCGCGGATAATTTCACCGAGGCCGAATTGCCGGAAGTCGTCGCTTTCGCCCACCGGCATGGAGTGAAGGCTTACGTCGCTTTCAACACGCTCGTTTTTACCGGCGAACTCGAAGCTGCCGCCGACTACTTGCGCCTGCTGAATGGCGCGGGTGTGGATGGGCTGATCGTGCAGGATGTCGGCCTCGTGCGCCTCGCGCAGGCGATCGTGCCGGAGCTGCCGATCCACGCCAGCACGCAGATGACGATCACCTCGCCGGAAGGCGTCGAGTTCGCGCGCGAACTCGGCATTGAGCGCGTAGTGCTGGCGCGCGAGCTTTCGCTCCGCGAGTTGGAGAAATTCGGCGTCGAAAGTCAGAACTCTGAGCTTTCGACCCTCGACCCTCGACCTTCGACTCCTCAACTCGAAGTCTTCGTCCACGGCGCGCTTTGCGTCGCGTATTCCGGGCAGTGTCTCACGAGCGAAGCGCTCGGCCAGCGCAGTGCAAATCGCGGCGAGTGCGCACAGGCTTGCCGCATGCCGTATGAGTTGATCGTCGATGGCGAAGTCCGTGATCTCGGCGACAAGCGCTTCCTCCTTTCACCACAGGATCTCGCGGCGGTGAATGAAATCCCCGCGCTGATCGCCGCGGGCGTGGTCAGCTTCAAAATCGAGGGCCGGCTGAAGTCGCCGGAGTACGTGGCCGGCGTGTGTCAGGTCTATCGGAAGGCGATCGACGCGGCGCTGGCGGAGCGCGAATACGCGGCAACGGCGACGGATCGTTATCAGCTCGAAATGACTTTTTCGCGCGGGCTTTACAGCGGTTGGATGCACGGCGTGCAGCATCAGGAACTCGTGTCGGCACGGTTTGGGAAAAAGCGCGGTGCGTTCGTCGGGCGGATCGAAAGTGTCGGGCGCGATTTCGTGGAGGTCGCTTCGGAAGTGCCGCTGAATCTCGGCGACGGCGTGGTCTTCGACACCGGTGGCGACACGGATGCGGAGCAGGGTGGCCGGATTTTTCACATCAAAGGACGACGCTTGTTTTTCCAGCATCGACGCCTCGATTTCGCCAAACTGCAGCGCGGCGATCGCGTGTGGAAAACCGATGATCCCGCGCTGAACAAACGGCTCCAGCAATCCTTCGCCGGCAACCTCGCGCCGAGAAAGCGCGTCCCGATCCATCTGCGCGTAAGCGGGCGCGCGGGCGAAAAAATGCGCGTCGAAGCAGGGTCGTGCATCGTGATCTCCGCGCTCGAACTGCAAACCGCGCGCACCGCGCCGCTCACGGGCGAAAAGTTGCGCGATCACCTCGGGCGCTTCGGCGACAGCGTTTACGAATTGGGCGAACTCACGAACGAACTCGAAGGCGACGTGATCCTCCCGATCGGCGAACTCAACCGGCTGCGCCGCGAACTCGTCTTCCAGCTCGACGCCGCGCGCGCAGTGAAGCGGCCGGAAACTGCGGTGACGATCGCCTCGCTGATTTCATCGCCCCGGACGCCGGCGCGCGACGAGTCAACCCTCCGCGTCCTCTGCCGCTCCATGGAGCAGCTCGACGCGGCGCTTGCGGCGGGCATCGCTGAAACCTACGTCGATTTCGAAGACATCCGTCGCTACGCCGACGCCGTGAAACTCGTGCGCGAACGCGGCAACGCGGCCATCTTCCTCGCCACGCCACGCATCCAAAAAGCGGGCGAGGCCGGCTTTTTCCGCCTCATCGAAAACGCCGCGCCCGACGGCGTCCTCATTCGCAATCTCGGCGCGATCGAGCATTTCCGAAAACTGCCTGCGCTCCGAAAAGTCGGCGATTTTTCCCTCAATGTCGCGAACCCGCTCAGCGCCAGTTTTTTCAAAGCGCACGATCTCGAACGCGTGACGATCAGCTACGATCTGAACATCGACCAAGTGCTCGACCTGCTCGCCGCCGCGCCGCCCGAGTGGTTCGAGATCACGCTCCATCAGCACATGCCGATGTTTCATATGGAGCACTGCGTTTTCGCCGCGTTCATGTCGAAGGGGAAGGATTCCACCGACTGCGGGCGACCGTGCGAAAAGCACCGAGTCCACCTGCGCGACCGCGTCGGCATGGTGCATCCGCTCCGGGCCGATGTGGGCTGCCGGAATACGCTTTTCAACGCCGTGGCGCAGACGGGCGCGGGTTATTTTTCACCGCTCGAAGCTGCCGGCGCGCGGGACTTTCGCGTGGAGCTGCTGGAGGAATCAGCCGGGGAAACCGGAAAGGTTCTCGCCGCCTATCGCGAGTTGCTCAATGGCGGACAAAACGGAGCCGAACTCTGGCGCACCCTGCACGCGCAAGCCCAACTCGGCGTCACGCGTGGGACGCTGGAAGCGCGGTGAATTTTTGAGCCGCCCGGTTTCCCGCTTCAACTTTCCAGCAGCCGCCGCCGGATTTCCTCCGCATCCAGCCCATCGATCGCGAGCGTCTTGTCGCGCGATTTTTCCCCAGCTTTCAGCGTGATCTGCCGGGCGGAAATGCAAAGCGCTTCCGCCATGAACGCCAGCACCGCCGCGTTCGCCTTCCCGTCCATCGCGGGAGCTTGCACCTTGATTTTGATCGCGTCGCCGTGGACGCCGACGACTTCCGCGCGGTTCGCGTTCGGAATCACGCGGAGCCGCAGCAGCGCGCTCAACCCGGTTTTACAAAAACCCCGATCAGCGGTCGCGTGGATGCATTCGGCGTCTGGAAATCGCTGACAAAACCGTTCGCCGTCCGAATTTCGACATGACCCGCGCCGGGGCCGCCATAAACGATCACCGAGCCGAGCGGCGCTTCATACGGATCATAAATCGCGAGGCGCTTGAAGCCGTAGCTATTCGTGAGTTCGGCTCCAGCCTCTTTGGCGTAGGCCGTTTTCGGGTAGGAATCGATCGTCTTCGCCGCCAGCAGCGCCTGCTTCACATAGCGCCAGCAGGTGCTCTGCGAGTGGGCGTGCGCACGGTTCGCAGCGATGAGAGCCGCATTCAACATCGTCTTGTCGTAGCGAAAATTTCCGGCCTTCGGACCGAACGCCTTCACCTCCGTAGTGTCGAGCCGGCGGGCGTTTTCCGCGTTAAAAAGCGAGTCGCTGGCTGGCGATGCTGCTGGGAAAACGAGCCATAGAAGGCTCAGTAGGAGGAGGATGCGAATTTGATACGAAGGCATGATTTTGGCGTGAAGGCGCGAACCCTAAAGGACGAGCGGGTGAGGTCAAACGGAAATCTTCCTGGGCTCCTCCTGTCAGCGCAGGAACCAGACCAGCGTAGGACGCAATCTGTATTCCCCCGCGCCGTGCCGCCGCTATGCTCCCGCGCGTGACTCTCGAAACCGCCCTCGCCGAACTCGAATGGCTGCCGCCCCAGCGCGTCCGCCAGCTCGAGCGTTTCGGTCTGCGTTCGGTCGCAGATTTGCTCACCCATTTCCCGAAAAGGCACGAGGATCGCACCCGGTTCGACCGCTTCCCGGACGGCGAGACGCCTGATCCCGTCTGCATCTGCGGCCTGGTGAAGAAGACGACCGTGAAGCGGATTCGCGGCTCGCAAAAGATGTTCGACGTGCTGCTGGAAGACGAAAACGCGCACGCGCTCAGCGCCCCTCTGGTCTGTCGGTGGTTCAATGCGCACTGGGTCGAAAAGGCGATCGTGAATGGCCAGCGCCTCGTCGTTTACGGAAAGCCGAAGCGCAGCGGATCGGGCGTGGTGATCGCCCATCCGGAATTCGAAGTGGTCGAGGACGGCGCGCAGGAAAGCGTGCATCTAAACCGGGTCGCGCCGATCCACCGGGCCACCGAGGGCCTTTCCACGCGCATGCTCCGGCAGATCGTCTGGGACGTGCTCGAACGGCTGCTCGATGACGACGTGCCCGATCTCCTGCCAACGACGCTCGATGCCATGCCGCGCGTCTGGGCGCTGCGGCAGATGCACTTTCCCGCGAATATGGAGTCGCTCGCCAAAGCACGGCGGCATCTGGTGCTGACCGAGTTTTTCGCAATGCAAATGTGCATCTCGTCCAAGCGCGCGCAGCAACTGGCGCTGCCCGGCGAAGTGCATGCCGCCGGCGGCGTGCTGATGCGCCGCCTGCACGAGTCGCTCCCCTTCCCGCTCACTGGCGCGCAGCAGCGCGTCATCGCGGAAATCACCGCCGATCTCGCCTCGCCCCGCGCCATGAACCGGCTGCTGCACGGCGATGTCGGTTCCGGGAAAACGCTGGTCGCTCTGAGTGCGATGCTGCAATGCGTCGAGTCCGGCCACCAAGCCGCGCTCATGGCCCCGACTCAAGTTTTGGCGGAGCAGCATTACGTGAATTTCCGCCGCCTGCTGGAGCCGCTGGGCCTTAGCGTCGCCCTGCGCACAGCCGCGCGGCGGGAGGAGACGGGCGCGCTGCCGCTATTCGCGGCGCTGGAAAATCCGGGTAGCGCGCGCGAACCGCGTGCCGCGCTTGACGACCCGCCGGGCACACCCGCGTTTTCCAACCAACCCGCGCAAATCCTCGTCGGGACACACGCCCTTTTATACGACGGCGCGGGCGTGGAAAATCTCGGGCTCGCGGTCATCGATGAGCAGCACAAATTCGGCGTCATGCAACGCGCGCGGCTGCGCGAAAAAGGAGCCGCGCCCGATGTGCTCGTCATGACGGCCACGCCGATCCCGCGCACTTTGACCATGACGCTTTACGGCGATCTCGATGTCTCGACGCTCGACGAAATGCCACGCAATCGAGGCAAAATCATCACCCTCGCCCGCGATCCCGGGAAGCTGCCGGACGCGGTGAAATTTTTGCGCGAGCAACTCAGCGCGGGGCGGCAGGCTTACATCGTTTATCCGCTCATCGACGAATCCGCGAAACTCGAAGCCAAGGCCGCAGCGACCGAGTTTGCGAAATGGACTGAGCTGCTCGCGCCGATGAAATGCGAGCTGCTGCACGGGCGCATCCCGGCGGAGGAAAAGGAGGCGATCATGGAGCGCTTCCGCCGCGGCGAGACGCAGGCGCTTATCGCCACGACCGTCATCGAAGTCGGCATCGACGTGCCGAATGCGAACGTGATGCTGATCGAAAACGCGGAACGTTTCGGCCTCGCGCAGTTGCATCAATTGCGCGGTCGCATCGGGCGCGGCGAGCACAAGAGCTACTGCATCCTGCTCACTTCCGCGGAGGACCCGGCGAGTTTGGAAAAGCTGCGCGTCCTGGAGAAAACGACGAGCGGCTTTGCCATCGCCGAAGCCGATCTGCAACTGCGCGGACCTGGTGACATCCTCGGCACCGCGCAAAGCGGGCTCGCGCCGTTGAAGCTCGGCAACCTGCTCACCGACCACGAACTCATGACGCTCGCGCGCAACGCCGCCTTCCTCATTTTCGACCGCGACCCAAAGCTCGAAATGCCCGATCATCGCCGCTACCGCGCGCTCATCGCGGAGACCACGCACGCCGCCGAGCTGTCGCAATCCTGATCCGCTACATCAGCGCGCCGCCGCAGCTCGACCCCGCGCCGGCCGTGCAGCCGAAGCAATGTTCGCCCGTCGCAATCGCGCGCCCTTCCAACCCGGCGGGATCGACATCCCACAAAAACGTGCGCCCGTTTCCAGCCAGCGGCAGATTCAGCATTTGGTTGAAATCACAGTCGTGGACTTCGCCCTGCCAGCTCACGTTGATCGTGTTCCGGCACATCAGCCCGTCGATGGTCGCGGGATTAAATGCGGACACAAGTAGATCGAGATACGCCGCGTATTTTCCCTCGTGCCGCAGCCAGCTCGCAAAGCGCGCGATCGGCAGATTCGTGATCGTGTAGAGACTGTTGAAGACGATGCCGAAATGCGCGCCCAGCTCGCGTTTGTAGTCGGCCTCGAGTTCCGCCTGCGGTCCAGGGAGAAAGGCGCCGTTTGGATTGTAAACGAGATGTAGCGGGAGTTCCGCGCGCTTCCCGTAGCCGAGGCGGTTGAGTAATTGCAGCGCCGCGATGCTCGCATCAAAGACGCCTTCGCCGCGCTGTTCGGTCACGTTCTTCGGCTCGTAACACGGCATCGACGCCACGACTTCGATTTCGTTTTCGGCTAAAAATTCCGCGAGTCCATCCTGCCCCGCTTCCAGCAGGATCGTGAGATTGCACCGATCGATGATCCGCCGCCGCAGCGGCATGGCGCGCACTCTTTCGACGAGGTAGCGAAAATCGGGAATCATCTCCGGCGCGCCGCCGGTGAGATCGAGCGTGGGAATCGCAGTCGCCGCGAACCAGTCGATAATGCGATCCACGGTCGCGCGCGCCACGATTTCCTTCCGCTTCGGCCCGGCGTTCACGTGGCAATGCGCGCAGGTCAGATTGCAAAGTTTGCCCACATTGATCTGCAAAATTTCCGTCTCCGCCCGATGGAGGGTGAGGCCGCGATCGGCGAGTTTTGTGGCAAAACGATTCATGGAAAGTCGGGCACTCAAGCGAAGTGCAGACGCGACTTTACCCTGTCGTCCGCAAACCGCTAGCGATCGCGTTGATCGAAAGCAGCAAGTCGGGCAGCATCGTCTCGGCAGCAGCCTCGTCTGTGGCGCGGAGTTTTCTCCAGCGGCGAAGGAGGCTGATTTCTTGCAAGTGCAGGATGCGCAGGGCCTCGGCGCGGAGTTCGAGCGTCTTCAGCATGCGCGGGCGGCGGGCGGACATGGGGCGGCCGCGGATTTTTTCGAGCATGGCGTTGGTGAGATTCCACTCGCCTTCGATGATGCCCATGAAGCGCGTGCGCAGCGCGTCGTCTTCCACGAGGCCGGCGTAGGAGCGCATGAGGTCGAGGTCGGTGCTGGCGATGCTCGATTCGATGTTCGTGAGGACGTAGTGCAGGAAAGGCCAGGTGCGGATGTGCGCGCGGATTTCGGCGATCTCGGATTCATCCAGCGCAGCGAGGCCGGAGCCCGCGCCGAACCAGCCGGGAACGTAAAACCGCGCCTGACTCCAACTGAACACCCACGGAATCGCGCGCAGATCGGCGAGGCTCGGTTTGCCGGTGCGGCGCGAGGGGCGCGAGCCGATGCGGCTGTGCTCGAGCGCGTCGATCGGCGTGGCCTGGCGATAAAAGGTGAGGAACCCTTCGGTGTCGAGGAGGCGGCGGTAGCCTTGCTGGCTGTGCTTCAGCAGCTTTTCCATCACCGGCGCGAGCGCGGGCAGGGCGGGTTCGGCGCGGTCGTGGCGCAGGGTGGTGGCGGTGACTCCGGCGACGAGAAGTTCGAGATTGAAAGTCGCAGTCGGCAGATTGCCAAATTTTTGCGCGATGGTTTCACCCTGTTCGGTCAGGCGGATATCGCCGCAGAGCGAGCCGAGCGGGAGTGCTTCGAGGAAGCGATGCGTCGGGCCTGCGCCGCGACTGACGGTACCGCCGCGTCCGTGGAAAAAGCGGATGCGCACACCGGTGTCGCGGCCCAATTTCGCGAGACGCGACTGCGCTTTTTGCAGGCCCCACTGACTGGCCACGATGCCGGAATCTTTGTTGCTGTCGCTGTAGCCGACCATGACTTGCTGGACGAGCGGCAGCTTTTCGCGCCCCCAATTCCACGACAAAAACTCGAGCGAGCGCCGCGTCATCGCCTGCTCCAGGAAGCTCTGCAAAATCGCGGGACCGGCTTCCAAATCGTCGAGCGTTTCAAAGAGCGGGACGACGGGAAGCATGCACACGAGCCCTTCGGGAAGCATCCGCGTGAGGCCGGCTTCGCGGGCGAGCACATACACGACGAGGAGATCCGAGAGGCGGCGCGTCATGCTGATGATGAGCGAGCCGATGCCATCCGCGCCGCAGCGCCGGATGTGCGCGGCGAGCACGCGGAAGCAGCCGAGCACCGCGTCGGCCTCGTGTCCGGCGGAGACGCTGCCGTGGAGAAATGGGCGCGGAGATTTGAGTTCCTTGTCGAGAAAACGCAGCCGCTCTACTTCGCTCCACTCTTCCCACTGGCTGCCGTCGATGCCGGCGGCGACCATGAGTTGCGAGAGCGCCTTGGCGTGAAAGGCGGAGTTTTGCCGGACATCGAGGATGGCGAGGTGAAAGCCGAAAACTTCCAGTGCGCGGACGACGGGGCGCACATCGCTGGCGGCGAGACGCGCGGCTCCGACGGCGGTGAGCGAGTCTTCGAGAGTTTGCAGATCGGCGGCGAGTTCTGCGGCGTGTTGATAACGTCCGCTGCCTTCGCGAATTTGCGCGAGTGCGTGCGGCGCGATCTCGATCGGCAGACGCGCGACGAGCAACTCGACGAATTGCCGCCACGGCTCGGCGGTGTTTTGCGCGAGGATGGCGCGGCCCGTTTCGCCGAGCGCTTCTGCAAGCTGCGTGCGGCGCGCGACGAGCGCATCGGGCGGCGGCTGCATCCACGAGGAAAGGCTGACTTTTCCCGCGAGCGCGCTGAGCTGGCGGTGGAGCACGACGAGCGCATTTGCGCGCAGCCGCTCCAACGTCTCGGCGGTGATTTCCGCAGTCACACCGGGATGCCCGTCGCGATCGCCGCCGACCCAGGTGCCGAAGCGGACTTGCGGCAGTTTGCCATCGAGTAGCGCGGCGTCGAAACCGGCATCGGTCCACGCGTAGCGCAGTCGCGAATCCAGCTCGGGCAGGACGGTCGGGAAGACGTCGCGCAGGTAGTGGAAAACGTTGCGGCGCTCATCCGCGAGCGTCGGTTTTTCGAGCAGGATTTCGCCGGTGCGCCAGAGCCGTTCGAGCGCGGCCTTGGTTTTTTCGCGAAGACGCGCCTGCTCGCTGGGCGTTTGCTGGCCGTGTTCGCGAGCGTCGATGAGCGCGAAAAGAGCGCGGTGTTGATCAAGCACGGCGAGACGTTTCGCTTCCGTCGGATGCGCGGTGAGCACGGGCTCGACGCGCACGGAGCCGAAGCCTGCGGCGATTTCCTCCGCGCTCATCCCCGCCGTTTTCAAAGTCGCAAGCTGCGCGCCCCAGAGCCCGCGCTCGGCGGTGAGACCTTCGCTCGCTTCGCGCAGATCGCGCATCGCGGCGGCAGTGTTTTCCTCGACCATGTTGAGGAGCTGAAACGCGATGGAATAGACGAGTCCAAGCTGCGGCGGCAGCTCGTCGATGTGATCGGAGTCGAAGACCTTGCCGCTCCAAGGGAGATGCTGCGCGAAGTCGGCGAGGCCGAGATCGGTGAGCACTTCACCGAGGCAGCCGATGAGAAACCTGAGATCGCGGTCGATTTTCTCGAAGCCGATCGTGACGTAGTCCGGTGCGGTAGTTCCCTGCATAAGTTTTTCCCTCCCACTTTTGTGAAGAGCAAGCGCGGTTGCGGCAAGCAAAAGTCCGTGCGCGATTTTTCCACAATAACGTCTTCACTCCGGGGTATAATCCCGATGCCTCCCCGTGCCATGAAACGCGCCATCCTCTCCTCCGCACTCCTGCTCCCGCTCGCTCTGCGTGCGGAGGAAAAGCTGTCTTTCAATCGCGACATCCGGCCGATCCTTTCGGAGAACTGTTTCTACTGTCACGGTCAGGACCCGAACAAACGCAAAGCCGGGCTGCGGCTGGATGTGCGGGCGGATGCGCTGAAGCCAGCGGAGTCGGAGGAGATCGCGATCGTGCCCGGCGCGGCGGACAAGAGCTCGCTGATCACGCACATTTTTTCCACCGACAAGGACGAGAAGATGCCGCCGCCGAAATCGAATCGCACGCTGACGGCGGAGCAGAAGGCGAAGTTGAAACGCTGGATCGCGGAGGGCGCGGAGTATCAGCAGCACTGGGCCTTCGTCGCGCCAGTGCGGGCGGCGGTGCCGGCCATTTCAGATTTCAGATCTCAGATTTCAGATTTCGAAAAGTGGGCGCGTAATCCCATCGACGCTTTCGTTTTGAAAAAGCTCATAGATCAAGGGCTGAGGCCGTCCTCCGAGGCATCGAATGAAACGCTGCTGCGCCGCGTGACGCTCGATCTCACGGGTCTGCCGCCGAAGCCGGAGGACGTGGACGCCTTTCTCGCCGACACCGCGGCCGACGCCTATGAGCGCGCCGTGGATCGGCTGCTCGCCTCGCCGCATTACGGCGAGCGGATGGCGCTGCCGTGGCTGGATGCGGCGCGGTTTGCGGACAGCAATGGGTTTCAGCAGGACGGCGATACGTTTCAGTGGGTGTGGCGCGATTGGGTGGTGCGCGCGCTGAATGCGGACATGCCGTTCGACCGCTTTTCGATCGAGCAACTCGCGGGCGATCTTTTGCCGAACCCGACGACCGACCAACTCATCGCGACCGCTTTTAATCGCAACCACCTGCTCAACGGCGAAGGCGGCGCGATCCCGGAAGAGCAGCGCTGGAACAATCTTTTCGATCGCGTGGACACGACTTCGACGACGTGGATGGGCCTGACGATGGCGTGCGCGCAGTGCCACGATCACAAGTACGATCCGATCACGCAGCGCGACTACTACTCGATCCTCGCGCTTTTTAATAACGTGCCGGAGAGCGGGGTGCCGTCGGGCAGTGGCCAATATCGCGTGGCCGATCCGTGGATCCACGCGGGCACGGCAGAAGAGATGGCGAAGATGAAAGCGCTGGAAAATGAAGCGACGGCGGCGGCTTTGGCGGAAAAACAAATCGCCGACGCGCCGGAGTCCGCAGTCGCGCAAGTGGCTTGGGAAAAGGCGGTGACGGACGAAGGGGCGACCGCGTGGACGAATCTGCGGCCGCTTTCCACGACCGCCACGGACGGCGTGCGGCTCACGGTGGAGGATGATCTTTCGGTCTTCGCGTCCGGGCCGAACCCGGACAAGGCGAACTACACGATCGAGCTGCCCGGCACGGTTGCAAATCTCACGGGGCTGCGCATCGAGACGATCCCGGACGACCGCCTGCCATCGAAAGGCGCGGGCCGCAGCGACAGCGGGAACGCGGTGCTGACGCGTCTGCGGGCGAGCGTCGGCGGAAAAGAAATCGCGTTCAGTGCGGCCTCGGCGGATTACGCGCAGGTGGGATTTCCCGCGGCGGGCGCGATCGACGACAAGCCCGCAACCGCGTGGGCGATTTATCCCGACACCATGCATCCGCACGCGCTCGTGGTGCAGACCGCCGAGCCGCTGAAAAATGCAGAGGCGGCACCGATCACGGTCACGATGGAATTTCAGTCCAGCCACGCGCAGCACATGCTCGGCAGATTTCGCATTGCGGCGACTGCGGTCGCAGATCCTGTCGGGCGCGCGGCTTTGCCCGCGGATATCGCGGCGATTTTGAAAAAGAAAGCGCCGGGCCGCTCGAAGGACGAGACGGGGAAATTGCGCGCGCATTTTTTGAAAACGAATCCGCCGGCGGAGTTGCTGCCTGCGCAGCGGAAGAAGGAAGCGGCGGAAAAGGCGCTCGCGGATTTCAAACTGAAGGTGCCACGCGTGATGGTGATGTCCGACGCGAAACCGCGGCAGACGAAGCTGCTGGATCGCGGAAATTATCTCTCGCCGACCACGGACGTGAAAGGGGCGATGCCCGCGTTCCTTCCAGCTCTGGCAAAAGATTCCGCAGCGACGCGGCTGGATTTTGCGCGCTGGCTTTTCACGCCGGAGCATCCGCTGACTGCGCGCGTGCAGGTGAATCGGATGTGGCAGACTTTCTTCGGCATGGGCCTGGTGAAAACGGCGGAGGATTTCGGCGTGCAGAGCGAAGCTCCGGTGCATGGCGATATGCTCGACTGGCTCGCGGTGGAGTTTCGCGAATGCGGATGGAGTATGAAGCACATGCACCGGCTCATCGTGACGAGCGCGACGTATCGGCAGAGCAGTCGCGTGTCGAAGGAACTGCTGGCACGCGATTCTGAAAACCGTCTGCTCGCTCGCGGCGCACGTTTCCGCGCACCGGCGATGATCCTCCGCGATGTCGCACTTGCGGCGAGCGGGTTGCTCGATCCGCGCATCGGTGGAAAGCCCGTGTATCCGTACCAGCCGGACCAGATTTGGGAGACGCTCGCGATCACGAAGGAGCGCGATTTTACGTATCCCGCGTCGTCTGGCGCGGACCTTTACCGGCGCAGTCTCTACACGTTTTGGCGGCGCACGATCGGGCCTGCAAATATGTTCGACGCGGCGAACCGGCAGACGTGCAAAGTGCGCGCGTCGCTGACGAGCACGCCGCTCCACGCACTCACGACGCTGAACGATCCGACATGGGCCGAAGCCGCGCGCGTGCTCGCAGCACACAGCATGGAGGCCGCGCCGGAGGTGGATGCACGACTCGTCTTTGCCTTCCGCCGCGTGCTCGGTCGCGCGCCAACGTCCGCCGATCTCACCGCGCTGCGCCGCGCGTATGAGCGGCAACTCGCGATCTATTCCGCAGACGCGAAAGCCGCTGCCGAAGTCGTGGCCGTCGGTGCCGCGCCGCGCTCCGAAAATCTCCCAATCGCCGACCACGCCGCGCTTTCCGCCGTCTGCCTCGCGATCTTCAATCTCGACGAAGCACTCACCCGCGAATGATCCCTCAAACCTGTCATTCTGAGCGAAGCGAAGAATCTCTGACTATTCGCGGGCGGAGGTGGAGCGGAGCTTCCGGGCGGCTCGCTCCGCGTCGCGTGCGCCCCCGGGAAAAAGTCAGAGATTGCGTCCCCCTTCGCCCACACGCTGTCTCGCAGACTCGGCTCTTCGTTCCTCAGAATGACAGGTTGCGGGAACGTGCGCCTTGATTCGTTCGCGCTCATTTCAGCCGTCTGCTTCTAAACGTCGCTCCATCCCATGCTCACGGACCTTTTGCTCAACCAACAACGCGTTACGCGCCGCCAGCTTTTTGGCAGCGCAGCACACGGCATCGGCGGCCTCGCGCTCGCCTCGCTGCTCGCGCGTTTTCCCGCGAATGCTTCGCAGCCCGGCCTGCCACAGCTCCCGCATTTTGCGCCGAAGGCGAAGCGCGTCGTCTGCCTGTGGCAGGGTGGAGGGCCATCGCACGTCGATCTTTTCGACCGGAAACCCGTGATGGAAAAGATGGGTGGGCAGGAAATTCCCGAGAGCGTGCGCGGCACGACGCGGCTCTCCACGATGACCGCCGGAAACAAAAAATGGCCGATCACGCCCGCGCTCAAACCGTTTCGCGCGTATGGCCAGAGCGGCATCGAACTGAGTGAAATGCTGCCGCATATCGGCTCGATCGCGGACGACATTTGCGTGGTGCGCTCAATGAACACCGAGGCCGTGAACCACGCGCCGGGCGTAACGTTTTTCATGACCGGCGCGCAAGTGCCCGGACGCCCGAGCATGGGCGCGTGGCTTTCCTACGGTCTCGGCTGCGCGGCGGACGATCTGCCTGCGTTTGTGGTGATGACTTCCTCGGACAAGGGCCGCACATGCGGGCAGCTTTTCTACGATTACTACTGGGGCAGCGGATTTCTCCCGAGCCGTTTTCAAGGCGTGCGCTTTCGCAATACCGGCGATCCCGTGCCCTACCTGCAAAATCCGCCTGGCATGAGTCGCGAGGAGCGCCGCGTCTTGCTCGATGACATCCAGGCGATGAACGCCGCGCATCTCGCCGACTACGGCGATCCGGAAATCGACACGCGGATCGCGCAGTATGAGATGGCTTTCAAGATGCAGGCGAGCGTGCCCGACTTGCTCGATTTTTCCACCGAGCCGAAACACACGATAGACCTCTACGGCCCCGACGCGCTGACGAAAGGCACCTTCGCGAACAACTGTCTCATCGCGCGCCGACTGCTCGAACGCGGCGTGCGTTTCGTGCAGCTCATGCACAGTGGCTGGGACCAGCACAGCAATCTTTTCACGCAACTCGCCGAGCAATGTCGCGACACGGATCAGCCATCCGCAGCGCTCGTCGCCGACTTAAAACAGCGCGGCCTGCTCGAAGACACGCTCGTCGTTTGGGGCGGGGAATTTGGCCGCACTCCGTTCGGCCAGGGCGATCCTGCGAAGCCCGCGGGGCGCGATCATTTCGGGCGTGCTTACAGCATGTGGCTCGCAGGCGGCGGCGTAAAACCTGGCAGCACCTTCGGCGAGACGGACGACTTCGCCTGGAACATCGTGCGCGACCCCGTCCACATCCACGACATGCAGGCGACGATCCTGCACCTCTGCGGCATCAATCACGAAGCGCTGACGTATCGCTATCAGGGCCGGCAATTCCGGCTCACTGACGTGCATGGGCAGGTAGTGAAAGGGCTGCTCGTTTAACAGCATCCGCCGCCGGAATCGCAGCAGTTACCCGCCTTCGCGGTGGTCGTGTTGTAGCCGCGGCCTTTCGTCTCGCCAGCCTGCCGCACGGCGTCGCGATCGCTGTCAAAAGGCGCGGCGTCTTCGAGCGGCACCGGCGTCAGGGGTTCGATGAATTCGAAGTGCTCGCGATACGGCTCTTTTTTCAAAATCTGAAACGTCTTGTCGCACACCGCGTGGCGCTCGCCGCGGGTGATGTGATGATCGTCGTCATCGAGCACGGCCTTGAACGGGCCTTTGTAAATGACCGCCTGATTCCGCTCAAGACACGCGCCCTGCTTGCCTTTGAACGCCTCGACCGTGACCGAGCGGAACTCGATTCCCTGCACCGTCTGCCACGGCTCCGCGTCGCGTTTCAAAATGCGGATCCCGTAAAATCCTGCCTCCTCAAAAGCCGTGATGAAGCCGTCTTCCGTGAGCGCGCCACTGATGCAGCCGCTCCACAATTCCGGGTCGTCTTGCAATTCGTCGGGCACTTCCTCATCGCATACGATGTCGGAAATCACGGCGCGCCCACCGACTTTTAGCACCCGGAAAATCTCCTCGAAAAGCTCCCGCTTCGCGCACGGCTCCACGAGATTCAGCACGCAGTTTGAAACGACGACGTCGATCGTTTCGGTCGCGACGAGCGGGTGCTTCACGCGGAGTTCCTGCGCGAGATCCTCCGCTGCGAGAAATGCGTCCGCACTCGCGATGGGCCGGGCGCGCAGCTCGGCGTCGAGCTTCTCCAAATCGAGCGCGAGATCCTGGATGCGACCTTTACGAAACTCGACGTTCGCGAAGCCGGTGCGCTCCGCGACGATCGGCGCATTGCGGCGCGCGACTTCGAGCATCGCGTCCGTCATGTCGATGCCGATCACTTTTCCCGCCGCGCCGACGACCTGCGAGGCGATGAAACAAATCTTTCCCGTGCCGCTGCCAAGATCGAGCACCGTCTCGCCAGCCTGCACATGCGCGCTCGGATCGCCGCAGCCGTAGTCGCGCTCGATGACTTCATCCGGGATGATTTTCAAATACTGCGGGTCGTAAACGACCGGGCAGCACAGCGCCGCTTCCTGCGCCTGCGCGCCAGCGGCGTAGCGTTGTTTCACGGCAGTTTCGACGGTCAGCGATGGTTCTTTCATGGTCGGTTCGGAAAGGCGTTGGGTTAAGAGCAGCAAAGGTTTGGAAAATTCCTGGAACGCCTCGCCGAATCAATCCTTCTCGCAGGCATCGCACAAAACGCGTTCGTATTCGGCGGCGATTTTCTCGCGATCAAACTGCCGCACTTTCGTCCGGCTCGCCTCTTTCATGCGCAAAACGGTCGCCGGATCGTCGAGCAACGCGCGCAAACTTTCCGCAAATCGAATCGCGTCACCGGCAGGAAAGCGTGTGCCATTTACGCCGTCATCTATGACATCGCGCAGTCCGCCGATATCGCTGCCGATCAAGGCCAGGCCATGCTTCAGCGCCTCGATCGCGGCCACGGAGAGTCCCTCGACGGTGGATGGCATGAGGAAAATATCGGCGTCGGCGAGGAGCGTTTCGACTTCGCGAGCCTCGCGCCAGCCGGGAAGCGACACGCGATTTCCCAGCGCATGCCGCGCCACGACTTCGCGGACCGCGCGCATGTCCGCGCCGTCACCGACGATCGTGAGTTGCCAGTCGAGGTCGGCGACACGGGCAAGCGTTTCGACGAGGAAGACAAAATTTTTCTGCGGATTGAAGCGGCCCACGCTGATCAAACGCAGCGGCTTCCCGATGCGGCTGGGAGCGGTCGAAACGTTTTTTAAATCGACCCCGTTGAAAATGGTCGTGATCTCGCGACCATAAGCGCGTTCCGCGAGTTCGCGCACGAATTCGCTGACGGCGCTGATGCGCGCGGCGCGTTTCCAGATCGGGCGGATGAAAGGACCGAGGCGGCGGAAGAGGTGATCCGTCTGCTCCGGCAGCGCGCCGGGCACGTCGCCGAGGTGCGCGGTGAGCGCGTACGGCACTCCCGTGACGCAATGCGCAGCGAAGGCGAGCGCGCCAGTCGGCACTGCGAGATGGACGTGCATCACATCCGGTTTCCATGTGCGCAGATGCCGCAACGTGGGCAAAAAACTCGTGAGCACAAAAAGCCCCATCTCGAAAACGCTGCACGCCTCCTCGCGCTTGCGGAATGAATTCGTGCGAAACACATCCACGCCTCCGATGCGTTCGTGCTTTGGCAAATACGGCATCCCGCCCGTCTGAAAGCGCACCTCGTGCCCGCGCGCCGCGAGTTCTTCCGCGATACTTTTCGCCACGCGGCCCGCGCCTCCGCCGAGGGGCGGATATTCGTAGCAGAGCGTCAGGATTTTCACGGCAAATAGCGCGTGTAGAGCGCCTCGACTTCGCGCGTCATGCGCTCGGCGGAAAAGTCGCGCGTCACCTTTTGAAATGCTGCGTCCGCGAGCGAGCGCGCGCTGTTTGCGTCGTCGAGCAGCGAGCGAATGTGCGCGACAAATTCACCCGTCGCGGAGGGCGTCGCGAGCAGGCCGTCCACGCCGTCTTCGATGAGTTCCGCGATGCCATCCAGTCGCGAGGCGACGACGGGGACGCGCATCGCCATCGCTTCCAGCAGCGTCATCGGCAGGCCCTCGAAACGCGATGGCATGAGCAGGAAATCGACGGCGTCGTAAAGCCGCGCCGTGTCCGCGACGAAGCCGAGGAAGCGCACATTCGCGCCGGCGCTTTTCCGCAGCGCGTGTTCTTCCGGGCCAGTACCCGCGATCACGAAGATCGCGCTCGGATGCGAGCGCGCGATCTCGGCGGCGATCTCGAGGAAGAGCGGAAAGTTCTTTTGGTAGTTGAGCCGACCGACGCCCGCTATCACTGGCGCATCGGTCGGAAGATTCCATTCGCGTCGCAACTCCGCGCGCCGCTCCGGCGCGGGCGTGAAGCGGCGGAGGTCGATCGCATTATGCACGAGTGAGATTCGTTCGCGCGGAACGCGTTCGTGTTTTACCAAAAACTCCACGATCGACGCGGACACGGCGCAGATATGCGTGGAGAAACGGTTCGCGAAGGTGTCCAGCGCGAGCCGCACCTTGTCGCGGTAGCGATACTCGTCGTTGGCCTGATCGTGATTGAATCGCACCGGCACTCCAAGCAGCGCGGCGAGCGGCTTGGCGACGAGATTCGAGGCGATGAGGTGGCAGTGGACGATGTCGTATTCGCCCGTCAGCAGCAGCCGAAGGAGGTGCCAGAAATAGAGCGGGAAAAACTTGTGCGGCGAAAGCGAATGCACCGGCACGCCGAGCGCGCGAAATCTTTCCCAATAAACCCCGCGCCCGTGCATGGTCGCCACCTCCGGCGCAAAGCGCGTGCGATCCGAGCACGCGACCAAATTGACGAGCGCCTCCTGCGCACCGCCGAGGTCGAAGCTGTCGATGACGTGGAGGATGCGGATCGGTTCGGGCATGCGCGCGGAGAAAAACTACCGCTGCTGCCAGCGCGAGAAGAGCCAGTAGCTCCACAGAAAAAGGCGGTGGTCGGCTCGGTGCTCGCGGTGTTCGGCCCACTTTTTGGAAATGAAAGCTGGGTTCAGAAGCAGCGCAGTTTTTTCTGGTTCGATGGGGAATTTTCCTTCGCTGAGCCAGCGACCGATCGGCATGCCAAAACCTTTCTTTGGGCGGTCGATGATTTCCTGCGGCAGCAATGGCGCGAGGGCTTTTTTCAGGATCCATTTCGTCGTGCCGCCGCGGAGTTTTAGCTGCCACGGAATTTTACGCGCGAGGTTGACGACTTCGAGGTCGAGGAAGGGCGAGCGGGCTTCGAGCGAGTTCATCATGCTCGCGCGATCGACTTTCGCGAGGATGCCGTCTTGCAGATAAACGTTCGTCCAGAATTGCAGCGCGCGGTCCACGATGTTCGGCTGTGCGCAGCGGTCCCAGGCTTCGATGGCTTCGCTGTAGAGCGTTTCGATGGGCGTCGGTTCCTGGAAAAGGGCGGAAATGTCGCGCGGTTCGAGAGCGCTCATCCAGACGGCGTTCCAGAGCGGCGGCGGGTAGCTGAGGCCCATCAGGGTGCGTTTGATTTTGAAATCGAGGCTGATGTTTTGATGCGAGACTGGGAGGCGCGCGGCGAGGTGGCGGATGCCGGCGTGGATGGGTTTGGGGACGATCTTGGCGTAGAGTTCGGCTTTCTTCAGCGCGCGAAAAGGGTCGTAGCCGGCGAAGAGTTCGTCGCCGCCATCGCCGCCGAGCGCGACGGTGACGTGCTGGCGCGTGAATTTTGAAAGGAGATATGTCGGAAGCAGCGAGCCGTCGCCGAGCGGTTCGTCGAGACGCGCGACGATGTCGGGGATGAGAGCGGTGGATTTTTCGAGGTCGAGAATTTCTTCGCGGTGATTCGTGCCGAGATTTTTGGCGACGAGGCGGGCGTAGCTGGATTCGTCGAAGCTGGGTTCGTTGAAGCCGATGGAGAAAGTGTTGAGCTGGCCGGCGGGGACGTGTTTCGCGGCGAGCGCGGCGATGGCGGAGGAGTCGATGCCCCCGCTGAGGAAGACGCCGAGGGGAACGTCGGACATGAGGCGGCGCTGGACGGCGCGGTCGAGCGTAGCGCGGATTTCTTCACACAAAATCTCCTCATCTGGCGGCGCTTGCGTTTCCAAAATGAACTCCCACCAGCGCGAAATTTTTAGCGTTCGATCCGCGAGATCGGATGCGAACGAATGCCCGCCCGGCAATTTCCACACGCGTTCGTAAATGCTGCGCGGGGCGGGGATGTAGCAGTGGGCGAAATACTTTTTCAGCGAAAGCGCATCGAGGTTTCGCGGACAACCCGGATGCTGGAGCAGCGCGGGGAGTTCGCTGGCGAAGCCGAACGTGTCGCCTTCATGAAAGTAATAGAGCGGCTTTTTTCCGAACCGATCGCGGCTGCCGAAGAGGCGGCGGCGCTCGCGATCGTAGATGACGAATGCCCACATGCCGTTGAGTCGCTCGACGAAACCGTCGCCCCACTCGCGATAGGCATGGAGCAGGACTTCGGTGTCGGAATGGTCGGTCGCGAACTGACAGCCGCGCTGCACAAGTTCCGCGCGGAGTTCGGCGTGGTTGTAGATTTCGCCGTTGAAGGTGACGCCGAGTTTTCCATCGCGCGTCCACATGGGCTGCGCGCCGCCGCTGAGGTCGATAATCGAGAGGCGGCGGTGGCCGAGGAAGACGCCGGTGTTTTCTTCGGACCAATGGCCTTCCGCATCGGGACCGCGGTGGCGGATGGCGTCCGTCATCCGGCGCAGCACGCCGAGATCCCCGCGACCGACGAAGCCCGCTATCCCGCACATGGTGTTTCTCCGATGCGGGGTTTTGCCTGCGGCGGGCTGAACATCGAACGTCGAACGTCGAACGTCGAACGTCGAAATGGGGAAAGCGGCCGCGCGGGAGAACTCTGCGTTCTTTGATTCGATGTTCGATGTTCGATGTTCGATGTTCGGCGCCGCAGGCACAGCCCGCCATCAAACGAGGATTCCCTATTCACCAGCGACCTCGTTTCCCGCGCGACCGTCCACATTCCGCGTCGCCCGCACGAGGTAAACGCTCTTCCCCTGCGACTCATAAAATGTCCGCACGATCATCTCCGCCAGCAGACCCATGAGGATGCACATGAGGCCCGTCATGGCGGTGAGGATGGCGATGAGCAGGAGCGGATTTTTAATGAACGATTCGCCCAGCCCAAATTTTCGCCAGAGCGAATAGGCTCCGCTGGAAAAGCTGACGACCAGCGACCCGAGGCCCACCGCACCGAAGAGGTACATCGGCTTTTGCTGGAAGCGCGCGAGGAATTTCACGGTGATGAGATCCGCCAGCACCTTCAGCACGCGCTCGAGCCCATACTTCGAGTGGCCGCTCTCCCGCGCGTAGTGGCGCACGACGACTTCGGTGATCCGCGCGCCGTGCCAGCCCGCGTAGATCGGGAGAAAGCGGTGCATTTCACCATAAAGCCGCACGCCCTCGATGACCTCCCGCCGATACGCTTTCAGCGAGCAGCCGAAGTCGTGCAGCCGCACTCCGCTCACGAACGAAATGAGGTGGTTCGCCATGATACTCGGGAGGTTGCGCTGGAGCGCGTTGTCCTGCCGATCCTTGCGCCAGCCGCTCACCACGTCATAGCCCTCCTGGAGTTTCGCCAGCAGCAGCGGGATGTCCGCCGGCTCGTTTTGCAGGTCGCCATCCATCGGGATAATGATGTCGCCATTCGCAAAATCGAAGCCCGCCATCATCGCGGCGGTCTGACCGAAATTGCGGCGGAAATGGACGACCTTCACGCGCGGATCCTCGGCCGCGATGGCGTCGAGCAATTCCTCCGACCCATCGGTCGAGCCGTCATTCACGAGCACCAGCTCCCACGGCTGATTCACCGCGACCAGCGCGGCGCAGACGCGTTCGTGAAGCTCGCGGATGCTACCAGCTTCGTTGCAGATCGGGACGGTGACAGAAATCATTCAGGCCTGCGACGCTACAGGCCCGCCGTCGAATGAGTCGAGGACGGGTCGCGCGACCAGGCGAGATCCTTTTCGTAACCCGCCGCGATCAGGACGTGTCCGAATTTTTCCGCGAAACGCGCCCGCACTTTCGGCGTGAAATGATTGCGCCACTGCACGGCCCCGCCCCTCCGCCCGCGCTGCCGCACCGCCTGCGCACTGCGCTCACCCGGCGCGCACTGGATCGCGCGGTGCAGTTTTTTCTCCGAAACCGGCAAGCCGAGCCGGTGGATGAACGCATCCCGCAGCACGTGAAAACCACTGTCGATCAAATCCTCATAGCGCAGAATGACCTCTCCCTGCTTGAACCACGAAGTCTGGATCTCCGCGATCTGCGCGATCCGCGAATCCAACACCTGCAATAATCCCGCCTCCTCATCATCGCTGAAGATCGGATCCATCTCGCCTCGCGAGGCCGCCGAGTTCTCGCCGGGACCGGCCAGTTTCAGGCTGTAAAAAAGGGCCACTAGCGTGTCGCGCAGATCGCGAATCACCACGAACCGTTTGCACCCGTTCAGCTCGGGATGACTCAGCACTTCCTCGCGCGTCATGAACATCGCCGGATACACGCGCCCCGTTTCAAAAACATGCCGGCCCAATTCCCCTCCGCTCGATTCCGCCACCCGCCGGCCGCGCGGCGCGAGCTTCTCTCCGAAAAGCTCGTGCAACACCGCCGCGATCCAGGTCGAACCAGCCTTGGCATGGGTCAGATGCAAGAGCGTCGGCACCGGATTTTCACCGATCAGGCGTCTGAGGAAAAGGGGAAGCATGCGTTTCACTAATACAATCGCCGCCCCGATGACAAGGCTCGCCATCTTCCTAAACCGCAACCGCGCGCCCGCTTATCTACTTCACGAGCGACGACGGCGGCAGCGGGAGAGCATCGTGAGAAAACCACCGACGATCAGCGCCGCACTGCCGGGTTCGGGAACGGGGTTCACCGCAAACTCAGGCCCGGATGCAGGCGCTCCGAGGATCGCCACCCCGCCATTCCCGATGTTCAGGGAATTTAGCGTCTGGCTCGCGCCAAAGTAAGTCGTGTTGCCACCGTTGACGTTCACGGTCGAATTCGTCGCATCGGCGTTGATGACCAGGATGCCGCCGTCGCCATTGATCACAGCATTCGCCAGGCTCGCGTTCAAATTCGTCCGGCCATTCTCCTGATCCAGTTCCGCGTAATTTTGCGGGCCGCTCAGGGTCTGCGTGCCAGTGCCTTGTTTTACGACCTTGATCGCGCCATTGATCGCTCCGCTAAAAGTATAGTTATTCGCATCGCCGATCGTCAGGGCAGTCGGAGTCGGCTCGCCTTCCTCCAGCGTGGCCCCAAACCAATGATAGGTACCCGCACTCGTGGGCGCCATGGTGATGCTCATGGAAGAAGCCTGCGCGATGAACTTATAGGACTGAAACCCGTAGTCACCCGGATCAAACGTCACCTGACTGGAAGCCGGGCCCGCACCGTCCTCGTCAAAAGTCGCCGTCTGCGGGCGTCCCGTCCAGATGCCGACCTTGGTATAAAGCGCCGCTGTGTAAGTCTTGCCGAGTGTGAGATTACTAAACGTCAAAGTGCCGGGGGTGCCGCCGTAGTAGAAGTCATCGACCAATTGGTCATAGCCCGTATGAGGGCCGGAAACATTCCCCTCCCCGAATTCCGTGCCGGCCCCGGTGAGCGACCAACCCGTCCCGCTCGTCGTGACAGCATCGAATGCCACTCCGTTCACCGTCGCGCCACCGTTGTTACCAAAGTCCAGCTTCAGCAGATAATTATGCGATGTCGAAATGATCGACGCCCCATCCGCACCGAGGCTGATGGAACCTCCCGTCCGCGTCACGGTTCCACTCCCACTCAGGCCGGCCACAGTTTGATTGTTCAAACCTATATCCCACGTGCCCGTCGCGGCAATAGTCACCGGCCCCGTCCCAGTTGCGTTCAGCGCCGTCGCCTTCAGCGTGCCACCATTGATCGTCGTCCCGCCGCTGTAGTTATTTCCCGGCGCAGAGAGAGCCAGGATTCCATTACCACTCTTGATCAGAGTTCCGATTCCTGTGATGGAGCCAGGAAGATTGCCGCTGCCAAGTTGAAGCGTACCCGCGCTGATCGTCGTCGATCCAGTGTAAGTGTTGACTCCATTGAGTTGCTGCAGGCCAAAGCCGACTTTCACAATATTCCCCGCCCCGCTGATCGGACCATCGAACTGATGATTACCCGCGTCACCCAGGGTGACAGTCGTTGCCAAAGTCGTCACCGCCTCGGCACTGACTCCATACCAGTGAAAAGTGTTACCCGGATTCAGCGGAGCCATTGAAACGGTGATTTGACCGCCACCATCCGCCCGGAACTGGTAGGCCAGATAGTTCGATCCCACGATGCCGTTTTGGTCATAGTTGCTGAGGGTCTCGGACACGGCTCCGGTGTTGAAGGTAGCATTGAGCAGACGATCTCCCGCCGGACCGAAGTCGCGACTATAAAGCCGCACCTCATAGGTCGCGCCCGGTGTGAACCCGGTGAGACTCAGCGTTCCTGGATTGCCTCCGTAGTAAAAGTCAGAGAGCAGCTTGCTCATGCCGCTGCCGCCTCCACCGCCAAAAGTGGCATTCGTTCCACTGAGGGTCCAGGCATGACCGTTTCCATCGTTCCCACTCGGAGCTGCGGTAGTGAAAGAAACACCGTTCACCGCGGTGACGCCATTGCTGGCATTGAAATCGAGCAGGTGGGTATAAGTCTTCGCTCCTGAGAGGCCGGAGTTGGCGTCGCCGCTGAAGGCCGTGGAAGTAGCCTGCGCCAGGCTGAGACTTCCAGCTCCTTCCAGCCCGCCCACGGTCTGACTAGCGCCAATCGCCAGCGTGATGCCCCCACCGGCCACCGTCATCGTCCCGGTGAAACTGTTCATGCTGCCAAGAACCATCGTCCCGGTCCCGTTTTTCACCAGACTGCCGCTGCCCGAGACCGTGCCGGCAAAGCTGGTCGAGCCATTGTTGCCGCCGGTCGTGAGCGTCCCACCGACGAGAGTCACTTTGCTCCCACTCACTCCCGTCAGCGACCCGATCGTTTCGCTGTTGCCATTCAAGTCCAGAGTTGCATCCCCTGTTTTCAGCGAAACCGCGGAGCTGTCGGGAATAACATCGGTGCTCAGGCCGGTCCGGCCGATCTGCACCTTGTCGATCACCGTGCTCTTGTCGCCACCGAGCGTGTTATTACCTAGAAACGCAATGGTATGACTGCCCGCAGTCAGGTTCACTGCGGAAGTAACATAGTTTTGCCAGTTGGCCTGGCTAAATTGAGCTCCCGTCAAAGTAAGCGCGGGCGACCCATCGATTTGAACCACCAGGCCATTCGGACCGTTACCACCTGACCGGCCCACCGCGAGGAATGAGACGTTGTATAGTCCGGCGGTATCGACATTCACGCTCTGTGAAATGCCGGTTCCGCTGTCACCCTGAAGATAAGCGCCCTGCAAACCGTCGAGCGCCGCCGGGGCAAACCACGGACTGTTATTCGAGGCGATTCCGGTCGTGGCGTGCAAGTTCCAGCCCGAGCCAGCGGGGCTGTATTCAAACGTCCCGTTGGCCAGTGTATTCGGGCGCTCGAAGCTCGGGTTATCCACCGTCACCGCCGCACCCACGCGCAAGGTGCCGGAGTAGATGGAGGTGCCGCCGCCATAGCTATTGGTGCCGCCCAAGGCGAGCGTCCCATTTGTCACCGAGAGTGCTCCGCCCCCTGTGATGCCGCTGGCGATATATACGGACCCACCACCCACCTTCGCTGTGTCGGAAGCCAGCACGACCGGGGAAGTAATCGTGTGCATTCCGCCCGTCGCGGCGTCGATCGTCGCCCCACCTGTCGCTGCCTGCATCGTTAGCGTGCTTGCCCCCGAGACGGTGTAGGGAGCGGTCCCCGCAAAGAAGAGGTGCCCTGCTGTCTTGTTCGCCTCCAGCACGACGCTAGTCGCCGCGCCCGTTCCGAGAAAGCTGGCATTGGCACCCACTGCATCCACCGCAGTCCCAGTGGACCAGTTGGCCGCCGTTCCCCAGTTGTTACCCGAAGCCGGCGTCCATGCGTTAAGCAATTCATTGCTAAAGCCATACAGGTGCATCGACGCATTTGTCCCATTGGCGACTGCAATACTCAAGGTCGCTGATCCCGCCGCGTCTGCGGTAAAGGTATAATGCAAAAGACTCAGGTTCTTCGCGTCTTCGTTGTAGCTAAATGTCCCGGCAGTCGTGCCAGCGAGACTGGAGCTAACGGCCACCGTCCGATCTGCCCCCAAACCCCACGCCTGATCATAAAACGTCACCTGGTAAACCTGGCCCGCAGTCAGGCCGCTCACGGTGAAATGCGCGGGGTTTCCACTATACTGAAACGCGTCGAACAACCCGGCGATGCTATCGCCCAGACCACTATGATTTCCTCCGCCGCCGAAGTTGGCGGGTGCATCCGTCAAAGCCCAATTCGTCCCGGACGTGCCCGTGCCGAAAAATGTCGCACCATTTACGATCACGTCCCCGCCGACGATATTTCCGATCGCGGTGTAAATCCGCCCGGTATCGACGCCCGAGTCAGCGTTTCCCGAGTAGAGGTCGCTCGTGAAGAAATCGGCAGCCATCGCCGATCCGCCGAGGCTGGCGACGAGGAGGGCGCATGCGGAGCGGGCGAGTGGCGCGAGGTGGCTGCCGGCACGGGAGGGAGAGAAAGGACGATTCATAAGGAGAGGGTCGGGGGTTTGACAGTTTGGGAGAATTTTCTTCTGGGAGTTCGTGAATTGGGGGAAGCGCGCAAACCGACGAAGATCGATGAGCCGATGATGCACCGCACTGCGGAGATATGCAATCAATTTTTCTGAAAATTCTGCCTCACAATTCCAAGTTGGAAGTTGGAAGTTCCGACACGGTTGTCCACGTTCCTTCCCGATGGACCTCCTCACTCTCGATCTTCCCGGCCTCCGCAAAGTCGCCTCCGGCAAAGTGCGTGAAATCTTCGACCTCGGAGAGCACCTGCTCCTCGTCGCGACCGACCGCATCAGCGCATTTGACTGCATCCTGCCCAACCCAATTCCGCGCAAAGGCGCTGTGCTCACTTCCATCTCCGCGTTCTGGTTTGAGCGTTTTGGTTTTGTAGAAAACCACATCATCGCCACGGACGCGCGCGATTTCCCAGCGACGCTCCGGCCTTTTGCAGAGCAGCTTTCCCAGCGCTCCATGATCGTAAAGAAAGCGCAGCCCCTGCCGGTCGAATGCATCGCACGCGGCTGCCTCGCCGGCTCCGGTTGGAAGGAATACCAAGCCACCGGGACAGTCTGTGAAATCAAACTCCCAGACGGATTACAGCAAGCTCAGCAGCTTCCCGAAACGATCTTCACGCCCGCGACGAAAGCCGCCACGGGACACGACGAAAATATATCCTGGGCGCGCTGCCTCGAAATCCTCGGCGAAGACGTAGCGACGCAAGTGCGCGATCTCACCCTCCGCATTTATGAAGAAGGCCGTGCCTACGCCGCCCACCGCGGGATCATCGTCGCGGATACCAAGCTGGAGTTTGGCCTCATCGATGGGCGCGTGATCCTGATCGACGAAGTCCTAACTCCCGACAGCTCCCGCTTCTGGCCCGCGGATCAATATCAGCCGGGCATCAGCCCGCCGAGTTATGACAAGCAATTCGTCCGCGACTACCTCGAAACGCTGACGTGGGACAAGACTCCGCCGGCCCCATCGCTGCCCAATGAAGTCATCCAGAAAACGAGCGCGAAGTATCTCGAAGCCTTTGCGCGACTCACCGGAAACCCGCTGGCCGACAGTTGACTTCCCCCTTCTTTGCACGCACTTCATCCACCTATGAGTCGCGCTTGCCGCATCGCATGGATCAGCCCGAAGGACGCAGGACCGGCGGGAAGTGACGATCTACCACCGCACGCCCAAAGGCTGGACGCGCGACGTCTTCACCGCCGCCGACGCGGTGATCGAGTTGCCCGAACTCGAATTTTCCCTTCCGCTGGCGACTATCTACGCCCGCGTCGAAGTCTGAACGCACCGTGAAACTCCGACTCCTCCTGGCGGTGCTGCCGCTTGCTGCAGCGGCCCTTTTCGCGGAAGACTCCTTCCCCGTCGCCATCCACGTGGATGCTGCAAAACCGCTCGGTGAGTTAAAGCCGATCTGGCGTTTTTTCGGTGCGGACGAGCCGAACTACGCGACGATGAAAGACGGGCAAAAGCTACTTTCGGAACTCGGAGAGCTAAGGCCGAAACAAGTCTTCTTCCGCGCTCACAGTCTGCTCGTCACCGGCGATGGCACTCCGGCGCTGAAGTGGGGCAGCACTAATGCCTACACCGAGGACGCTCAGGGTCATGCAGTCTATGACTGGAAGATCGTCGATGCCATTTTTGACACCTATCTCGCGCGTGGCATCAAGCCCTATGCGCAGATCGGCTTCATGCCGCAGGCGCTTTCCGTAAAGCCTGAGCCTTATCAGCATCACTGGACGCCCAAGGCGAAGTATGACGAGATCTATACTGGCTGGGCCTACCCGCCAAAGGACTATGCGAAGTGGGAAGAGCTTGTCTTCCAGTGGGCGCAGCATTGCGTGGAGAAATACGGAAAGGCCGAAGTAGAGCAGTGGTATTGGGAGACTTGGAACGAGCCCAACATCGGCTACTGGCGCGGCACGCGGGACGAGTTCTACCTCCTCCACGATCGCGCCGTCCGCGCCGTCCGCCGCGCGCTCCCGACCGCACGAGTCGGCGGGCCGGATGTCGCAGGCGGTGCGGGCGGGAAATTCCTCGGCGAATTTCTCACCCATTGTCTGCAAGCCGGCACGCCCACCGATTTCATTTCCTTTCACGCGAAGGGCCAGCCGCGTTTTACCGATGGCCACGTCGTCATGGGCCTCGCTAATCAGCTTCGCGACATCGACTCCGCGTTCTCCGTGGTCGCTTCTTTTCCCGAGCTGAAAAACAAGCCACTCGTCATCGGCGAGAGCGATCCCGACGGCTGCGCCGCGTGTCAGGGGCCGCAACTCGGCTACCGCAATGGCACTATGTATTCCAGCTACACCGCCGCCAGCTTTGCCCGCAAATGCGAACTCGCCGACCGCCACGGTGTGAACCTCGAAGGCGCGCTCACCTGGGCCTTCGAGTTTGAAGAGCAGCCGTTCTTCGCGGGCTTTCGCGTCCTCGCCAGCAATGGCATCGACCTGCCCGTGCTGAACGTCTTTCGCATGTTTAACAAAATGAGCGGCCAGCGTATCGCGGCTACCAGCGACGCCGCGCTTTCGCTCGATGCCATGATGAAGGACGGCGTCCGCCTTCAGCCCGACATCTCTGCGCTCGCCAGCCTCGATAAAAGCAGCGCGGTCATCCTCGTCTGGCACTACCACGATGCCGATCTTCCCGGCCCCGATGCCGACGTTTCCCTCACGCTCTCCGGCCTTCCGGTCGTCTCCGGCCAAGCGCACTTCCAGCGCTATCTCATCGACCACGATCACAGCAACTCGTTCACCGCGTGGCAGGCCATGGGATCGCCCGCGCAGCCTTCGCCCGCGCAGTATTCCGTTTTGGAAAAAGCCGGGCACCTCGCCGTCCTCGGCGCACCCGCATCGATCGCCATCGATCACGGAACCGTCACCGTGCCGTGCAAACTTCCGCGCCAGGCCGTCACGCTTTTTATCGTCGATTGGGCGGATGAAAAATAAACGCGTCCGCGCGCAAATGCTGGCGGCATCAGGGTTCGCCGACCGTCGGCTTCGCCACGACCACGGCTTGGGCAATGACGGCGCGCGACAGCACTTCCTTGCCATCGGCGCGAGTCGTCGTCGCCATGCCGCGGTAGCGCAGGGGCTGATAACCCAGCGCGAGCAGCGCTTCGAGCGACGCGCGCTTCAGTCCCGGCTTCCAAAAATTTGGCCCGCCGCCGGTTTCGTAAAAGTAGATCGTCTGGTGATCCGCCGCCGCCCAGCCCGCGCACAGCAGCACATGGCGATGCGGGATATTCAGCAGGTCGCCGGGACGAAGCTCCGCGGCGGATGGTAGCGCGAGGCACACCGACGGGAGCTGCGTCGTATCGTGAACCGCCGGCAGCTTCAGGCATCGCGACACAAAGCCGGAGCAATCGACACCCGCCGCCCGCGCACTCACCGCCGAGTTATCCGCGCGCCGTTTCGCCGGCGAGGAAACATCGCCCGCTGCGAGCCCATCCGCGATCGCCGCGTCGAAGGTAGCCGGGTCATCGAAGCCGCCCCACTTGTAGGGCATCCCGACATTCACCTCGCCCGGAATCCACCAGCCAGGCCGATCCGGCTGCTCTTGAAAGCCCGTATCCGGCGTCTGCACCACGATTCCCGCGGCGTCTTTTCCGTGCAGGATATTATTGGCAAAAGGCCGCCACGGATGCGTAGCCAGCCGCTTCGCAATCGCGAGCGCTTCCTCCGGCGTGACCTGCGAGGGCGCAGCCGGATCGCCCGGCGTGAAGGACGCGGCGTGTGGATCGTTTCGCGAAGTCGCCGCGCAGCCCGAGGCGAGAGAGGCGGCGACAGCTAGAATAAGGGCGCGTGAAAAAATCATCGTGGGTGAATGAGGGACGGCGACTTGCCAACGTCGCTGCTTCCGGCGTTGTATCCATCACTCGTGGCCGTGCCAAAGAACAACTTCATCCGTTTCGCACTCGCGGCGTTTTTCCCCGTCGCCTTCGCGCACGCTGTGGAAAATGCGCCGCCTTCCCGCGTCGCCCTCGTCATCGGCAACAGCCGCTACGAATCAACCGTGGGCCCGCTGCGGAACACGGTGAACGACGCAAGGGCGATGGCGAAAACCCTGCGCGCCCTCGGCTTCAGCGTCATCGAAAAGCACGACGTCACGCGCGACGAATTGCTCGCCGCCGTGCTCGCCTTTCGCGCGAAGTTGCGCGGCGCAGAAGTCGGACTCTTCTACTTTTCCGGGCACGGGATTTCGGTCACTGGCTCGAATTATCTCCTCCCGCTCAAGTCCGGCTATCACTCCGAAAACGCCGACGACACCAGCCGCCGACTCCTCGCGGAGACGAGGCTTTTCAACGTCGAGCAAGCGGTCGCCGAAATGAGCACCGCCGGAGCCGCGTGCAATCTCGTGATCCTCGACGCGTGCCGCACCACGCCCGTGGCCATCGATCCGCGAAAGCGCGACGCGACCGGCAGCGGTGGCTTGGTGGAAATGAATCCGCCGGCCGGTTCGCTCGTCGCATTTGCTACTGACGCCGGACGCGCCGCCTCGGACGGCGCAGGCACGAACGGCCTCTACACCGAGGAACTCACGCGCCATCTGCTCTCGCCCGGACTCAGCATCGAGCAGGTTTTCAAGCGCACCCGTGCCCGCGTGATGGAGCGCTCGGGCGGCACGCAAATCCCCGCCGAATATTCGCGCCTCGTCGGCGACGACATCTTTCTCGCTGGCCAGAAACCCGCCGAGCCGCCGGTCGCGAAAGCGCAAGCAGTGCCCGCCGCATCGCTCGCGGAAATCAACAAGCTGGCCGTGGCTGGCGACGCTCAACGTTGCATCGAGGAGTTGCGTCGTTATCACAAAACTCACGTCGCCGGCAGCGAGGCCGCGGGACCGTTCGCGATGCTGCTCGATCGCGTGAAAGAAATGCTGCGCGAAGCAAACAGCGCCGCACCTTCCGCCGAGTCCGCGCTGCAAACGTGCGACCTCGTGCTCGCGGCGCTCCCCGAGTTTCTGCCCGCGGATCACGCTCTCACTGCGAAGGCGCACAGCCGCCGCGGCGACGCGCTCCTTTTACTCCGCCGCCACGAAGACGCGCTCGCCGCCTTCGCCGCCGCCGCCGCGCTCGCGCCCGACGATCCCTACATCCGCTACAATCGAGGCCGCGCCCTGCTCGCGCTCGATCGCCGCGACGAAGCGCGCGCGGATTTCACCGAGGCCGCGAGCGCGAAATACAAAAATTCCGGCGCACGAAAACTCGCCCGGCAATCGCTCGACGCGATGAAATAGAAGAGGCACCCGCCATGCGCGCCGACCTCGAAGACTTCATGCTCTACCTCGCGGTCGAGCGCGGCGTTTCGGATAACTACCAACTCTCAACGCGTCTCTCGCTCGAGGGTTTCACGAGCTGGCTGGAAAAACGGCGGCTCATCGAAAAAGTCGGCGAGGCCGCGCTCGCGCAGTTAGTCCAGGTCGGCACACCGCCACCGCAAATGATCGTCGAAGCGCGCGAGGTCACGCTCCAGCATCTCTCCGATTACCTAGCGCACTCCAAGCGGCGCGGACTGTCAGCAGCCTCGATCAAACTCATCGTGGTCGCGCTGCGGATTTTCTTTCGCTGGCTGCAAGTGCGCGGCCGGATTCCGCGCGACATATCGGAGCCGATTCCCCTCCCCCGCATCGCGCGCCATCTGCCAGAGACGATGAATGAATTGCAAGTCGATCGCCTCCTCGACGGCGTGGACCTCGAAGCTCCACGCGGCCTGCGCGACCGCGCCATGCTGGAGCTTCTCTACGCCAGCGGCCTGCGCGTTTCCGAACTCGTGAACGCAAAACTCGAACTGCTCGATCTGGAAAACCGCGTCATCCGCGTGACGGGAAAAGGCAACAAAACGCGGCTCATCCCCGTCGGGAAAAAGGCGTGCGAAGCCATCGTCGCATATCTCGAACGCGGACGGCCCGACAGCGTGACGAAGAAGACCGGCAGCGAGATTTTCCTCTCCACGCGCGGCGGTAAAAAGCTGACCACGGTGCGCGTCTGGCAAATCGTAAAGGAGGTCGCGAAACACGCCGGGCTCGACCTGAATGTGTATCCACATTTGCTCCGCCACAGCTTCGCCACGCACCTGCTCAGCAACGGCGCGGACCTGCGCATCATCCAGGAAATGCTCGGTCACGCCGACATTTCGACCACGCAGATTTACACGCACGTCGATCAGCGGCATTTGAAAAACGTGCATTTGAAATTCCATCCGCGCGCCAAGTAGCGCGGTGCTTTTGCGAGTAGCCCGCGGCCACGCGGACGCCTAGCCTTCGCGTCCATGTTCTCCAAACTTCGCACCGCACTCGCGCTCGCTTTGCTCACTGCCGCGACTCTCCACGCCGATGAAGCCGCAGATGCGGCTTTTCAAAAAATCGCGGACGATTTCCTGCACGGCTACTTTCTCGCGCGACCACTCAGCGGCGTGGCCTTGGGCTTGCATGAATTCGACGGACTCGCGCCGGACTGCGCGCCCGCCGCGCTCGCAGCGGAGCAGAAGCGTCTGCACGATTTCGATGCACGTTTTGCGGCCATCGATCGCCAGACTCTCGGTGCCGCGACGGTGTCCGATCTGCGCACGCTGCGGCTCACGGTGCAGAACGAACTCTTCGAAATGGAAGAGGCACACGCGTTTGAAAAGAACCCGATGGTCTATGCCGAGTCCTTCGATTTTAACGTCTATCTCAAGCGCGACTTTGCGCCGCTCGCCGAGCGCCTGCGCTACATCGTGAAGCTCGCGAATGCCGTCCCAGCCTTCCTCGCCACGGCCCGCACGAATCTCGTCGATCCACTGCCGCGACCAAAAATCGCGCTCGCCATCGAGATCGCGAAAGGCACGGCGGAGTTTCTCGAAAAGGATCTCACGATCGCGGTCCGCGACGTGAAGGATGAAAAACTGATGGCCCAGTTTCACGCTGCGAGCGCAGAGGCGATCGTCGCTTTCAAGGACTACGCTGCGTGGCTGGAAAATGAAAAGCTCCCGCGGGCGGATGACAAGTTCGCGCTCGGAGAAGAGCGCTACCGAAAGTTCCTCGCCGCCCGCGATGCCATCACGCTGGCACCAGACAAAATTCTGGAAATCGGCCTGAGCGCATTGCAGCGCGAGCAGGAGACATTTGCCAGCGCCGCCAAAATCGTCGCGCCCGGAAAGACGCCGGTGGAAGCGATGCGTGAATTGCAGCGCGACCATCCGACGGCGGACTCACTTATTCCCGACACAAGGAAAAATTTGGAGGCGATCCGACAGTTTCTCATCGACCACCAAATCATCACCGTGCCAGGTGAGGTGCGCGCGACGGTGGAGGAAACGCCGACCTATCAGCGGGCCGGCAGCTTCGCCTCGATGGATACGCCCGGGCCTTTCGAAAAGCGCGGCGCGGAAGCCTATTACTATGTCACTCCCGTGGAAAAAGAATGGTCCGAAAAGGAGAAGGACGAATGGCTCGGCGCGTTCAATCATTTCACCGCGGATGTCGTTAGCATTCACGAAGCCTACCCAGGACACTATGTCCAGTTCCTGCATCTGAATGCTTCGCCGGTGAGTCGTGTGCAGAAGATGTTTGGTAGCTACGCTTTTGTCGAAGGCTGGGCGCACTACTGCGAGCAGATGCTAGTCGATGAAGGCTACGGCGGCACGGGTGCGGACGCGGCGAGATACCGGCTCGCGCAGTCCGATGAAGCGCTCCTGCGCATCTGCCGGCTGTGCGTTTCCATCAAGATGCACTGCCACGGCATGACGGTGGAGGAGGGCACGCAGTTCTTCCGCGATCACTGTTACTACGAAGAAAAGCCCGCCCGGCAGGAAGCCCTGCGCGGCACCTTCGATCCCGGCTATCTTTTCTACACGCTCGGAAAGTTCCAACTCCTCAAGCTGCGCCGCGACTTTGAAAAGCAGGAAGGTGCGAACTACTCGCTGCGGAAATTTCATGACGCCGTCTGCGATCATGGCCAGGGCCCGATCCGGTGGCTTCGCGAGATTTTGCTCAAGGATGCCGCGAGTTGGGACGAGACGCTGTAAAGGCGGCGTCAGTCGGGCCGCATGGTGGCATCGCGTCTGCTTGATGGAGCGTTGGGAATTTCCCGGCGCATGCTCAAATTCATCTCCAATCTTTTCCGAAAAACCGAGTCCACTCCGCTGGCGCTTTTAACCCACGGATCATCACACTTTAGCGGCGAGGCACCTGCGATCGTGCCGACCGTGGAAATCGCGCATCTCTCGCTCGCGGCCATCCTCGCGAAGTTTCCCGCCGACCTTCGCGGCTGCGTGCAAAACCTCCCGGATGACGCCGCGACCGTCACACTGCCGGTGCCCACGATTATAAAACAACTCCCGACCTGCTCGGTGAAAATGTCGCTCGCCAGCCTCTACCGGCAGGCACCTCCCGGCGTCTTCAAACCCGGACCGCCGGAAGACAAGCGCATGGTGGAAGTGCCACTGGCCGAGATTTTCAAACGCGTGCGGCCCGAGCTTTTGAAGCGCCGTCAGGACCAGCGCCCGAGCGCGGTGCCGGCGGACGGCTACAATCTTTTCGGCGACAAAGAAAATCCGCGCGCCGTCGCACTGACGCTGCCCGAGGCACCGGAACAGGAGCCTGCGAAGCCGGAAACCATTATCGATTTCGGTCCCACCATCACAGCGCAGCAGCCGTCGGACGAAGCCGAGCCCATTGAGAAAACGCCGATCACCCCGGTCACGCCGACCGCTCCGCTCGCGCCGCCGGCGGACCTCGCGGCGTCAGTCGCGCCGACACCTGCTTTGAAAATGCCAGTGCCAGCGCCAGTTCCCGCACCGGCTACCGCACCGGCTGCCGCGCCGGCTCCGAAGCCGGTTCCCGCGCCAGTGGCTGTGAAAAAAGAAGGCCCGCCGCTGGTGCTTCCGATCGGCGAACTGGCCGCCAACTGGCCGGAACTCATCCGCGCTGAAGTCGGCACGATGAACGGCGCGACCGTTTCTCTTCCCAACAGCGAAGTGACCGCCGGTCTCGCGAAAGGCCGCGTGCTCTTTCACTGGGGACAGCTCCGCGACTGGATCACACCGCCGCCACCGGGGGCCAGCGGAGCCGATGCCGACACCGAGTTGTCGCTCCCGTTGCGCATCGTCGCTCCCGCCTTTCTCAAGGCCTCAAAAGGCACGACCGAAGCCCGCCAGCGCGCATCGTTCGGCGAAGACATTCCCACACTTTTCCGCGGTAACGAAGCAACTCCCGCCGCGCCTGCGCCAGCTCTGTGTGTGATACCGGAAGAGGCCCCTGCCGCCGCCCGGATCGAGCCCGAGCCCGAGTCCGAGCCTGTCGTGCTTCCGAAAGCTGCGGTGCCCGCGGCACCTGTGGCAGAGACGCTTGCGCAAACACTCGGCGAAATTTTTAGCCAGCCCGGAAAGACTAGCTGGTCGCCCACCGAGATCGTGGAAAACGTCACCAAACTTGCCGGGGTCAGCGGTGCGATCGTCGCCATGCAGGAAGGCCTCGTCGTCGCGCACCGGCTGCCCGACCAGATGAATGGCGAAACGTTCGCCGCCTTTATGCCGCAGATCTTTGCGCGGCTGAACAAATATGCCGGGGAAATGAGCCTCGGCGCCATCAACGCGGTCACCCTGCACACGCAAGGCGCGCCCTGCCAGATGTTCCAGCACGGCGAAATCCTTTTCGCAGCTTTGGGAAACGCCGGCGAGGCGCTCCCGGCTCACGCCCTCCACCTCTGCGCTGATACCTTCAAAAAGTAACCGCCCGCTTCATTCTTTAGATTCAACGCCAATGGCCATCATTAACCAAGCTACCAAGGAACTACAGGTAAAGATCGTTTACTATGGACCTGCTAAAAGCGGGAAGACGACCAACCTCGAACAGGTCCATAAGAACGTTCACGTTCCCAACCCTGAAGCCAAGGGGAAGATGACTTCACTAGCGACCAGCAGTGATCGTACGCTCTTCTTCGATTTCTTCCCGCTGGAAGCCGTGGCGATTCGCGGCTTTAAGACCAAGTTCGCGCTTTTCACGGTCCCCGGTCAGGTTATCTACAATGCCACCCGTCAGATTGTTCTCCGCGGAGTCGATGGCATCGTCTTTGTCGCCGACTCGCAATACGACAAGATGGAGGAAAACATCGAGACCTTCAAACATCTCGAAGAGAACCTGAAGTCGCTCAACATCAACATCAATGACATCCCGATCGTCATGCAATACAACAAGCGCGACATCCCAGACGTCGCTCCGGTCGAGTATCTTGACTTCCTACTAAACAACCGAGAGGTGCAGGCTCCCACTTTTGAGGCATCCGCCGCGAAGTGCGAGGGCGTATTCGAGACACTCAACATGATCACCCGCATGTTGCTCCACAAATTCCTCAGCGACGGCGTTCGTAAGTAATCCCTCATACTCATGGGCCAGTTCCCATCACTTAATCAAACCGACATCGACCTGGTCGATGAGGTGCTAACGGACCTGCTAGCCAAGAGCGAAGCGAACATCGCGCTCCTGGTCGAAAAGGCCGGCTACCTCATCCACCAAAGCGGCAGTCCTGAAGCGATCGACACCACGACGTTCGCCACCCTTGGATCGAACGCTTATAATGCCGTGCAGTTCATGGCTTCACTGGTCAACGAGAATAACTTCACAAGCATGTATCAGCAGGGGGAAAATTTCAGCACCCTCATGATCAACGTGGACGAAAACTCGCTGCTGGTGCTCGTCTTCCCCACGCACCTCACCGTGGGCTCGATGAAGTATTACGCCAGCCCCGCCGCCAAGCGCATCGCCGAGCAAATCTCGCTGGCCACCGGACGTTCCGATGGACACGGGCTCGACCTGAGCGACCTAAACGTCACCGACTCGCAATCGCTTTTTCAAAAGCGCAGTTGAGTGAGGAGGCGGGATGGGGAGTAGGAATCAGTAGAAAGTAGTCAGTCGGAAGAAGCGCGTATTCGGATACTCGTTATTTCTCACGGCGAAGGGTCTGATTGAAAGTGGAACTAAACAGTGGCAGCGACGAGCACCAAGGGTGCGAAAATAAGCCAGCCCAGGGCAACGCCCTGAGTCACCGTTTTGAAAATGATAAAGCCCTGAAAGGGCGGGACGAGAGCGGAAATGTGCCACCCTTACAGAGCTATTCGCTCTTTCATCATCGCACCCAGGGCGTTGCCCTGGCCTGGCTTGTTTCCGGGCCTTTGGCCCTCAGCGGTTCGGCCCACTCGAACCGGCTCCTCGACTCTCTGGTTCCACTTTCGATCACAACCCACGGCGAACTTCCTGCTCATCCGGCCTTTCCACCTGCGAAGTCCGGTGGTAAAGCCACGCCATGTCACTCGCGCCCGCACTCCGCGTCGTCCTTTACGAAGGCACCGGCTCCCAGCCCCTCGATGCCGCCGATCGTTTTGCCACGATCAGCTCGTTGCTGGAGCGCGGCTACGCGGTGACCCGCAGCGCCCCGGACCGGGGCGTTTCTCCCGCCGATAAATCGCCGCTGCTCGTCCTCGGACGCTTCGGCGGCCGCCCGCCGGAAGTCGCGGAAAGTGACGTGCCTCTCCGCTTTCACGACATCACCAATCTCGCCCCCGCGCAGATCGGCGACGCCGTGGAAACCGCGCGCGCCGAGACCGGCACCGCGCGTCACGGCGAATGGAAACCGTGGTTCCCCGTCATCGACTACGACCGCTGCACAAACTGCATGCA
>JBBRPM010000036.1:0-40418 GCA_038228115.1 Chthoniobacterales bacterium
CGCAGATGGGAGCCGACCTGTGTCGAAGTATCGGACTCCAACGCGCCACCCAGCACAACCCCCTCAGCAACCTGGTCTATAACATGGACCGCTATGCCTGCCTGGCACGTTGAAGGCAGTAAAGCCCCTCCAAAGGGTGCCAAAGGTCACCGATGACTCACCCAAACACCGAAAAACCGGACCAATCAGAGCACCCCACGCCCAGACCCACACCATCTGCAGCGGAAGAAGACCGGCAAAAATCGTTTTTTTACCAGCCAAAGCCCTCTCGAAAAAACACCCCATATCCAGAGGTGCCCTTGAGGCGATCGGGATCAATGCCATCGGCGAGAGCGCGGAGAGTGAGTCGGTGCAGTTCGCGGGCGGGTTGTGAGGGGCTCCGCTGGAGTCTTCCTCTGTGCGCGGCTCAGGGTGTCCAGAACCGTGTCGCTGTCGAGCGAAGCGAAACATCTCTGACTATTTCCGCCCCTCACCCGCGGCCGCAGTCCAGAAGCCGAAAAAGTGAGAGGTTCTTCGCTGCGCTCAGAATGACCGGATTTTCCCACGAAGCCACTACCCCTCCTCTCCCTCTTCATCTGAATCCCCCTTCGCCTTCCGTTTCCGCTTCGTCTCGCTTCGGCTACTTCGTTTCGAGAAGATCGGTGAGGACTTTCTCCGTCAGTTCGTGGCCATCCAGCAGCGGGAAGCCTTCCCAGCGCACGATGCCCTTGGGGTCGATGATGATGACGTGCGGGATGCCTTTGACTTCGAGTTTGTTTTTCATCTGCGCCTTGGTGTCGATGGCGCTGAAGTATTCGAGCTTCGGGGTTTTTAGCTCGCTCACTTTGACTTCGGGTTCGTCGGAGACGCCGATGACGATGAGTTTGTCGCCGAATTTTTGGTGAAATTCGTTGAGGTGTTTGATGGCCTCGCGACACGGCGGACACCATGTCGCCCAGAAGTCGATGAGCACCCACTTGCCTTCGCGCTTCGGCTCTTCGCCGAGCCATTTCTCGACCACGAAGTCGGGCGCTTTCTGCCCGAGGAAGGATTTGGCCCAGAGCTTTTTGTCTTCGGCGTGGGCGGTGAAAATGGGGAGCAGCAGCGCGAGGAGGACGAGGGGACGTTTCATGGCTGTGGTGTTATCGAAGGCGGCGCGCAAAGTGAATGACGAATCGCAGAATTTCCGCTGGAAAAGCGCCGTCGCTCCCGCATTCTCTCCGCCCACATGCGCGCGATTTTAGCACTCGAAGACGGTCGTTTTTTCATCGGTGAATCCTTTGGGGCCGCGGGCTCGGCAGTGGGTGAGGTTTGTTTCAATACCTCGATGAGCGGGTATCAGGAGTTGCTGACTGATCCATCGTATCGCGGGCAAATCGTGGCGATGACTTGCCCGCAGATTGGCAATTACGGTGTGAATGACATCGATAACGAAAGCGCGGGGCCGCATGTGCGCGGCTTCGTGATCGAGGAACTCAGCCCGGTCGCGAGCAACTGGCGCGCGACGGGCGATCTCGATGGCTATTTGAAACGCGCGGGCATTCCCGGCATCCAGGGGATCGACACGCGGGCGCTGACGAAGCATCTCCGCTCGCTCGGCTCGATGCAGGGCTGTCTCACGAGCGACGACATCACGCCTGAGCAGGCGATCGCTCGCGCAAAGGCCGCGCCGCCGATGGCAGGCTCGGATTTTGTGAAAGAGGTGACGCCGCCCGCGGCCTACGACTGGGATCCGGCGGACACGATTTCCCCGGAATGGACACTGGTGAAAGGCGATGGCGGCGCAATGGAAGTGCGCGAGGGGCGCGAGGTTTTCAAGAAGCTGCCGCCAGTGCGCCACAGCATCGTGGCGTATGATTTCGGGATGAAGCGGAACATCCTGCGCCGGCTGCGGCAGGAGGGTTTCAAGGTGCGCGTCGTGCCCGCGCACACGAGCGCGGAGGACGTGCTCGCCTTGAATCCCGACGGCGTGTTCCTCTCGAACGGTCCGGGCGATCCAGCGGCGCTGACTTACGTGCATGAGAATATCCGCAAACTGATCGGGAAGACGCCGATTTTTGGGATCTGCCTCGGTCACCAGATGCTCGGCTACGCGGTCGGTGGGAAGACGTTCAAGCTCAAGTTCGGGCATCGCGGGGGGAATCAGCCGGTGCAGGATTTGCGGACGGGGAAAGTGGACATCACATCGCAAAATCACGGCTTCGCGGTCGATGCCGAATCGCTGCCGGATTCCGTCGCTGTCACGCATATCAATTTGAACGACCAAACTGTCGAAGGCTTCGCGCACAAGAGCGAGCCGGTCTTCAGCGTGCAGTATCATCCTGAGGCTGCGCCGGGGCCGAATGATGCCGCGTATTTCTTCCCGCAATTTGCCAAACTCATTGACGACGCGCGCTAGCCTCTGACACGTTCCCACGCCATGCCAAAGCTTAAGATTTCCCTCCCCGACGGCACCGCTGCCGCGCACGATCTGACGGACGATTCGATCACGCTCGGACGCGTGGGCGATAACATGATCCAGATCGACGACGCCTCGGTGTCGAGCCATCACGCCGAGCTCGTCCGGGACGGCGACGCTTACATTCTCAAGGATCTCGATTCCACCAACGGCACGCGTCTGAACGGCGAACAGCACACGGAAGGCCGTTTGAAAGAGGGCGATCAGATCACGTTTGGAAACATCGAGTGTGTTTACGAATCCGAGAATCCCGCCGATGCGCAGCCGATGCCCGAGGAAGCTGCGGTCGCCCTGCAGCCCGCCGCTCAGTCGGTGCGTCCGTCGAATTTTTCCAACGCGTCTCCGTTTCAAACGAAGAAGAAAAAGAAGGATCCGGCAGCGGTCGCGATCCTTTCTTTTGCCGTGGTCGCGATTGTCGCCTTTGCCGCAGCGGCTGCGGCGGTGATGTCGCTCAAGTCGCCGCTGTAGTCGCGGCGCGCGGTGAGCCCCGGAGATTTGCCGCGCCTCATCTGCCGGCGCGGCGCGCTGGAGGAATTGAGTGCGGATGCGTGTTCTGCATTTTGGGAAACGCGCGAGCCAGTTTCGTTTCGCGAGGTGGAGACGGGTTTGCCGCCGCAACAGCCGACGCGCGTTTGGACCGCGTGGGATGACGTGGAATTGCGGGTGCTGTTTCACGCGAAAGACACGCACATTCACGCCACGCTGACCGAGCGCGACGCGCCGCTTTACACGGAAGAAGTGGTCGAGATTTTCATCGATCCGGCCGGCGATGGAGAGAGCTATTTCGAGATCGAAGTGAACCCGCTCAACGCCGTGCTCGATCTCGTGCTGCGGCGAAATCGGAGCGGTTACAAAAAGGATTTTGCATGGCGGTGCGAGGGCTTGCGGACCTTCGTGCATCGCGGCCCCGACGCGTGGAGTGCAGAGCTGGCGATCCCGTTTTCCAGCATCAGCGCGGCATCGCCGCGCCCCGGCGACGAATGGCGCGTGAATTTTACACGCATCGATCGGCCACTCGGAAAGCCGCGGGAACTCTCCGCGTGGTCAGCCACCGGCAGCGCCAATTTTCACGTCCCGCCGCGATTCGGCGTGCTCGAGTTTCGGTAGCCCAAACGGCGCGCTACGGCACCGCAGCGGCGTCCGGCGGAGGTGGGGTCGTGGAAAGTGCGGCGGCGGGAGGATCGGCGATCGTCCACTCGTAAACCGGCGCGTCGCCGGTGAGCGCGGCGGGAGCGCGGAAGGTAAAACGGCGCACGATATCGAGCGAAGGATTGGGCTGGTAACGCCCGGCGAGTGCGTCCTGCAAAAGGTTTTCCGTCAGCGGCGGCGAAAATTCAAAGAACCGCAGCGGCCTGGCGACGGGGCCGAGCAGATGCGCGACGAACTTGCATTCGTGCAGCTCACCCGTGGCGCGCGCGTCGATGAAAGCCTCGCCGTTGCGCCACGTCAGCGAGCCATGTCCGCGCTCCATCACGATGTCGCCCGCGATCGCGGGGACGTTTTGAAAAGTGACGTAACCGGCAAGCTCCGGCGCTGCTCCGGACCCCGTGAGGTGCAGATCGCACATCGAAATTTCGCTTGGCGGTGCCAGCGGTCCGCCCTGCGCTGTGACGTCGAATTTCCATGCGCTCCACGGCGCGGACAGCGGCGGAAAAACCGGCGCAAACTCCGCGCTCCCGGACGACCAAAAACTGGTGATGTTCAGCGCGAGATCGCTGTGCGGCGGACCGTTGGCAGCCGGCAGTATCGCCAGCACATCCCCCGCTTTTCCATCCAAAGGAGCGAGCGACCCGCGCACCGTCCCGGCGCTGAGTGGACCATCGACTTGCAGTTTGAGCGACGCGGCCATCTTTGCAGAGCGAAACAGCGTCACTTCCGAATGGTCGCTCTCGATCAAACCCTGCAATTCCGGATCGCGGACATTCTTCAAATCCAATCTCCCGACCGCCCGAAAATCCCCGCCCGGATGCAGCCCGACCAGCCGCGCGATCGTCATCGTTTGCGCGTCAAAAGTCGCTTCGCCCGCGACCTGCGTGAGCGCCGAGCTGCCACTTCCGAGCGGCAATTTCGCGTCGGTCAGCGTCAGTTTTCCACCCGTCTTCAGAGCCGCGAGCGGACCCTCCGCCGTCACGTTTCCATTCACGACCCCGGCGATGGGAAAATTCCAGCCGGACAATTTCGACGCCGCGCCCAGCTCCAAATTGTAGGCCGTGAGCGAGACCTTGCTCACCACGTCGTCATTCAGCAGCGCCGGCAGCGAGGTATTTGGCCACGTCCGCCACACGTCGAGCGGCAGCAGCGCATCGCCTTCCAGCCAGAGCTGCTGCTGGTGCATCAGCCGGATTCCTTGCAGCGCGAGCGCCATGTTTCCCACCGCCACGTTTGCGGTGAAAGACGACTCGTCATCCGAGAGCGCAAATTTGCTGAAAACCATCCCGCCGGCCGCGTAGCTGCCTTCGAGGTCGGCATTGATCGGATGCAGTTGCGTGGCGCGCGCATCGGGCGAGCGCAGTTTGCGCAGATGCGCCGAAAACTTTCCGCTGTGCCCCTTCGCCGAACCTTCGCCATCCCAGTCGATCAGCGCGCCACCGGCGAGCGGTTCGGGCACGATCGGCTTTTTCAAAATCGCCGCGTAATCTTCCAAATCCGCCACCGAAGCGCGCAGCGTCCCCCAGTATTGCGTCGGGCCGAGGATGTTCACGACGCCGTTTCCGCGCACGTAATCGTCGCCGTTGAACACATTGAAATGCGCAACCTGCAGCTCATTCCCGTTGATCCGCAGCGCAGCGTTCAATTGCTCGATCGGCGCATCCCGCCACCGCAACTGGCTGCCTTCGACGACGAGATGCCCCTGAAATTTTTCAGCGTGCCCACGCACCGCGCCCTCAATCGTCCCGCGTCCGGCCGCGTAGGTAAATTCCGGCAGCAAGAGCGCCGACAGCTCGGTCAAATTTTCGATTTTTGCGGAAATGTTCGCGTCGAAATCGCCCTGCCACCAATCGTGGCCCGGCTCCGGCAGCATCGTGTTTCCATCGAGGACGAGTTCGTTGTGCCCCTGATGCAGCACGCACTCATGCACCTGGAGATGGTTGTCGATCAGCGTCACGCCGAGCACGAGCGAATCCCACTGCCGCGTTTCCCACTGGAAACTCGTCGCGTCCAGATGCAGCCATGTCGTCGATTTTTGAAAGTCGCGCGGTGATCCGTTAAAGGAAAAATTACCCTCCTTGATCGTCCCGCCCGCCGCTTCCGAGAGCGACAAAAACGCGGCGAGCCGGCCGATGTCGATTTTAGAAAAGCTGCCGATCGCCGAGAACTGCCGCTGCCCGTCCGTCAGCTTCATTCCAGCCTCCGCACGGATTTCACCGCCAAACGCCGCGATCTGGATTTCCTGCCCAAGCTCCCGATGCGCGAGCTTTTCCAGATCGGTGGTGAAGGAGGAGATTTCGACTCCCGGTTCAAGATGCAGCCGCGCGATCACGAGCTTGCTGTCCTGCATCGCCGTCGTCCCGCGCACGTTTGGAAAAGTGCGCTTCAACCACGCCTGCTGCACCACGATGCGCGCCGCCTTGATGATGCCCGGTTCGCGTGCGCTCACGCGGATGCTGCCCTTTTCCATCCGCACGAAATCCGCGCCGGACGCGACCATCAAATCCACGTCGCGCGCTTCTACCACGGCGGGTAACGGCAGCCAGTTTTCGCGCAGCCACCCGAGATCCACCGGCGGCAGCCAGCGCCGCGCTTTGGCTGGATGCGGGCCGCGCGGCAGGTCGATTTTTCCTGCGACGCCATCAAGCGAGAGCCGCTTGAAAACGCGCGATGGCGTCCCCTTCAGCGCGGTCTCCCAATCGAGCTCGGCGGTGGCGCGCGCGATTTCAAAACGTGTGACCGCGCCCGTGCCGCCGCGAAAAGCCCACGTCGTATCGACGAGCGTCACGGGATCGAACAGCGATCCTTCCACCGCGCCGACGCTGGCGTGCCCGCCATCCCGCCACGCCTCGAAAACGACGAGATGCCGCACCACAAACTGAAACACGCGCGGCTCGGCAAGTGAGACCAGCGCAAGAATTCCGAGCAGGAACACGACGCGGAGTTTCGCAAAACGAGGCCGCGACCGGCGCAGCGGCGCAGCTTCGAAAGAGGTTTTTTCCAGGGTGTTGGCGCGTGTGCTCAAGAACGGGCGAGCATCTTACAACCGCTCTTTAAAAAAGAAAGAAGGCAGACGGCGCATCGCCGCGCGGGGCCGTTCGTGACAAGCTGCGCGCCGCGCGCCATGGTGCTCCCATGCCCCAGTTCGACGAGCAAACGCTCATTTTTCTCCGCGCCTTGCGCGACCGCTATCCCAATGCCGAGTCCGCGCTCGCCGCCATCGCCGGCCTGCGCGCCGCGCTCACTTTGCCGAAGCGCACGACGCATGTGATCAGCGACGTGCATGGCGAATACGTGAAGCTCACCCACGTCATCAACAACGCGTCCGGCAGTCTGCGTCCACTCGTGGAGCGCACTTTCGGCGACCGCCTTTCCACGGAGGAAAAGCTCGAGGTGCTGAATCTGATTTACTACCCGCGCGAGACTTTCATGCAGCGCACCTTCGCGAGCACGGCGGAGCGACGCGAGTTCGTGAAGCGCGCGTGCGAACGGAAGTTCGAGCTGCTCCGCGTCATCTCGCGGCGCTACGACATGGCGGCGATGGAGCAGCTTTTCCCGGCGAGTTTTCGCGCGGCTTTTCGCGAGTTGCTCTTCGGGCCTTTTCTGGAACGCGGCGGCGCATTTACCGATGCGCTGCTCGACGCGATTTTGGAGCACGGAGGCGAGCTGGATTTCCTGCGGCACATCGCGCGCGTCATCCGCCACTCGCTTGTCGCGGAGCTGATCGTTGCCGGCGATTTCGGCGACCGCGGCCCACGCATCGATCGCGTGATCGACACCGTGATGCATCAGCCGAACGTCGCGATCACTTGGGGAAATCACGACGCATCGTGGATCGGCGCGTGTCTCGGGAGCGATGCGCTCATCGCCACGGTCATCCGCTTTTCCCTCCGCTACGGGCGTCTCTCGCAGCTCGAAGAAGGCTACGGCATTCCCCTCGCCCCGCTCGAAAGGCTTGTGCGCACCGTCTATGCGGACGACCCCGCCGAGCGCTTCGCGTGCCGCGGCGCGGGCCAGCGCGATCCGCTCCAGATGGCGCGCATGCAAAAGGCGATCGCGATCATCCAGCTCAAGCTCGACGGGCAGATGATCGAGCGGAATCCGCAGTTCGGGCTCGGGCACCGGAATCTTTTCAACGCGATCGATCCCGCGGCCGGGACGATCGCGTTGCAAGGCGGGACTTTCCCGCTCATCGACACGCATCTGCCCACGTTCGACTGGAAAAATCCCAACGCGCTTTCGCCTGAAGAAACGACGTGCATCGAGCGGCTGCGGCGCTCTTTTTTGCAAAGCCCGGTGCTCTGGCAGCAGATGAGTTACATCGTGCAAAAGGGCACGATGTGGCTGACGCGCGACGATCATTTGATCTTCCACGGCTGCATGCCGGTCGATGAACGCGGCGAGTTTTTGCCGATGGAAATCAATGGACGGCAACTGCGCGGGCGCGAACTTTTCGACGAATGGAATAGGGTGGTGCAGCGCGCGGTGAAAACGAACGATCCGCAATGCCTCGATCTGCTCTGGTACTTGTGGGGCGGACCGCTCTCGCCGGTTTTTGGAAAAGACAAAGTCGCCACTTTCGAGGGCTATTTTCTCGCGGACAAGAGCATCCAGCATGAGACGAAGAATCCCTATTTCGAGCTGATCCATGAGCGCTGGTTTTGCCAGAAGGTGCTGCGGGAATTTGGCTGTGACACGGAGCGCGGCTTGATCGTGAACGGGCACGTGCCGGTGCAAATCGAGCAGGGTGAATCGCCGCTGAAACGCAGCGGCCTCGCTGTGACGATCGACGGCGCATTTTCCGAAGCCTACGGCGACCGCGGCTACACGCTGGTGCTGGATGCCGACGGGACTTCGCTCGCGCGGCATCACCATTTCGAGTCGGTCGCGGACGCCATTCACGATGGGGCGGATATCATCCCGTCGATCGAGCACATCCGCACTTTTCCCACGCCGCGGACGGTCGGCGAAACGGAGCGCGGAGGAAAGCTGCGCAATGAAATCGCGGCGCTGGAAAAATTGATCGAGGCCTACAGCACGAACGCGCTGCACGAGCTAGGTTAGCGGCGGATGTAGGTTTCGGAGGAGGTCCGCGAAAGACACGAAAAACAGGAAGTGGCTCAGTTTGCAGCGGTGGCCCCACCCGCGCCGCGGGTGTGGGAGTGGACGCACGGCTTTTCAGCGACCTGTGGGGCGGGTCGGGCCACCAATCTGAGCCACACCGAAAAACACGAAAAAGGATGTCCCGTTTTCGGGTTTTTTCGCGCCTTTTCGTGGACGGATTTTTCCGGCGCGCCGCTACTGACCTTCTTCTTTCTTCTTCCGCTTTTTGTCGGATTCCTCGTCCGATTTTTTCCCCTGCGTCGCTCCCGGCTGGGCCGTCGGCGGAGCTTGAGGCTGAGGCGCACGCTGGACGACTGGAGCGGGCGGACGCTGGGCCGGTGGCGCGGGCGGGCGCTGCTGCACGACGGGCGGTTGCGGACGCGGACGTTCGACGGCGGGCGCGGTCACTGGCGCGGTCCGGGTGACGCGCTCTTGCGGCGGACGCTCCGGTTGCGGCACCACTTTCCGCACGGGCGCTTCGGGAACGGGCGCGGCTCGGCGTGCCACTGGCGCTTCGGGAACGGGCGCGACCCGTCGAGCGACGGGCGGCGCGACCGGTGCGGGAGTCGCCGCCGGCCGGCGACGTTCGATCTGCTGCGGCTCGCGAGGCGGCGTGGGTTTTTCGGGCATCACGGGACGGACGCGAGCGGGTGCATCCTCCGTCGTCGTTTTCGGCCGCACGGGCGGCGCTTCCTTTGAAGGATTCGAGGGCTCAGTCGGCAGAACAGCGCGCGGGCGCTGGCGGACGGCAGGCGTCGCGGGAGGCTCGACCGTTTTTGGAACGACACGCACAGGCGGCGCGACGGGCTCCGCGGGAGGTGTCGCGGGTTTGCGGGGTTCTTCCTCGCGCGGCTTTTTCATCTCCTCGGCTGGCTCCGTTTTTGGAGGAATTTCAGGCGCGGCTTTCGGCGTCGCGGGCTGTGGCTCGGGGACTTTTGGAAGTTCCACGGCTTCGCGTGCAGGCTTCGACGGAGTCGCCGGCGCGGGCGTCGGCTGCACGGCAGGAATTTCACGAACCCGGCGCGGCACTTCACCGGCTGGCTTTTCGGGGGCACCCGCCTTTTCAGGAACGTCCGGCATCGGACGTGGGACGACGCGTGGTGTTTCCGGCGCGGCCACGTTTGGCCGCGGATTCGGCGTCGCCGGCGTCGTGATGACGGGGCGCTGAGGATTCGGAGTCGCGGGAACGGCGGGGCGCTCACCGGCATTTGGAGCTGCTGGAATAACGGGACGCACCGCGGGATTCGGAGTCGCTCCGATGGCAGGACGCACGCCTGGAATCAGTGTTGCGCCGGGAGCGCCGGCGGGACGCTTGGGCCGATCGACCGAGGTCGCCGCGATATTCTGCTTCACCGTTTGCGCCTGCGCCGGATCGAGGCCGGCCCAGCCTTTGTCTTCCTGCGGTTTTCCAAGCCGCTCCTTCACCCGCGCCGGAGCGGTGATGGAAGCTGCCGCGACTGGCGGCGCGGCGACTTGGAACGTGTTTCCCTGGCGGATGTTCACCGGCCTCGCAGGCGCGGCGGCGGGATTCACGCCGGCAAAATTCACCTGCACATTTTCCACCGGCTGTTTGCTGCGCGCACGGACCACATCAAGGCTCGGCCCGCCGTTGTAAACAACGGTGCGGTTATCCGTGTTGTTGTAGGTGATGTTCGTGACGTTCACCGTCTTGTTGATAATCGTTACGTTCTGCTCGGGACGCTCCACGACTGGAGCGTACGAGCGCGCTCCGAAATTACTCAACGCGATGAAAACGTACGCCGCCGGCCCGATGTCGTAGTCGCGATCGACCGTCGCTGTGAAGCTGTGACGCCCGCGCGATTCCGGCGGCAGCGGTGCCCAGCCGCAATCCTCTTTTCCCCGACGCCACGAGACCCAGCCCGGACCCCACTCGCGGCCCGGCACCCAGACCCAGCCCGTGCCCGCCACCCGCGCCCAGCGTCCATAGTGATAAGTCGCCCAGCCGAATTCTTCGTTCGACTGCCACGTCCAGCCGTGGCCAGTGTGAATCCAGTGCCCGTCGGTATATGGCCGCCAATCACGGCGGGAAGCCACTTCCGGGCGGAACACGTATCCGTAGTCATCGGTCTGAATCCAGTCGCCGTATTGATCGAGCGGCTTGTAAAATTGCTCCACTCGCGAAACGCGCTGCGTCTCCGGCACGACGCGCCCCTCGTAAACCGGCTCGCGATCGCGATCCGCGTCATCCTCTTCCTCCACCCGCTCCAAATCCGCGCGCACCATTTCGCCCCGCGGCTCCGCGGTCTGCCGGGAAGGTTCTTCCGCCCGCCGCGAAGGCGCTTCCGCCACTGGCGCGGGCCGGTCCGCCTCGGCTTGCAAGACGCGGATTCGATCTGCGGCGGCTTCCTTGTCTTTTTTGATCTGCGCGAGTTCCACTTTCACGTCGGCGAGTTCCGCCTCGCGATCGGCGGCCTTCTGCTGGTCGGCCGCGTTCAGACGCTCCTCCAGCGCGTGGATTTTATCGTTCGCCGCCTGCTCTGCCTGCCGCTCTTGCGCAATCTGCGCGGCTTTGGCGGGATCGACTTCAGCGGAGCGCCGGTCGCATCCGGCGAGGAGGATCGCCGCGGTCGTGATGAGGATAAATCGTGGGGTCATGGTGTGGTGGAATGTGCCAGCTTCGACTGAGGATGGAAACGCCTATTCAATTTTCTTCCGGCGAAGTGCGGGCGCGTTTTTGGGAACGCAGAGGCATTTACTTTTCGCCCCCGCGCGCCTAGTTCGTTCGCGACATGGACGATGACCTCGGAAAAATCACCGAACGCATCCTGTCGTCGTACGAAACCGGCGGCGGCATGAACAATATCGACGGCACGAATCTGCCGTCGAAGCGCGCGCTCGCCACCATTTGCGAAGACCTGCTCCAACTCTTGTTTCCCGGCTTTCACGATCAGGAGCCGATCCATTCCAGCCACCTCCGCCGCGTCACTCATCACCGCCTTTTCACCATCGCCGACCGGCTCGGCGAAGAAGTCTGCAAGAGCCTGCGGCTCGGCGAACCCGACTGCCCGAAAGAGCGCGCGCGCACGGTCGTCATGCAGTTTTTGGAAACGCTGCCCGTCGTCCGCGAACTCCTGCGCACCGATGTGGAGGCCGCTTTTGCTGGCGATCCGGCGGCGGGCAGCCTCGACGAAATCATCCTCGCATATCCCTACCTCGAAGCGATGGCGATCCAGCGTTCCGCGCACCTGCTTTACTGCCACCACGTCCCGCTCATCCCGCGGATGATGACGGAGTGGGCGCACTCGCGCACCGGCATCGACATCCATCCCGGCGCGCACATCCAGTCGCACTTTTTCATCGACCACGGCACCGGCGTCGTCGTCGGCGAGACAGCGGAAATCGGCGCACACGTGAAGATGTATCAAGGCGTGTCGCTCGTCGGCCGCTCACTCGCCGGAGGCCAGGCGCTGAAGGGAAAGAAGCGGCATCCCACGGTCGAGGACAACGTCACGATTTACGCCGGAACCACGATCATGGGCGGCGACACGGTGATCGGAGCCGGCAGCACCATCGGTGCGAACGTCTTCCTCACGCACAGCGTCCCGCCGCGCTCACTCGTCGTGTATGAAGAGCATTCGCTGCGCATTTTGGACAAGGACAAGCGACCCGATGAATGGGTGCAGGACTGGGTGATTTGAACGACGGTTGACCACCTTTCATACCGCTGGTAATACCGCTTCATGAGTTCTGCCAAAGTTGCCATTTCGCTCGATGACCGTCTGCTGAAGCGACTGGATCGACTGGTGAAAGCGCGGGTGTTCCGCACACGCAGCGAGGCGATTCAAAAATCGGTCGAGGAAAAACTCGGACGGCTTGACCGCTCACGACTGGCCCTCGAATGCGCGAAACTTTCCAAGACAGAGGAGCAGGCCATGGCCGAGGAAAGCTTTCACGGCGACGCACTGGAATGGCCCGCATACTGAGAGGCGACATCATGTGGGCTGATCTCGACCCGGTGCGCGGCTCCGAGCAATCGGGGCATCGCCCGGTGGTGGTTTTGAGCGAGGACGTTTTTAACGACCGCTCCGGCACGGTCATCGCGATGGCTGTCACCAGCCAGGAGCCGCGCGCGGGTTTTCCCCTGACGCTCGAACTCACACACCCGCGTCTGCCGAAACGCTCGTGGGTAAAAATCAGCCAGGTGCGCACACTTTCGGTCAAGCGACTCGGTCCGAAAATCGGGCGCGCGAGCGCAGAGGAAATCGCGCATCTGCTTGAGGGCTTGAATGAAATTCTCGGGGCGTGATCTACCTCGACTACAACGCCACCACGCCGCTCGCGCCGGAAGTTTTCGAGGCGATGCGGCCTTACTTCGACCGGCATTTTGGGAATGCGTCGAGCATCCATGCGGCGGGGCGCGAGGCTCGCGCGGCGATTGACGATTCGCGCGATCGGCTCGCGCACCTGCTCGGGGCGAAGTCGCACGAAATCATTTTTACGAGCGGCGGCACCGAGTCGGATAATCTCGCGATCATCGGGCTGGCGCGGGCGCTGAGTGCGCGGGGAAAGCATCTCGTGACCTGCGCGACGGAGCATCACGCGGTGCTGCATGCGTTTCAGCATTTGGAGAAACGCGAAGGATTTCGCGTCACCTTTTTGCCGGTCGATGCGCGCGGGAATCTTGATCTGGAGCGGGTTCGCGAGGCGATCGGGCCGGAGACGACGCTCGTCTCCATCATGTCCGCGAACAACGAGACCGGGACGCTGCATCCAATCGGCGAGATCGCGAAAATCTGCCGCGAACGCGGGGCGCTGTTTCACAGCGATGCGATTCAATCCTTCGGAAAGGAGCCGGTGCTGGCGCGCGATTTCGATGCGCTGTCCCTCGCGGCGCACAAGTTTCATGGGCCGAAAGGCGCGGGCGTTTTATTTCTCGGCGGCGGCATTTCCATCGAGCGACTGCAGCACGGCGGCTCGCATGAAAACGAACGTCGCGCGGGAACCGAAAATGTGGCGGCCATCGTCGGCATGGCGCGAGCCGCCAAACTCGCGGTTGGCGCACTCGACGCGGAGCGCGGCAGACAGGCGGCTCTCCGCGACCGACTCTGGCAGGGGATTCGCGGGGCGTTTCCTGCCGCGGTGATGAATGGCGATCCGCACGCGCGGCTCGCGAATACGCTCAACGTCAGCTTCCCCGGTTTCGACGGCGAGGGGCTGCTCATGAATCTCGACCTCGCGGGCATCTGCGCTTCCAGCGGCTCGGCGTGCATGGTCGGCTCGATCGTGCCGTCGCACGTCCTCGTCGCGATGGGCGTCCCGCCGGAAGTCGCGCGCGCCACCGTTCGATTTTCGCTTGGGAAAGAGACGACGGCTGATGAAATCGAAGCAGCTATCGCAAAGTTACCCGCGATCTTTTCCCGACTCCAAACTGTGGAAGGGTAGCACCGTGCAGCTCGATTTTTTCACCCGCCTCACCGCCGTCGCCAGGCGCGCCTTCCGCGCGACCCCTGCTCCGCGACTCGTTCCCCCACCGACCGACGATCCGTGGCAGGAAAAGGCGCGAGCGCTTTTACAAGCCGTCGGCTCTGCCGACCTTGCGGCGAAGGTCGTCGTGCGCTGGAATTCTCGGATGCGCAGCACGGCGGGCAACGCCCACCCGGGCAAGGCGCTCGTGAACTTAAACCCGCGCCTTCGCGAATTTGGCGACGAGGAAATTGATCGCACGCTTCGTCACGAACTAGCGCATCTCCTCGCCCACCATCGCGCGGGACGCCGCCGCATCGCCGCACATGGTGGCGAGTGGCGGGCAGCGTGTGTGGACCTCGGGCTGGTGGATGAAAAGCGCTGCCACGATCTGCCGCTGCCGCGCCGGAAGATGCAGCGAAAACATCTCTACCGCTGCGCGCACTGCGCGACGGAACTCGCGCGCGTGCGACCGATGCGGCGGAAATTTGCCTGCCTCGTCTGCTGCCGCGCGCACAACCGCGGGCGCTACGACGAGCGGTTTCGTTTTGTGAAAGTGCCGGCGCGTTAGATCGCCGCCGCAATCGCCTTGCCCATCTCGGCGGTGCCGACTCGCTTCGTGCCTTCGCTGAAAATATCGCCGGTGCGCAGGCCGGCGTCGATGACGGTGCGGACGGCCTTCTCGATGGCGTCTGCGGCGGCGGTTTCGCCGAGGGCGTAGCGCAGCATCATGGCGGCGGAGAGGATTTGCGCGATGGGATTGGCGATGCCTTTTCCTGCAATGTCCGGCGCGGTGCCGCCGCTGGGCTCGAAGAGTCCGAAGCGGCCGAGCGATGTTTCTTTCACGCCGAGACTCGCACTCGGGAGCATGCCGAGCGAGCCGGTGATCATCGCCATTTCATCGCTGAGAATGTCGCCGAAAAGATTTTCCGCGAGGATGACATCGAACTGCTTCGGATTGCGGATGAGCTGCATCGCGGCGTTGTCCACATAGAGATGGCTCAGCGCCACGTCGGGATATTGCGCGGCGATTTCGATCACGGTCTTGCGCCAAAGCACGGAGTTTTCAAGGACGTTCGCCTTGTCGATCGAGCACAGCTTTTTACCCCGGCCCTGCGCGGCTTTGAAGGCAACGTGGGCGATCCGCTCGATCTCGCTTTTTTTGTAAATCATCGTGTCCACGGCAACCATTTCGCCGTTCTCCTCGCGGCAGTATTTTGGCTGGCCAAAATAGAGGCCGCCAGTGAGTTCGCGCACGCAGAGCACGTCGAAACCACCGGCCACAATGTCCGCGCGGATGGGCGAGGCGTGAGTGAGTTCGGGGAAACAAATCGCGGGGCGCAAATTTGCGAAGAGGCCGAAATGTTTGCGCAGTGGGAGCAGTGCGGCGCGCTCGGGCTGCTCGTTGGGCGGGAGCTTTTCCCACTTCGGACCGCCGACGGAGCCGAAGAGGATCGCGTCGCTTTCCCCGCATATCCGCAATGTCTCAGCAGGCAAAGCGTGCCCGTCCACATCGATGGCTGCGCCGCCGACGCGCGCTTCGGTCTGGTGAAAGGTGAACGCGAACTTGCGCTCCACGGCGCTGAGAACCTGACGGGCGGCAGCCATGACTTCGGGGCCGATGCCGTCGCCGGCGAGGAGAGCGATGCGGAAGGTTTTCATAGGGGGCGGGAGAGTAGGCGGCGCGATGGAATTGCCAACGGGAAATTGTGCGCCGGCGACGGGAGCGTCCGCGAGAGAGGACGCCAATTTTTATAAAAAACAAAACCGCGCGCAGAGCTGGCAGGCATCGTGCTGAACGAAGGACATCAATCGAACTTAACTGCCCATCCATCATGGTAAAAACCTTCTCCACACTTTGCGCGCTCGGCCTCTCGGTCGCCTCCGCGTTTTCCCAGACCGCCGGCGCTCCGATCACGACGCCAGCCGCGGCCATCGATGCTCCGAAACTCGCGGCGCTGCCCGCTCCGATCGATCCGCCGATCCTGCCGACCACGCCGCAGCAGACGCTGCCGCCGGTGCCGGGAATGCCGGACGCGTCGGGTGCGCTGCCAGCGCCGACGACGACGACGACGAGCGCGATCCCGCCGACGAGCGGACGGCTCAATGAATTTCAAGGCGACGAAATCGGCCTCGTACTCCGCACACTGGCGCGGCAGGCCCGGATGAACGTGGTCATATCCGACAAAGTCGCGACCTCCGCGGGGACGGTGACGATGCGGATCGAAGATCGGACGCCGAAAGAGGCGATCGAAATCATCGTGAATTCCAAGGGGCTCGTGATCGACGAACTGGGCGGAGTCTTTTTCATCAAAACGCAGGAAGAGCGCGCGAAAGAGCCGACGGAAAGCGGCAACTACACCTTTAGCTACGCCAAGGCAAAAGACGTGGCGACGCTGTTGCAAGGCCAGCTCCAGAGCGCGGTGCCGCCGCAGATCGATGACCGGACAAACACGATTTACTACCGCGAGGCGAAGTCGAATCTCTCGAAAGTGAAACTCTTCCTCGCCTCCGTGGATCGTCCGACTCAGCAGGTGATGATAGAGGCGCGTCTCGTGGAAGTGACCGCGAATCCGCGCCAGGCTTACGGGATCAACTGGGCCGGCGTCGTGGGCGGTTCGGCCACTCCGCAGACCTTCCGCTATGGCGGCACCGGCGTCGCCACGGGCAAGATTCAGACCGACACGGACCCCGCCACCGGAGCGACGATTACGAAAGTGGTGCCGGGCACGCTGCCGACGATCACGACCGATCCGCAGACGGGAGTTTTCAAACCGCAGGAGCTGCTGCGCTACGGGAACAAGGCGAAAGGACTTCTGGATGCGGTTTCCGGACAGTTCGCGATCCTGAGCATCCCGCAGATGTCCGCGACGCTCCGGCTTTTGAATGAAGATAGCGATGCGGAATTTCTCGCTAATCCTCGCGTGGTGACAGCGAGCAATCAGAAAGCCGAAATCAAGATCACGCGCAGCCAGCCGGTGCCGCAGTTGAATTTCAACGAGCAAACCGCGCAGGCAGTTTTCAGCGGCTTTCAGGACAAGGAATACGGCAACACGCTGAACGTGACGCCTTCGATCAATAAGGACAATTTCATCTCGATGCTGGTGAAGCCGGAGATCAGCAACAAGGTGGGCGACGCGACTTTCACCTTCAGCGGAGCGACCGTGACGAGCCCGGTGATCGACAAGCGCACGCTCGAATCGAACGTGCTCATCAAGAGCGGCGACACGCTGGCGATCGGCGGCCTGCTTCAGGATGAGTCGTCGAAAGCGCGCACGAAAGTGCCGGTCGTCGGCGATATCCCGATCTTCGGTTATCTCTTTCAAGAACGCATCAACTCCCGCACCAAACGCAACCTGCTCGTCTTCGTCACGCCGACGATCATCAAGCAAGGATACGGCACCGGTCTCGAAGACCAGGTGGCCGGGCTGCAAGACAGCGGCGAAGAAGTGGCCGATCCAAACGGCTGGCGCAACAACGCGCGCGGCGCGATCCGCCTCGTGCCGACTTCGCAGAGCCAGCGGGCCGGCGATTACCCCGAACCGGGGTCGGTGCGCAGCGCCAAAAAACGCGCACTGAAAACCTCCACGCAGCTTCCATAAATTTCATCGGCGAACCCGGACGCCTGAAGGGGTGCGCCCCACCGGGAAACTTAGCCACACCCGCACCGCAACGGCGCGCCAGTCCAGAATGGGCTGGCGCGTTCTGCGTTTTTTGGGAAAGGCGGGCGCTTGCGGCGGGTGACGAGCGGGGCTACAAAGCCCGCCCACTTTTCAAACACGACCATGGCTTTCCTCAACGACAACTATCTCAAACTCAAGGCGGGCTATCTTTTCCCCGAAATCGGACGGCGCGTGAAGGCCTTCACGGACGCCAATCCTGACGCGGCGAAGAACCTGATCCGCTGCGGCATCGGCGACGTGACGGAGCCGCTGCCCGGCGCGGTTTTGAAAGCGATGCATGTGGCGCTGCACGAGATGGGGACGCGCGAAGGCTTTCACGGCTACGGCCCGGAGCAGGGCTACGAATGGCTCCGGCACGCCATCGCGGAGTCGGATTTCCGCGCGCGTGGGATCGAGGTCGCGGACGATGAGGTCTTCGTGAGCGATGGCTCGAAGTGCGATTGCGGGAACATCCTCGACGTCCTCGGCGCGCAAAACCGGATTGCGATCACCGACCCGGTGTACCCGGTTTACGTCGATACAAATGTGATGGCCGGGCACACGGGCGAGGCGGACACGACCGGCGCTTATGCCGGGCTGATCTATCTGAATTGTACTGCCGAAAATGGCTTCGTTCCCGCACCGCCGGCCGAACACGCGGACGTGATTTACCTCTGCTTTCCCAACAACCCGACCGGCGCCGTCGCCACCCGCGAGCAACTCGCCGCGTGGGTCGCGTATGCGCAGGAGCATCGGTCCTTGATCCTTTTCGATGCAGCCTACGAGGCCTACATCAGCGACCCGGACGTGCCGCACTCGATCTACGAAATCCCCGGCGCGCGCGAAGTCGCGATCGAGTTTCGCAGCTTCTCGAAAAACGGCGGCTTCACCGGCACGCGCTGCGCCTTCATCGTCGTGCCGAAGACACTCCTGGCCTCGACCGCCAGCGGTGAGCGCCTGCCGCTGCATCCGCTCTGGTCGCGCCGCCACACCACGAAGTTCAACGGCGTCTCCTACATCGTGCAACGCGGAGCCGAGGCGCTCTATTCGCCCGAGGGAAAAGCGCAGGTCGCGGCGCTCATCCAGCACTACATGGGAAATGCGCGCGTCCTTCGCGAAGCAGCCTCCGCCGTCGGTTTGCGCGTCTATGGCGGCGTGAATGCGCCCTACATTTGGGTAAGCACCCCGACTGGAACCACGAGCTGGCAGGTGTTCGACCGCATGCTCGGCGAGGCCAATGTCGTCATCACGCCGGGCAGCGGCTTTGGCGCGATGGGCGAAGGCTGGTTCCGCATCAGCGCCTTTAACTCGCGCACCAATGCCGAAGAAGTCGCGAGACGCATTCAGGCGATCTCCTGGTGATCCGATGATCGAAGCGACGTTCCCCTTTAACAAAGAAGTCCTGAAGGAAGCCTACAACGTGCATCGCGGCCTGCGTCGCTGGACGAAATGGCTGCGCTTTTTTTCGTGGGTCGCGCTCGCGGGCGGCATCTGGCTCATCGCGAGAGAGCATCGTTTTGTGGAAGGCGGAATCCTCGCTGGCATCGCGGCGCTCTTGCTTGTCTGGCCACTTCTCAGTCGAGCCCTGTGGCTGCGCGTCATCGGCGAGCATCCTTTTTACGATCAAGAAGTGCGCTGCCAATTCACGACGGCGGGCTTCTCGATGGTGGCGAAAGGACAGGGCATCAAGGTCGCGTGGGAGGATACTTTCAAGATCGTGGAAGGCGACACCGGCTACCTCATTTATCCGAAGAGCGGCGCGTTCTATTACATCCCCGCGCGCGGCTTCACGACGGACATCGATGCGGAGCGGGTGAAGGGACTTTTCCTCTCGGAAAAGATGCGGCGCACTTAGCGCCGCGATCAAATTTTTCCGGCGACGCAGTAAACCTGGCTCGAAACATTCCTCATCCAGAGGCCGTAAACGCGGCAGCACCAATCGAAGCCGGCCCTGCCAAAGCGTTTCGCAATCCACCGATAGTGCGGCGGCCAGCGGTGATTGAACGGTCCCGCGGAAAAAACCTTGAAGCCAGCTTCGTGGAAGAGATTCCCGAGATTCATCGGGCTCCAAGTGTAGAGGTGGTGATCGGGATTGGCTTCGACGTAGCCGACGCGCGTCGTTTCACACGGCACAAAAAAGACGATTTTCCCGCCCGGCTTCAGCTTGGCGCGAAGAGTCACCAGCTCATCGAATGGACGCGCGCAATGTTCCAGCGCGTGATTGGAAATGATGACATCGAACGCCGAATCCGGAACCTCCGCGCCACTCGCATAGACCGTCAGCCCCAGCCCCGCCGCCACCTTGCGCGCTTCGGGATTGATCTCCACTCCGGCTCGCACCGCGTTCTTAAATTGCGCCAGCAGGTAGCCACCGCCACATCCGAAATCCAGAAGCGCGTCTCCATCCCGTATGTGCGGCGTGAACTTCGGTAATTCCGCCCAGCCCCCAAATTCTCCCATCTCCTGCTGGTAGCGAAAATACTCGTCATTGTAGCGGTCCGAGGCGTCCATGGTCAGCGGAGTTTCAGGAGATTTTTCAATGCGAACTGCGCTCAGCACATCGCCCACGTCGATACCCGCCGTTCCTGATCTGGACAAGGTTTAAGCGTACTCACCGGTCCCCTCTCGCCTTGGTTTTCCCCCGCTCCTCAGCCACTCTGCTGAACAGCGCGAGATACGCCGCGGCCTGCTGCGCCGGGTCTAACTGCGTAGCCATCGTCGCCCTCACCGCCAAACTGCGAGCCATCGTTCGCGGAGGCAGCGCGATCATCTCTTCGATCGCACGACCCAGCGGCGCGGCTCCGATTGGCTCCACGATTTTTCCGCTTTCTTCGGCGGTCAGCATTTCTGGAATGCCTCCCGTTTTGAAGGCGATGACCGGTGTCCCGCAGGAAAGGCACTCGGCGATCGTGTTCGGAAAATTATCGACCGGCGCGGGGTGGACGAGGAAATCGGCGGCGCAGTAAACGAGCGCCTTGGTGCGCTCATCGGCGAGGTATCCGAGGGAGCGGCTGCGGACATTGGGCGGGAGGAAATCGAACTCGCCGTGCCCAAGCGTGAGCACCTCGATTTCACCGCGACACGCCGCGAGAGCCTCGGCAGCCAGGTTTCCGCCCTTGCGCCGTTCCTTCAAATATTCCGCCGCGAAAAGCAAGGTGGGCCGGTCGCGCGGCAGCATGCCGAGCGCAGCGCGAGCGAGCGTTTGCTCGACGGGTGAATAGACGGCGGGATCGAGACTGTTTGGGATGACCTCGACGACGTGATCGCGCCAAAGACCGCGACGCGCTTCATCGGCGAGCCAGCGCGAAGGCGTGACCGCCGCCACGTGTGGATGCGCCGCCAAAAAGTCCGCGCGCTTTTTCCAAGCCGCCGCAATGTCGCCGCGGGCGAGCGCGGGATATTCGTCCGGCGTGGGACACTGTGCGGAGCAGCCGCTTACAAAGCGCGTGCAATCAAACGCGTACGAGCAGCGCCCGGTGAAGCTCCACATATCGTGCAGCGTCCAGACCACCGGCGCGATCTGCGCCATGGCGTCGGCGGTGTGAAAGTGCGCTTCGAAGCCGTGTAAATTGTGCAAATTGATGACATCCGGTTGCCACTCCGCCACCGCTCGGGAAAGACCGCGCGCTCCATCCCGCATCCGCACGCTCCGCGCCGCGCTTTCAAAACCAAACGCTGCGAGACCATCCACCAAACCCGCGGCACGGCGGCCAAAAGGCTGCGGCGCGAACTCAACGCCGTGCGCCAGCTTTGGCCGCGCGCCGCGATCGAGACTGTAGCGGCGCACCTCCGCACCATGCTGCGCGAGTGCGACGGCCAGTCGGTTGCAGGCGATTGCCGCCCCGCCCTGCGCGGCGTGATCGCTGACGATGGCGACTCTCATGGCGCTGCTTCCGCCCGCGGCGAACCGGTGAATCTTCGCCACGCGCGCGCGATCCTGACTTTCACTGGAGTCGGTGGCATGAAGTTTCCGTGAAACGCCGCGACATCGAACGCCGCGCGCGTGCGCACCGACGCGGGATGCACGAGCGGCCAACTCAGCGCCCTCGCAGGTCGGTGCAAGTGCGAGTCAGAGTCCTGCGTGTGCGTCGCCGCCGCGCCCCAGCCGATGTTTTCGACGAGATTCACACTCGGATAGATGGAGATGCCGCGGTGCAGCCAGCACGCGAAGGTCCACTGGAAATCCCACGTCGTTTCCTGCGGAGGATCAGCCGTGCAGCGATCGAAAGTGGACAGCCAGTAGCCACGTTCATCGGCGCATCCGAAGCCATCCGCGACGCGCGCGCGCACCTTCGGATCAGCCCAAGCGGTCATCTTCACATCGTATTTTTCCCAGGCCCGCCGCCAGCTCGCCCAGCCCCAGATGTGTCCGTAGCGGGAAAAAACGTAGCTGCTCGCGAAGCGATGTTTGGCGGAGACGAAGTTCGTCGCGCCAATGTGCATGATGCGTTCGTCGTGGCGGAAACGCGCGAGCAGTTCGGTGCAATACGGGAAAAAACTGGGATCGGGCAGCGTGTCGTCTTCCAGCACGATCGCTTCTTCAAAGCGCTGAAAGGCCGCCGTCAGTCCGCTCGACACGCGCTGCCGACAGCCCATGTTTTCCACGGCATAATCGCGCTCGACGACGCACGGCCAGTCGATCCCCTGCTCCACGATCTGCCGCACCTCCGCCACCAGCGCGGCATCGCCGCGGCGATCGCTGCGCGGCCCATCGCAAACGACAAAAAGCTGCGCCGGTCGCGCCTCCCGGATGCGCGCAAGGACGCGGCGCGTGCAGTCGGGGCGATTGAAAACGATGAAAACCACGGGAGCACAGGCCGGCGCTTCGCCCGCCTCAGGGCGCGCGGAAGCGGGGGTTGGCAGCGGAGGAGACATCGGCAGTTTTGAGGCGCGCTACTTAGCAGAGGGAAAAGCAAAGTCGAGCCGCGCGACCCGCCCGCAGACGGGCGCTTCCGCCCCGCTCATCCGCCGCTAACGAATAGCAGTTGCGGGGGTTGTCCGGGTGATAGAATTCATCCCCGTCACCTATGCGCTTCCTTTCGCCAGTCGTCCTTTGCCTTTTCCTCCAATCCGCCGCCCGCGCGGCGATCGATACCGCGACTCCATTCGAGGTCTTCCCCGGCGATGTAAATCTGAAATTCATGCGCGACCGGCAGTCGATGGTGGTGCGCATCACCGAGCCAAATGGCGTGCATCGCGACGTGACGGCGGAAGCGAAATTCACGGTCGCCGATCCGACCAGAGCCAAGGTGGAGAAGGGCGTGCTGCTCCCGCTCGCGGATGGGCAGACCACGGTGAAAATCGAGTGGAACGGAAAGTCCGCCGAGGTGCCGGTGAAGGTGGAGGAGGCCGCAGTCGATACGCCGATTTCCTTTCGCCTCGATGTCATGCCGGTCTTCATGAAAGCAGGCTGCAACACGGGTGGCTGCCACGGCTCCGCGCGCGGAAAGGACGGCTTCCGGCTTTCCCTTTTCGGCTACGATGCCGAGGGAGATCACTTCCGGCTCACACGCGAACTTCCCGGCCGGCGCGTGAATCTCGCGCTGCCGGATGAGTCGATGCTGATCACCAAAAATATCGGCACCGCGCCGCACACGGGCGGCAAACTTTTCACCAAGGACAGCGAGATCGCCCAGACGCTCCTGCGCTGGCTCGAAGCCGGCGCGCCGAATGATGCGGTGGATAAAGACGGCAAGGCGACCGCCGCCACTTGCACGAGTCTGGAGATGCTCCCAAAATCGCTCTTGCTCGAAGGCCCGGATCAAAAATTCAAGGTCACGGTGCGCGCGCATTATTCCGACGGGACGGATCGCGACGTGAGCAATCTCGCGCTTTTCCTAACGAGCAACGAGGGCTCCGCGAAGATCGACAAAGACGGCACGATCAGCACCGGCCAGCGCGGAGAGGCGTTCGTGATGGCGCGGTTCTCGACGCACACCGTGGGCTCGCAGGTGATCGTGATTCCGAAGGCGCTGAAATACGAATGGCCGCAAGTTGAGGAGCGGAATTTTGTCGATCAACTCGTCGATCAAAAAATCCGGAATCTGCGCATGACGCCGAGCGAGGTGTGCAATGACGAAACATTTTTACGCCGGGCCAGCATCGACATCGCAGGGCTGCTGCCGACGAGCGACGAGGTGACGAAATTCGTCGCGGACCCCGACCCGCAAAAGCGCGCAAAGAAAATCGACGACCTGCTCGCGAAGCCTGAATTCGTGGACATATGGGCGCTGAAATGGTCCGAGCTTTTGCAAATACGCACCGGCCAAAATCAAAACGGCGGCTACAAGGCGACGCTCACTTATTACAACTGGCTGCACGATCAGCTCGCGAAAAACGTGCCGATCAATCAGATCGCGCGGACGCTGATTTCGGCGAACGGCAGCATCCTGGAAAACCCGGCCGCAAACTACTACAACCTCGAAACCGATCCGCTGAAGCTCGCGGAAGACACGGCGCAGGCGTTCTTCGGAATCCGCATCCAGTGCGCGCAGTGCCACAATCATCCATTCGATCGCTGGACGATGGACGACTACCGGGGGTTCGTCGCGTTCTTCACCCAGATCGCGAGGAAGGACGGCGAGGATCCGCGGGAGAAAATCATCTTCAACAGCGGCGGTGGCGACTCGAGACACCCTGTCGATAACCGCGTCGTCCTGCCGAAATTCCTCGGCGGTGACGCGCCGGACACGAATGGAAAAGACCGCCGGCAGATCCTCGCGGAATGGATCGCCTCGCCGGAAAATCCCTACTTCCCCCGCCACATCGCGAACCTGATTTGGGGGCAATACATGGGCCGCGGAATCGTGGAACCGGTCGATGACGTGCGCGTTTCCAATCCCGCCTCCAATCCCGAACTGCTCGATGCGCTCGCGAAAAAGATCGTCGAATACAACTACGACCTGCGGAAAATCGTCCGCGACGTGTGCCTGTCGCGCACTTACCAGATCACGACGCGCCCCAACGAAACGAACCAGCTCGATGAGCGAAACTTCGCGCACGCAACCATCCGTCGCATGCGCGCCGAGGTGATGCTGGACTGCATCAATCAGGTCGCGGAGACGAGCGACAAATATCGCGGCCTGCCGCTCGGCGCGCGGGCGGTGGAAGTCGCGGACGGGAAAACGTCGAACTATTTCCTGACCACTTTCGGGCGGAAAGATCGCGAGGGAATTTGCAGCCGCGAAGAAGTGGGCCCCACGCTTTCGCAAGCGCTGCACATGATCAACGGCGACAACGTCGAAGGAAAAATCGCGCAAGGCGGCGTGGTGAAGAAGCTGATGTCCGCGAACCGGACGCCGCGCGAAATCGTGCAGGAACTTTATCTACGCACGTTCGGACGCCAGCCCACGGAGGCCGAGTTGATCAAACTGGAACCGCATTGGGGTGTGACTGAGGAACAGCCGAAAGTTTACACCGACATTTTCTGGGCGCTGCTCAACGCCAAGGAATTCATGTTCAACCACTGACCGTTGCTGCGGAAGTTGAACCGCAGATTTTCGCAGACAGGCGCAGAAAAAAAGGCACATCCTTTCTGACATCTGCGTTGATCCGCGAGTATCTGCGGTTCAAAACTTCTTCTCACATCCGCTCCGGCACTTCGATGCCAAGCAAGGCCAGGCCTTGCTTCAGCAGCCGCGCGGTGGTGTCGCAAAGCGCGAGGCGCGAGGCGCGCGTGGCACCTTCGGATTTCAAAACCGGGCACGCCTCAAAGAAGCCGTGGAAGGTGCTCGCGAGTTCGTAGAGATAGTTCGCGAGGACGTTCGGGCGGTAGTCGTCGAGGACTTGCGGGAGGACTTCGCCGAATTGCAGCAGCTTTTTCGCGAGCGTGAGTTCGGCGGGTTCCGACATCTGAAATCTGAAATCTGAAACCTGAAATTCGCTGCCCGCCTTCCGGAAGATCGAGCGAATCCGCACATAGCTGTATTGCAGATACGGCGCCGTGTTTCCCTGGAAGCTGAGCATTTTATCCCACGAAAAAGTGTAGTCGCTCTGCCGGTTTGGGAGCAGGTCGGCGTATTTCACCGCGCCGATGCCGATGATGCGCGCGATCTCGCGGCGCTCGGCATCGGGAAGATCGGGATTCTTTTCGACGACGAGTTTCAGGGCGCGCTCTTCGGCCTCATCGAGCAGGTCGGCGAGGCGGATGGTGTCGCCGCTGCGCGTTTTGAAAGGCTTGCCGTCGTCGCCGAGAATGGAGCCGAACCAGACGTGGGCGAGCTTCGTGGTGATCTCGGAATGCCAGCGGCGATAGATGGCGAAGAACTGGCGGAAGTGGAGCTGCTGGCGACCGTCGGTGATGTAGATGATTTCGTCCGGAGACCAAGTGGCGAGGCGGTATTGCAGCGTGGCGAGGTCGGTCGTGGTGTAGTTCGCCGTGCCGTCGCTTTTTTGAATGAGAGCCGGATTTTGCTGCCAGCCATCTTTGTCCTTGATCCAAAAAGGATCTTGAGGGTCAGGCTCGTTCGATTCCGAAAAGACGCACCAAGCACCTTTGCTCTCCCTCGCGATGCCGCGTGCTGCTAGCTCCTGAACGATGGGCTTGAGTTGCGAATTATAGAAACTTTCGCCGAGCGTAACATCGAATCGGACGCCAAGCCGCCTATACATGATGTCGAACTGTCGCTGAGAAAGTCGGATCATTTCTCGCCAAATGCCGATGTTTCCCTCGTTCCCATCTTGTAGCTTCACCAACTCATCACTGATCGTTTTTTCGATTGGGGTAACCCATCTGACGAATGCCGCATTTTCACTTTCTTCTGCGTAAGCGACCACTGACTTTTCATCTCCGAAAATTTGTTCCCTCTTTTTAGCAGCGATCAGTTTGTAAATCCGCTCCATTTCTCCGAGCGGGTCAGTTGCAAGTGATTCCTTATTCAGTTCTGTTTTCCAGCCGACGAGCAACATTCCAAACTGAGTGCCCCAATCGCCGATGTGATTGTCGCGCACCGTTTCGTGGCCGATGAACTCCGCGATCCGCGCGAGCGATTCGCCGAGGATGGTCGAGCGGATGTGGCCGACGTGCATGGGCTTTGCGACGTTGGGCGAGCTGAAATCGACGACGATTTTGCGCGGCTTTTCCGGTGCGGGCACGCCGAGGCGAGGGTCAGTGCAGAGTTCGGCGAAACGTTGTGCGAGCCACGCGGGTTTGAGGCGGAAATTGATGAAACCCGCGCCAGCGATTTCGAGCGGCTCGCACATGTCGGCGAGTTCGAGCTTTTCGATGATCGTCTGCGCGACTTGGCGCGGATTGGCGCGCTGCTGTTTCGCTAGGATCATCGCGACGTTCGTCTGGTAGTCGCCGAAACGTGTATCGGTGGCGGCGGAGACTTTGGCTTCGGCACCATCAAGCGCGGCGCGCAGCTTGGATTCGAGCAGGGAAGAGATCGTCATGAGAAAAATGGGCGTGCTGTTAGCACCGTAAGCGCGACATGTTTATAGAATTCACCCTCTGAACGAACCAAGCTCCGTGGGAGCGACATGTGAGCGTCATCCTCGGCACATGTCGCGCCTACGGCGCTAAGAGGCGGCGTGCGAACGTGAGCGCTGGCAAAGGGTCGGAATTTCCACACGACGCACTTCCAAACAGGCCGGATTCTAAGCACGCCGCTACGCCTTCGGCGGCGGATTTTTGAAAATATCCAGAAGCTCGCCGGAAGACTTCGCCGTCCCAAGCCGGTCGCGCACGGTGCGGTCGTTCAGAAATTTCGCGATGGCGGCGAGCGTACGCAGGTGCGTCTGAAATTGATCCTTCGGCACAACGAAAAGGACGATGAAATTCACCGGCGCATTATCGAGCGAATCGAACTCGATGCCGGTGCTCGATCGCCCGAAGGCGGCGACGACTTTCCCCACGCGATCCGACGACGCGTGCGGGATGGCGATGCCGAAGCCGATGCCGGTGCTCATCGTTTCTTCGCGCTGCCGGAGTGCGGCGAGAACCTGATCGCGATCTTCAGCGTTCACGTGCTTCAGGCTGACGAGCAGATCGACCAACTCCACAATCGCCGACCAACGTTCCGAGGCTTTCATCTCGGGGATGATCTGTTCGAGTGAGAGTAAATCGCCGAGATTCATTCGTGTAAAAGGGACGCTCGGAAGCGAGCGGGGCGCGACTGTAGCAACCGGGTTTGTGCTGACAAGAGGTTTTCGGAAGGACGAAGCGGGAAGGCGGAAGGCGAACGTTCGCCGCGCGATCCTTCCGAAGCCTTCGACCTTCCTCACGTTTGACATCTGTAACCGCCACGATTACATATTCCCGTCCAATGGCCGCCAATTGCCGCTTCGCTTTCGCCGTTCACATCCTCTCTGTCCTCGCTCTGAAGGAAAATGAAGGCGTGACTTCGGACCTGCTGGCGGGCAGCGTGAACACGAATCCCGTGGTCATTCGCCGCATCGTTTCCGCACTTCAGCAAGCTGGCCTCGTGACGACGGCAAAGGGCGCTCGTGGCGGGGTGAAGCTGGCGCTTTCACCGGAAAACATTTCGCTCGGAGCGGTGCATCGCGCGATGGGTTCGCCAACGAGTTTCGCCGGGCACCGGCATGAGCCCAACCAGAAGTGCCCGGTCGGGCGCAATATCGTGCTCATACTGAACGAAGTGTTTACCTCCGCGCAGGCGGCGCTGGACGATGCACTCTCGCGGCGTTCGATCGCGGATGTCGTTGCCACAATTTCTCTCGAATCCGAAGCGCCGCCGCGCGCGAAAAAGATGAGCCCTCGCAGGGCCGCTTGATCGGTTTTCTCCGATTCCAACTCTACACCAACACACCACCATGCTGCTCGATACCCAACACGTCGATCCACCATCCACCCTTCATCCGAACACGGCGCGGCCAGCGCCGGTTCTCACGCATACGGAGTTGCGTGAGGATGAATTCTGGCGCGGGATTCCCGGCTACGCGCAGGTGAGCGCAGCCGATTTCGGTTCGCATCTTTTTCAGCAGAAAAACGCCGTCACGAATGTGCGGCAATTGCGGGAAACTCTTGGGGCACTCGTCCCGGAGAGTTTTTATGAAGACCTCGCCTCCGGGATGCGGCACGCCCCGATGGCGCTGCGCATTTCGCCGTATCTGCTCGCGCTCGCGGACTGGAGCGATCCGCTCGCCGACCCGATCCGCACCCAATTTCTCCCGCTGCGTTCGCAGCAGCTCCCCGATCACCCGATGCTCCGCCTCGACTCGCTGCACGAGCAGGCCGACTCGCCCGTCCCCGGCCTCACGCATCGCTACCCGGACAAGGCGCTCTTTTTGCCGCAAGATTCGTGTCCCGTTTACTGCCGTTTTTGCACGCGCAGCTACACCGTCGGCAATGACACCGAGGGTGTGGAAAAGCTGCGTCTCGTCGCGAATCTCGCACGCTGGGAGCAGGCATTCGCTTACATCGAATCGCGGCCGGAACTCGAAGACATCGTGATCAGCGGAGGCGACAGCTACAATCTGAAGGCGGACCACATCGCGCTCATCGGCGAGCGCCTTTTGAACATGCCGAACATCCGCCGCATCCGCTACGCCACGAAAGGGCTCTGCGTTTTGCCGCAAAAAATCCTGACCGATGAGCCGTGGCTCGACGCGCTCACTGGTGTCGTGGAACTCGGCCGCCGACTGCACAAGGATGTGGTCGTCCACACGCATTTCAATCACCCAAACGAGATCACCGGCATAACGCGTAAGGCGATGAATCGCATGACCGAGCGCGGCATCCTCGTGCGTTGCCAGACCGTGCTTCAGCGTACCGTGAACGACACGCCTGGGACGATGCAGCTCCTCGTGAAGCGCCTCAGCCATGTGAACGTGCATCCCTATTACGTTTATACTCACGACCTCGTCCCCGGCGTCGAAGACCTGCGCACCACGCTCGATACCGCGTTGCGCCTGGAAAAACACGTCCGCGGCGCGACCGCCGGATTTAACACGCCGGCCTTCGTCGTGGACACGATGGGAGGCGGCGGAAAACGCGACGTGCATTCCCACGAACACTACGACCGCGCGACTGGCATCGCCGTCTTCACCAGCCCGAGCGTGAAGCCCGGCGTGAAATTCCTGTACTTCGATCCGATCAATGCGCTCGACGAAGAACACCAATGGCGCTGGACGCAGCCGCTCGAGCGGGAGGCCATGATGGACGACGCGATCGAGGCGTTTGCGGGTTAATTGCAAACTTTTGCAAACTAGAGGCGACATGCAGGCATGAGCTTTGCTTTGAAGAAAGTGAAAACAATGCTTCGCCATGTCTGTCTCAGCCCAAATCGCTCCATCCACTAGCAACGCTCCCATCGGAGCGATGACCGCAAAGGCCAATGCCGGCCTTCGTCTTCAGCCTGACCTTACTTCGGTTGGGAAAAAGAAAGTGCTGCTCCTGGAGGATGATCCAGCTTTCAAAGAGATCATGAGCACCTTCATCAATGAGAACGGTTACTCTGTCGTCGCGGTGCAAAACGGGGTGGAAGGCGTCCATGAAGTCTTGGCCAGTGACTTCGAGATCATTCTCTGCGACATGCAGATGCCGACTCTACCCGGCGACATGTTTTACCGCGCCGTCGAGCGCATGCGCCCGCATCTCTGCGACCGCTTCATTTTTATGACGGGCTATCGCGGAAACGGCAAAGCCACCGACTTCATCACCAGCGTGAACGGAACAGTCCTCATCAAACCCTTCCACGTGGACGACCTGCTGGAGCTATTCGCCTTTGTAGAACTGCGAACGCACCTGCTGGCTGCTTAGCAAAAACGAAAGCGCGACGACCGCCGGCAGCGAATGCCGGATAGCGTTAGCATTCCCCCGAACCACAAGGTAACACTGCCAAGGCTCTGGCACCCGGCACTTTCGCCTTCACTGTCGAGACTCCACGCTGGGGTCAACGCTACTACTTTCACCAAAAATACAAACGCGTCCTCGCATTTTCGCCAGTTGCGGCTATTGGTATGGATGAAATCAACTTACGGTTTTTCGCGCAGAGGTCCGGATCGTGTGGCAGAGGAGCTTGCTTCGGTCCTTTCGAGCAAGACTTCGTTCGAGTTCAAATCTCTTTTCACAGTCGTGCATGCGAACTTGAAAGCGCGTAATGCGGCGGGCGGTGGCGAGGAAATGCTGCGGCTTCGGGCTTATGAAAAATTGCAGGCCTTGGTTCAGGCCGGGATTGTGACGAAAAAGGGCAAGGAATATAAAGGCGTGCCGAAAGGCTTGGTCACATTCATCGCGACGGCGAACGAAATGAACGCGGAATTTGCGGCGCGCAAGTCGAAGCGCCCGACGACCGAAGAGCCGAGGCACGTTTGGTAATGAAGGAAAGTGCGCCGGAAATTTCCAAAGCGCTGCTGAAGCTCGCGCGGCAGATCGACGCCACGTGGTCACCGGATTACGTCCCCGTCGAACCTGAGGCCGAGTGTCTGCCGGAGCGTTGCTTTGACAATGTCTCGGCCACCGTGCGTCGCAGAGGCGGCGAAATGGTGACTGGCTGGAGCTTGCGGGAAATGCCGACGGTTTTTGTAGAAGGCACGTTTCACGCCGTTTGGCGCGGGCCGGATGGTCGGATCATCGACGTGACGCCGCGCGCGGACGGTCGCGCGAGCATTCTTTTCCAGCCGGACTCAAAAACGCGCTGGCAGGGCGAGGACATCGAGCCGCGACGCATCATGCTCCATGAGCAGGCATGCTATTGCGGCAGCGGAATGCCTTTCAAAATCTGCCACGGACTGGCGGACGACTAGGCCCGCGACCGGTCAGGCGTAGGCAAGCAGGCGTCCGGCGACGTGGCCAGGATCGGTGCCCATTTGCGGCTCCCGATCGATCGCAGCACCGCCATCCTGCCGGCTGATCGAGTGCCGTGCATTGGAAAGAGCGAGCTCAGCTTTGGGCGCATCGCCCGCTTTGATCGACGCCTCGAGCGCTAGCAGATCCTCCTTTGCGGCTCGTGAGGACAATGCGTCGCCATTCCGCTCCGAGACCTGCTGCAGCTTTAGGAGCTTTAGTTGGTTCGCCGTGGCTTTCACCGCATCGATGCGGGAGCAGTCGCTATTGATCGAGCACATAGATTTACGCGGAAAATCCCGCGAGCTAAACTACTGGAAAAGCAGCCGATGTGCCACCGACCGCCGCGAGTAAAACGCTACCGGCTGAGTTCAGCGGACAGCTTCACGATCTCGGCAAAGCCCCGCGGATCGAGACTCGCGCCTCCCACGAGGGCTCCATCGATATCCGGCTGGCGCATGAGTTCCACGGTGTTGCCGGGTTTGACGCTCCCGCCGTATTGGATACGCACTTTTTCCGCCGTGGGCTTGTCCCAATTCGACTCGATCGTTTTGCGGATGAAAGCATGCGCACTTTGCGCCTGCTCCGGCGTCGCCGTGCGCCCGGTGCCGATGGCCCAGACCGGTTCGTAGGCCAGCACGATTTCGCCGAGGTCTTTGGCCGAAAGGCCCGTCAGACTGCCGCGGAGTTGCGTCTCGAGGACTTCCTCGACCTTGCCGCCGTCGCGTTCAGCGAGCGTTTCGCCGATGCAGACGATGGGCTTGAGCGTGGACTCGATTGCCGCGTGGACTTTCTTGCTCACGATCGCATCCGTCTCGCCGAAAAGGCTGCGGCGCTCGCTGTGGCCCAGCACCACAAAGCGCACGAACAACTCGCGCAACATTTGCGCGCTGATTTCGCCAGTGAACGCACCCGATTTTTCCCAGTGCATGTTTTGCGCACCGAGCTTCACGTTTTGCACCCCGCTGAGGCGCTGTGAAACGCGGTCAAGAGCGGTGAAAGCGGGCACGATCACGACGTCGGCCCGTTTTTCGTCGCCGAGTTCGAGTAGGAAGGTATCGAGAAAAGCCGCGGCCTCGCCGACGGTCATGTTCATCTTCCAGTTGGCTGCGATGATTTTTTTGCGCATGGCGTGGGTTAGTTATTTGTCGTTGAGCGCGGCAACTCCGGGCAGAGTTTTTCCTTCGAGAAGCTCGAGCGAAGCGCCGCCGCCGGTCGAGGCGTGCGTCACTTTGTCGATGACGCCAAATTTCTTCGCCGCCGTCGCCGTATCGCCGCCGCCCACGACGCTGATCGCGCCGTTTGCGGTCGCCGCCGCGATGGCTTCGGCCATGGCTTTCGTGCTGCCCGCAAAGGCATCGAACTCGAACACGCCCGGAGGCCCGTTCCAGATGATCGTCTTCGCGCGAGCGATGACTTCCGCGAAAAGCGCCCGGCTTGCGAGGCCGCCGTCCATGCCTTCCCATCCGGCTGGGATGCCTTCTTTGTCCGTGGCGGATTTCGTGTTCGCATCAGGCGAAAATTTGTCGCCGCAGATGAAATCCACGGGCAGATGAATCTTCACGCCTTTCGCAGCCGCCTTGTCGAAAAGCTCCTTCGCGATCTCCGCACCCTTCGCGTCGAAAAGGCTGTTCCCGATTTCCATGCCTTCGAGCACTTTCTTGAAAGTGAACGCCATGCCGCCGCCGATGATGATCTCGTCGGCCTTATCCAGCAGGTTGTTGATGAGCGGGATTTTGTCCGCGATCTTCGCGCCGCCGAGGATGGCGAGCAGCGGGCGCGCGGGGTTATCAAGGACCTTGGCGAAGGCTTCGAGTTCCTTCTGCATCAGGAAACCGGCGGCTTTGATCGGCAAATCTACGCCGACGACGGAGGAATGCGCGCGGTGCGCAGTTCCGAAAGCGTCGTTCACATACACATCACCGAGCTTCGTGAGGCTCGCGCGAAAGGCAGCGACTGCGGCGGGATCGGCAGATTTTTTGGAGCCGTCTTCCAGCTTCACCTTGCCTTCTTCCTCAATGTGAAAGCGCAGATTTTCGAGCAGGATGACGCCGCCCGGTTTCAGCGCCGCGCACGCCGCCTCGACTTCCGCGCCCACGCAATCGTTCAAAAATTGCACTGGTTTCCCAAGCAACTCTGCAAGCTTGTCGGCCACAGGCTTGAGGGAAAACTTCTCCGAAACCTGACCGTCTGGTCGCCCGAGATGACTCGCGAGCACGACCGAGCCGCCTTTTTCCAGAATATACTGGATCGTCGGCAGCGCTGCCGCGATGCGCGCGGTGTTGGTGATCGCGCCGGTCGTTTTGTCCTGCGGAACGTTGAAATCGACGCGCACGAAGACGCGTTTACCGGCGACATCGATGTCGCGAAGAGAGAGTTTAGGCATGTGAAAAAAAGTGAGGGCAGATGAATCAACGGCGCGGCGGAAAAGACAAGCACTTTGGCTCGTGGCAGGCCGGTGAAATGGAAGGGAACGGTTTCCGGCCAAATAAAACCGACGCATTTGACAGTAACACTGTCGCAGTGTATAACGGTCCCATGCACGAAGTTCAGACCCTCGAATCCCTCGCCGCCGCAGTGAATGCGTGGTGCGCGGATCATCGTGTCGTGCCGGCGAATGCGCAGGCGGGCGAACTCGTCACCGAGCGCAACATCCGCTTTTACCGCACAACCGGCCTCGTCGATGCGCCGGATGGCGGCGGCTACGGCGAAAAGCATTTCCTGCAATTGGTCGCGATCCGCCTTCTCCAGGCGCAGGGGCTTCCGCTGCGGCGCATTCGCGAACTGCTTTTTGGTCGCTCGATCGCAGAACTCCGCGAAGTCCAAAAACGCGGCGTCGTGGAAGCGAAGACCATCGCCGCCGCGCGCACGCCGATGCCGGCCAGCGACGAGCTATGGCGCATGATCCCGCTCGACGACGATTTCCTCATCGTCTCGCGCCGCGGCACCACCATTTCCCCAGAACAACGTGAGGCGCTCATCCGCGCGCTTCGCACTCCGCAGAAAACCACCAAAACGAAAGAACACCCATGAATCGTCTGCCGTCCGAAACCACGTCCGCCTTTGGCCTAGTCGCCTGGCTCGAAGAAACTAAAATCACCCTGCCGCTCAAAGGAGTGGAATGTCGCTTTGATGCGATCGCGGGCGTCGTCAGTGTCGAGATCGATCAGGTATTTCACCAAACCAGCACGCAGCCGCTCGACTGCACCTATTCCTTCCCGCTGCCGGCCGGAGCCGCCGTGCATCGTTGCGAGATGCGGGTGAATGATCGCGTGATCCGCGCAAAAGTGGAAGCCGCCGAAGACGCGGAGCGCATTTACGAAGAGCAGAAAGCGGCGGGGCGGCGCGCGATGATGGTCCAGACGGAACGGGACAATCTCTTCACGCTCGCGCTCGGGAACGTGCAGCCGGGCGACGTGATCGTGGTGCATTTCGCGTATTTTCAAAATGTGGAACGGATCGCCGACGGCCTCAGCGTGCGCATCCCCGTGTGCCCCGGCGTGCGCTACATCCCCGGCGCGCCGCTGCTCCGCTCGCTCTCCGGGCGGGGTGCGAGCGACGACACGGATGAAGTGCCGGACGCCTCGCGCATCTCGCCGCCGCGCATCGACGCGTTCCATCCCGATGCGGCGTGGTTCGCCGCCACGGGCCGCATCGCCACGAGCGAAATCGCGCCCGATACACTTTCTTCGCCGACGCATCTCGTCGCGGTGCGGAATAGCGAAACGACCGCCGGCCTCGCGCTCGTCGAAGGAGGCGCGGTGCCAGATCGCGATTTCATCCTGCGCTGGACGGAGCCGAAGGAGGTCGCGCTGACGCCGCGCGCGTGGAGTTATTCTTCGGGCGGGGAAACCTTCGCGCTCGCGCAATTTCGCGCGCCCGCCGACGCCCCGGTCGCCGAGGATTTCCCGCAGGATGTGTATTTTCTCATCGACCGCTCGGGCAGCATGGACGGGGCGAAGTGGGAGAAAACGTGCGAAGCCTTGCACGCGTTCGTCGATCTGCTCGGAGCCGGAGATCGAGTCTGGATCACGCTCTTCGAGTCCTCGCACCAGGATTTTGCGGAAAAGCCGCTGCCCGTCGCCCAAATCCGTGCCGACGCGAATTTCAAAAATCTCGTCGCGCAAGGAGTCGGCGGCGGCACGGAACTCCTGCCCGCCGCGGAGCATATCCTCGCAAAAATCGGCGAACATTCCAAAGGTAGCCGGAGCGTCCTCATCCTCATCACCGACGGGCAGGTCGGGAATGAGCACGCCATCGTGAACCACTTCGCCGCCAGCGCGCAGACCACGGTTTTCACCTTCGGCATCGACAACGCGGTGAACGACGCCTTCCTCCGCAATCTCGCCGCGCAAACTGGCGGCGAATGCTGGCTGCAATCGCCCGACGACGACATCGCCGGGACCGTGGCGAAACTCGCCGCCCGACTCCGCCGCCCGGTGCTCGTGGATTTGCGCGTGGCCACTGGCTGGGAAACGCCGCAGACGCGCATGCCCGACGTTTTCGGCGGACAATGCCTCGACCTCAATCTGCGCCACGCCGACCCCGTGCCCCGGACGACTCGGCAGCGGCGAAGAGCGCACGTTTCAACTCCCGCTCGAGGAGGTGAAAAACGAAGCGATCAAGCTGCTCTGGGCGCGCGAGCGGATCGCCGCGCTGCTCGTTTCCGGCGAAAAAGACGCCGCCATCGCCCTGGCGAAAGCGAGCAATCTGATCTGCGAAGGCGCGGCGTTTGTCGCGTGGGATGAAGCGGAGCAGGTGCCGGTGGCGACGGAGGAAATTTACCAGCCGAGCTTCGAAACGCTGCTGTGCGCCGAATACTCTTTCAGGAGCACACGACGCCACGCATACGGGATCCTCCCGGGACTTGAGTCAGGGGCGGGCGAGCAGGCCCGGCGGGCTACCGAGGTCGATGCTGTTCGATCCGCGTTAGCCCTCATCCGTGCCGAAGTGGCGGAACTGATCATCGAATGGCTTTTGGCCGAGCCCGCCCAATTTTTGACCAGAAAACTTTTGGTCATCAAATTCCTGCACGACATTTCGGACGGTTCGCCAACGGAGGCGGATCGCATCCGCATGTCCCGGGATTTCATCGACCAGCACCTTTCCGTCACGCCCGAGCTTCACGAAAAAGCGCACCGGAGCATCGACGCTTGGGAAGCGAAGCAGACCGCGTAACAGGACAAGCGTGCGGCCCGCAGTCGCGCAAAAGAATTACGTCGCGCGTCTTCGCCGACGAAATTCCCGCGCGTGCGGTTTTCAAAATGAATCCGGAACACCCGCCGGCCGACGGCCAGATTTCGCGGCGTCCCTTACGGAACGAGCTGCGGCTGCACCATCGGGCTGCGCACGAAGAGGATGTTCAAGATCACGCTGAGAATGAGCAGCCCGGTCCACAGCATCATGAGGTTTTTGATGTTCAACGCCGTGGCGTTCATCCAGCCCCAAATGAAAGTGTAGAGCCCGCAGATGATGCCGAGGATTCCGTGCAAAGCGCCCTTCGTCTGGAAGAGTTTGATGAGCACCATGATGAAGGGGACGAGACACGCGAGACCGATGAGTTGAGCGAGGATGGCCATAAAAGAATGCGGAGCGGGTAACAGAGTTGATGAGTTTGATTAACGCGTCAGTGGACTAATTGAGCGAAGCCCCGCGAGTCGAGCGCCAAACGCACGATCCAGTAAATCACCAGCCCGAAGAGCAGCCACTGCGAAGCGCGCGTCCGCATCTCCACCCGTCGGACCGCGTCCGCAAAACGCTTTCGCGCGCCACTTTTCAAAACGCCGGCGACGGCCAGCATTGCCAGCGCCAGTACCAGCACCGGCGCAAACGCATGCACCGTCATCGCGCGTCCCCATTCACCCTCCACCAAGAGCAGACTCGCGCGAGAAATGCCGCAGCCAGGGCACGGTACGCACGTCGCCGCCAGCACCGGACATTGCCAGCCGCGCAGTCCCACCGCGCACAGCGCCAGATGCACCGTCGCCGCCCCGCAAATCCACCACGTGGCGCGACGATCCGCGATGAGTGACGAAAAGACGGCGCGTTCCATCAAAGAGTTCGTTTACCAAAACAAAACGCGCCCGCCACCTTTCACGGCGACGGGCGCGTTTGGAAAATCAATCGCTTCGGTGCGGGGACTAGAGGCCTTTGCTCACGATATACTTCACGAGGTCCACGCAGCGGTTGCTATAGCCCCACTCGTTGTCATACCAGCTCACGAGCTTGAAGAACTTGCTATTCAATTCCAGGCCGCTGCCTGCATCGAAAATCGAGCTGTGTTGATCGTGGATGAAGTCGGTCGAAACCACCTCGTCGTTCGTATAAGCGAGGATGCCTTTCAAGTAGGTCTCGCTCGCCTTCTTCATCGCCGCACAAATCTCCGCGTAGCTCGTCTCCTTCACCGTCTTCACGGTCAAATCGACCACGGACACCGTCGGCGTCGGCACGCGGAAGGACATGCCCGTCAGCTTGCCTTTCACCTCGGGAATCGCGAGGCCGACCGCCCTCGCTGCGCCCGTCGTGCTCGGGATGATATTGATCGCCGCACTGCGTCCGCCCTTCCAATCCTTCTTGCTCGGACCATCCACCGTTTTCTGCGTCGCCGTATAGCTGTGGATGGTTGTCATCAAACCTTCTTCAACGCCAAAACCTTCCTTCAAAAGCACATGCACCACGGGAGCCAGACAGTTCGTCGTGCAGCTCGCGTTCGAGATGACGTGATGCTTTGCAGCATCATACTTCTCATGGTTGACGCCCATCACGACGGTGATGTCTTCGTTCTTACCCGGCGCGGAAATGATCACCTTCTTCGCGCCCGCCGTCAGATGGCCCTTCGCCTTTTCATCGGTGAAAAGCCCCGTCGATTCGATGACGATGTCCACACCCAGCGCCTTCCAAGGCAGCGCCGTCGGACCTTCCTTCACGGCGAGACATTTGATCTCCTGCCCGTCCACCACGAGCACGTCATCTTCCGCCACATCGGGCGACGATTTCTTGGAGTAAACTTCCTCCTTCGCGCGGCCCTGCGTGGAGTCGTATTTCACGAGGTAAGCCAGATTATCCGCCGGCACGAGGTCGTTCACCGCGACGACCTGAATTTCTTTTCCCAGAAGACCCTGATCGCAGATAGCGCGGAAAACCAAACGCCCGATGCGACCGAAACCATTGATGCCGATTTTAATCATAGAATAGAAAGATAAGTGAGATTTGAGCGCGCGACACTAGAAGCCCCTCGTTCTCCGTCAAACAAAACAATGCACGGAGACGCAAAGCAGCCGGCGCCTCGATTTCGAAAATCCACGGTGTCATTTTCGCGTTCTCATTCAAGGTTGTCGGCATGACTGACAACTACGACTTCATCGTGATCGGCGGCGGCAGCGCGGGCTATGCGGGAGCTGCGGCGGCAGCGAAACTGGGGCTCACCACGCTCGTCGTCGAAGGCGGGCGCGAAGTCGGCGGGCTCTGCATTTTACGCGGCTGCATGCCGAGCAAGACTCTGCTGGAAAGCGGTCATCGCGCGGAGGCCATCCGCGAAGCGGCGGAATTCGGGATCGACGTGAAGTATATCGGGCCGAACGCCGCGGCGATCATCGCACGCAAGCGGCGGCTCATCGCGGAATTTGCTGATTACCGGCGCGGCCAGCTTGAAAGCGCCCGGTTCGATTTCGTGCGCGGGCACGCGGAATTTCACGATGCCCACACGATCGACGTGCAGCTTTCTGAGGGTGGCGTGAAACGCGTGACCGGGCGCGCGTTCCTCATCGCCACGGGATCGCGGATCGGCGGGCCAAAAATCGAGGGCCTTGCCGAAGCCGGTTTTTGGACGAGCGACGACGTGCTCGACGCGGAGACGATCCCCGCGTCCGTCTGCATCCTCGGCGGCGGGGCCATCGCGCTGGAACTCGCCAGCTACTACGCCGGGCTCGGCGTGCCGACGACCGTCATCCAGCGCGGCGCGCAAGTGCTGCGGGAAATGGATGCCGATGTCGCGACCGCCGTCACGACCGCGATGGAAAAGCGGGGCGTGACTTTTTTCCGCGACACCAAACTGCATCGCGTGACCGCCGACGCCGCTGGAAAGACTGTCCACTTCGACCACGGCGGGAAAGCCAGCACGGTCAACGCCGAGCAAATCATTTATGCGCTCGGTCGCGAGCCTGCGATCACCGGCCAGGGCCTCGACCGCGCCGGCGTGCCGACTGCGCGCGGCATCGTCGCCGGCACCACGCAGCAGTGCGGTGCGCCGCACCTTTTCGCCGCGGGCGACGTGTGCAGTCCGCACGAAGTCGTCCACATCGCCATCCAGCAGGGCGAACTCGCCGCGCGCAACGCCGCCCGCGTCCTCGGAAAAATCGACGGCAGCCTCGAACACATTGATTACGTGCTGAAACTTTTCATCGTCTTCACCCATCCCGAAGTCGCCGCGGTCGGCCTCACCGAACGCGAATGCGCCGCCCAAAAGCTCGACGTCGTCGCCGCCAAATATGACTTCGCCGATCACGGAAAATCCATCGTTCGCGGAGCGACGGAAGGCTTCGTAAAACTCATCGTCGATCGCGGGAACAACCGCATCCTCGGCGGCTCGTGCGTCGGCCCCGATGCCTCCGAACTCATCCACGAAATCGTCATCGCCATGCGCTTCGCCGCCACCGCCAGGCAACTCGCCACGACTCCGCATTACCACCCAACGCTGAGCGAAATCTGGACGTATCCCGCGGAAGAACTGGCCGCGCTCTAGGTTCTGTTCACGAATTTAATTCTGTACTATAATTACTATATCTGCTTGAAACTTGGGATGCTCAAACATTCCGTGCGTAAAATCATCACCGATGAAGTCTGGTCCAAGCTGGAAAAGGCGCTTGCGGCCGCCAAACACTCCGCCGCCGGAGCCCCG
>JBBRPM010000037.1:0-38773 GCA_038228115.1 Chthoniobacterales bacterium
AAACCCAGCTCCGTAGGAGCGGCATGGACGCTTGGTTCCGGGCACATGTCGCTCCTACGGAGCTTGCGTATTGTTTGATCGAACAATCTATAAACATGTCGCGCCTACGGCGCTGAAACGGGTATTTCAACAGGCTGTTAGGCGTTGCTACGCGCTTCCGTTTCTTCTATAATCAAACACCACACAAAATGAATCCTATGAACACATCCATCCACCCTATTGGCGCGAGGCTCGCGCTCTTCACCCTTGCGGCCACGGCGCTACTGACTTCTGCAAGCAGCAGCCGCGCGGCGGCCATTCTCAGCTTCTCGGGAGGGAACAATACGCCCTTTGTTCTCACCCTTAGTGCGCCGGTGCAATATGTCATCAATGCTGCGCCTACATCGAGTGGCCCATTCTTCCTCTTCCAGAGCGTTGGCAATGTGCTGGGCGCCCAAACGGGTGCGACAGGCACCATTTCGTATTCGATTAATGCGGGACCGGCAGTGTCGATCTTGACCGAGAACTCCGGCGTTTCCGCCGGTGCCATCGCGCCGAGCGATCTTTACATTTTTGGGGCGGCTTCCACCCTGACGATCGGAAGTGTCGTCACCCTCAGTGCGGGCACGCTGACGACGACGAGCAATGTGGCGAGCGCGCCGCCGGCCAGTGGGAGCTTCAACACGTTCATCGTGGACGGCAATGGCGTCCAGATTTCTGCCGCAGGGATTACCGTTCCTGAACCCACGACCTGGGCAATGCTCGGCGTGGGCTTCACCGCATTACTCGGTTTCCGCCGCCGCGCTGATCGAGCGGCTCTTAGACAATCGTAATTCACCGACTTTCCCGAAAACCCGCAACGCCTAACCCGTATGAAAGGTGTCAAGGAAGAGAGAGTGTGATTGGTAGTTTTTCGTTACATGGTGGGTTGTGAGGAGGAGGGGGAGATGTTCCCCCTAGAGGAGGGGTTTGGGGAACCGGCTCACCCGCCCGCCAACCCCCACTATTCCCTTCCGCCGCTTCGCAGCCATTCGGGTCGGTCCGTGCATATGTGCAGAATTTTCCTCAGCCTTTTCGCGTCCCTCTCGTTCTCAAGTGGCGCATCGTAACGCACGTTCCCCGAAGCTGCGCTTCGTCCGCCGTTCGGGCTTTCTGTGAATCCTGCAAATGCCTGAGGTCATTGGGAGTCTGGTGGCCGCACGACCTTGGCCTGCCCGCAGTTTTTGATTTAGTCGCTAGGAGAGTTTTTGTGGGACGCGGTGCCAACTCTCATAGCGACTGGTTCAACTTTCGGGGAGCAGCCCGGAATTCATCGGGCGCGCGTTTCTTTTGCGGGGCTGCGGGCTTGTGGCTGGGCGGGCGGGGCGACTAGCCTCTGCGCATGGTGCCTCATCACACGCCCGAGCAAATCCGCCTCGATGAAGACGCGCGTCGCGAAAAGAATTGGAAGCGCTGGGGCCCGTATCTTTCCGAGCGGCAGTGGGGCACGGTGCGCGAGGATTATTCGGCGAATGGCGATGCGTGGAATTACCTGACGCACGAGCACGCGCGCAGCCGCGCCTATCGCTGGGGCGAGGACGGATTGCTCGGCATCACCGATCGCGAATGCCGCCTTTGTTTCGCGCCCGCTTTCTGGAATGGGCGCGATCCATTTCTAAAAGAACGCCTCTTCGGGCTCTCGAATCCGCAGGGAAATCACGGCGAAGACGTGAAGGAAGCGTATTGGTATCTCGACTCGACGCCGACGCATTCCTACCTGCGCGCGCTCTACAAATATCCGCACGCCGAGTTTCCCTACGCGCCCCTAGTGGAGGAAAATGCGCGCCGCTCGCGCCATGATCGCGAATTTGAAATCGGCGACACTGGCGTCTTCAACGAGCAGCGTTACTTCGACATTTTCATGGAGTATGCGAAGGCCGCGCCGGAGGACATTTGCATCCGCATCACGATCGCGAATCGCGGCCCGGAAGCCGCATCGCTGCACGTTTTGCCGACGGTTTGGTTTCGCAATGTGTGGACGTGGGACGATTCGGCAAAGCCGGAAATGGCCGCGCTGGATGCCGCCTCGCTGAGCGCGACGCATCCGACGCTCGGCACGTTCCGCTTCGAGGCGGACGGCGCGCGCGAACTCCTTTTCACGGAGAATGAAACGAACTGCGAACAGCTTTTCAACTCTGCCAGCGCGTCGCCTTTTGTGAAAGATGCGTTCCATCACTTCGTCGTGGCGGGCAAACGCGACGCGGTGAATCCGGCGCAGCGTGGGACGAAAGCTGCGGCGCATTATATCGTCGATGTGCCCGCGGGCAGCGAAGTCGTGGTGCGCGTGCGACTGCGACCGGAATCGGAAGACATGTGCGGACCGTGGGTGGATTTCGACAAAGTTTTTCGCCAGCGCATCGCCGAGGCCGATGTCTTCTACGCGTCGCGTTTGCCGGACCGGCTGAGCGACGATCAACGGCTCGTGGTGCGGCAGGCGTATGCCGGTCTGCTCTGGTCGAAACAATGGTACGGCTACGTGGTGAAGCAATGGATGGAAGGCGACCCGGCCATGCCGCCGCCACCGAAAGGCCACGCGACTTCGCGCAATTCCGACTGGCCGCATCTCTATAACAGCGACGTGATCTCGATGCCGGATAAATGGGAATACCCGTGGTACGCCGCGTGGGATCTCGCCTTTCACATGATCCCGTTCGCGCGCCTCGATCGCGACTTTGCGAAGGAGCAACTCCAGCTTTTTCTCCGCGAATGGTACATGCACCCGAACGGCCAGATCCCGGCCTACGAGTGGAATTTCTCCGACGTAAATCCGCCGGTCCACGCGTGGGCCTGCTGGCGCACATACAAGATCGGTGCGCCGCATGGAAAGCGCGACACGCTCTTCCTCGAGCGCTGTTTTCAAAAGCTGCTTTTTAATTTCACGTGGTGGGTGAATCGCAAGGACCCGAAGGGCAATCACCTCTTCGGCGGCGGCTTCCTAGGACTGGATAACATCGGGCTTTTCGACCGCTCCAATCCGCTGCCCGGCGGTCGCCAGCTCCAGCAGGCGGATGGCACGGCGTGGATGGCGTTTTACTGCGCCACGATGCTCTCGATGGCGCTGGAACTGGCGCGCACCAATCCCGCCTACGAAGACATCGCGTCGAAATTTTTTGAGCACTTTGTCGATATCATCGACGCGATGAACAACCTCGGCGGCGCGGGCCTTTGGAATGAAGAGGACGGCTTTTACTACGACCGCATCCTGGTCGATGACGGCACCCAAATCCCGCTGCGTGTGCGCTCGCTCGTCGGCATCATTCCTTTGCTCGCGGTCGAGGTGATCGATCAGGAAGTGATCAAATCTCTGCCCGGATTTCGCAAACGGATGCGCTGGTTTCTCGATAATCGAAAAGACCTTGGACGGCACATTTGCTACATGGAACGCGCTGGCAAACCAGGCCAGCCCGGCGAGGAAATCCGGCTGCTCGCCATCCCGTCCGCGGATCGTCTGAAACGCGTGCTGCGCTACGTGCTCGATGAGGCGGAATTTCTCTCGCCGTTCGGCATTCGCTCGCTGTCGCGCGCTTACAGTGAAAGGCCGTACAAGCTCAAAATCGAAGGCACCGAATGCGGCATCCAGTACGAGCCCGCCGAGTCGCGCACCGGCATGTTTGGCGGCAACTCGAACTGGCGCGGCCCGATCTGGTTTCCGATCAACTACCTGCTCATCGAGGCGCTGGAAAAGTATCACCATTTTTACGGCGACACGGTGCAGGTCGAGTGCCCCACAGGTTCCGGCCACTACATGAATTTGCGCGACGTGGCGCACGAAATCGCGCGACGCCTTTCGCACATTTTCCTGAAGGACAAGGACGGCAACCGCCCGTGTTTCGCGGGCGATCCGCTCTTCACCAACGACCCGTATTGGAAGGATTGCGTGCAATTCCACGAATACTTCCAGGGCGACACCGGACGCGGTCTCGGCGCGAGCCATCAGACCGGCTGGACGGCGCTGATCACGCGCTGCATCAACATGGTCGAGCGCGTGCGGGAAGAATGAGCCATCCCAAAACCGGGTCATTTCGACCGAAATGGAGAAATCTCAAACCTCCACGGGCGGAGGCGGCGCGGAGCTAAAACCACCACCGTCACTCGCGCAGAAAAGTTTGAGTTTTCTCCACTCCGCTTCGCTTCGGTCGAAATGACGGATTATTTGATCTTACGATCCCAGCCGATAGACGCGGATGCCGGGGTGCAGATAGATCACCGTCCCGCGGTCGCGCTCGAAGACCACGTCGCCCTCGCGAAACAGCTTTTCGTAAAACTTTTTTCGACGTGCATATCCTTCTTCCTCGCCCTTTTTCGGCTGGAGCGATTTGAGGAAAAACCGCCCGTAGTCGCTCTCGGAAACGGCGACGTGCGTGATGCCTTTGGCGCGGATTTCGTCGAGCGTGCCGAGGTCGGCGGCAAATTTCGCGGGCATGATTTTTTGCGGGATGGCATCAGCCGGCACGCCGTCGGGCTTCTTCGGATCGGGCAGCCAGATGCGGCTGTCCTTGGCGATGACCGCGTCCGGCGTCAACTGCTCGCGACACCACGCCTGCAACTCACGCGAGTCGTCGTTTTGAAATGCACGCTCGTAGCGCAGCCATGATGGAAGCTGGCTCAACACGAGAATCGCCGCGGCGAGCGGCGCGGTCCATTTGCGATGAAACAAGCGCGCGACATCCGGCACCGCGAGCGCGGCGAGCACGGTGAACATCGCGGTCGCAGGAAGGAAATAGCGGTCGTTTGATTTCGGCGAAAACGAGAGCATGAGCGCGTAGAAAAATGGAAACGCGACGGCGTGCCAGCGGGTGAGCGTGATGGCCGTCCAGCCGCCCCAACGCGCGGCGATGAAGAGGATCAGCAGCAGCCAGATCGCGGGCGTCGTGTTGTCGATGAAGATGTTCCAATACTGCGCGTGCGGGATGCTGCGGGTGCTGCCTTTTTGGCCTTCGACGACAAAGGTTGTCTCGCGCGCGAAGCTGGATTGGAACGTGTGAAAGTCGGAGATCAGCGGCCAGTTTACGATCACGAGCACGGCGGCGAGTCCGAGAAAAAAGGCCACGCGACAATACTTGCGTTCGGCCTTCAAAAGCGTCGGGCCGGTGGCAAGCAGCACGACTGCGCCGATATATTTTCCCGAAATCGCGAGCGCACACGCGGCACCCATGGCGCATGCGTTGGCGAGCGAAGGCTTCGCTTCAAAAAGCCCGAGTGCGAGGAGTGCGAGCGAGAGTCCGAAGAGGAGCGCAGTGTCCTCTTTCATGTAATGCGACAGTTCGAAAAGCTGATGGCTGAACATCAGCGATCCGCCCGCCGCGAGGGCGGCGAGCCAGCCGCGCCATTGAAAGGCGAAGAGCGAAAACGCGACGACTGCTAGTGAAGTGAACGTCGCGGAAACGGCGCGCCCCATCTCCACGACCGACTGCGGATCGCGTGGGATGCCGCTGGCATCGACCGCGATTTTGGCGACGCGCAGGAGCAGCATCGGGTGATTGAAATTCCATTCGCCTGTCAGCACCTGCTCGATTTTTCCTCCCTCGTCGGGATGGTAATACCACGCGAAATCGCGGTGGCGTAAATTGAGCGCGAGCGTCGCCGCGAAGAGCGCGAGCGACCAGACGACGAGGGCGAGCTTCATGCGCCCGGCTTACAGCTTCATCCGCTGATCGATCAAATCCGCGAGCAATCCGATGAACAACATTTGGATGCCTGTGAGCGCGAGGGCGATGGCGAGCAGGCCAAGGTGATGTTCGCCGCGGTAGTCGATCGCGCCTTTCACCAGCCCGAGAAAAATGAGCAGCATCGCCGGAGGGACGAAGACGTTCAGCGGCTTGAAATACGCGCAGATGCGGATGATCAGGATCGTGAAATTCGTGAAGTCGCGGATCGGTTTGATGGACGATTTGCCGATGCGGCGCAGGTAATTGATCGGCACGAATTTCACGCGGTAGTGATTCGTAAGCATCGCGAGCGTGATCGTGGTCGTGAACGAAAAGCCGTCCGGGTAGAGAGAGAGAAAGCGCAGCGCGACGTCGCGTCGAAAGACGCGCAGCCCGGAATTTAGATCGGGGATTTGCTGGCCGCTGAGATACACCGCGAGGCGCGTGATGATCCATTTCCCAGGCTTCCGCATCCACGGCACCTGCACGACCGCGCCTGTCCGCGCGCCGACGACCATGTCGTATTCGCCCATGTCGGAGGCGAGCTTCGGGATATCTTCCAGCGGATAGGTGCCGTCGGCGTCGGCGATGATGATGATGTCGTGCTTCGCCTTTTGCAGCCCGGTTTTCAGCGCCGCGCCGTAGCCGCGATTCGACTCGTGCTCGAGCAGCGTCACGGGAAGCCCGCGCGCGATTTCGCCGGTGCGATCGTCGGAGCCGTCATTGATCACGACGATTTCGATCTCGCGAAAAAAGGCGCGCTGTTCCGAGATTTTTTTCACCGTTTCCTCAATCGCGCCCTCTTCGTTAAAAGCGGGAATGAGGATGCTGACGCCAAGCGTGGAAGTATCTGCGGAGGCCATGTGGAAAGAGCGCACGACTTTCGCCACGCGACCGGGCTTGGCAATTCGATAATCTTTCAACGAGCGACGCTATGCAAAATACGTGTCCTCGTACGCATACGGCGGCGCGCAGCAGCAGAGGAAACGGAGCGCTTCTTCCGCGGCGATCGTGTGCCACGCGCCGGGCGGGATGAGGATGGCGTCGCCGGGAACGACCGTGTGCGTTTCCCCGTCGATCTCCATCGTGCCACGGCCTTCGAGGATGAAATAAAACTCCTCTGCGATCTTGTGGTAATGCCGCTGCGTGGCACCGCCAACGGGGATGCGCGCTTCGGCGAGACTTTGGTTTTGCACGGGCGCATTCGTGCGGTCGAGGATGCTGCGGATGGTCGAGCCGTCCTTGGTGGTGAAGGGCGTTTGCGAGGCGAGCGGGAGAACGGTCATGGGGAAAGTGAGGCGTCGCGGGCCGCGGGCGACAAGTCGGAAGTCCGGCGGATTTTTTGAACCGCAGATGAACGCAGATCGTCGCAGATTCTCGTAGTAATCATTTGCGCCGGTCTGCGTCCATCTGCGGTTCACTTTCCGCGATTGCCCGATGGCGGACTCCTGCCATTTTGCGCTCACCATGTCGTGCCGATTTCTGCATTCCGTTTCTTTCGCTGCACTGTTGTTCGGCGCGTGCAGCACGAAAGCGGAAGACGTAACCCATCTGCAAAAGTTTGCTTTTGAAAAAGCGGAAATGGGTCTGCCGTTTCGCGTCACGCTTTTTGCGGCGGATGAAGCGACCGCGAAAGTGGCGGCGGATGCGGCGTTCGCGCGGGTCGAAGAACTGAACGGTGTGCTCAGCGATTACGATGAGGAGTCGGAAATCAGCCGGCTTTCGCGGACCTCCGGCTCAGGAAAAGCCGTGCCGGTGAGCGATGAGCTTTGGCGGGTGCTGGAGCGTGGCCAGCAGATGGCAGAGCGGACGGACGGAGCGTTTGATGTGACGGTCGGGCCGCTGGTGAACCTGTGGCGGCGTGCGCGGCGGAAGCAGGAATTGCCTTCGCCCGAACTGATCGCGGAAATGCGCGCGCGCGTGGGTTTTCGCAATCTGAAACTGGACCCGGAAAAGCACACCGCTGAGTTGCTGATCGCCGACATGCGACTCGATGTCGGCTCGATCGGGAAAGCGTATGCGGTGGATGCAGCACTGGCGGTTTTGAAAGCACGCGGCTTTTCATGCGCACTGGTCGGCGGCAGCGGCGACATGGCCGCGGGCGATGCGCCGCCGGGGTTGCCGGGTTGGCGGATCGAAGTCGCGGCTCTCGACGCGGAAGGCGCGCCGCCGCCGCGCATCGTGCATCTGGCAAATCGCGGCATCGCGACGAGCGGCGATGTTTTTCAGCGCGTGGAGATCGACGGCAAACGCTACTCGCACATCGTCGATCCGCACACCGGCCTTGGCCTCACGGATCACAGCCTCGTCACGGTCATCGCGCCGGATTGCTTCACCGCGAATTGCTATACGACTTCCGCGAGCGTGCTCGGTCCGGAGCGCGGGTTGAAATTGATCGACGCGACGCCGGGCATCGCTGCGCTTTTGGTGCGGAAGCCGGGGGAGAGGATCGAGTTTGTGGAGTCGCGCGATTGGAAGGCGGAGCCGTGAAAAAGCCTGTCATTTCGACCGGAGCGCAGCGGAGTGGAGAAACTTCTTACTTCTCTGAAAGAGGCGGGGAAAAAGTTTGAGATTTCTCCACTCCGCTACGCTTCGGTCGAAATGACCGTTTTTTTTGGACGCGCTACGCGGACGTTTTTTCCCCGAGCCGCGACAGGATAGCTTCGACATCGTACACGCAGCCGCCCCACGTCCCGCCGCTCGCGTTTTGCAACGCCGCCCACAGGCGCGTGTCGGCGGGTAGCGCGGGGTGTGGTGCGAGGTCATCTCGCGATGGACGTGCGGCGAGGATTTGCGCGCCTTCCTCGGCGGAAAAAGTGCGGTCGTTTTCGCCGATGAAATCCACACTGCCGATCATCTGCACGCGGTCGATCTCGATGCGGATCAGGTCACCATCGCGCAGCTTTCCGAGCGGTCCCCCGGCCAGCGCCTCCGGGCCGATGTGACCGAGACACGCGCCCGTGCTCACGCCAGAAAAACGCGCATCGGTGAGCAGCGCGACGTATTTACCGAAGGGCAGCGCCTTGAGCGCGGACGTGATCTGATACGTCTCTTCCATGCCCGTGCCGAGCGGCCCGATGCCCGCGAGCACGAGCGTGTCCCCCGCCTGCACACGACCTTCGCGCAGCGCGGCCATCGCAGCGGCTTCGCTGGTGAAAACACACGCGGGGCCGGTGTGACGATAGACGCCATCCGCATCGACCACGCTCGCATCGATCGCCGTCGCTTTGATCACGCTGCCTTCCGGCGCGAGATTTCCGAGTGGAAAAACCAGCGTGCCGGTGAGGCCGCGTTCCTTCGCGCGACCGGGCGACATGATCACCTCATCGGGATCGACGCCGTCGAGTTCGAGTAAAAGCGCGCGGAATTTTTCCCGGCGTGCGCTCTTTTCCCAAGCGTCCAGATTCTCCCCAAGCGTCGCGCTCGTCGCCGTGAGCACGTCGCAGTCGAGCAGGCCGAGCGCGCGCAGATGCAGCATCACTTCCGGCACCCCGCCCGCGAGGAAAACGCGCACCGTCGGATGATACTGCGGGCCATTCGGCAGCACATCCACGAGTCGCGGTGTGGTGCGATTCACCGCGATCCAATCCTCCACGCGCGGCCGCGGAAGCCCCGCTGCATGAGCGATCGCGGGGATGTGCAGCAGCAGATTCGTGGAGCCGCCAAAGGCCGCGTGAATGACCATCGCATTGCGAATCGCGGCAGGCGTGAGGATCTCGCGGCTCGTGATTTTCCGATCTTCCAAAGCGACCAGCGCCCGCGCACTGCGGACCGCCATTTCGCGCCACACCGGCTGCCCACTCGGCGCGAGCGCGCTGTGCGGAAGCGCCATGCCGAGCGCCTCGGCGACGACCTGAGAAGTCGCCGCCGTGCCGAGAAACTGACAGCCGCCACCCGCCGACGCACACGCACGACAGCCGAGTTCCGATGCTTCTTTCAAAGAAATCAGCCCGCGCGAATAGCGTGCCCCGATCGTCTGCACCGCGCCCGCATCTTCGCCATTTGTCGGCGGAAGCGTGACGCCGCCGGGCACGAGCACGCTCGGCAGATCGCGCATCGCGGCGAGCGCCATCATCATCGCGGGAAGCCCCTTGTCGCACGTCGCCACGCCGAGCACGCCTGCGCGGCGCGGCAGCGAACGGATGAGCCGGCGGAAAACGAGCGCGGCGTCGTTGCGATACGGCAGCGAATCGAACATCCCCGTCGTCCCCTGCGTGCGCCCGTCACAAGGATCGCTGCACATCGCGGCGAAAGGCACCGTGCCGAGCCGCCTCAGCTCGCGCGCGGCAGCTTCCACAAGCAGCCCGATTTCCCAATGCCCGGTGTGATAACCCAGCGCGATCGGCGCGCCATCCGGCGCGCGCAATCCGCCCTGCGTGGAAAGGATGAGGAACTGCTTTCCATTTGCCAAGGCCGCTTCCCAGCCCATGCCGACATTTTGCGTCAGCCCAAAAAGATCGCCGCTCGGACTGCCGCGCAGCAATTCATCCGTGAGCGGCAGCGCACCCACGGGCCCTGGCTGGCGCGTGGTGATTTGGTAAATGGCATCGTCGTTCGGGAAGATCGCATCGGGCATGGAACGAGAATGCCGAACGCCCGGCCAACACGCACTCGAAATTCCGCTGGCAACTTCGCAACCCCCGCCTATTCTCCGGCCCTGTTTCCAGGAAAACGCGCGCTTAGCTCAGTGGTAGAGCGCTTGCTTCACACGCAAGAAGTCACAGGTTCGAACCCTGTAGCGCGCACCACCTCCCGCGGAGTGGAATTGGTCGCAGGATGGCGAATGCGCGGCGGGTACACGGCTGCTTCGCCGGTGTGTCACGGTCGTGGAATCTGGGAGCCGATCGGTCGTCGTGCGACGGGACTTTCACCGTGCCACGGCGAAGGTCGCTTCGATAGCGTTTGGAGATGAGAACAGCATTTTACTGGAATCCCACACGGAGATTTTCTCAGTTGAAGCCCCAGCTACTTTGTTTATGACCGCCCGCGAACTCCAAACCCTTCTCCAGTCCGCCCAACCTCCGCAGCTCATCCACCTCCTCCCTCCCGAGGTCTTCGCCGCCGCGCGCATCCCCAGTTCGCTGAATGCGTGCGTGTATGAGATGACCTGCATCGATCAGGTCCGCGCCCTCGTGCCCGACTTATCCGCGCCCATCATCGTCTATGGCGCGGGCGAGGGTTCCCTCGATGCCGCCACTGCCGTGGAAAAAATCCGCGCCGCTGGATACGCGCACGTCGAGCCATTCGACGGCGGACTCGCCGAATGGAAAGCCGCCGGCTTCCCGCTCGAAGGCACCGGCCAGCTCCCTCAGCCGCCCGTCCCCGATGGCACCTTCGCCGTGGATACCGCCCAGAGCGTCATCCGCTGGACCGGCCGCAATCTCTTCAACTACCACAGCGGCACCGTCCGGCTCCGCGACGGCGAAGTGCGCGTCAATCAGGGCCAACTCGTCAGCGCCCGCTTCACCATCGACATGGCCAGCATCGCCAATGAAGACCTCGCCGACTCCGCGCTCAACGCCCTGCTCATCGCCCACCTGCACAGCGCCGATTTCTTCGCCGTCGCGCAGCATCCCACCGCCGAGTTCGTCGCCGCCGCCGCGGAGAATATCGGCACCTGCACCGACGGCACGCCCAACTATCTCCTGCGCGGCACCTTCACCCTCCGCGGCATCGCGCAGCCGCTGGAGTTTCCCGTCCTCATCGCCCCGAGCGCCGACGGCCAGCGCCTCACCGGCCAGGGCCAGTTCGAGCTCGACCGAACCGCCTACGGCAGCCACTACGGCTCCGGCAAACTCTTCCGCTACCTCGGCAAACACGTCGTCAACGACCACATCCATCTGCACGTCAAAATCCATGCGGAGCGGGAGGGTCGAGGGCAGCGGAATGGAGATGTTGTCCGCCCTTGATGATTCGTCGGTCTTCAATCCAAAACTAACCTCCCATGAAACTCCTCAGCATAAAGCTCCACAACTTTCGCGGCATTCTCGAACAGGAGGTGCAATTCCATCCATATGGGCTTTTGGTCGGCCCCAACAATGCAGGCAAGAGCACCTTCATTGATGGAATCAGAGCGTTCTATGAAAAGGACGGCTTCAAATTCAAACCCGACAAAGATTTTCCGTTCCTGAAAACGGCTGATGAAGAATCATGGGTCGAACTGAAGTTCAGCTTGTCTGATGCAGAGCATGATTCTCTCGCTGACAGCTACAAAGTTGCCGACAAGACGCTCCGTGTCCGGAAATTGTTTCAGACGAAGACGAAAGGTGCCGACGGCAAGAATGCAGCGGGATCAATCTACGGATATAAGAACGATGGCACGCTTTCCGACGAACCGTTCTACGGCGCGAAGAACGTGCAGAGCGGTAAGTTCGGAGACCTCATCTACATCCCAGCGGTCAGTAAGGTTGATGAGCATACCAAGCTGACGGGGCCATCCGCATTGCGCGACCTCCTTACCGATGTGATGTCCGATGTCGTCGAGGGTGGAACAGCATACGGTGTGTTCGCCACAAGCGTAGAAACGTTTGCTTCAACCATCCTGAAGGAAAAGACGAAAGATGACCGCTCGCTCGAAGGGTTTCAGGAATCATTCAACAAGCTGCTCGAACCGTGGCAGACAAAGTTTGCGCTCCGGTTCCCGCCACCTTCTGCGGCAGACATCATCAAGCAGATGGTGAACTGGGACTTGCTCGATGAATTCCACGGGAAGGCGCAAGGCGTGGATTATTACGGCTCAGGCTTTCAGCGCCATTTCATCTACTCGCTGATTCAACTCGGAGCACAGTATGTGGGAAAGAAGGCCGCAAAGAAGGCAAAGGATTTTGTCCCTTCGCTCACGCTCATCCTCTTTGAGGAACCTGAGGCGTTTCTACATCCGCCCCAGCAAGAAATTCTCGCTCGAAGCTTGATGGCGATGGCGAACAAAGACAATTGGCAGGTCATCTGCACCACGCATTCGTCACATTTCGTGAGTCGGAATGCCGATTCCATCCCGGCAATTGTCCGCGTTATGCGCACGGGTGGAAAAGTCGAAGCATTCCAGATCCGTGACGCGGATTGGTCCGCCATTATCAACGCCAACAAGGCTATTGAGGCTATCGTCGCGAAATATCCAAAGATGCAGAAGAAGTTTCATCCAGACGACATGCTTCCAGAAATGGAGGCAGTGAAGCACTTCCTCTGGCTGAACACCGACCGTTCGGGGATCTTCTTTGCAAACCACGCACTCTTGGTTGAAGGGCCGACTGAGGTGGCTCTCGTCAACAAGCTTATCGATGACGGCAAAATCAAAGGTGCGGACTGCGGGTTGCATATCTTGGACTGCCTTGGAAAATACAACATTCATCGGTTCATGAATCTACTTGGACACCTTGGGGTCACTCACTCAGTGATTCACGACGACGACAATAACAACGACGAGCACGCTGACTTAAATCAACTCATCCAAGACTCCAAACACGCGACGTTGACACATTCGGTGAAGCCGATAACGAAGGACTTGGAGACGCTTCTCGGTCTCCCACCCGCCGGCCCTAATGGCGGTAAAGCCGACCACCGCAAACCCCAGCATGTTCTCTTTCACTACACCGAAGGCAAAATCGACGATGGAAAACTGACGGCCTTTTGTACCCTCGTTGAAGGGTGCCTGCCGAAACACGCACAAGCCGCAGCACCGGCACCATCTCCTGTTGCAGCAATTCCAGCAGCCCCATAAGTCCTATGAAAGTTACGACGCTCTACCTCGACACTTCGGTGATCGGCGGTTACTTCGATGCGGAGTGGATGGCCGATACGCGAGAGCTTTGGGCGCAGGCTCGGGCGGGAAAGTGGCACCTGCTGACTTCGATCGTGACGGAACGTGAGTTGGAAAACGCGCCAGAGAATGTCCGGCAATTGTTTCTCGGTACCTTTCAAGATGCCAGCGACCTGCTGATGGCGACGGAGGAGGCGGAAGACCTTGCGCAGGAATACCTGCGGGCGGGTGTCGTGAGCCCGAAGTTTGCCGATGATGCGTTGCACGTGGCCGTCTGCTCGACCCACCGCATCCCGTATCTGGTGAGTTGGAACTTCCGGCACCTCGTGAACGTCCGGCGCGAGGCAGGATTCAATGCGGTGAACCTGTTGCAGGGTTACCCGCCGCTCAGTATTGTGAACCCCAAGGAACTCATCTATGCCGACTCCGATAACGAATCCTGAACCGATCCCCGGCTTTGACGCCGTGGCCGAGTCGCGCAGGTGGCGGGAGGCAACGAGCCGGGAGCTTTTCTCAATGAAACGGGAGGAGCGTATGGCGTATCTCTCCGCGGCGCGAGCACGCTATCTTTCGGATGCAAAGGAGCGTGCAGGACAGGAAGAATCCTGTGTAGTGCGTGAAGAGCCGCCGGAGAAGTAGGCACGAACGTCTTCGGACTTTCGCGCTGAAGCGGACCGGGCGAGAATCACGGCATGAAAAGGACGATTCCCAAAAACATGATCTGCCTGTGGTTTGATAAGGATGCGCTCGACGCGGCGCGCTTCTATGCGGCCACGTTTCCGGACAGTGAGGTGACGGCGGTCCACCACGCGCCCGGCGACTATCCCTCGGGCAAGGAGGGCGATGTCCTGACGGTCGAGTTCACCGTCCTCGGCATTCCCTGCCTCGGCCTCAACGGGGGGCCGCAGATCAAACACAGCCTGGCCTTTTCCTTCCAGATCGCGACCGATACCCAGGAGGAGACGGACCGCTACTGGAACGCGATCGTCGAGAATGGTGGCGAGGAAAGCGAGTGTGGCTGGTGCATGGACCGCTGGGGTTTGTCGTGGCAGATCACTCCGCACGTGCTGACGGAGGCGATCGCCGCGGGCGGTACGGAGGCGAAGCGGGCCTTTGCCGCGATGATGGAGATGGGGAAGATCGACGTCGCCAAGATCGAGGCGGCACGCCGCGGGTGACCAGACTCGAACTGCGGTTTTCCATGACCCAAGTCGAGCCCTGCGGACAGAGTCGCGCTTTCCTCGCCCCTCGTTCCAAACGTATCGCGAGCCCCAAGGAGATCATCTATTCCGAACCCGACGAACCCTGAGAGACTGTGTAATAAGTCCTCGACGGTTAAAATCAGGCCCGCGAAACACGCTAAAAGACGCAAAAAAGAGCGGCGGAGGTATTTCCTTTCGCGTGTTTCGCGGGCCGAATCGACTTTTTACACAGCCTCTGAGGCGCTGCCCGGTTTTGACGCCGTGGCCGAAAGCCGGAAGTGGAAGGAAGCCGTGGCGCGCGAAACCGCCGGGATGGGCATCGCGGAACGGATGGCCTACTTTCGGCGGCACTCTTCGGTGGAAATGATACGCAGACAGGCATCCTCGGCTGTGTCTGCAGAATCCGGCATCGTGCGGGAAGATCAGCCGGAGAATTAGGCATCCGCTTTTTAACGGAATTCCCGGGTTCTGGCATCTGGACTTGCCGGGCGAGCCAACAGCGCCTGAATTGAACCCTTTCTCATTATGACCACACCGCCCGCTACTACCACCTCTCCGCTTTTACTCTCCCCCTTCGACCTCCGCGGACTGCCGCTGCGCAATCGCGTGGTGATGGCGCCGCTGACGCGGGGGCGGGCGGGGCGGGAGCGGGTGCCGAATGATTTGATGGTGGAGTATTATACGCAGCGGGCTTCGGCGGGGTTGATCGTGGCGGAGGCGACGACGATCTCGGAGCAGGCGAATGGGTGGATCGATTCGCCGGGGATTTATACTGATGCGCAGGAGGCGGGGTGGGCGAAGATCACGGCGGCGCTGCGGGCGCGTGGGACTCCGTTTTTTCTTCAGCTTTGGCATCAGGGGCGCGCTTCGCACAGCAGCTTTCACGGGGGGCAACCGGCGGTGTCGGCGTCGGCGATCAAGATCAATGGAGAGTATATCCACACGCCCAATGGAAAGCAGCCTTACGAGGTGCCGCGTGCGCTGGAGACGGGGGAGATTGCGGGTGTGGTGGAGGATTACCGGCGGGCGTCGGAGCGGGCGAAGGCGGCGGGGTTCGATGGCGTGGAGATCCACGCGGCCAATGGCTATCTGATCAATCAGTTCCTCGACTCGAAGACGAATCAGCGCACGGACCAGTATGGCGGGAGCGTGGAAAATCGTTTTCGTTTTTTGCGCGAAATCGTGGAGGCGATTGTGACGGTGTGGCCAGCGGCGCGGGTCGGTGTGCGGCTGTCGCCGAATGGAATGTTTAACGACATGGGTGCGCCGGATTTTCGCGAGACCTACACGTATGCGGCGGCGCAGCTCGATGCCTGCGGGCTGGCTTACCTGCATGTGGTGGACGGGCTGGCGTTTGGCTTTCACGAGCTGGGCGAGCCGATGACGCTGGCGGAATTCCGCGCGGTGTTCACCGGGCCGCTGATGGGCAATTGCGGCTATACGCAGGAGACGGCGGAGGCGGCGATTGCCACCGGACATGCGGACCTGATCGCTTTCGGTCGGCCCTACCTGAGCAACCCGGATCTCGTGGAACGTTTCACCAACGGCTGGGAGCTAAATCCGCCTGCGCCGCTGACCGCGTGGTCTGCGCCGACGGCGGAGGGTTACACGGATTTTCCGTTTTATCCGCGGACCTGATTGGTTCGGCTAAAATCGTATTAATTCCCGAGAAAGCGGGCGTCGGGAGATTCGGCGCGGAGGAAATCCGGGAACGTTTTCACGTCGAGCTTTACCGCGAGTGTGTGGACTCCGGCGCTGAGTTCGGGCGCGAGGTCGTCGGAGAGGGCGAGCGGTTTTCCGTCGAGCCAGGCTTTGCCTGCGCCGGTGATTTTCAGGCGCGTCTTGCCGGTGCTTTGGAATTGCGCGACGGCCATCATCGTGTCCGCGCCGTTAGTGATCATCGGCGCGCTGGCGGCGAGCAGGTCTTTTACAAAACGTCCATCGACCAGCGTGAGGCCCGCGAAGCCTGTCTCCATCGGCGTTTGCGCCGCGATGACTTTCGCCGCGTCCGCGCCGGAGAAGAGCCGCCACACCCGCGCGACGCTGCCTTTGCTCGCGTCGTAGGGGCCGGGTTTGCCGAGTTCTCCGAGGAAGGCGAAGAGGTCTAGGCGCTCGCGTTCCTGGAGTTGATCGGTGATGCCGGCGGGCATGATGGAGCCGACGTTCGTGGTGCCGGTGATTTGCGCTTTGGCGATGGCTTGCTCGTGGCCGGTCACGTCGCGCAGGAAGACTTCCTGCGCGGTCTCGCGCGCCTGGATGCCGGTGGCTTGCGTGCCGTCTTTGAGCGCGAGCGTCACGGCGTTGTAGCCTTCCTTCACCTTCGCGGCGGGATTGAGGACGCTCTCGACGATGTAATCCAGCGGCGCGCTCGCGCCGATGCTCGTCATGTCCGGCCCGACCTTGCCGCCCGCGCCGCCGATGGCGTGGCAGACGGTGCAGGCGAGCGCGGCGCGGCGGTAGATGAGTTCGCCGCGCGCGGGGTCGCCGTTCTGTTTGGCGAAACCGGCGAGCGCTTTGAAATCCTTCGGCATCTTCGCCTCGGCGTCGCTCATCCCGGCGAGCGGCGTGAGCGCGGCGAGCAGCTTCGCGCCGCTTTTCCCCGCCTCGCGCGCGGCGCGGACTCCGGCGGCGGCGGCGGTCTTCGGCAGCTCTTTGGGAAAATTCGCGGTCAACAGGTCGGTGAACGCTTTCGCCTTCACCAGTTCGCGCCAGGTCGCGAGCAGTTCGGGCTCGCTGGGAATGTCCGCGAGCGTCTTGCCGAGATGCGCCAGCGCGCGTTTCGGATCGAGGCTCGCGAGCGCGACGAGCGCCCGCTGGCGGATCGCCGGATTCGTAAACTGCACCGCGTGCCGCAGCGCCGGATCGTCATGCAGTGCCTCGCCCGTCACGTAAGACTCCGCAGTCCTCGCGGCCTCCGGCGTGCCGAGCAGCCGCAGCGCCTCAAAGCACGCATCGAGCAGCGCTGGCTCCGTCTCCCCCTCGACGAGGAACGGGATCGCCACGTCGGCGTCCTTCACCTTCCAGTAACCCATCAGCCGCACTACGTCCGCCACCACGGCAGCGGGCGCGTAGGCGAAGAACTGCCACTTCGCGAGCGGCTTCTCGGGGCTGTCGGCATATTGGCCGTAGTAGGGCAGCTTCGTATCGAGATACGGATTCTCCGGCTTCACTCCGCGCAGACGCGCCGCCTCGACGAGCGCGTGGGCGGCTCGCGGGAGCACGGCGGCCGGCAGGGCAAATTCCTTCGGAGCCATCGCCGCCATGTCATCGCCGTCGGGCACGATGGCGGCGAGCAGGGCGAGGTAGAGCGGCCTGAGTTCCTTCGGGCCGCCGGCCTGGCCGAGGAGTTCGATCCACGGGCCGGTGCCGTCGAGCGGCACTTTGTTTTCGGTGACGAGCCGGGAAAGCGTAGCGCTGGCGAGCGCGGGGTCGATGTTTTTGAGGCCCCACGCGAGCTGCTGCTGGCGCTCCGCGGTGTCGGCCTTCCAAGCGCCGCTCGCGATGGCGTCGGTCCACGGCCTGGCGAGGTCGTTGATGGAAAGCCACGCGGCGTAGTCGTAAAGCGCGTCGTCCTTGGGAATCTTGAGCGCGGCTTCGAGGACCGAGCCAGCACCTCTTGCTGTTTGGATGCGGGAAAGGGCGCGCATCGCTTCGAGGCGGACTCGGGGGTTGGCGTCGGTTGCGAGCTGAGCCAACGCTTTGCTTGGATCGCCGCTCTCACCCAGACTCTGAACAATTTCGGACATTGGGGCCTTCACTCGCTTGAGAAGTTCCACCGATCCGCCGAGGAGGCGCGCTGCCAGACTACGCATCCGAGGATCTGGAAGCCGCACTAGGAGGGCAGCACTTGTCGCGTGCCCGATCCCGTTTCCATCATCCGCCACGGCCAAGAACGTCGATTCGACGAACGCGGCCTCACCGCCTTCCTTGTCGCCATTTCGCGACTGCCAAGCCGCGTATTCTTTCCCGAACTGGTCCGCGCGCTTTTTCCCCGCTTCGGTTTCCTCAAAATGAGTGGCGGATACCTGCAACACCCTCCGCGCCTGCTGCTGCTCCCAAGCACTCTTGCTCAGCAGCTTCTCCAGCAACTCCCCGTTCGTCTTCCCCACCAGCGGCTCCCACTTCACCGGCGGCGCGGCTTTTTTGCTGATCCTCCAGATGCGGCCCATGTGATGATCCCGGCGCGGGTCGCGGAAATCCACTTCGCCGTGGTTGATGACCGGGTTGCTCCAATCGGCCACATACAGCGCGCCGTCCGGGCCGAGGCGGATGTCGATCGGGCGGAAGCTCTGGTCGCTCGTGCGGACGAGGTCGGGCTGCTCGTGGGTGGTGTAGCCGGAGGAGGTCGAAGGTCGAGGGTCGAGGGTCGAAGGTGGGGAATTCCCCGGCGCGGGCGCGGAGCCCTCCGTTGCCTTCGACCGTCGGCCTTCGTCCTTCGACCGTCGGCCTTCGTCCTTCGACCCATCACCAGCCAAGTCCTCGATGGAAAAGCGCACAATCCGATGCGCCCGGAAATCATTCGTTACCGCATTTCCCTCCCACTCGGGGAACATCGGCGAGTGGATCAGCTCCAGGCTGGCAAATTTCGGGTAGCTGCCGGGGGAGATGCTCGGCGCGATCCGGCGACCGTTTTCATACGTGAAATACATCGCGCCCGGGATGACCCAGCTCACGCCCTGTCCGCCTGCGCCGTCGCACACAAAGCTCTGCCCCCACTGATCCCACGCGTGCCCCCACGGATTGCACCAGCCCTTCGCATAGACTTCCACGCGCTCCGTGCGCGGATCGTAGGCAAAGATGCCGCCGCTATTCAGCCGCACCATTCCCCAAGGCGTCTCCAGATGGCTGTGGATGTAAATGCTCTGATTGAAATAAAGCCGCCCGTCCGGCCCCCATTTCAGCGTATGGATAAGATGATGCGTGTCCTCCGTGCCGAAGCCGCTGAAGACGACGCGCCGGGTGTCGGCCTTGCCGTCGCCGTCGGTGTCCTGGAAGTAGAGAAGCTCCGTCGATTGACCCACATAGCACGCCGATGCAGTCAGCCCAGAGGGCTGCGGGATATTAGCCCCGGGTGAAACCCGGGGTTTACCGTCCGCAGCCGAACCCGCCCCGGCAGGGGCGGCGGAAGATTCCTGCGCCCCTTCAGGGCGCGTTCCTTTTTGTGCGGAAGACCCCGGGCGTTGCCCGGGGCTAATTTCCGCCAGCCCTCCGGGCTGAAGATTCGCGGCGGCGGCTGCCGAGGCCGGCGTCGCGGGCTGAAGATCGGGAACCACAGCCGTCGGAATCAGCAGCCCCTCGGCAAACACGGTCGATTTATCCGCCTTCCCGTCGCCGTCGGTGTCTTCGAGGATCAGGATTTTGTCGTTCGCCACCTGGCCGGGTTCGATCTGGGGGTAAAGGGACGAGCTGCAGACCCAGAGGCGGCCTTGGGCGTCCCAATTCATCTGGGTCGGCTTTTCCAGAAGAGGATTCTGCGCCCAGAGTTCGATCTGGTAGCCTTCTTGCACGGTGAAATCCGGGAGCGGCGGCGGGGTGGGGGCGTCGATCGGGCCTTTGCGGGCCGGGGTCGCGCTCGCGGGGGCGGCGCTCGCGGCGGAGAGGGGCTGCGGCGTCGGATTCTGAGTCTGCGGCGTCGCAACCGGCGTCTGCGGATTTACTCCCTGCGCCTGTGGGTTTGCGCCTTGCGTCTGCGCCCTGTTCTTTGCGCCCGCCGCTCCCTTTTCCGCAAGCGCAGGATCACTTTCCACGCCCGCGGATTTACTGCCTGCTGATGCGGACTTACTTTTCGCGGGTGCGGAATCGCTTTCCACGCGCGCAGTTTCACTTCCCGCTGACGCGGATTTACTTTCCACGTGCGTGGGATCACTCGCCGCGGGCGCGGGTTTACTTTCCGCGTGCGCGGATTCACTTCCAGCGTGCGTGGATTCCCTTTCCGCGGGCAGGGATTGGCTCGTCTTGGCCAGCATCTCGGGAACGGGGGCGGCGCTGGCGCTTTTCACGCGCTTGATTTTGTCGATCTCGGCATCGGCGGCGTCGATGAGGGGGTCAAACATCGGGATCTCCTTTGCATTCTGCCCCTGCTCGTGCTTGCGGAAGCCAAAGAGGTAAGTGGCGTTCTCGGGCCGGAAACGGTGGAAGAAGAGGTCGTTCTTGCGGAGGATGGCGGCGCGGAGGGTTTCCCGCCGGGCCATTTGTGCATCTGTTTCCTTACTCATCCAAGCAAACTTGTCGGTTTCACCCCGCGTTCGCGCTTTTTCCCAATGCTTTTCGTCGAAGAAGTCCCAGTCGAGGACGGGATCAATTACTTTGAGCATCAGCCGCAGATACGCCTTCGACCTGAGGTGAATTCCATTCTCGGTTAATGGGGAATTTGGATCAGTTCGGAATAGCCCTTTGGGATCACCTTCGTTGAAGAGCCCGACAAACCGCGCCCCTTTCTCCTTCGCCAATTCCTCGATGGCCTTCGAGTATTGTTCGAGCAGGGCGTTGTGCGGGGCGGGGTCGGGGAGGCCCGGCTTCACGGCGCGCAGGTCTTCGTGCCGAATCGGGCTGAGCAACACGAAACGGACCGGGCCTTTTACCGCGGAACGCGCGGAGGACGCGGATAACGCGGAGGAATCAGAGACGGAATCTTTCTTCTTCTCCGCGTTTTCCGCGTGCTCCGTTTTTTCCGCGGTCGTTGTTGCAATCGCGCTCATCAGTTCCCCGAGTTCTTTCTTAAATCTCGCCGCCGAGTACGGCTCCGCGCCGTAGCGGGTCGCGTCGCGGTTCAGCGTGATGTCCTGGGCGCGATCCGTCATTTCCTGGAGGCTCGCCGCCATGCCGTAGCCGAGGAAAACGACCGTCGGTTTGACCATCGCGATGCTTTCCTGCAGGCGCTCCCAGCCTTTTTCCGGCCCATCGAAGCTGGCGCGGGAGATGCCGTGCGGCGTGTCGCCGGCCCAGGAGAGATTGCGCACGGTGAAGTGCCGGTCGGGGAATTGCTCGTGCATGCGCGTTTCGAGATAGCCGTAGGTATTCTCCCGCTCGAGGAGGGTGTCGCCGAGCAGGAGGACGCGGTCGCCTTCCACGATCTCGAAAGGCTCGGCGGCGCGGAGACTGGGGAGGAGGAGGCAGAGGAGGAGGAAGAGGGTGCGCATGGGAAGTGAGGAAGTGTCCACGGGGAACATGAACAATGACCACGTGCAGACCAAGATGTTTGACGGTTCTTGGCGCGGGATTTTGAGAAATCAGTCGCTGGTCATGGGCGCGCCGGTCATTTCCCGATTGCCCCGCGGGGTGGGGTGTGTTTTCTAAAGCCACCCATGAAAAAGCTCATCCTCGCCCTGCTCCTCACTGCCGCGCCCGCCTTTGCGCAAGCTCCCGCCGCGCCGACGACGCCCGCTGCGCCCGAAACCGCGACGCCGCCGCCAGCCACGGCGACTCCGCCCGCCGCGAAGCCGAAGCCGATGAGCGCGGGCGAGAAGAAGTTTCTGAAGGACTCGCTGGATGGAATGTTTTTCGTGCTGGAGCTGGTGGGGAAGGCGAAGACGGGAGCGAATGCGGAAGCGACGAAAACGGAAAGCGCGGCGCTGAAGACGGATCTGGACAAGGTGTGGGCCGAGGTGGCGGGAGTCGCGAGCGCGAACGGGGAGACGGCGATAATCCCGATCGCGCTGGCCGGCGGCGACAAGTCGAAGGCGGAGCGGCTGACGAAGGCGGGGAAGAATTTCGACAAGGAATTTTACAAGCTCGTAAATCACGAGGTGGAAAAGATGGCGAAGGATTTTGAAAGCACGGCCAAGTCCTCGCAGGATGCGGAGACGAAGAAGGTCGCGGGAAACTGGGCGCCGACGATCCGCGGACACGTGGCGAAGCTGGATGCCGCGGAGAAGGAAGCCGCGAAGGCGAAGTAGCGGGAGCGGGAAAGTAGGGAGTAAAAAGTGAGAAGTAGTCAGTGAGAAGATTTTCGCAGCGCGCTTCTGCTCGGACGACTGACTGCTGACGACTTCTGACTTCTTACTTCCGATTCTTCCTCCCCAGATTTGCCACGCGGGATGCAGCGAGTAGTCTTTGCAGCATCCGAAAAATGGACGCCGATACATTTAATCTCACGCCGGACGAACCGATGCCGAGCCTGCTGGAAAGGCTCGATCAAATCATCCTCGCGCTGCCGCCGGACGAAGGCGCGCGCGGGGAATTACTGACGCTGCGCGGCGAAATCGCGGAGCAGGAGGAAATGGTGGCCGAAGCGCGCGACGCGCTGGAGAAGTATGAAGCAATCGTGAAGAAGCTGAGTTCGCCCGCGAACCGCATCGGCACCTTCCTCGGCGCGCATCAGCGCGAGACGGCGCAGATCGTGGTGGGAGGGGCGGATTACTTTTGCAATCTCGATCCGCGCGTCGATCTCGCGCACCTGCGCCGCGGCACGCGTGTGCTGGTGAATGAGGCGTACGTGATCGTGGGAGATCTAGGCTACGACAAGACCGGGCCGGTGGTGAAGGTGACCGAGGTGCTGGGGCCGGATCGTTTGCGGGTGGGCGGCGAGCACGGGCAGCAGTCCATCGTGATTCAGCGGGGGGATTCCATCGCGAAGGAAAAGCTGAAAGCGGGCGACGAAGTGCGCGTGGATGCGAACTATAAAGTGGCCATCGAGGCGCTCGCGAAGCCGCACAGCGACGAGTATTTTCTCGATACCGTGCCGGAGCTGCCGTGGGAAAAGGTGGGCGGTCAGCAGGAAGCGCTGGCGGCCATCCGCGATGCGATCGAGCTGCCGCTGTTGCACCCGGATTTGTTCGCGCGTTTCCACCACGAGACGCCAAAAGGTTTCCTGCTCTACGGCCCGCCCGGATGCGGCAAAACGCTGATCGGAAAAGCGACCGCGTATAACTTGACGCAGCAGCTCAAGCGCGAGTCCGGGGAGGAGATGCGCGAGTATTTCATGCACATCAAAGGCCCGGAAATCCTGAATATGTGGGTGGGTGAAAGTGAGCGGATGGTGCGCGAAATTTTCGCGACCGCGCGCGAGAAGCGGAAGGAAGGCTACCTGCCGTTTCTCTTTATCGACGAAGCGGAAAGCATCCTGGGCACGCGGCGCGCGGGCCGCTGGGCGAGCATCCTCAGCACGCTCGTGCCGATGTTTTGCACGGAGATGGATGGGATCGAATCGCTCAACGAGGTCGTGATCATCCTCGCGAGCAATCGTGCGGATTTGATCGACCCGGCGATCCTGCGTCCGGGCCGCATCGACCGAAAGATCAAGGTCAACCGCCCGACGCGTGAGGGAGCGGGTGAGATCTTCAAAATCTATCTCGCGGGCGATCTGCCTTACGATCCTGCGCTGGTGAAGGAAGCGGGCAGCGTGGAGGCGGCGATCGATTCGCTCGTTGCGAAAATGACGGAGCTGGTTTTTGGAAAGCGCGACGAAAATAAGTTCCTCAGCATCACGCTGCGAAGTGGAAAAAAGGACACGCTCTATCGGGGCGACCTCATCAGCGGCGCGATCATCGCGAGCATCGTGTCGCGGGCGAAAGGACTGGCGATCAAGCGCGCGATTTCGACCGGGGAAGAGGAGGGGATCAGCGAGTCGGACTTGCGCCTCGGCTTCGAGTCGGAATACGGCGCGAACGATATTTTCCCGCCGAGCGACATCACCGAAGACTGGCTGCACCTCATCGACTACGACGCAGAAAACGTGGTGAAAGTCTCGCCGATCCGTCCGGGTGATTCCGCGAAAGAGCGGAAGACCGGCGGAGTTATTTAGCGCCCACCATCTCCGCGGCGGCGGCGGGAGCGGGAGATAACTCCTCTTCCGGCGGCGCGGCGGTGTAGTGGAGGCTGATCGTGCGGAAGAGATTCATGGGATTTTGCGCAGCGAAATAGACTAGCTCGATCGTGCCGCCCACGACCGTCCAGCGGTAGCCCACGAGCGTCTGCATCACCCCGCGCTCCGTATCCTGGCGGCGGGCGACCTGCGCGCCCGCGCCGTGTTTTTCCTCGATTCGCGCACGCACGCTCTTCATGAAGCCGTCGTAATTCGCCGCGGTCCAGTCGGCTTTTCCGTATTCGAGTTCCACCCCGTCGAGGCGGTCTTTGCGTAGATGAAATTTGGCGCGTTGCAGCGCGAGTTGCGGCAGCCCTTCCACGATCCAGGTCTCGCCCTCCCCAGCCTCCCGCTTTCGCGTAATGATCCGCCCGTTCGCCCCGACGAGAGCCATTTCGAGTTCGATCGACGGCGCATTCCATGAGAGCCCAAACGGAGCGCGCAACCCCTCGCCAGGGGCCGGAGTCGCGCCCGGAAGCAGCGGCCCGACTGCCGCCAACGCAAGCGTGAGAGCGGCGCGGCGACTCGTGGATGGCAGCAAGGATGATTTCATTTCGGGTCTTCAGGAAACAGGACGCGTGCTCACCCGCAAAATTTTCCACGAATCTGCTAAAGCCCGCGGATTTCCCGCCGAATCCAAGAATGTCGAGGCGAATGCAGCGACCGGTGAGGTCAGACACCGAATCCAAAATGGCCCGTCGCGACACGGAAGTCGCAGTTCAACAAATCCAAGAAAGGATACACTAAAATGAGTCTCGTAATTAACACCAACACGGCCGCCACCGCGGCTTCAGTGAACCTCAACAACAACAACTCGATGCTTCAAAAGAGCCTCGCCCGGCTTTCGAGCGGGTCGAAGATCACAGCACCATCCGATGACGCGGGTGGCCTCGCGGTCTCGATGCGGATGCAGGCGGCCATCCGCCGGACTGACGCAGCGAATACGAACGTTGCCAACGCCGTTTCCTTCCTGCAAACGCAGGATGGCGCGATGAAGACAGCGGGCGATGTGCTCAATCGTATCTCCGAGCTGAAGACGCTCTCGACCGACGTGACGAAAAGCGCCACGGACGTTGCGAACTACGACACCGAGTTCACCGCGCTCAAAGCGCAGTTGACCAGCGTCACCGCGGAGAAATTCAACGGCGTCGCGCTCTTCGGCGGCGGTTCGTTGAACGTCCAAACCTCGGAAGACGGTTCCCAGACGCTGGCCGTCACGCAGTCCGACATCGCGACGAACGTGGCGACCATCACTGGTGCCGCGAACCTCGCCGGACTGGTTGCCACTGATGCCGCCGACGCGATCACCAACGTCGCCTCTTCCCGCGCCCAAAACGGCGCGGAAAGCAGCCGCCTTGGTTTCTCCGCCGACCTGTTGACCACGAACCGCACCAACCTCGAAGCCGCGAACAGCCGCATCGTGGACGTGGACGTGGCGAGTGAATCGACCAAACTGGCCCGGAACAACATCCTCGTGCAGGCCAGCACGTCGATGCTTTCGCAGGCAAATGCCTCCACGCAGTCGGTCCTCAAGCTTCTCCAGTAAGAGATAGCTCGCGGTAATTAAAACAAAGCTCCCCCGGAGGTTACAGTCCGGGGGAGTTTTTGTTTTCCAGTGAAGTGGAGGGCGCGGGCAAAGTTGGTAGGGAATCTGCTAAGACCAATCGGAATGCTTCGCGACATTGCTCTCCATTTCATCGCAGTCACCGGCCTGATCAGTTCAGCCGGCGCTGGCGACTCGGCTTTACCGCGCCAGCAATTTAAGGAGACGGCGACCTATCCTTTCATCTTCAAAGCTGCCGGTTATCTAGCCAGCAAAGGGCCGCTCCCCATGCGCTTTGGCGCCGCCGCTCCGCCATGTGCGCAGCGCCAGCCTCCCGCGCAGCCGGTGCTTGCGAAAAAGGAACCGGCACCCGTTTCCAACCCCGACGCCGACCACAACACACCCGTGGAAAATCGCGCGAGCATGGAGCCACCGGTCAATACCATCGAAACGGCTGCCTCCAAACGCGAGCAACCGGACTTCGCGAAAATCCCGGATGAAGTGCTGGACTTCTTCAAGAACACCGAGGGCCGGCCCGTCCGCCGTGCTTACTTATTCGACCCAATCTTTCAGCCCGTGATGCCCGATGAATTGCCTAAAAGCAAAGCACTCTCCGTTCAAAAGTAAGTTCCGGCTCTGCCGCCGCCTTGCGCCGCTCGTCCTGGCTGCCGCCTTTGCGTCCAGTCCCGGTCAAGCCCGCGCGTCTGAAGAGGCGGAGCCGGAAGACATTCACATCCCGTCGCACAAGCCGAGCGCGGAAGACGCTGGCTACAAGACGGAAATCGACGGTTACGCCCAATTGGCCAAAGAAGCCTCGGACAAAGAAAAATGGCCGCTCGCCGATCACTTCCTGCACCTGCTCGTCGAGCTGCCGTGCCCGGACACCGACAAGAAAGCCGCGCTCAAGGAAATCGCGGAGGGCTACGAAAAGCACCATCAACTCACCAAGACACTCGCCATCTACGAAAAGATGATCGAGCTGTTCCCCCTCGATTCCGAGCTACCGCATTTCTTTTTCAAAGCAGGCCAGCTTTACCGCGACACCGGAGCCTATGGTCGCGCCGTTTCGCGCTACTACAGTGTGCTGAACACCGCCTTGAAGATCAACGAACGCGGCGCTGACTCTTATCGCGAACTATCCGAGCGCGCGCAAACTGAGATCGCAGAGACCTATCTGCTGATGGGCGACTACAAGCAGGCCAGCAAGTTCTATCAACTGCTCTCCCGGGGAGAGCTATCGGAAGAACAGCGCGCGCGCGTTCAGTTCAAGGCCATGCACTGCCAGTTCCTGTTGGAAGACTCGGCGGGCGCAGTCGCTTCCGCGGAGAAATTTCTCTCGGCATATCCAGATGATCTCTCCGTTCCTGAAGTGCGGTTTATCCAGGCATCCGCGCTCCGCTCTCTCGGTCGCAAAAAAGAAGCTTTCGATACTGTGCTGGAGCTGCTGCGCGCCGAAAAGGTGCGGCGGGAGAAAGCGCCCGATCGCTGGGCTTACTGGCAGAAGAAGACCGGCAATGAGTTCGCCAACGAATTTTACAAGCAGGGGGACTTCCTCAGTGCGCTCACCATTTATCAAACCCTCGCCAAGCTCGGCGAGGAGCCGGACTGGCAGTGGCCCGTGATCTATCAGATGGGCCTTTGCTTCGAGCGGCTGCGCCTCACGAGCCGGGCCGGAGAGGCCTACAAGTATATCATCGACCAGCAAAAGAAGACCGAGTCGGAAGGAGTAACCCTTTCCGAAAATCTCGGCAATCTGGCGCAAATGGCCCAATGGAGAGGAGAGCAATTGGCGTGGCAATACTCCACCGAAGCCACTCTTCAGCATCTACTTGGCGAACCGCAGTCTCTTCCCGCCACTGGTTCCTCCACTCTGAAATCCGCCTCAGCGAAACCCGCCAAACGCCCATGAACCTAACTGAATCCCTCAGCACGCACACCGCCCTTTGTGAAGAGATCTATGGCTTGATGATACAGGAAAACAGACATCTCAGAAATGCCGGTAATCCTCCGCCGGACACGATGCTGAGTAAGAAGAGTGTCCTTCTCGGAACGCTTTCCTTTTCGCTCGAGCGCATCCGGGCCGCGATCGCCGAGGCGTTCCCGACTTCCGCCGAAATCCGCAGTTGTGTGCAAAAGGCCCAGCAAACTATTTTGAAAGCACTGCTCCTGGATCGGGAGAACGAGCAACTCCTGCTGAAATGCACCATGCAGCGCCGAAGCCTGCCTCCGTCAGTGCGACCGCCGGCTTCCCAACTCCAGAAGGCCTACGGGCGCGCCTCCGAACAATAGGAGCGAACCGAACCAAGGACGGAGACTGATATGGCCATTGAAAAGATACTAGTCGTCGATGACGAGACGATGATTCGCAAATCCTTCGAGGAATTGCTGCGACCGAAGCGATACGGCATTGCGACGGTCGGAACCCTGGCGGACGCGGAGAAGCTGTTAAAGCGCGATGCGTTCGATCTAGTGTTCCTCGATGTGCGACTTCCCGATGGGGAAGGGACGGACCTGCTGGAACGACTGGCCGCTTTGCCCTCGCGGCCCCTGCCGGTGGTCATGAGTGGCTTTGGCACGATCGAGACGGCCGTGGAGTGTATGAAAGCCGGCGCGTTTGACTATCTGATCAAGCCATTCTCTCTCGGACAAATCGAAGTAATCGTGAAGAAGGCCGAGTCATTTCGGCAAGTGCTGAAAGTGAATGCGTATCTCGCCGCCCAAGTAAGCGACGCCAGCGATTTGATCGGAGACAGCGAGGCCATCGTGTCTCTCCGCGCCATGCTGCGGAAAGTGGCACCGACTGAGGCGACGGTTTTGATCCAGGGTGAAAACGGGACGGGGAAAGAACTAGTCGCACACGAGATCTTTCATGGAAGCAGCCGCGCCCAGTTACCCTACATCAAAGTCAACTGCGCGGCGGTGTCTGACACCTTGATCGAAAGCGAGTTCTTCGGTCACGAGCGCGGTGCGTTCACGGGGGCGACGGAGCGGCGGGAAGGTCGCTTTGAACTCGCCGATGGAGGAACTTTGTTGCTCGACGAGATCAGCGAAATTTCACCGAGGCTGCAGGCGAAATTGTTGCGTGTTTTGCAAGAGCGCGAATTCGAACGGGTCGGCGGATCAAAGACGATCAAGACGGACGTGCGCGTCCTCGCCACGACCAATCGCGATCTCCAAAAAGCGGTCGCCAACGGGGAGTTTCGCGAGGATCTTTACTACCGACTGAATGTTTTCCCGGTGCAGGTCCCCGCACTGCGTAATCGTCAGGAAGACATCCCGACTTTGGCGAATCACTTCCTGGAACGTTTCTCGCGCCGGCATGGTCTGCAAATTCCCGGATTCACTTCCGCGGCACTGGAGGCATTAGGTCAGCACTTGTGGCCGGGCAATGTTCGGGAGTTGCAAAACTCGATCGAGCGCGCCGTCATCCTGACCGAGAACAACGCGCTGGTGAACGCGGAAGCGCTCGGCCTCAATGGGAACGGAGACTCCTACACCTTTCGCTCGTCCAATGTGCGGAGCAATCGCGTGCAACCGGCCGCGGAGAGTAGCGGCACAGTGAAGAGGCTCTCGGAGATTGAGCGCGACTACATCATGCGGTCTCTGGAACAAAATGGTGGCAACCGGACGAAGACGGCGGAGTTACTCGACATCAGTATTCGAACCTTACGCAACAAGTTGAACGAATACCGGACCGCAGGTCTTCAATTGCAGAGCTGACATTAAGTAGGTGGTCTGGGAAACCAAACAGCTTTCCCGCCACCGATTTTCGACAAAGTCCTTAAATCCGCCGGGCGAGGATATAGCCGCGGCCTACTTCGGTTGATTGGTGTTCCATCCAGTCGAATCCGGTATGGGCAAACAGCACGCGCATTTCGCCGAGGGAGTAACATTTTCCCTCCGTGATTTGCATAAGCAGGGCAGAATATTCGGCCACGTGGAGCGGGCCGGTTTTTTCGGCGTTGATGAAGGCGTCGTGGATGATGAGCAGGCCGCCGGGCTTCAGGGCGGCGTGGGATTTTTGCAGGAGATCGCGGACCGTCGGCTCTTCCCAATCGTGCAGCACATTCGAGATCAGATGGGCATCGAAATTTTGTGGCCATGTGTCCTTGAACATATCGCCGGCAATGACTTCGACCCGGTCCGTGAAACCCTGCCGGGCGATGGCTTCGCGGGCGATGCGATCGACGGGCGGCTTTTCAAAAACTGCCGCCTGCAAGTGCGCGTGGCGGGCGGCGAGGGAGCAGGCGTAGATGCCGGAGCCGCCTGCGACATCCAGGACTTTAGTGACCCCGGATAGGTCCAGCTTCTTCGCCATGGCCGGGCCGAGAAGTGTGCCCCGGCAATCCATGGCCGCTGTAAATTGCGTGGCGAAGTCTTCGCGTTCCATGGCTTGCGCCCAGGCTTGCGCGTCATAGCTACCCCAGTTGGCGGGCTTGCCGGTGCGCAGGACTTTTAGCATGTCGAGCGTCTGTGGACGGTCCTTCATGGAGACATAGTAAGGGCCGAGATTCCACGGTGAGCCCGCGACCAGATGCTCCCGGGCGCGCAGGGTGAGATGAAAACATCCACCGGCCTGGGTGAGGAGACCCATGGCGGTGAAAAGGGTAAGCATCACGTCGGCAGGACGGGCGTGGATTTCAAAGTGCTGGGTGATCGCGCCGAAAGTGGCGGGATTTTCACCGAGCCACGTGAAGAAATCGAGGTGGGCGATGGCCGCTCCGAGTAGATCCACGGCGACGATGCCATCGCGGTAGCGATAAAGGGAAAGGGGTTCGGTCGCGGGTTCGGTGAGGAGGGACATGGCGGGAAGTGTTGAGCGAGTTTGCAGCGGGAAGGAAGTCTGAACCTGCGGCTATTCCGGCACTCGCTCAAAGAACTCCGGCTCATCTTCGAGGCCGTCGATGAAAGGGCCGGCGTCCGGTGCGCCGTCGGAAGCGCGGAAGCGCAGGATCTGCTTTGTGCTGCGGCTGGCGACGTAGAAATAACCGTCGTTTCCCAGTGCCAAACCGGCGGGGTTCTTGAGGCCGCCCGCTTTGGCATGAACGAATGCTGACACACTCTCGCTCCGCAGATCGCATCGCGCCACGCCGTCACTCCCGCGGCTGCCGATATAGAGCGCGTCGTTATCGGCGACGAGATGGATTGGCTTGTCGATCAGATGTCGCGAGGCGATGGCACCCAGGAAAGCACCAGAGGCGGAATCGAATTTTCTGATGCAGTCGGCGTCGCGGTCGGCCACATAAAGATGACCTGCGGCGAAGACCGCCTTGCGCACGACCTTTAGCCCGTCCGAAATTACTTCAGACGGAGCGCAATAAGTTCCCGGACTCAGTGCCGCGTTTTTGATGGCGGTGAGGAAGGGTGGTGAAGGCATCGGTTTTCCTGGTTCACCGGACGTAGAAAGCGGGCCGTGATAACGCAGGACGAGACTAGTGTTTTGACTGCTGACGAAGAGATCGCCTTCCGCGCTAAACGCGAGGCTAAAGGGATGACTTAGCCCGGGATTGGAGAGCGGATCGCTGTGTATAAATGCCTCGCGAAACTCGTGCTTGCCTTCGCGGTTCAGCCTTCCGTGAAAGCGCAGAATCTGGCTGTCGTTGCGAAAGGCATTGGCGACATAGAGATCGCCGTCGGGACCGAAGATATGGCCGCGGAGTTCGCGTAGCTCCAAGGTAGAGGGAAGGCTCCTTCGATCGAGCATCTTTCCGACGTGCCTGCCAGTGCTGTCGAAGCCGTGGATGGTATTGACGTCACTCCGCTCATCACCGCCGTGAAATGTAAGATACCATTGGCAAAGCATATTCTGGAGACTGGGTGTAATACGAGCAGGCGACTGTGGCAATCGGATTTTGGGCTCGACTTCAACCGCTGAACAGCAGCATCTTTTCGGCATATGAGCACAACCGATCCGGATTTGTTCGAGGGCTCGCTTCATCGTGAAGCGGCGCGGGGCGTAAAAATAGTTACCTTCAAAGTCGCGGGCGACCGTCCCGACGAGATATGTGTCATCCCACGTCACCTGCCATTTGCCAAATATCGGGGTAAGAACGGTGAAAAAGATCTGGCGGATGAAACGCGGCTGGCGGGTTATGACTTTTATCAGGGCGGTGCGGCGGAATCCGGGGTCGTGGTGGCGCTGCCGAAGCGAACCAGCACCAGTGCGGCGGTGGATCTCTTTGAAATTCCGGCCGGGACAGTCAAGCAGGACCCGGTATCCGCGGCCTATGGAAAAAGCGTGGAAGCGATGGGCAAGTGTGTGGCCAAGTTCAAACAGACGGACAACGAGTTCACCACGACGAGCACGGCCGCCATACTCGGTTATTACCATGTCTCCCGGGCGTTGGGAGATGTGTGCGAAATCAAGCCGGCGGTGTTGCGCACGATGGATATCGAGCAGCACAAGAAAGTAGTGCGTCTGGCGTCCGAAATGGGTGTCCACGGGACGATCGCGAAGAGCTGGGGCTTGTTTGACAAGTATTACGCGGACCCAAAGCATGCCAGTGTAGCCGCCACGCTTTTTACCTCCGACTTTACGCAGATCTATGGGGCGCTGCTGGAGAATACGACCGGCGAGGAGAACTACTCGGAGTGGTTAAGTGTGGGAACGAGCCTGAGCTCAACCAAAGCCTTTCAGCACATGGCCGATTCCCGTTCCGCGGCGGACATCGTGGGTTCGAGAGCTTTCACGCAAGGAAATATGCAAACTCTGGTCGGCATGCGTGATATGAGCGAGCTGATCCTGCTGGATTACCTGCTGGCGCAATCCGACCGGCTGACGGGTGGAAACATCAGCGACTACCCGTTTGCCTACTATCTGGAAGGCGGAAAAGTAAAGTCCACCAAGGCGAACAAGACTTCGGATATTCCGGCGGGGGCAGTGCAGGTGCTCGTGAAGAAGCTGACGATCAAGGATACCGACGCCGGTTTGCTGAACACGAACGTCTTTGAACAAAAAGGTTACCTCGCGCAGATTCGGCATCTGCATCCCAAGACTTATGAAGGTCTGCAAACGCTCGCAAAAAAATGGACCACCGACGCCACGGTGAAAGACTTTTTCCACGAGGAATGCACTTTTAGTAACAAACAGGTGGCGCGCTTTGAAAAGTATCTGCTCAATGCCGCGAAAACGCTTCGCGCGGCGAAGGAAGCGGGTTCGCTCCACCTGGACCTTGATTTCGACGATTATTTTGCGGGCGCGGAGCCGCCACCCGTCACGCCGCATTTATCGGCGACGGTGGGTCGCTGGGAAAAAGGAGCGGTGAATCAGCGCGACGACGTGATGACGGTGCAGCAACTCCTGACCGCGGCCGCGCTGGCGCAGCACGCAGCCCCGCTCGATCCGCACGGCATCGACGGGCTGATCGCGAAGCCGCCGCGCAATTCAGGCACAGTCGCGGCGATCGAGGCCTTTGAAACGAGCACGGGCAATCCCGTCGATGGAGTCGTGGCACCCGGCACCGCGGTGTGGATGGCGTTATTGAAAGCGGCTGGCAAATCTCCTCCAGACCATTGATGGCATTGATGGCGCGGGCCATTCGATAGTGCTATAGGTCGTGTGCCACGGCAGTCATTCTGCCTTCGGCTTCCCCTCAAACATTTTTTTCCGTGTCACGACGCATTTCCAAGTTGATCCAAGGTTGTGCTTTGTCCCTCGCCGCCGTGTGTTTTTTACAGGCGATGCCGGAGTTGCGCGGGCAGACTTCCACTTTTGTAAATTTCGAGTCGCAGCAAACGCGTCCCGTCTGTCTTTCGCCGGATGGGACGAGGCTTTTCGTGGTGAACACGCCGGATGGACGGCTCTCGGTTTTCGATGTGTCGAACGCTGCGAATCATGTGCCCGTGCTGATTCGCGAGGTGGCGGTCGGCATCGAACCGGTCTCGGTGAACGTCCTTTCCAATGACGAGGCATGGGTGGTGAATGAAGTGTCGGACGCCGTGAGTGTGGTGTCCGTCGCGGCTGGGATGGTGACGGATACGATCGCGTGCAAGGACGAGCCGGGCGATGTGGTTTTCGCGAATGGCCGCGCCTTTGTGTCGTGCTCGCAGAACCATTTGCTGCGGGTTTTCGATCTGACCTCGCACGTCGAGATTGCGGCGATTCCGCTGGAGGGATTGAGCCCGCATTCGCTGGCGGTGAGCAATGACGGGGCGCGGGTTTTTGCGGCGTTCAAGCTGTCGGGAAATCGCACCACGCTCCTCCCCGCAGAGCTGGCTCCCGCGCAGCCCGCGCCGACCAATGTAAACCTCCCGGCACCACCGCAAGTGGGGCTCATCGTGACCGCGGACGATGCGCGGCTGAGCCCGGTTCCGAATCTCCCGGACCATGATGTCGCCGAGATTTCCGCGACCTCGCTCACCGTCACGCGCTATTTTCAAGGCGTCGGCACGATCAATTTTTTCGTCGCGGCGCGGCCGGGCAGCGACGAACTGTGGGTGGCGAATACGGAGGCGCGAAATCTGGTTCGTTTCGAGTCGGGCGTGAAAGGACACGCCGTGGATAATCGCGTGACCCGGATCGGAATGTCGGTCGTCCCGACGGTGTCCGTATTTGATCTCAATCCTGGCCTCGACTACGCGCTTTTTCCAAACCCCAGCGCGCTTGCCACCGCGCTCGCGCAGCCTACGGCGATCGCCTTTACGCCGAATGGCGCGGCTTTTTGGCTCGCAAGTTTCGGGACGGATCGCGTCGCGAAAATCGATGCTGCGACAGGCATTGTGCTTTCGCGTATCGAGACGGGACCGACGATCGGCGCGGCGTTTGATCCGCGCAACAAGCGCGGCCCGCGCGGGCTCGTGTGTCATCCGTCCAATGGCCGCGTTTACGTTTCAAACCGGCTCTCGAACACGCTCACCATCCTTTCCACCGCGACGGAAAGTGTAATTGCGGAAGTCCCGATCGGCAGCTTCGATCCGACGCCGGCGGTCGTGCGGCAAGGGCGGGGATTTCTCTACGACGCGCGGCTTTCCGGAAATGGAACGCAGTCTTGCGCATCCTGCCACATCGATGGCGACCGCGACGAATTGGCGTGGGATTTGGGCGATCCGGCGGGCTCGATGCAAAGTGTCAGCACGGTCTTCGGCACGTTTTCCATGCACCCGATGAAAGGGCCGATGGTCACGCAAACTCTCCGCGGACTCCTCATCGCGGTGCAAAATCCGAGTCCGTATTACCAGCCCAGCATGCTCCCGCTGCACTGGCGCGGCGACCGCGCGGAGTTCACGGCTTTCAACCCAGCCTTCGCGTCCCTGCTCGGTGGCTCACAGGTCACCGGGCCGGACATGATCGCGTTTCAGGAGTTCGTCAAAACGATGGTCATCCAGCCGAATCCAAATCAAAACCTCGACGGCTCGTTGCCCGCGGTTTTTCCGCCCGGCGATCCCGACGCGGGCGATCCGACTGCCGGGCAGTTTTCTTTTGAAAGCGAAAATTTTTCTTTTAACAACCGCTGCACCACCTGCCACGCGCTGCCTTCGGGAACGAATCGCGCAATCGTCGTTCCGGCGATCAGCCCCGCGTCCGGGCCATTGCAGAGTCAAAACTTCAAAGCGCCCCATTTGCGTAACGTCTATCAAAAGCTGCATTTCAAACGGAGCGCCACCGATATTTCGCTCAGCGGATTTGGCCTCATGCACGATGGCAGCGATCCCGATTTCGTGGCTTTCCTTTCGCGACCGGGCTTCGGGTCATTAGCGGGAGACCTCACGCGCAAACGCAACCTGAACGCGTTTCTGCAATGCTTTGACACCGGCACCGCGCCCGCCGTGGGCTTCACGCGCTCTCTCCGCGCCGCCACGCTCGCGGCAGGCACGGCAGACTGGTCGATTTTGGAGGCGCAAGCGGTCAGCCTGAACTGCGATCTCGTCGTTCGGATTTTTGAAAACGGCGGACGGCACGGCTTCGTGTATCGCCCGGCGACGAACGATTATCTCAGCGATCAAAGCTCGGTCGGCGCAGTATCACGGGCTGTGCTGGAGGCGAAAATCTCAGCCGGAGCCACCGCCACCATTCTCGGCGCACCGCGGAGCACCGGCCAGCGGCTCGCCCTCGATCGCAATGGCAACGCCATCCCCGACGACGATGAGCCGTTGCCGCCCCTAAATCTTTCGCTGACCGGAGTCGCCCCGCTGCTCGCGTGGCCCGTCGTCGGTGCGCCGGCAGTGCTGGAATCCACCGACTCACTCAATCCGCCAGCGTGGCAGCCAGTCACCGGGCCGCGAGCTACTGCAGGCCAAAATTTCAATGTGTCTGACGCGGTGGCCGGGACGCAGCGCTTCTATCGTTTGCGACGGCCTTAGCTTTTCGTGGCGGGTCGATTTGCTAAACGATCAAGCCCGCTGCAAACGACGGACATCCATGCCGCCACGCACATGCGAAGGGTGAACATGGATCTTAAATCAACCTCTACTGCCAGTCAGCGCCGCGAGGGGCCGATCGCGCGCGCCATCGAAAATCAAACGGCCCGGCTCCCATCCGACACGTTCTTATGGGCGGCTCTCGGCTCGATCGGGCTGTCCTTGCTGCTAAAGCTGGCCGACCGCAAACACGACGCTCTCTTCGTGGGAGAATGGGCACCCACGTTCCTCTTGCTAGGCATTTACAACAAGCTGGTGAAACTGCACGGCTCCGACCAACTCGACCCGGCAATCCATTCAGCACGGTCGAACTCCGACCTATGAGCGAAACGGGACCGGACGAGCCAAATCCGGAAAAGCCCAAACGACCGAGTGCGGGAAGCAGGTCGTGAAGGCATCATAGTTCTCCCTCCGCAGGATAGCGAGCGGGCTATCACACCGGCGTAACCGGGGAAGAAATCTCGCAAGGTGGCCGCTTCGATTTGCACCTGACGTGCCAGGCTGCGTCAGCTTCAAAGCACGCTTGTCTTCGGTATGTGTCGGCGAGATCGGGAAAACGCGGGTCTGGTAAATTCACACCCGCTAAAAAGAAGCGATAAGCAACGTGTCCTATGAGTAAGAAGACTGAACTGAAAGTCGCAGGAAAAAGCCTCACTATCTCGAATCTCGACAAGGTCATGTATCCCGCGGCAGGTTTCACAAAGGGACAGATCATCGACTACTATCTACGCATCGCTCCGGTGCTCTTGCCGCATCTAAAGAACCGGCCCCTCACGCTGAAACGCTATCCCGACGGCATCACGGGCGAATTTTTCTACGAGAAGAACGCTCCGGCACACACACCATCGTGGGTAAAGCGCTTCGCTGTTCCTCGCAGCGAAGGCGGGTCGGATATTCACTATGTGCTGTGCAATGACGTGGCGACATTGGTCTGGATAACCAATCTAGGAGACATCGAGAAGCACGTCTTGCTGGCTCGTGCTCCAAAGGTCAACCGGCCCACTTCCATTGTCTTCGATCTCGACCCTGGCGAGCGTGCGGGCATTCTGGATTGCGGGAAGGTGGCGCTGCATTTGAAGGAGGTGTTGGCGGAGCTAAAGCTGGAATGTTTCGTGAAAGTATCCGGTTCGAAGGGCCTGCATCTCTCGGTGCCGCTGAACACGGATGTAACTTATGAGACGACGCAGCCCTTCGCCAGGGCCATCGCGGAACTCGTTACGCAGCAAATGCCCGATCAGGTCGTCTTGGCGATGGCGAAGACCTTGCGGCGAGGGAAAGTGCTAATCGATTGGAGCCAAAACTCCGACTTTAAGACCACTGTCTGCGTGTATGCCATGCGGGCAAAAGAGAGCGGGCCGTATATCTCGCTGCCGGTGACTTGGGAGGAGTTAAAGCGGGCGATCAAGCGTGGCGATGAGAAGGCGCTCTTCTTCACGCCAGACGCTGCGGTAAAGCGGGTGAAGCGGGCAGGGGATTTGTTCGCGCCTGTCCTGAAGCTGAAGCAGAAGTTACCCGCGACCTTTACCAAAGCGCTGGCTGCCGGGCCGCCGCCAAAGCTTTCATCGTGGCCGCGAAATCGGAGCAAGACGGGGAGCGACCATGACAAGAGCTTGCGCGAGTATGCAGCCAAACGCGATCACACCCGAACGCCGGAGCCTGCAGCGAGGAAGGGAAAGAAGGTGAAAAGCGGGCAGGGTGTTCATCGTTTCGTCATCCAGAAACACAACGCGAGCCATCTCCACTATGACTGGCGGCTGGAGATGCAGGGAGTGCTGCGCTCGTGGGCCGTGCCGAAAGGGCCGCCGCAGAAGCTGAAGGAGGCGCGCCTGGCGATGCATGTCGAGGATCACCCTCTCGACTATGCGGATTTTGAGGGGACGATTCCGGCTGGAAACTACGGAGCGGGCACCGTCATGGTCTGGGATCAGGGTGAATATGAAGACCTAACCGGCAACCCCGCCGCCGCCTTTCATCAGGGAAAGATGCATCTCATCATGCGAGGGAAGAAGCTAAAGGGAGAGTGGATCCTGGTGAAGGACCGGCGCGAGGAAGACAGCAATAAATGGCTGCTGATCAAAGCTGGAAAGTCGCTCACTCTGACCGAAAAGGCGGAGAAGACCTCGTCTATCAGCGGGCGCACAATGGAACAGATTACGAAAGCAAATGACCGGCAGTGGAAGAGTCGTCCCTAAATGCGCGATCTGAGTTTCAGTGCCGTCGGCGCGACATGTTTATAGAATCCATCGGCAAAACGACCAAAGCTCCGCAGGAGCGCCATAGACGCTTGGTTCCCGGCACATGTCGCCCCTAAGGAGCTTACGGTTCGTTTGCTGGAAAAATCGATCAACAAGGCGCGCCTACGGCGCTAACACGGTTTCTCCACAGCTATGAGGAGAAAGTAAGCCGTTCACAGCGCTGAAAACGGGCTTTTATCCGTGGCGCAGTGGC
>JBBRPM010000038.1:0-33418 GCA_038228115.1 Chthoniobacterales bacterium
GAGACGCATTACCGCCACTCGCTCACGGAACTCGGCAAACGGCCCGGGCTGATCGGCGTCATCTTTCGCAAGGCGCAGAACAAGATCCAGGACCCGGCCAAGCTGCGCCGGTTGATCGCGGACTTGATCGATAAGGAGGAGTGGTCGTCGCTCGACACCGACGTGAAGGGCGACGCCTACGAAGGGCTCCTGCAAAAGAACGCCGAGGATGTGAAGGGCGGCGCGGGCCAATACTTCACGCCGCGCCCGCTCATCCAGGCGATCGTGGAGGTGATGCAGCCGCGGCCGGGTGAAGTGATCTGCGATCCGGCGTGCGGCACCGGCGGCTTCCTCCTCGCGGCGCACGATTTCATCCGCCAGCACTACAAGCTGGACAAGGCGCAGCTTCGTTTCCTCATCACAGAAGCACTCCGCGGCGTAGAGCTAGTGGACAGCGTGGCGCGGCTCTGCTCGATGAATCTCCTGCTCCACGGCATCGGCGGTGTGATGGAAGACGGTGCGGAAGCGCCCATCCCCGTGGCGGTGAAGGACGGGCTCGCGGGCAAGCACGGCGAATACGAGCTGGTGCTGACCAATCCGCCCTTCGGCAAGAAGAGCAGCGTGACGATCGTCAATGACGCGGGCGAATCATCGAAGGAAAGCCTGATCATCAATCGCGACGACTTTTGTCGCTCCAGCGACCTGCCTATGGGCCTCCGGCTTTGGAAGGAATGCGCTACCGCGCGGCGCAGTGGGCCACGACCTCGAACAAGCAGCTCAACTTCCTCCAGCACGTCTTCACCATCCTCAAGCAGCACGGCCGCGCCGCGGTGGTGGTGCCGGATAACGTGCTCTTCGAAGGCGGCGCCGGCGAAACGATCCGCCGCGAACTGCTCAAGCAGGCCGACGTCCACACCCTCCTGCGCCTGCCCACGGGCATCTTCTACGCGCAAGGCGTGAAGGCGAACGTCCTCTTCTTCGACCGCAAACCCGCCGCCGACAACGCGGCGTGGACGACCAAACTTTGGATCTACGACCTGCGGACCAACCTGCACTTCACCCTCAAGGAAAACCCACTCAAGCGCGCCGACCTGGATGACTTCGTAGCCTGTTACTCCGCCAAAGATCGCACCAGCCGCAAAGAGAGCGAACGCTGGCCGTTCCCCTACGAAGAGCTGACCAAACGCGACAAGGTGAACCTCGACCGGTTGACTCGTTCGCTCCCGCTCACTCGGGCTCTCGCCCTGCGCTCCGCGCAGTCTGTCTCGCTCGCCTCCCGGCGGCTCGGCTCTGGCTCAAAGACGACTCCCTCGAAGACAGCGCGAATCTCCCTGACCCTGGCGTCCTCGCACTGGAGATCGCCGAGGACCTCGAAGCGGCGCTGGAGCAGTTCGCGACGATCGCCGAAGATTTGAAACTCTGACTCGCTGATCGTTTTTCTGGACGCGACTTCGGAGGCGGGACAAAGAAGGCGCGCCACTGCGGGTTGTCCCGGCGCATGATTCGTTTGTTTTTTATTTTCCTCCTCGGCGCGGTGAACGTCCGCGCTTTTTCCCCGGAGGAGCTTCAGCTTTCGGCGGAGGCGCGGGGCGTGTTTGCGCACTCTTGCACGAAATGTCACGGGCAGCAGAAGCAGAAGGGCGGGCTGCGGCTGGATACGCGGGAGTTGGCTTTGAAAGGCGGGGAGGATGGGGTGGCGATCGTGCCGGGGAAGGCGGCGGAGAGCGATTTGCTGCGGCGCATTTCGCTGCCACATGGAGCGGATGAGGCGATGCCGCCGAAGGAGGGGACGCTGGAGCCGGCGGAGGTGGAGACTTTACGGAAATGGATCGCGGCGGGTGCGCCGTGGCCGGATGGGGAAACGGCGGGCGTCGTTTTCCAACGTGCGCCGATCGCGCCCCGGAAGCCGGAATTTCCGGCGGGCACCGAGGCGCTCACAAATCCCGTGGACAAGTTCGTCGCCGCGTATCTTCGCGAGCGAAAAATCGCGGCCCCGCAACTGGTGGAAAACCGGACTTTCCTCCGCCGCGCTTCGCTGGATTTGCTCGGGCTGCAGCCGACTTGGGAAGAGGCGCGCGCTTTTACCGGCGATCGGGAAAAGGCGGTGGATGCGCTGCTCGCGCGGAAGGAAGACTACGCGGCGCACTGGCTCACGACTTGGAACGACGCGCTGCGGAATGACTACAGCGGCACGGGCTACATCGACGGCGGGCGGCGGCAGATCAGCAACTGGCTTTTTGCGGCGCTGCGTGATGAGAAGCCGTTCGATGCGTTTGTCCGCGAGCTGATCGCGCCGCCGTCGGCGGCTTCGGATGGCTTCATCAAGGGCATCGTCTGGCGCGGCTCGGTGAGTGCGGCGCAGGCGCGCGAATTGCAGGCGGCGCAAAGTGTGGCGCAGGTTTTTCTCGGGCTGAATTTGAAGTGCGCGAGCTGCCACGACTCCTTCATTTCAGATTACAAACTGCGCGATGCCTATGGTCTCGCGGCGGTCTTTGGAGATAAGCCGCTGGCCATTTCCCGCTGCGACAAACCGACGGGCGAACAAAGCGGGCCGGTCTTTTTTTGGCCGGAACTCGGGACGATCGACGCTGCCAAACCGCGCGCGGAACGACAGCAGCAGCTCGCGAGTTTACTGACGAAAAAAGAAGACGGTCGCCTCGCTCGGACGCTCGTGAACCGGCTCTGGGCCTCGTGCTTCGGGCGGGGGCTGGTGGAGCCGGTGGATGCGATGGATAATCCGCCGTGGAGCCGGGATTTACTCGACTGGCTGGCGTGGGATTTTGCCGAGAACGGCTGGAACGTGAAGCGCACGCTGCGCCTCATCGTGACCTCGCGCACCTACTCGCTGCCCGCTGTCGCCGTGCCCGATGCGGATGCGCTCATGAAGTCGTCGTTCGTTTTCCGCGGGCCGGTCGTGCGGCGTTTGAGCGCGGAGGAATTTGCCGACGCGGTGAGCCGGATCGGCACGCCGCTTTACACGAAAAGAAATCTCGGCAGCGACGTCGCGGATGCCGGCCTGGCCAAAGGCGCGGAGTGGATCTGGCACGGTGAAGGGCATGGCGTGGTGACGAATTTCCCGAAGGGAAAACGATACCTGCGGACGACGCTGCCGCTGCCCGCGAACGCGAAAATCCAGCGCGCGGCGGTGGTCGGCACGGCGGATAACACGTTCACGCTTTTCGTGAATGGACGCGAAACGATGTCGAGCACGACGTGGGAAGTGGCGCGCAGTGCGGAGGTGACGGATGTGGTTTTGAACGCGAAGTCGATCACGCTCGCGGTCGTCGCGGATAACATCGCGCCCGGAGCCGCGGGCCTGCGGCTGGCGATGGCGGTGTGGCTCGCGGGCGTGAAAGAACCGGTCATCATGCAGACGGGAGTGGCCTGGCGGACGAGCGCGACCGAAGTGGCGGGCTGGGAAAAACCGGACTTCGATGATCGCGCGTGGGAGGCCGCGGTGGTGGTGAAGACGGAGCCGCTGTGGGCGCAGACGCGCGAGTTTCAACTCACCGCGGAACCGAAAATTGTCCGCGCATCCATGGTGGAAAATGACGCGCTCCAGAGTGCGCTGGGCCGGCCGATCCGCGATCAGGTGACGATGAGTCGCGCGAGCCAGGCGACGCTGCTGCAGGCGCTGACGCTGACGAATGGACGGACATTCACCTCCGCCCTGGATCGCGCCGCCTTGTCGTGGGATGCGCGTTTTCCCGATCCGAAAAAGCGTCTCGCCGCGATGTATCGGGCCGCGCTGCTGCGCGATCCGCACCCGGAAGAGTTCGCATTCGCCAGCATCGCCACGAGCGACGTGCTATGGTCGCTTCTGCTTCAGCCCGAATTTCAACTGATCCGCTGACCTCATGAATCGCCGCCGTTTCCTGCAAGCCCTCTCCGCCACCGCGCTCGCTTCCGCCGCGCCGCGCCGCTCCTTTGCCATCGCCCACAAACCGCGCGCAACGGCGGACAGCGTGATCTTGCTTTGGATGGCGGGCGGCATGGCGCACACGGAGACGTTCGATCCGAAGCGCTGCACGCCTTTCACCACGGGCATGGAGGCGTCGTCGATCCTCTCGACTTTTGAGGCGCGCCCGACCGTGCTCGATGGCGTTTCTTTTTCCGAAGGGCTGGAGGAAATCGGCAAGGTGATGGATCGCGGGACGCTCATCCGTTCGCATGTCGTGGCAGATCTCGGCGCGATCTTACACACGCGGCATCAGTTCCACTGGCACACGTGTTACGCGCCGCCACAGAGCGTGGCTGCGCCGCATCTCGGCGCGTGGATCGCGCGTGAACTCGGACCGCGGAATCCGGTGGTGCCAGCGTTCACGGTGATCGGGCAGCGTTTCGATCTCGGCGAAAAAGAGGAGCTGAAATCGTTTCACACCGCGGGTTTTCTCGGGAGCGAATACGGGCCGTTCATCATCGAGCAACCGACCGCCGCGCTCGATACCGTGCGGCCACCACTCGGGATGACGCCGGAGCGTTTCAGCGCGCGGCAGGCAATGTATCGCGAGATGCTGAAGACGAGCGGTTTCGCGGACAAGGCGGGCGATTTTCAGCAGGAATCGCTGCTGCGCTCCATGGAGCAGGCGCACGCGCTGCTGCGTTCGCCGGAAGCGGTGGCGTTCGATTTGAAGCTGGAGCCGAAGGAAAGTTACGATGCTTACAACACGGGCCGGTTCGGTCAGGGCTGTCTGCTCGCGCGGCGTCTCGTCGAGGCGGGCGCGCGGTTTGTCGAAGTCACGAGCGAATACATTCCCTTCGAGTATTGGGACACGCATCACACCGGCCACGATCGCGCGGCGCAGATGAAAAAGCAGATCGACCGTCCCGTCGCGCAGCTTATCCGCGATTTGGAAAAACGCGGTTTGCTCGATCGCACGCTCGTCATTCTCGCGAGTGAATTCAGCCGCGACGCCATGGTGGAAGGCGCGGCAGAAAATCCGCTCACACCCGGAATCGATCTGCGGAAACAGCCTGCGTTATTGACCGAGCCAAAGCACTATGGCTTGCACCGGCACTTCACCGGCGCAGGCTCCGTGCTCATGTTTGGCGGCGGCGTGAAGCGCGGCTACGTCCACGGCAAAACCGCGGATGAACGGCCGTGCAAGGCGATCGAAAAGCCGGTGACGATCGCAGACCTGCACCAGACGATCCATCACTGCCTCGGCATCGCGCCCGAGACGCACTATGAAATCGAAGCACGTCCTTTTTACACGACGCCCGACGGCAAAGGGGCCGTCGTCCGCGAGCTGCTGGCGTAGGCCGGGCGAGGGATGGACGCGGAAAAGCTGCGGAGATTTTTTCACGAAAACTTCGCGGATCACGGCGAACTCGGCGCAAGTGTGAGCATCTGGCGCGACGGCGTGGAAGTGCTGTCGCTCGCGGACGGCTGGTGCGACCGGGAGCGGACTCGACCGTGGAGCGCGGAAACGCCGGCGCTCTTTTGGTCGGCGACAAAAGGGCTGGCGTCGGCGTGTTTGCTCCACGCTTTGCAGGAGCGCGGGCTCGATCCTTCGATGCGGGTGAGCGAGTGCTGGCCGGAATTTTCGCAAGCCGGGAAGGAGCGCATCACCATCGCGGAAATGCTGTCGCACCAAGCCGGGCTGCCCGCGCTGTCGGTGCCCGTCCCCGTCACGGATTACGAGGCGGTCGTCGCCGCGCTCGCGGCGGAGCCGCCGCACTGGCCGATAGGTGAAGGCCACGGCTACCATCCGCGCACGTTTGGTTTTCTCGTGGATGAAATGCTGCGCCGCATCACTGGCACGCCGCTCCGCGAATACTGGCGCACGCATTTCACGGAGCCGCTCGGGCTTGATGTATGGATCGGGGTTCCGCCGGAAATTTTGGAGCGGGTTGCGCCGGTATTTCCGATGCAGTCCGCGCTGCCCAAGGGCGATCTTTTCTATACGGCGTTCCTTACCGCGGGTTCGTTCACGGCGAAGTCGTTCGCTTCGCCGCGCGGCCTGCACAGCGCGGCGATGATGAATAAACCTGAAGTGCTCACCGCGTCGTTTCCGGGATTCGGCGGAGTCGGCACCGCGCGTGGCTTGGCGAAGTTTTACGCGATGCTTGCCAATGGCGGAGAGCTGGAAGGTCGCCGCTTTTTTGAAACGCAAACGCTCGTCTGGATGGAGCGCACGCTGACGCAAGGCCACGACCGCGTGTTGCTGATGGACACAGCCTTCGCGGCGGGTTTCATGCGCGATCCGGTGGGTGAGGATGGCCGGAAAACGCGCTCGATTTTCGGCCCGTCCCTGCGCGCCTTCGGCCAGCCCGGCGCAGGCGGCAGCCACGCCTTTGCGGACCCGGAGCACCGGATTTCCTTCGCCTACGTGATGAACCAAATGGAGCCCGGCGTGCTGCCTGGTCCGAAGTCGCTGCGGCTGATCGACGCGCTCTACGCCTGAGATTAGAGCCGCGGAAAACAGGTGCTTCAATGCGGGAACGGCGCTCAATCGGCGCGTGCGCGCGCTCCTCACTGTCCTATTGGCGGGAAGGACGCGCGCTAGTTCCGCTTCTGCATTGGTATCATCTGGCGCGGCGCTGGCGAAAAGTCGCGACGTTTCTCCCCCGCTGCCTTGATCTCATCTCCTCCGCGGAAGTGATCCGCCGCATTCAACTCTACTTTGACGGAGGCGCGGTGCGTTTCTCGATGAACACGAGCGAGCGGCGTGTGAAGAGACGATGCCCATGCTAGAACGGGGTGAGGAACAAAGGCACACCGGCGCACTGACGCCCTAAAATCATCCGCGAAGCCGCGAGCACGAGCGCGTCGGTCATTTCATCTGTTGAGCTTCCAGCCGCGCTTCATAACATGGAAATCCGTTTCTCAAACCATCCCGCTTCTCTTGTCCCGTTACCTTGAAATCTACTGGCTGATGATCCGCAACTCGCTGATCCGCGAGATGAGTTTCAAAGCGAACTTTCTGCTCTGGATCGTGGTCGAGTTTCTGTGGTTTCTTGGCCAGATGGTGTTTCTCGAAGTGCTCTTCGGGCATGTCGATCGGCTCGGCGACTGGTCGAAATGGGAGTGTGTGCTGCTGATCGGGACGCACCAGATCGCCGCGCAGATTTTTCAGGGCTTCTTCTACGTGAATCTGGCGGAATTGCCCGATCTCATCCGCACCGGCCGGCTCGATCTCATGCTGCTGCTGCCGGTCGATTCGCAATTCGCCGTCTCCACGCGAAAATTCGGCATGGATAATCTCGTAAACGCGCTCGTCGGCGTCGCGATCGTCGTCTTTTCACTGTGGAAACTGGGCATTGTCCCGCACGCCGGTCAGGTCGCGCTTTTCTCGGTCGGAATCGCGCTCGCGGTCGGCGTTCATTATTCGGTCATGTTCGGGCTGGCGACGGGCGCGATCTGGATCATGCGCGCGCAGGGGCTCATTTACGGTTATTTCAACGTCTTCAATATCGCGCGTTATCCCGACGTGGTCTTCCACGGCGCGTTCAAGGTCATTTTCAGCTTCGTCATCCCCGTGATCCTCGTCGCCAACGTCCCAGCGCGCGCGCTGGGCCGCGCTTTTGAATCGCCGTGGGGCGGGCTCGCGCAGCTCGCGGGCGCGACGTGCTTCGTCGTCCTGGCCACGCGCGCATTCTGGCATTTTGCCTTGCGCCGCTACTCCAGCGCGAGCTCTTGAAGACGCTGATTGGGAGCGGGTTCCCGACCGGTTTCAGGTCGCCGATGAAGCGCGAAAATACTTCTCTTTTCTCTCTTGCGCGGTCGTACTAAAGCCATTAACTATCCCGCCTCAATTTTTCAGCGACCAGCAAGGAACCCGAGCCTCCCATCGAATATGCCCAAGTCGAAGCCCTCCAAAACTGTCGCCAAGAGTAAACCGCCTGCAGTGAAAAAAATCTCCAAACCTATCAAACCGGAAAAGCCCAAAAAGATCCTGAAGTTGCGCCCAGCGGGGAAAGCCGCGGCTTCGGCCAAGGCCGCCAAGTCTGCCGCCGCGAATGGCCAGTCGAAAAATGGCGAGAACCGGGTTTCGTATCGGCCGGGAGCCGTGACGAACATGGTGCGCCCGCCGGCTTCGACGGTGAAGCTCACGCCCTTCCTCGAAAAGCAGAAGGATCGCCTCATTCAATTGCGCGATTCCATGGTCGATTCCATGATGGGCGTCGCCAAGGATACGCTCCGCTCCCGCGCGGAAGGCAGCGAGGCCTCCGCCTTCGGAATGCACCAGGCCGACGCGGGCAGCGATGCTTATGATCGTGATTTCGCGCTCAGCCTGCTCTCGCAGGAACAGGATGCGCTTTACGAAATCGAGCAGGCTCTCCTCCGCATCGAACTCGGCACCTACGGTGTGTGTGAGATGACGAACAAGCCCATCGCCCACGCCCGTTTGGAAGCGATTCCCTTTGCCCGCTACACCGTCGAGTGCCAGTCGCAGCTCGAAAAGCAGAACAAGCATTTCAACATCAGGAAACCAGTGACCTCGCTCTTCGGACTGACCGACGATGAGCCCGGTGAAGCAGAAGAAGAAGAGCCGGTCACCGACACCAAAGAATAACCGCACAAATTTATGGCCCGCGAATTTATCATTCTCGAATGCACAGAGGCAAAAGCCGCCGGCGTCCCCGTCTCGCGCTACATCTCGACCCGCAATAAGAAGAGCCCGAACACGCCCAACCGGCTGGAGAAAAAGAAGTACAATCCGAATCTCAAGCGCCACACGCTTCATCGGGAAACCAAGTAATCCGCCACGACTTTCATCATGCAGCCGAAAACTCCACAACGCCGTTCCAATTTCCGTCGTGCCAATCGCACGATGCCGCGCCGCCGCATCGATATCGCGCTCGAGGCGATCGACTACAAGAACCCCGACATCCTCAAGCGTTTCATTACCGAAAGCGGGAAGATCCTCGCGCGGCGCTTGACGGGAATGCCCGCGCACTTTCACCGCAAGATCACCCGCGAAATCAAACGCTCGCGGCAAGTTCTTTTGATGGCGTAAGCGGTAGCCCTTCTTTTCAGAAAGGCCGCTCTCGCAATGGAGCGGCCTTTTTGTTTTTTCCCGACCTTAACTTTTTTTCTCCCCATATGACCTTCGCCATCCTTGACGAAGCGCCCGCCAGTCTCTAACCATCGCCCTTCACAGGATGAATCTCTCCACCACCACAGCCAAACGAGCCCAAACGAGCATTTGCTCGATGCCGGTTCGTTTTGTCGTCTGGGCTCAGGCCCGGAGCGGTGGACTGAGATTCTGATTTTCGCAAAAATCTTTCCTCAACAAACCCACCGCCGGCCAAAGGCGGTGGGCTTTTTGTTTCCCGTCCTTGGCCTCGGTAAAAAAGCAAACCGAGCCATGAACCCATCCGAAAACCCTGCGCCGTTCGACGCCGCAGAAGAACCGCAACCGATCCTCGCGCTGAGCAGCCTCTATCTCGAAATCGGCCTGCCGCTAAATGCCGCCATCCAATCTGCGATCGCCGATCTGGAGAGCATCTCCGAGACGGAAGATGCCGGCCTGTGCGTGATATGAGCGCTCCCCAGCTTGAGCATTCGCTCGACGTGCGACCCGCCCTTGGCAAAGCACCGCCAAAGTGGCTGGTCTTGGCGGCATTCGCGGCCGTTTATTTTCTCTGGGGCTCCACCTACCTCGCCATCCGGGTCGCCATCGAATCCATCCCGCCCATGCTCATGGCTGGCACCCGCTTTTTCACCGCAGGCGTCATCCTTTACACGTGGATGCGCAGACAGGGCGCGCCGCGGCCCGAAGGCATCCACTGGAGGAATGCCGCCGTCGTCGGAGCGCTGCTCCTTCTCATCGGAAACGGCGGCCTGACATGGGCGGAACTCACCGTCCCCTCCAATATCGCCGCCCTCATCATCGCCAGCACGCCGCTCTGGATCATCGTCTTCGACTGGCTCCGCCCCGGCGGGCACCGCCCGCGCTCAACGGTATTTTGCGGGCTGTTTCTCGGCTTCATCGGCGTCAGCCTCATCATTTCAGGGAAAGATCACCTCGGTCACAAAGTCGCCGCACCAGCGGGAGCCGCCGTCCTCCTCGCAGCCGCGATTTGCTGGGCTGCCGGTTCCGTGTTTTCGCGGCACGCGCAGCAATCCAGCTCCGCGCTCCTCGCCGTCTCCATGCAAATGATCGCCGGCGGCATCCTGCTCGCCCTCACCGGATTTCTTCTTGGAGAGCACCATCAACTTGATTTCGCACACATCACCACCCCGTCGCGCATCGCCTTCATCTACCTGCTCATCTGCGGCTCGCTCATCGGCTTCACCGCCTACGTCTGGCTCCTGCAAGTCAGCACGCCGGCCCTCGTCTCGACCTACGCTTTTGTAAATCCGCTCATCGCCGTCATCCTGGGACGCGTCTTCCTCCACGAGGCGCTGCCGGAAAGCGTGCTCATCGCCGCCGCCCTGATCCTCGCCGCCGTCGTCCTGCTCACCGTCGGGAGGGCCCGCTCTCCACGGTGAAAGAAGCGCGCCTGCTCGGGCTGGCAGGATTCGAATCCGCAGCCTCTTCGTCCCGAACGAAACGCTCTACCAAGCTGAGCCACGGCCCTTCGCGATGAAGATATTAGCCCTCTGCTATTTCACCCGTTCAAACGAAGTTTGCTGGATCAAACCGTAACGTTTTTGAAGCCTCCCGCGTCTACTCGCCACAGCCCGATTTCCCATGACCGCACGACACTTCATTCCCGCGCTTTTGCTTTCCCTGCTCGCCGCCCCTCTTTCGTCCCCTGCCCGACTGGGGGAAAACGAAGCGCAATCGCAAGCACGCTACGGCGAGCCAAAGCCCCAGTTTTCCTCGCCCCTCGACAAGCCGCTCCTGCCGGGTGCCAAAGAAGTCATCTATCACTTTGAAGGATGGCGCGTGCGAGTCGCTCTGGTCAACAATCTCACCTGTCGCGTGGAATACGTTCACGTGCCCGAAGGCAGCACCCCGCAACCTGTCACCGATGCAGACATCAAGACGATCCTCGAAGCGGAGAAGGGCGCGTATAGTTGGCGGGAGCAAAAGCCGAAGACGGGCAGCAAGGATTTGAACGCCTTGAAAAGCCTCTTTGACGGGCGCACTTGGGAACGGGCGGACCACGCCACCGCGAGCCTCAAAGCAAACATCCTGTTCGTCCTCGAAACTCGCGACGCCGATGCCATCGAGAAAAAGCTCACCAAGCAGCCCGTCGCCACCCCGGTAAAGCCAGTTCCGAAGTTTTAAATTCCGACCCTTGCACCGCGTGAACGGAGTAGAATTAAATGTGGGGGCCAATCCCCTGCTCCTGATTTTGATCCTCCTCATTTGCATTGCTAGGAAAATCAAAAGCAAACGCATGGGCAGGAGCTTTTAACTACACCCAACCCGGACGGGCGCATCCGTGCTTGGATCGCAGGTAACGGCGCTGCTAGCGTTTATCCCATGCCGAAAACCGCCGCCGACTTTAGCCAATGGGAAATTTCTGACCGCGCAACTTTTGAAGATGCGCCGGGTGGCCTCGTGCTGCTGCGCCTTTGCACGCCGCTTTGCACCGCCGAAATCTATCTGCAAGGCGCGCACGTCGCCCGCTTTCAAGCCGCCGGCGCGGAGCCGCTGCTCTTCCTCAGCACCGCGAGTCACTTCACTCCGGGCAGGCCCATCCGCGGCGGTGTACCAGTGATTTTTCCGTGGTTCGGACCGCGCGCCGGCCGCCCGGATTCTCCTGCGCACGGTTTTGCGCGGACTCTGCCGTGGGAGGTGGAAGCGCTTGCCTCGGATGATCGCGGCACCGTCTCGCTCATCCTGCGGCTCGACTCCGATGAAGCGACCCGCGCGCACTGGCCGCACGATTTTTCTCTGCGCCACAAGATCACGCTCGGCGCGCGACTCGACCTGCAACTCGAACTGGAAAACGTGTCCGCCGCGCCGTTCCAGTTTGAAGAAGCGCTCCACACTTATCTCGCCGTCGCCGATGTGCGCGCGATCGGGATCACTGGCCTGGAGGACACGGCATATCTCGACAAAGTCGATGGCGGACAGCGCAAAATGCAGGACGCGGAGCCGATCCGCATCACCGGTGAAACGGATCGCGTTTACATGAACACCACGACCGCGTGCGTGCTCGACGATCCAAAACTCGCGCGCCGGATCACGGTGGAAAAAAGCGGTTCGGAGACGACCGTCGTCTGGAATCCGTGGATCGCGAAAGCGCAGGCGATGGCGGATTTTGGCGACGACGAATGGCCCACCATGATGTGCATCGAAACGGCGAACGCCGGTGAAAGCGCCATCACACTCGCGCCCGGAGCCATGCACACGATGCGGGCCACCATTTTCACCTGAAGAAAAAAAACGAAACCGCAGATGACGACGGACGCTCCGCGGGTTTTCCCCATCTGCGTCGATCTGCGTAAATCTGCGGTTCCCGTCCTTCCTCCCCTCGGAGACTTGCGCGCCGCTGCAAGCCCGCCCACCGTTGCCGCTCATGTCTTCCAAACTCGACGCTCTCCGCCAGGCTCTCGCGGTCTCGCCTGATAATCCGCCGCTGCTGCTGCTCTACGCGCAAGGCTGCCTCGATGAGTGGCTGCTCGACGACGCGCGCACGGGTTTCGAGAAAATCCTCGTGCACGATCCCGCGCACCCGGAGGCGCACGTCGGCATCGCGCGCGTGCTGCATCTGGCGGGAAAAACGAGCGAGGCAGCCGTGCGGCTGGAGTCGCTCCTCGGTCGCGAGCCGCGGCAGACTTCCGCGCTCGTGCTGCTCGCGCGTCTGGAGCTGATCGACGGCAATCGCGCGTCCGCCAAAACGCATTATGAGTCCGCTTTGAAAATCGATCCCACGGTGAAAGACGCGGCGCTGGAAAACGATTTGTATGCGGGCGGGACCAAGCCGGAATCCAGCAGCGACGAGCCTCGCCGCATGGCCGTGGGACCGGGCGGCGTGCTCGGGGAAGGGCCTTCCGAGGACGATGAAAACGACGACGATGACGACGTGCCAGAAGGCGCGGACATTGAAAAACCGAAGCTCAATTTCGCCAACGTCGGCGGCATGGATGCGGTGAAGGACGAGATTCGCCGGAAGATTATTTTCCCGCTGCAAAACCCCGAAATTTTCAAAGCCTACGGCAAAAAACTCGGCGGCGGCGTGCTGCTCTACGGCCCGCCCGGTTGTGGGAAAACGATGCTCGCGCGGGCGACCGCGGGCGAGATCAAGGCGGCGTTCATTTCCGTCGGCATCCATCAGGTGCTCGATATGTGGATGGGCAATTCCGAGAAACGCATGCACGAGCTTTTCGAGACCGCGCGCCGTCATGCGCCGGCGGTGCTTTTTTTCGATGAAGTGGACGCGCTCGCCGCCGATCGCAACGACCTCCGCGGCAGCGCAGGCCGCACGCTCATCAATCAATTCCTCGCCGAACTCGATGGCAACGTGGGCGACAACGACGGCTTGCTCATCCTCGGCGCGACGAATGCGCCGTGGCATCTCGACGCCGCGTTTCGCCGCCCCGGCCGCTTCGATCGCATCCTCTTCGTGCCGCCGCCGGATGAGACCGCGCGCCAGGCGGTCGTGGAAGTGATGGCGAAGGACAAACCAGTCGGCAGCCTCGATGCCGCCAAGGTGGCCGCGAAGACGAAGGATTTTTCCGGCGCGGATCTGAAGGCGGTTTTCGACCTCACGATCGAGCGGCTGATGGAGCGCGCGATGAAGGACGGAACGATCGTGCCCATCGGCACGAGCGAATTGCTCGACAGCGCGAAACAGGTGAAGCCAAGCACGCGGGCATGGTTTGAGAGCGCCAAAAATTACGCGCTCTACGCGAACCAGGGCGGCTTTTACGACGACGTGCTGGACTACCTCGGCATGAAAAAATGAGCGCAGACGCAGCGCGCGCACAGGCTAAACTCGGCCTGCGTTTTCTCCAGCTCGGTCGCTTCCAGGATGCTGAGCAACGCTTCCGGGATGCGCTTGCTTCCGAGCCAGATAGCGATGCGCTCCTCGGTCTGCTCGCGCACGCGGTGCATGCGCAGGATGGCCGGGAAAACGACGCGCTCGCCATCATCGATCGCGCCATCGCGGTCGAGCCGAACGACGCCGGGCATCATACCACGCGCGCTTCCATCCTGAATTCCCTAGCCCGCCCAAAGGACGCGCTGGCAGCCGCGAAACTCGCGCAGTCGCTCAATCCAAACTCCGGGCAGGCGCTCGCCGCGCAGGCGCAGGCATGCCTCTTGATGAAAGACTGGGCCGATGCCGAACGGGCCGCGCGCGCGTCTCTGGCGATCGATCCCGAGTATTCCACCGCCGCCAATTTGCTCGCCGAGTCGCTGCGAAATCAGGGCCGCGACGTGGAAAACCGCGCGCAAATTGCGGGCATGCTGGAGCGCGATCCCGAGAATGCCTACACGCATCACAGCGCGGGTTGGGCTGCGTTGCAGCGTGGAGATCATCGCTCGGCGGAGACGCATTTTCGCGAAGCACTCCGCCTTTCACCGAGTCTCGAAGGCGCGCGCCAAGGCCTGCTCGCCAGCTTCCGTTCGCGCTCGCCTTTTTACAGCGGCTACCTGCGCTACTGCCTCTGGATGGGCCGGCTGAAGGAGAAGGCGCAGTGGGCCGTCATCCTCGGGATTTACTTCGGCTTCCGGCTCCTGCGCACCATCGCCGCCCGCTACTCGACCAATCTCGCGCTCGGGATCGGCGCGCTTTATCTGCTCTTCGTGCTGTGGGCGTTCGTGGCCAATGCGGTCGGAAATTTCATCCTGCTCTTCGACCGCTTCGCGCGCCATGCGCTGCGCCGGGATGAAGCGACCGAGGCCGTCGTGGCCGGTGGCTCCGTGGTCGCCGGGCTTCTGTTACTCGGGGCCGGTTTCGCTTTTGGAATGCAGTGGGCGCTGCTGCTCGGCGGCGCGCTGGCGATCGGCGCGGTGCCGTGGTCGATGGTCTTCACGAATGGGAGCCGCGTCGGCGCAGTCTTCTTCGGCGCGATCGGCGTCGCGGTGTGGTCCGGCGCGGTGTGCACGCTCGCCGGCAGCGCCATGTCTTCGCAGCCAGTCGAAGATGCCGGCGTCATCGTCCTCGCCGCTGGAGCGATCGGCGTGATCTTATCCACGTGGCTCAGCGCCGTCCGAGCGCTCCGGCGTCCGGTGTGATTTAACTGCTAGTCGTCCCACGTCGAACGCAGCTCTCGCAGCGTGTTGTAGTAGTCCGAAATCACTTGTGACTTTCCTTCCTCTTCGGTGAGAGGGCCGAGCGGTTTCGCCCACGCCAGCAGGGCGGCCGCATTTCGATTCCGTCGCCACTGCGATTCGCGCCAGTCGATTTCTGCGGGCGCTTTTTCATCCGCCGCCACTTCGCGCAAACCCAGACGCACGTCGTCGCCCGGTTTTCCCGACGGCAGAGTTTTCGCCGCCTGCAGCAGCACTGGCCACGCATCCGGGCCGAGCGTGAGTTGATAGGACACGTTCAGCCGCCCGCTCTCGACGTTGTAGCGGCAAACCCAGCCGATCACGTCGAGAAATTGCAGCGCGAAAAAAAGCGTGAAGGTCGTCATCGCATTTCGCCAGACGAGCCGGCTCGCATCGCGTCCGTTTTTCACATGCACGCACAGGAAGCCAAACCCGAGCGTGACCAGCATCAGGAAGCACGCGACATAGACGCGCTTCGCCGTCATCTCCTCGGTATCGACGTAAAGTTTCAGCCGCAAAAACACGCCCGCGATGAGGACCAGATTTTGCACGATCCACGCCAAGGCGAGCGCCTTCAAAACAGTCGGCCTCGTGACCGCTTCGGATTGCTGAAAAAGCAGCGTGAGCACGATGCCGGCGAGCACCGTCGCCGTGATGAGACTGTTCACGCCCTCGTGCAAAAACTGTTTCCCATTCGTCCCCTCGGGCACTGCCGTGTGCATCCAGAGGAAGACCACGTCGATCGTGTTCACCGCGAAGAAAAGCGCGTTCAGCGCGGCGAGGACCATCACGCTCTGCCAGAACGCCACGCTGGCATCCGCGCGCGTCCATTCTGGAAAAGGACGCGCCCACTGCCGGGTCGCCAGCGCCCCTGCGCGCGGACGGATGAAGACCAGCGCGATCGTGGCGAGCAGGAGCCACAAAAAGACGCGGCTAAACGCAAAGTCGAAGCTCAAAAACTGGACGGACAAGCGGTCAAAAAACCGCGCGGCATAATCCGCGAAGATGCGATTGCCCGAAGCGAACACCCCGCCGAACAAGGCCAGCAAAAGAACCGCGGGCAGCCCGATGCGGATCGCCCGCACGAGTCCCTGGCCGAGATTCGCGGCGGAGGCGGCGCGAGAGACGGGCTGCTCTCCCAGCGCACGCACCAGCCACACCCATCGACCCGGCGCGGCGAGCCACGCCACGATGGACTCCGACCAGCGCGACCAACCTGCGGCGAGTTGGGTGAAATACAGCTCGCCCATCAACACGGTGAACAGTGCGGCGATGACCGCGAGATTGGTGAACGACATTTCCACCGCCGTCTGCACCGCCGACGCGAGCAGCATGGCGAAGGGAATCAGCACTCGTATCTTCAAAGCCGCGCGCCCGCTTCGCACCAGCATCGCGACCGCCACGGCCACCGCAAAAATCCCGAGCGAAAGTCCCAGCCCATGTTTCCAAAAAAGAAAATCGCCCAGCGCGACGATCCCCGCCGCGAGGATCAGGGTGGGCACGATGCGCTCACCTTCTGCGAGAGCGGGACGCGGGACGGGCAGCACAGGAATGGCACGCACGGCAGCAGGAAAAGGCGGGGGAAAGGAGGCATCCATGGGAAGGAGGTTGTGTCAGATCAGGTTGTTCTCAAGGGCGAAGGCGAAGGCGAGTCCGATCAAACTCCGGCTGATACGACGGCCCCGGGGTGAGCGCTGCGCATCGGCGTTTCGCTCCGTCGATCTTGCAGGGAAGCGCGATACTTCAAATGCCTGTGTCGCGTCCATTCGACGAGTGGTCGCCAGACGGTTTGCACCAGGTTGTGTTTGATGAGGAGGTGCCAGAAACGATTCGAGCGCTTGTAGAGATAAGACATGGCGAGGTAGGGCGCGACCGCGGGCCATTGCTCGGGTCGCCGGCGCCAGATCGAGGTGTGTGAAAACAGGCGTTGATAGATCCAGCCGTATCCCTGCGCGAGTTCCTCTGGCGTCATGTGTTTCGGCTGAAAGACGACATGGCTGGTGTCGTAGCGGCTCCAGTCCCGATGCAGCAAACGACCTTCGCTTTCCATCTGCCGAAAGAGCGGTGTGCCCGGATAAGGCGTGAGGATGTGAAACGTCGCGCACTCGAGCCGGTTCTCCTCGATCCACTGCGCGGTGGTGGCGAAGACATCGCGATGGTCGCCGTCGAAGCCGAGGACGAAGCTGCCATTCACCTGGATGCCGTGGTCGCGCAGCACGCGCACGCGCCGCGCGTAGTCCTCCGTGCGCGGGGTCTTCTTACGTGCGTCGGCGAGGTTGGAATTGGCGAGACTTTCAAAGCCGATGAAGACGCCCGTGCAGCCCGCGAGCGCCATCTCGCGGATGAGTCCGGGGTCGTCCGTGACATCGAGTGTGACCGCGGCGCTCCAGATTTTTTCCAGGGGACGCAGAGCGCGGCACAGTGCTTTGAGGTAGTCGGGTCGAGAGCCGAGATTGTTGTCGGTAAAGACCGCGTAAGGCTGATCGTCCGCGGCGAATTCAGCGGCGATCTGCTCCACGTCGCGCATCCGATAAGGCATGCGCAAACCGTCCGTTGAGAGATAGCAAAAGCCGCAGCGATTGTGGCAGCCGCGCGTGGCGATGAGGCTCGTGGTGGTGAGGAAGCTGCCGCGTTTGAGCAGGGCGCGCCGCGGCGCGGGGTCGGTGCGATATTCGTTCTCATACATCACGCGATAGACCGGCTGCAGCGTGTTGTTTTCAATGTCCGCAAGGATGCGCGGCCAAAGCTGGACGCCATCGCCGATCGCGAGCGCGTCGGCGTGCGGGGCCGCTTCCTCTGGGCACGAGATCACGTGCAGTCCGCCGAGAATCACTTTGGAACCGCGCGCTCGATACCACGCCGCTAACTCGTAGGCGCGATGGGCAAACGTGAGGTGGACTGTAATGCCCACGACTTCCGGCAGCGGGTCGAAAGGTGGCCGCCCGTGGAGTAGATTTTCATCCCAATACTCGACGTACCAATGCTCCGGCGTCGCGCCCGCGAAGCTGGTGAGTGCCAGCGTGGGAGTGAGCACGTGTTTGCCGAAACTTGCGTGCGCGTCTTTTGGGTAAAAGGGATTGATGAGTAACACCGAGCGCGCGCGAATCGGGCCGGCACTGGTGGCGGCGTCGAGAGTCGGCGGCACGGTCATTTCCACCGGCAGCCAGCGCGGACGGAGTCGGGTGTGGAATGGGGATTCGGGATCTATAAATCGTTTCATATCTTCACGCCGCGCAGGTTTGTAACTCGGACGCCACGGAAAGGAGCCGCGCGTGGACTGTGGCCACCGTGTCTTTCAAAGTGCTGGTGCCAGCGGTGATGCCGACGACTTCCGAATGGCGAAACCACTCCGCGTTCAATTCCTCCGCGCGCTCAATGTGGTGGACGGTCAATCCGGCGATCGTCGCGGCGGCGGCGAGTTGGAGCGTGTTGTTGCTGTTGCGTCCGCCGACCACAACGAGCGTGTCGCATTCGGCGATGAGCTTGCGCAGGGCGTTTTGGCGGTTCTTCGTGGGCTGGCAGACGGTGTCGCGGAACTGCACTTCGCTCGCCGGTCGCGACTGGCGGATGCCGTCGAGAAGCGCGTGGACTTTTTCGAGAGGCTGGGTGGTTTGCGAGATGACGCCGTATCGCTCGCGCTCGGGCAGCACCGCGATGTCCGCTTCGGATTCAATGACGTGTGTTTCAGGAAAGTCGCCGCTGAGTCCGAGGACTTCGACGTGCCCGCGCTTGCCGATGACGACCGGGAAGTAGCCCAGTTGGACGAGCATTTTCAGTTGATCGTGCGCGTGGCGGACGAGCGGGCATGTCCCGTCCGCGATGCCAAATCCCGCCGCGCGCCACGAAGCGCGGTCGCGGTCGGATGCGCCGTGCGCGGTGATCATGACCTGCGCGGTCGATGCCGATTTTTCGGCAACCGAACCTTCACGAACGCCACGCGCGGCAAGGCGCTCGCGGACGACGGGATTGTGGACGAGTTCGCCGAGGATGGTGAGCGGGCCCTCGGCGGCGAGTTGTTCCGCCTGCGCGATGGCATCCCGGACGCCGAAGCAGAGGCCGTAGTGTTCTGCGAGTTTTACGATCATAGTTTTTAGTATTACTTTGTGTGGCAAAGTTATTGGGCAAAAGAAGCCCCTGGTTAGTTGCGTCCAGCGTTCACGATCTGTTCAAGCACAGTGAGGTAGTCTTGAAATGCCTTCCGGCCTTTCACCGTGAGCGAGTAACTAGTCTGCGGCCGGTCGATGACTTCCTTGGTGAACGCGACGAACCCGGCATCGTGCAACGTGCGCAGATGCGAGATGAGATTCCCGTCGCTCATCTTGAGTTCCGCTTTCAGATCCTGAAACGGCCAGCTCGGTCGGGTGGCGAGGAGCGTCATAATGCCGAGGCGACCTTTCTCATGAATGGTCTTGTCGAGTTTATCGAAGTCGAACATCGATTCATCCTTCGCCCGCAGTTTCCGAGGCGGTTGACTTCCGCGGCCAGGTGCAGGCGGCGTAGATGAGGTGGAAGGCTCCGAAGGTTAACGCCATCGTCATTTGAGCTACAAAAAAGGCCGACCAATCAGCATGGGTTACTGTTTCGATATTCGCCGGACTATTCGGATCGTAAAGCCAGTGCAAAGACCAGTGGAGTGGCAGAAGTGCAAGCCCACAAAGGACGAAGGACCACCCGAGATAAATCAGAGAACGCGGCGCGAAGTGCCGGGTGGCAAGCAGCCCCATTCCATAACATACGACCCAAACCGGGACCGCCAGGTAGGCGGAAGACGCTAACAGCAATTCCAACGTAATCATTCCCGCGACTAGGAAAGCCGGAAATAAAGAAAACAGCGCCAGTTTCATTCCTGATGAAATGAACGTCTCGCTGCGCCGCAAGGCGGCCTGCCGAATAACCCAAAGATTCGCTGTGGCGGCACCGACTAAGATAACAACCCAAGTGCTGGCAAAGATCGGTGTGCTTGGAAAAAGGGAAGGAGCTTGGCGATGCCAGTTGAGAAGCCCGCTGATCCAATTGCCTTGAACAAACGACCCGGCAATTGCGAGAAGCCCGCCAACCAAAGCAGCCTCCGCCGAGATCGCGCGGTAGATCGTCGCTTTTTCCATGAGCGAGCGGATGACTCGGAGGTGTTCCTCGGCTTCGGAGCGGTTCGGCATGGCGGGAACTTTGCATGGCAAAGTGATGCTTTGCAAGACAAAGTAGTGATTTTTGAGGTGTGGTTGCGAATTCCGGGGAGCGCGCTCGTCCCGAGTGTTGGTTTTGGCGTTCTGCCGAAACGAACTTCTTCAACGTGGACAGGAGAACAAATCAACGCGCCTCGTCCGGCAGGCTCGCAGAGAAGTTCGCGAAGGCGGGACGCCTTCGCCGATACTCAGGACGACTGTATTACCCAGAACTTCTACTGCGCTTCTTTCCTCTGCGTCCGGCCTTTTACGTTTTGCCGTGGCACCGCCTGCTTCATCCCGCCACCGCCTTTGATGCCGCGGCCTCCGCGCTTCTCGTTCGTCTCGCGGGCGCGCAGGCGGAAGAGCACGGGCAGGCCGGTCCACGGGGCTTCTTCGCGGATTTTGCCTTCGAGATAACGGCGATAGCTCTCGGGCAGCAACTTGTCGTCGTTCACAAACATGACGATTTCCGGGAAGGGGATCGTCATGTGGGGCGGCACGTCGGGCTGGGTGGCGTAGAGAATTTTCAGGCGTTTTGCGCCGACGGTTGGTGGCGGGTGCGCGGTGGTGGCGCTGGCGAGGAGGCGATTGAGCGGGCCGGTGCCGAGGCGCTGACGGGAGGCGGTGCGAACCTTTTCGATCATCTTGAAAAGGCGTGTCATTTCCGCGCCGGTCTTTGCCGAGCACATGACGAGCGGGGCGTAATCGAGGAAGAACAACTCGGCGCGCAGGTCGTCCATTTTCTTGTTCAGCGAATCCTTGTCGTCGGTCTGATCCTTGATGAGATCCCATTTGTTCACCGCGACGACGCACGGTTTTTTCGCCTGCTGGATGAGGCCAGCAATCTTCTTATCCTGCGCGGTGACGCCCATGCTGGCGTCGATGACAAGGCAGCACAGGTCCGCGCGCCGGATGCTCGACTCGGAGCGCATGACGGAAAACACCTCGACGGATGTGGAGACTTTTCCGCGCGGGCGAATGCCGGCGGTATCGATGAGGATGTAGTTCTTGTTCCCGCGCGAGTAGGGAATATCGACGGCGTCGCGAGTGGTGCCGGAGATCGGGCTGACGAGCGTGCGCTCATCCTGCAGGATCACATTGGTCAGCGAAGACTTGCCGACATTGGGCCGGCCCACGATCGCGATCGACGCCGGCTTTTCATCGGCCTCGGCTTCTTGCTCGGGCGTCCATTCCTTCCTCGGCAGAAGGCGCTCGATCCACGCGACGAGTGGGAGGATGCCGCGATTGTGCTCGGCGCTGATCGAGATCGAATCCTGAAATCCCATGCGGCTGAATTCAGAGGCGTTCGGCTGATGTTTGTCGTCGTCGATTTTGTTGATCGCGAGCATCACGGGCTTGCTCGTTTTGCGCAGCAGCCGCGCGAGTTCCTGGTCGATCGGATTCAGCCCGCTCTGGCCATCGACGACGAAGAGCAGCACGTCCGCGGTTTCCAAAGCCAGCTCGGCCTCCGCGCGAACTTGCACCGTGAAGTCGAGATCCACATTCCCACCGATGCCGCCGGTGTCGATGATGTTGAAAGGTTCGGTGCCGAGCTTGCATTCGGACACGATGCGGTCGCGCGTGACGCCTGGCATGTCGTGGACGATGGAAATTCGGCGGCCGGCGAGGCGATTAAAGAGGGCGGATTTGCCGACGTTGGGACGGCCCACGATGGCGACGGTGCGTTCAGACATGATTAAAAAAGTTAGTTGGTGGACTGCGGATCGCCGTGCCCTTTGGCGTGAAGTTGGTGGAGGCCATCGACAATGTAGCCGAATCCGGAAATCGCGGTGAAGATTCCGGCAAGCCATACCGGAATGTCGAGAAAGTGAATGTCTATTTTCCAACTCCCGATCGGGATCGTGGTGCGGAAAAGATCAAGCTGCAGCATGATGCACGCGATGGCGATCATTTGCAGCGCGGTGGAAATTTTGCCAGTCCAGCTCGGCTTCACGCGCACGGTGCCGTTCAGCATTTGCAGCGTAATGGCGCCCGCGACGACGATGACATCGCGCGCAATGACGAGCACCGGAAACCATACGGGAAACTCAAAGCGCCAGTTGCAAACGCTGAGCGTGATGATGCCGGTGATGAGCAGCCCCTTGTCCGCGATCGGGTCGAGGATTTCACCAAGGCGGCTACGCTGATTGTAACGGCGCGCGATGTATCCATCTATGCCGTCGCTCGCCGCGGCGACGACGAAAAGCGCGGTCGCGAGCCAGCGCTGCCACTCCAGCGGAGCGCCCGCCTGCACGCTGCGCCCGTAGTATATCGCCATCATCACGAAGAACGGGATCATCATGATCCGGGCGATGGTGATTTTGTTGGGCGTAGTCATCGGCGAACTCATCCAAGGCGAATCGCGAGTGGAATGCACCTTTCAAAAACACGGTCATTTCGACCGAAGCGAAGGTGGGCCAGTGGGCGGAGCGCAGTGGAGAAATCTCAAACTTTTCTTCGCTGGGCGAAGGCGGTGGGGGAAGCCGCGCGATGCTGCAGGGCGCGGGGGAGAAGTGAGAGATTTCTCCACTGCGCTCCGCCCGCTGGCCCGCCGGAGCTTCGGTCGAAATGACTGATGGTTTTTTGATGCGCTTCGCTGAGGCATCGCGCATGAATCGGCGGCATGGGCCTGCTTTCCCGCCTTATCTCTCGCGACCCCGTACCCGCGCCCGACCGGTTCTGGCGGCGCGCGTCTTTTGCGAGTGTGACGGCAGGCGATGAAGTCGCGGTGACGTATCGCCCGGGAAAACAGCCGTTCGTCGTACCGTCGTTCGTCGTGGATTTCGTGCAGGGCTGCGAGAGGTTTCGCGCGCTCGAAACGCATGTCGCCGAGCACGCGGAGAAGCTCGGCTGGGGATCGCTGGAAATGGCGAGTCTGCGGAGCTGGCTGCCGCTTTTGCAGGAAGCGGGGCTGCTGATTTCATCGCACGATCTGCACGCGCAAATCCTCGCGAACCCTGCGAAGATGCGGCCTGGCGAGATCGAGGCGATCGGGTTTCCGACGGGCGGCGACCGCGTGCCGATGATGGCGCGCGCGCTGGATAGCTTCATCGGGAACACGGAAGCGAATGGACGCAGCGTGGAGTTTTTGATTTCCGACGGCTCGCGCGAACCGTCGCAGCGGGATGCTTTTCGCACGATGGCGGCGCAACGCGGCGGACGCGTCTTGTATGCAGGCGAAAATGAGAAGCGGCGCTTTGCCGCAGACCTGATGGCGCGTAGCGGATGCTCGCCGGACTCGGTCGAGTTCGCGCTTTTTGATCCGCTCGGCACGGGCTTCACCTGCGGCGCGAATCGCAATGCGGTGCTGCTCCACGGAGCGGGGCGGATGATTTGCAGTGTGGATGACGACGTCGTCTGCCGGCTCGCGGAAGCTCCCGAACGCGCGCCGTCGCTCGCGCTTTTCGCGGCCTGCGATCCGTTTTCTCGTTCGTATTTCGCAGACCGCGACGCGGCGGAAAAGGCTGCCAGTTTTGTGCAGGCGGATTACCTCGCGATCAATGAAGCGATGCTCGGGAAGCCTCTTGCCGCCTTGCTTCCCGAGGATGCGACGGCGCTGGAGGTGGAGCAGGCGGACGACGAAATCCTGCGCCGCCTCGAAGACGCCGCGACGAGGGTGCGCGCGACTTTCACCGGCCACATCGGCGATCCGGGGATTCCGACTTCGGCCTATTACCTGTTTGCGAAAGGTGAAAATTTGGAGCGATTGACGAAGTCCGAGTCGCACTATCGCGCAGCGCTCGCGAGTCGCAGCGTCCTCACTTTGACGAAGAGCCACGCGATCGGCGACGCGAGCGTGAGTCCGGGCATGGCCATGGGGCTCGATCATCGGGAGTTGCTGCCGCCGATGTTTCCGGTGTTGCACGCAGAGGATTTTATTTACGGCGCGACGCTCTGGAAGTGCTGTCCAGATGCGGTGCTGGGGCATTTGCCCTACGCGATCGAGCACGCTCCCGCTCCCGGAAAACCGATCCTGCTGCCGTCCGATTTGAACGCCGACCGGCGCGTCGTCGTCTTCGAGTTTGCGCATCTCATGCGCCGCTTCATTCTCATCCAGCACCCCGCGCCGCACGCGTCCGCGGCGCAGCGGATGCAGATGATCGGCCGCGCGCTGGCCGAACTCGGCGCGCTTCCCACCGCTGACTTCCGCGATTTTTTGCGCATGCAAACGCTCGAACACGAAAGCCAGCGCCTCGATTTTCTGGAGCGCCATTTGCGGCAAAACTCGGACGCTCCCAACTTTTGGCGCGACGATGTCCAGGCGCTCATCGACCACACGCGCGCCGCGCTGGGCTACGATGATTTCGACATTCCGTTCGATCTAAAAGCCGCGCGTTCGCCGGCAGAAAATCGCGTACTCATGCAAACGCTCACGGCCCGCTTTGGCGCTCTGTTGCAGGATTGGCCGGCGATGGTCGAGGCCGCGCGCGGGCTGCGCGAGGATGGGCGGGGGATGTTTGTTAAAACTGGGTAGAGTTACTTTTCTTCGATCAAAAAACGTTCGGCGATGACGTAGCTTTGATCGAGTTCGAGCATCGTGAATTTTCTCGGGGGATTGAATTCCTCTCCATCGCCGCCGGGAATATACTGCAACGAAGCGTTGAGCTTCGGATGCTCCTCGTGAAATTCGATGGCGGGCCCTCCTTCCATGATCGTGGGGCGCATCGGTCGAATGCTGTAATCCACGGCGTGCGCGCAAATGATTTCGAGGAAACTAGTTTCCGATCCGGTCTCCGAGGATTCGGAAACCACGACACCGAGCGTAAGTCTCCCGCCTTCCGCGTTTGCGCTTCTGATTCCCAACACGCGAATCTGCCGCGCGCCTTCCTTGATGATCGATCCGAAGTCCAGGTACATGTAGGTGTATTAGCCCGCTCGCTGCTATTTGCCCGCCGAAAAATTCACGTCCTTCGTCGCGTGTCCGTCGGCGTAGAGGATGTTCACTTTGCTCTCCAGGTAAGGATGCACGTCGCTGCCGTCCTTCTTTTTTCCCTTGTCGGCGAGGACGGGGATGTGGCCAGCGTCGAGGACCATGCCGAGGAAGTTTAGATTCGTCGCGGACTGGCCGTTGAGCGCGTTATTCCAACTGTAACTGGTGCCCGTCGTCTGCGCCCATACGTCGTCCGACGGGCACGCGAAGACGGCTTTGTTTTTCAAATACTTGTCGAGCGTGTTGTCGATGACGGGCACATCGTCGTCGAGCGAAGCGCGCGCGGTTTTTAGCGCCGGCATCGTCATGTTGTTTTCGCCGAGATAGAGGCTCAGACCCGCGCCGAGTTCGCGGAGATTTCCCACGCACGCGGTGGCGCGCGCGCCTTCCATCGAGCGCTGGAAAAGGGGGAACGCAATCGCGGCGATCACGGCGATCACGGCCAGGACGACGAGTAGTTCGACCAGCGTGAAGGCGGACCGCGCGCGGCGTTTCATGTGGGGCTAGCGGCCGGTCAGGTTTTTCTGCATCTCGTCGATCAGCGGCGCGAGCGCCATCTTGGTTTCGGGAGTCGCGTCGGTGTAAAAAGATTTCAGTCCAGCGGTCATGATTTTTTGCACGTTGGGATCGTCGAGCTTCGGCGGTGCCTCGCCATTTTCGTCGCGGTTTGAGCGCATGTCGGAGATGGCTTTGGAGACGAATTGCGCACGTTTGTCCGGCGTCATTTTATTGATCGCCTCCATCATTTGCTTGAAGCCCGCGGGCACCGTTTTGTCGATGAAGTAGGTCTGCTCGTCGGGCGTAAGAAATTTGAAAAACTGGTCGGGCCGCTTTTCCATCCGCGACTCGCGGCGCTCGTCGTAGGTGAGGCGATTCATCTGGTCGGCCACGTCGTCGATGATTTTTTTTCGGTCGGGCGTCGCGCGCCCTTCGAGCGGATGCGCGTCCATGTATTTGGCGACGGATTCGGGCGTGGGTTTCGCGTGGCGCGCCCACATCGTGATGCCGGCGACGAGAAGCCAGATCGCGGCGAGGGAGACGGCGGCTTTGATCCAAAGTGGGCGCATGGGAAAAGTGTCGCTGCAAGATGAAGACGCACGCAACGCCTTTCTAGGCGTGCATGCGGCCCTAGTTTTTTTCCCGCTTCCGGGTATATGCGATGCCCCGCGTTCCGGGATGACCGCGGTTCACCGCCAGCATCCCACGCGCTGCCTCTCATCCGAAAACTACTTTTATGTCACGCCATCCGATCGTCGTCGCCACTGTTTCACTCGCTCTTTCCGGAGCCGCCTTATTCGCCGCCGACGGTCGGGCACGGACGGCGGAGGAAATTCTCAAGTCGATCAAACTCCCGACCGGATATGAGGCGACCGTTTTCGCGATGCCTCCAAACGCGGGCTATCCGACGAGCGTAAGTGCTTCGGCGGACGGCGTGCTCTTTGTGGCGATCGATGAAAATGGCTCGCTCGATCAGAAGCCCGCGCGCGGCCGGGTGCTGCGTTGCATCGATTCGGATGGCGATGGGAAAGCGGATCAGTTCACGGTTTTCGCGGAGATGGATAGTCCGCGCGGCGTGATCTGGGATGGGCCGAAGGGGAAAGGGCCGGGCGCACTTTACGTGATGCATCCGCCGAATCTGACGGCGTACTACGATCGCGATGGCGATGGAAAAGCGGACGCGCAGGAAGACCTCGTGACGGGGCTCGGCTTCGATTTGAAATTTCGCGGAGCGGATCACACGACGAATGGATGCCGGCTCGCGATCGATGGTTTCATCTACATCGCGGTCGGCGATTACGGCTACGTGGAGGCGAAGGGAAAAGACGGGACGACGATCAAAAATCGCGGCGGCGGAATCGTGCGCGTCCGGCCCGACGGGACGGGGCTGGAGATCGTTTCGCGCGGGCAGCGGAATATCTATGATGTCGCGGTTTCGCCGACGCTCGACCTTTTCACCCGCGACAATACGAACGACGGCGGGGGCTGGGACGTGCGGCTTTCCTATGTGCCGCCGGGCGCGCACATGGGCTATCCGACGCTCTTCAAAAACTTCCCGGAAGATCACGTAAAGCCGCTTGCAGACTACGGTGGCGGGTCGCCTTGCGGGTCGCTGTGGATCGACGAACCGGGGTTGCAAGGCGGCCTTTACACGGTCGAGTGGGGACGCAGCGCGGTCATGTATCATCCGCTGACGGCGGACGGGGCGAGCTGGAAGGCGGACCAAAAGGAGTGGCTGAAAATGACGCGCCCGACCGACATGGATGTGGACGCCGCGGGCCGGATTTACATCTCGTCGTGGGACGGCGCGACCTTCACCTACAATGGACCGAATGCGGGCTACGTGCTGCGCGTGCAGAAGAGCGGGAGCCCCGCGGTGATCGTGCCCGATCTCGTCGCGGCGAACGCGGAGCAACTCGTGGCGGCGATCAATTCGCCGAGCGCATCGCTGCGGCTCGCGGCGCAGCGCCAGCTTTTGGAGCGCGTGAAAAAAGGCGAGCGGCCGAACGTGCGCGCAGTGGCCACGGCGGCGGGCGATCGGGATGGCGTCGCGGAACGCACGGCGTATCTCGCCACGCTGGTGCAAATCGCGCGGCTGCAAAAATTCAGCCTCGATCAGGCGATCGACTGGGCGGCTTCGACCGGCCTCACCGAATCCCTCCTCAAACTCGTGGACGGCACACCCGCATTTTCCACGCCGAAGCTGGAGCGCGTGATCAATGAATCCCTCGCGAGCCAAGAGCCGCGCGTCCGTTCCGCGGCCATCGTCGCCGCGCGGCGCGCGGGAAAAGCGGCGTCGGCTCCGCTGGTGCTACCGCTCGTGGGCGACGCAGATCCGATCGTCGCGCATCTGGCCGAGCGCGCTTTGAGCGAGTGGAAAGCGACGCTGGTTTGCCTGACGGCGCTCGATTCTTCCGATGAAAAAATCAAGCCCGGCGCGTTGCGTGCCCTTTACGGGATGTACGAGATGCCGGTCGTCGATGGGCTCATCACGCGGCTGGGCGGAAAGAACTCGCCGGAGCTGAAGCGCGGTATCCTCAACGCGCTGTGCCGCCTCGCGAACAAGGATGCGCCTTACCTGGATCCGAAGGTGTGGTGGGGCACGCGGCCCGATACGAGTGGCCCGGTGTACAAGCCGGAGCGCTGGGCAGCGTCGGATAAAATCGATGCGGCGCTGAAGACGGCGCTCGACGGATCGAACGAAGCGGACGCGCGCTGGCTCGTGCAGCGGATGTATATCACGAAGGTAAATTTCCCGGGACTGGTGGAGCTGATGCTCTCCAAAGCGGGCAGCGACAGCGCGGCAAAACTGACGGCGGTGGAAGGGCTTTTCGGAGCGGACGACGCGCTGCCTGCGGAAGCGATCACCGCTTTAAAATCGGTGGCGTCGAAGGAGAGCGAGACGCCTGAACTTCGCGCCCGCTCGCTGCGCCTTTTGCAGCGCGCTTCCAGCAACGGCGCGGGTTTTCCAGCGGCGATCGAGGCCTTCGTGCCGCTGGCCGGGCACGATCTTCCACACGCGGCGCTCACGGCGGTGTTCGAGGATTTCACGCACGATGCGCGGAATGTGAAGTGGATAGGCGACTTCGCCCGGATGGCTGGTGAAAACGACGCGCCACGCCGGATGCTCGCGCAGACGGTGCTCGTCAATCTCGCGACAAGCAGCCTCGTCAAAGACCGGCCGAAAGAGCGCGCAGAGAAGGCGGTGGAAAGCGGTTGGGCGGGTCCCGAGACGGCGGCCAGCCTGCTCGGCGTGATCGCACGCACGGGCGCGAAAGCGTATGCGGAGCAGGTGAAATCGAAGCTGAACGATCCTAATAACGCGGTGGCAGAAGCGGCCCTTTTCGCGTTTCAAAAACTCGGCCTCGGCGATGCGACCACGGGTGAGACGATCGGGAAGATGACTTATGAAAAAGTCGCCGCTGCTGTCGCCAAAGGGGGCGATGTGGCGAAGGGAAAAGAGATGTTCCTGCGCGCAGGCTGCGTCGCGTGCCACACCGTTTCCGCGGACGAACCGGCGAAAGGCCCGATCCTTTCCGCGGTCGCGAAAATCTACGGTCGCAAGGAGTTGATCGAATCCATCCTGAAGCCAAACGCGAAGATCGCGCAGGGCTTTGAAACGCAGTGGTTCGACACGACCAAGGGCGAGCACTTGGAAGGTTTCGTGACGCGGGAAGGCGGCGATTCCGTGGATGTGCGAAACGTCGCGGGGCAGACCGTGACGATTGAAAAAGGTAACGTGAAGCAGCGCGGCAAACGCGACACTTCCATGATGCCGGAAGGTTTGCTGAACAGCTTTACGCCCGCGGAATTGAGTTCGCTCCTCGCATATCTCGAATCGCTAAAAACCGCGTGATCGGCGCGCTCAGTATCGCTGCGCCATCGCCGCGCGGAGTTCCTGCGCATAGGAGGGATTGATGTCGAAACGCGCGGTGAGAAAAGTTTCGAGCAACGCCTCCTCCGCGTACGGTTCGATTTCGAGATAGCCCGGCCCCATCAGGCTGTTCAGCACGCCGACTAAATCGTCGGGCTCCAGACGCGAAGTTTCCAACAGTTCATCGCCGGTATTGCCCGCGGTGAAATCGAGCACGCGCAGCACGCTGCGCTCGCGGCCTGTAAGTTTGATCTGTTTCATGCGGTCAGCTTCCAGCAAAGCATCGCTCATGCACGCGCCGGTTGCTTTTTGCAAAAAACTTCCGCCCGCCGAGTCCGCCCTTGCCGTGTGGAGCGATGGACTTACTAGTAGAATATGAGTTCGCAGCATCCGCGGTCAGCGAAGATCATGCAGCACGCCGAAGGGCTCGGCGCACCCAATGCAGAACAGGTCCGACGGCGCGCGATGGAACTGGCCTACATTGCCGGGCGGGGCAATTTTAGCGGAGAAGACTGGCGGCAGGCGAAACGCGAATTGCACGGCGGACACGAGCATTCCAATAGCGAGGATGAAGCCGAGATGGTTTCGCTGGTTTCCGGGCACGACATGGTGGTCACCGATCTCGGTCATCACGTGGAAAACATGGGGATGGAAGACGCGGACAACGTCGTCGAGGAATTGATCGCGGAGGGAATGGACGAAGCCGTGCATGAGCAGATGCTCGCGGCACGACGCGAGGGGGACGAGGAAGACGGCGATATGGAGGCCGAAGAAGGAGTTTAGGTCCGCGCCAACTTTTTCGTTTCCAAAATGCCGGCGATTTGCGTCGGAAGGATTCAGCTTTTCGCGTGCGGCTTTCGCGCGCAAATTTCTCGGGCAACCCTCCCCGCCATGTCGATCGCAACCCGTTTGTTGGTCTTCGCCCTCTGCGCCTGCGCCGGATTTTTGGGCGCGCGTCCCTTCACCGCGTCGTCGTCCCGTTCGCTCGCAACGAAGCCGTCCGCCACTCCGCTACCGATCGGCCTGCCGCCGCTCACGGCCGTGGAGAGCCCGCTCATCGCCGAGTGGGAAAAATTGCGGGAGCAGCACGGCGGCGCGGCGGCGGATTTGTCGGCGATGTATCTCGACGTGAAGGAAATCAAAGACCCGTTTCGCCGGCGCGTTTTTCGAGCTGCGCTCCTCGCGGAATGGGCCACGTCAAATCCACAGGCCGCGCTGGCTTTTCTCGGCGAAAAAGACGCGGGCAATATCGGCCAGCTCATCCGCGAATGGCTGCGCGTCGATCCGCAAGCAGCCGTTGGCAATGGCTCGACCAGCAGCCATCGAACGATTTCACCCGTGGCGCCCGCAGCTCGCTCCTGAGTGCGATGGCGTTGAAAGACCCCGACACCGCACTCGCGTATCTCGACAAAATCCCCGACTCCGCCGACAGCCGCGAGCTTCCTCGAATCGGCACGAGCGCCCTTCTCAATGGCGGATCGCAGATGGATCGCTTCGAGGATTTGCTCGGAAAAGTCTCCCCGAAACTCCGCCCGTATCTTCTCGAAGCCGGCTTCTCCTGCCGCCCCAACGCAGACCCCGCGAAGTGGCTTCCCCGCTTAGATGAATTGTCCGCGGAACAACGCCTGAACGCCGTCGGCGGACTGGCGAGCGGATGGGCCGCGAACGATCCGCAGGCGGCAATCGCGTGGGCCTCTTCGCTCACCGACCCTACGCAGCGCGAGAACGCCCTCGGCAATGCCATGACGACTTGGGCGACCCTGGACATCTACGAATCCTCGCAATGGGTCAACGCGCTCCCGCCAGGAAAAACGCGCGATGTCGCCGCGCAAAATCTCGCCCGCAGCCTCACCAATTCCTCGCCCGAAGCCGCGTGGACTTGGGCGCTCAGCATTCAATCGCCGGACAATCGCCTGAGCGCGATGCAACTCGCATACATGGGCCTCAACAAAAAAGATCCGGCGATCGCTGAGCAGTATCTGCAGGATCCAAAAATCACCGCCGCTGAGGCCGACGCCCTGCGCAAAAACTCCGGCAGGTAACTTTTTGAAAATGAACCGCACGACTTTTCAAACAATCATCGGTAGTTGCGTTGCGCTGGGAGTTGGCGCGTCGGCTGCATTTGTGACGCCGCGTTTCTCCGCAGTTCCGACGACGCAATTTCAAAAAGCCGCGCCGATCGTCGTGCCGCCGATCGAAGGCCCGCTCGCTGCGGCCTATCGCGAGGCGACTGGCGCGAAACGCTGGCTGCTGCTGGTTTCCACAGCGGAGCACGCGACCGCGGGCGAATGTCCACGCTCATCCGCATCGCGCGCGACGACCCCGCCGCGATCCGCATGCTCGCCGCGCGTTGGGCCGAACTCGATCCGTCCGCGATGTTCAGTTCGCTCTACGCGGATTATCTTTTGCCCGAAAACTCACCCGGCGGTCTGCCGAGTCGCAGCATTTTGCGTGACGTGCTTTTCGAGCAATGGTCGAAGAGCGATCTCCCCGGCGCGATTCGCGCGCTGACCGATGTGCCGGATTTTTCCGCTCGCGACACTTTGCGCCGGACGGTGCTCCGCCTGGCGATGAAAACGAATGGCGAAGCGGCGTTGCGCGCGATGTCAGAGTGGGGCATTCACGATTCCTTTTTTAATGATAACAACATCGGCGAGTGGGCCGCGCGCGACCGCAGCACGCCGCTGAAACCGTCCTGAAATTCAACCGCGGCTTCACCGGGCTCAACGCGCTTCAGGAGATCGGGAAAGTGTGGGGGAAAAGCGACCCGGCGGGCGGCCTGCGCTTCGCCGCGACGCTCGATCCGCAACAGCGTGCGAAGCTCGGCGTGGAAATCATGCGGGCATGGGCCGGCAGCGATCTTCAGTCCGCCGCCGCGCTGGCGTGGAGTCAGGAGAATTTGAAAGGGCTCGCGCGTACCGATGCGATCACCCGTGTCATCGCGCTTGTTGCGAAAGAAGACCTCACCACGGCCTCGCAACTTGCCTCTGATATGGAACCCGGCACCGCGCAAAATCGCGCATGCGTCACGATCTTCCAGATGTGGCTGGGCAAAGGTTCCGCCGAGCACGAGGCCGCGTTCACCTGGCTCGAAAGTCTGCCCGATCCCGCCCCGCGAGCCGCTGCTTTTGAACACTTCATGTGGCGCGATCCCGAGGATGCCCGCGCCTTCATCTCGGGCCCCCACGGTGCCCTCGCTCCTCCGGGAATGATCATGCAAACCGGACACGACCTAGCCACGAAAGATCCTGAGTCTGCGATGGAATGGGCGGACAGCCTCGACGAAAAACGCGTCCCGTGGGCGCGCCGTGCGGTGCTGGATACGTGGCTGCAAATACGCCCCGAAGCCGCCACCGACTACGCCCGCAAACTTCCCGCCGGGCCGGAGCGCGAAAGCGCCGTCCGCACCGTCACGCAAACGCTCGGCTGGCAGTCGCCTTTACAAGCCGGCGCGTGGATCGCCTCCCTTTCCAGCGCCGATCAAAAAAACGCGCGCCAAGCGCTCGACGACAGCCAGCTTCCCGATGACCGGCGGAAGCAAATCGAAGACGCCGCGAAGAAGTAAAATAAGCCTGTCATTTCGACCGGAGCGAAGCGGAGTGGAGAAACCTCTCACTCTGCCTTTCGGGCCAGGCCGCGCGGAGCGCGAACGAGATGAACGTCCGCACCACCTTCGCCCGGCGAAGAAAAGTGAGAGGTTTCTCCACTAGGTTCTGTTCACGAATTTGATTCTGTACTATAATTACCGTAACTGATTGAAACTTGGGATGCTCAAACATCCTGTGCGTAAGATCATCACCGATGAAGTCTGGTCCAAGCTGGAAAAGGCGCTTGCGGCCGCCAAACA
>JBBRPM010000039.1:0-31755 GCA_038228115.1 Chthoniobacterales bacterium
CACGGCTTGTTCGTGCTCGATCGCGGAAAGCAATCCGCCCCCTCGTTCCATCCTGCGGTAACGCTTCATGCCTCACCTTGGCCCCACTTTGCATCCCATGAAAGCAAGGCTGGATGCAGGGGAGGTTTCCAGAGGTGCCCTTCAGCGCTTTTCCTCCGTGAGTTTGGCAATGAGGAAAGCGATGGGATCCGGGTATCGAAGGTCCCCGGAGGCGGCGTGGCGGAAGTAACATTCGACCCCGAGAGCGCGCAGTTTTTCGTCGAGCTTTACTCCGAAATTGGCGGTGTGCGTGGGGTCTTTCTGTTTGCGACCGAGGAGGGGATTGTCGGTGTAGAAGAGATATACCGGCGGGTCGTCGGAGGAGACCCACGAGAGCGGGGAATACTCTTTGATCCAGGGCATGATCGAGTCCCGGCCGGCAAGGAACTGCTCGAACACCGTGGGCGTTTCACCCTTCCCGGCCGTGAAACCAAAAGCGTGGCCGCCGTACAAACTATTCGGCGTCCATTCGCGCATGAGTTGCGGGTCGAGTGTGGTCTGTGCCGCGAGCACCCCGGCGCAGGCGAGGCGGGTGGATTCGCGGGCCACGGGATCGGCGGAGGCGGGGTCTGCCATGTCGTCGTGAAAGGCGAGCCAAAGGCTGGAGCAAGCGCCCGCGGAACTCCCGGAAGCGCCAACACGGGTTTTGTCGATGTTCCATGCCGCGGCCTGGCTGCGGACAAACTGCAGCGCGCGGGCGGCATCGTGAAGCGGCCACTGCACCGGCGGTTTCACCCCGGCGGCCTGCGCCTCCTGGACAAAGCGGTAATTGATCGAGACGACCGAAATCCCTGCGGCGAGGTATTCGCGCAAGCCGGTCACGCGGTCCTTGTCGTTGCTCTTCCACGCGCCGCCGTGGATGAAAAAAACGAGCGGCGTGGGTTTGGTGGATTCTGCTTTCCAGAAGTCGAGGACCTGGTGGGGGTCATGACCGTAGGGGACGTTAGCCTGCGTGGGCGGCAGGGGGACGGGCTGGGAGGATTCCAGTTTCCAAAAAGCCATGTCCGCTGCGGGCGTCCGCGCGGCGGCTTTGGGAGGAGCTGCCTGCGCCCTGGCTCCCTGCCAGCCGGCTTCCTGCTGTTTGGTGAGAGTTCCCACGAGGGCCTTGTTTTCGGGCAGGTTCGCGAGGTTGGTATTTTCCTGCGGATCGGATTGGTGATCGTAAAGCTCGACGGCGTCCAACTTGTCGTGATCCGCGGCGTCCACCCAGCGCGTCAGCCGGTAGCGATCGGTCCGCATCGAATAACCCATGAGGCGCTTGGGTCCGACCTTTCGCGGATACTGGCTGAATGCGGCGGTCTTTCCAGTTTGTTGCGGGTCGAGCAGTTGGGATTTGAAGCTGGAACCTTCAAGGTGTCCGGGCAGCGGCAGATGCGCCAGCTCCGCGAGGGTCGGATAGACGTCCACGAGTTCGACGAGCGCTTCCGTTTTACGCGCCTCCTGGGTGAGGCCGGGGACTGAAAAAATAAGCGGCACGCGGGTGTCGTTCTCGACGTTGCTGTGCTTTGCCCACGCGGCATGTTCGCCGAGTTTCCAGCCATGATCGCCCCAGAGGACGATGATGGTGTTCTCGCGCAGACCGAGCCGGTCCAGTTCGTCCAGGAGACGCCCGATCTGGGCATCCACGTAGCTGATCGCGGCATAGTAGCCGTGCTTGAGCTGGCGCGCATAGTCATCGGGTAAAACGGGACCGGCAGGCACACCGGCGTAGGAGCGGACTTCGCCGATGCCGACGACGGAGTATTCCGGCGCGTCCTTGGCTCGAAAGGGATTCGGCGCGAGGGCGATTTTGGCGGGATCGTACAGGTCCCAGTATTTTTTCGGAGCGATGAAGGGCAGATGCGGGCGGATGAAACCGACGGCGAGGAAGAACGGTTGCGATTGCGTCTTCAGCTCTCGCAAGGCACCGAGCGCGAGGTCCGCGAGTTCGCCGTCGTGCAGCGCGCTGTCGGCACAGTCGGGGCTGGCGAAAGGCGGGCCGCGGCGTTCGGCCTTGGTGGCTTTGGCATCGGGGTCCGCACTGCCAGGAGAGGCGGAATGAGCCGCGGACGGAAAGACTGACGGCACCGACCACGACTGCGGATCATCAAAGCCGAGATGGTAGATTTTGCCAAAACTGCGCGTCTGGTAGCCATTGTCTTTGAAAAGCTGCGGCAGCGTGACGACCGCGGGCAGAGCCTTGCGAAAGTGCGTCCCGAGATCCCATACCTTCGTGGTATCGGGGCGGGTGCCAGTCATCAGACTGGAGCGGGACGGCGAGCAGAGAGCCTGCTGGCAGTAGGCGCGCTGGAAGACGGTGCCGGCCTGCGCGAGGCGGTCGATGTTTGGGCTGCGGACGACGGTGTTGCCGTAGCAGCCGAGTTCAGGCCGCAGGTCATCCACGGCGATGAAAAGGATATTCGGCTTTGCCGGAAGCTCAGCCGCTTTTGCTCGCATCAATGCTAAACAAGAGACCGCCGCGAGACAAAGCAGGCGAAGGAGCGGGCGGCGGGTGGCTTGGGGAATATTCATGCGCGCGAGACTTAAGGAGGGTCCGGGCCGATTCCTCTTGAAGGGAGGGCAGTTTAAGATGTGTCGTATTCCGAGCCGGGTTGCTATTTCGCGGCTGCCTTGAAGCCGTCCAGCTTTCCGATGAAGGCGCTGGGGCCGCCTTCGAGGTAGCCGCGCTGCCGGCCGAGTTCCTTGCCGTCTTTATCGACGAGGACAAAGGTTGGGTAACCATTCGCTTCAAATTTCTTTTTGAGATCGGCGTTTTGTTTTTTCACGTCGTCGCTGAGTTGCTTCTTGTTTGGGAAATCCACTTCCACGAGCACGAGATTTTTGTCGGCGTAGTCGGTGAAGTCTTTCTGGCTCAGCGTTTCTTTTACCATCTTGATGCACCAGCCGCACCAGTCGGAGCCGGTGAAATCGAGGAGCACTGCCTTGTTTTCAGCCTTCGCTTTCGCGAGGGCCTTTTCGTAGTTGTCCATCCACTTGGAATCCTCGGCGCGGACGGTGCCGGCGAGGAGAGTTACTGTCGTGAGGGCGACGAGACCGCGGAGCAGTTGCGTTTTCATGGAAAAAGTATGGTCCGGGGTGATTCGGATGCAATCCACGAGTTTGACGCAGCGGATGCTTGAACCGGAACGGCGCAGTCCTCACGCTTTCACTATGATCTCACGTCGCGGATTCCTCGCCCTCACCGTTCCTGCCAGTGCCGCGGTCACCCTGCGCGCAGCGGAAACAACACCCGTCGCGCCTGCGCCTGCAATGGCAGCGATCAGGACGAAGCTGGGCATCTCGTCGTATTCCTACTGGCATTTTAAACCGCAGAAAGTCTCCATCGAAACGGTGATCGAGAAGACGGCGCGGCTCGAGGTGGAGGGCGTGGACATTCTGCACCGGCAGATGGAAATCGATGAATTTCAAAAGCTGGACGCAGATTCCCACGCCTATTGCCTGAAGCTGAAGCGGCATGCGTTTCGTGCGGGCGTGGATTTGATCTGCCTCTCGATGCATCAGGATTTTGTGTCGCCCGATGCGGCGATGCGCGCGACGCAGATCGCGCACACGGAAAAGTGCATCGAGCTGTGCTACGCGATGGGTGTGCCGAGCATGCGGATCAATGCGGGTCGCTGGAAGACGATCGGGGATTTCGATGCGCTGATGAAAGCGCGCGGCATCGGGCCGCTGCCGAATGGGGTGACGGTGGATGACGGATTTAAGTGGGCGACGGAGTCCATCCAGAAATGCGTGGAGCTGGCAGAGCAGCGCGGCGTGATCCTGGCGCTGGAAAATCATTGGGGACTTTCAGGTTCGCCCGAAGGGCAACTGCGGATCATCAACGCGATCAATTCCCCGTGGCTCGGCGCGCTGATGGACACGGGGAATTTTCTGGAAGATCCGTATGACAAGCTGACGGCGATTGCGCCGAAGACGGCCTTCGTGCAGGCGAAGACTTATCCGGGCGGCGGGGAGTGGTACACGCTCGATCTGGACTATAAGCGCATCGCGAAAATCCTGCGCGATGGTGGTTACGCGGGTTACGTGTCTTTAGAAATGGAGGGCAAGGAAGACCCGGAAACCGCAGTGCCAAAAAGCATCGCGATGCTACGCGAGGCTTTCGCGTAAGAAAGAGCGCGGACGTTTCCCGAGCGTTTGTATGACGCGCGGGACACTTTGCAAACGGCGCAGCCGTGCTACGCTGCGCGTCCCAAAAAACTATCATGGCCATTCCGAGCATCATCGACCCGAGCCGCCTTGAGCGGATTGAATTCAGCAACGACGAAATCGCGCGCTACTCGCGGCATCTCATCATGCCGGAGGTGACGCTCGAAGGGCAGAAGCGGCTGAAGGCGTCGAGCGTGCTGTGCATCGGGACGGGCGGGCTGGGTTCGCCGATCGCGCTGTATCTGGCGGCGGCGGGCGTCGGTCGCATCGGCATGGTCGATGGCGATGTGGTCGATTTTTCAAATCTTCAGCGCCAGATTTTGCACGGCACGAAAGACGTGGGCCGCAAGAAGCTGAACTCCGCGCGGGACCGCATCCGCGACGTGAATCCGAACACGCAGGTCGATCTTTACGACACGTATTTTAACTCCTCGAACGCGCGCGAAATCGCGGAGCCGTACGACATCATCATCGACGGCACGGATAATTTTCCGACGCGCTACTGCTCGAATGACGTCGCCGTTTTCCTGAAAAAGCCAAACATCTACGGCTCCATCTTCCGCTTCGACGGACAATGCACCGTCTTCGCGCCGTGCCTCGGCGGACCGTGCTATCGCTGCATGTTTCCCGAGCCGCCGCCTCCGGGGATGGTGCCGAGCTGCGCTGAGGGCGGCGTGCTCGGCGTGCTGCCGGGAATCATCGGCGTGATGCAGGCGATCGAGGCGGTGAAACTGATCATCGGCATCGGCGAGCCCCTGATCGGGCGCATGATCGCCTTCGACGCGCTGAAGATGAAGTTCCGCGAATTCAAGCTGCGGCGCGATCCAAAGTGCCCGGTGTGCTCGGACCATCCGACGATCACGGAGCTGATCGACTACGACCAATTCTGTGGCATCCCCGAAGCGAAAATCGCGGAGGAAGCGGAGGCGCATGTGCCGGCGATCAGCGCGAAGGAAGTGAAGGCGAAGCTCGATCGCGGTGACAAATTCGTGCTGCTCGATGTGCGCGAACCGTACGAGTGGGACATCTGCCGCATCCCTGGCGCGCGGCTCATCCCGCTCGGCCAGTTGCCCGCGCGTTTAAGCGAACTCGACAGCGCGGACGAGATCGTCCTGCAATGCAAAAGCGGCATGCGTTCTGCGAAGGCGCTGCATCTTTTGCAGGAAGCCGGCTTTGGAAAACTCGCGAATCTCGAAGGCGGGATTCTCGCGTGGTCCGACGACGTCGATCCGAGCATGCCGAAGTATTGAAGCGCGCGAGGCCGCGATGCTGAGCGAACGATTTCTTTCGGTCCTGACTTGTCCCGAGTCCGGTCAGCCGCTGCGGCTCGCCACGGCGGAGGAACTGGCGCGCGCAAAGTGCGAGCACGGCCTCACGCGCCAGGACGGCGGAATCGTTTACCCGATCCAGGAAGACATCCCGATGCTCATGGCGGAATACGGCGTGCGCATCGTGCCGGGCGCGGAGTAAGGCCACAGGCTGATCTACAGCGCTTTCACGCGAATCCACGTCTCCGCGCGTTCGCCTGTCGCGGGGTCGCTGACGGTAATCCGATGTTCGCCCTCCGCGATTTCCGCGTGCGTCTGCCCGTCGCTTTCCGCACAGGAAAGCGTGGCGCTTTTCCACACGAGATGCGCGCCACCCGTGGCGAGGAGCGGGACCTGGCGCGAAGTTGGCACGTCGGGATCGAGCAGAAAAACCGTGCCCGGCATCGGAGCGACGAGGCGCAAGGAATTGCGTGCAGATTCGTCGGCGATGGCGCGAGTGGGCAGGGAATTTTCCGCGCTCGCGAGCCAAGCATCGTACTCGGGCCCGAGCTTTATTTTCCCCGCGTCGTCGTAGTCGGCGGCGGATTCTTCGCCGGGAAGTTGACCCGCGAGAAACTTTTCGCCCACGCGATCCGTTCCTGCGCGCGTGAGCAGCTTTCCCGTCAGCGGATGCACTTCCCGCTCCACGATCGACGCCGGTGTTTCATACCAGGTCGTCCCGTGCTGCGCGTGCAAATGCTCGAAGACCGCGTGCAGGATCGGCCCTGCGCCACTCACACCGGAGACATCGTGCATCGGCGTGCCGTCGAAATTTCCGACCCAAACGCCGACGGTGAACTCCGGCGTGAAACCCATCGCCCAGTTGTCGCGAAAGTCCGTGCTCGTCCCCGTCTTGCACGCCACGGGAAAATCAAAACGTAGCACCGAATTTGCGCCGAACGAAATCATACGGGCCGAATTATCGTGCAGTATGTCTGCGATCAGCCACGCACATTCCGCACTTCGAGGTTCGGTGTTCGAGGTTCGAGGTTCGATATTCGTTCCTTCCACCAAACGGTAAGGGTGCCACTCCCCGAGCCGAGCCAATGTCGCATATGCGTTCGTCAATTCGAGCAAACGCACCTCCGCATTTCCGATCGTGAGCCCGAGCCCGTAGTGCTCCGCCGGCTGATCCAGCGTCGTGATTCCCCACGCGCGCAACCGCTCCGCCAGCACCGGTGCGCCGCCGATGGAGGCGAGCGCGCGCACCGCCGGGATGTTGAGCGAATTGCCGAGTGCCATCCGCATCCGCATCGGGCCGTAGCAGCGGTGATTGTAGTTCTCGGGCTGATACCCGCCGGTCGAGGTCGCGAAAATCGCCGGCACGTCCGCGAAGACCGTGGCAGGAGTGGCACCGCGTTCGAGGGCGAGCAGGTAGGTGAAAGGTTTGATCGTCGAGCCGGGCGAACGCCGTGCCCATGCGCCATTTACCTGGCCAGTTCCGGGCGCGAAATAGTTCTCCGAACCGACCAGCGCGAGTACATCGCCGCTCGCGTTGTCGATCACAACGACTGCGGCGTTCCGCACATTTTGCCGGCGCAGCTTTTCCAAATGCTCGCGCACGCTTGCTTCGATGAAGCGATTCAGGTCGAGATCGAGCGTCGTCTGGATCGTGGCTGGCGCGTCCTTCGATAAATCGCGGAGCACGAGATCGACGAAATGCGGCGCGCCAAAAACGCGGCGCGGTGCGAGCAGGTGCAGCGGTTCCTGCATGGCGCGGGAAAACGTGTCATCGCTGAGCCAGCCTGCCTCCTGCATCCGGCGGAGCACCGTCTGCTGGCGGCGTTGCGCAGCGACGCGCGCGAGATGCGGATTCAGTTTGCGCGGATTTTTTGGAAGCCCCGCGAGGAACGCCGCCTCTGCGTCGCTCAGATCCGCGAGTGGTTTTCCAAAGTAATAACTGGCCGCACTCGCGATGCCGACGTTCAGATTGCCAAAGTCCAGACGGTTCACGTAAGCCGCAAAAATTTCGTCCTTCGTCCAAAGCTGCTCCAGCCGGATCGCCGTCACGGCTTCGATGATTTTTGTGCGCAGCGTGCGCGGGCGGTGCTCCGCGATCTTCACGAGCTGTTGCGTGATCGTGGACGCCCCCGACGTAATGTGCCCGCGCCGCGCGCTGATCCAGACAGCGCGAGCGGTCGCGAGCACATCCACGCCGGCGTGCCGGAAGAAGCGCTTGTCCTCCGCCGCGAGCATGGCGCGCACGACGTTCAGCGGGATCTCTTCAAACGGGACTGGTCGGGTGAATCGTTCCTCCACGCGCACCTCACGCAGAGTTTGGCCGCGGCGATCGAGGAGCTCGCGGCTTTGGATGGAAGGGTGTTCGAGCGCGGCGGGGATCGGGACAAACTTCAGGCCGATCCAAGCTGCTGCGAAGAATGTGCCTGAAGTGAGCAGCGTCCAGCGGGCCCATTTCCTCCAACGGTCATTCCGACCGAAGCGGAGCGAAGTGGAGGAATCTCTCACATCAGCGGGCGGAGGCGGAGCTGCGCCGTGTTGCGAAGTTAGGGATTTCTCCACTCCGCTTCGCTCCGGTCGAAATGACGGGATTTTCATGGCAGCGGAAGGCTCGCGAGTTTCGTGGTGGCGCTGATGCCGCAGCGTTCGGGATGATACATTTCCTCGATCTTCGCCGCGGGCGCAGTCGCGGTGCCGGCAGCGCAGACGCGGGCGAGATAACGGATCGCGTAGTGCCCCGGCTGAATGTTGTGCGCGAAGAAAAGCGCGCGGTCTTCACGCAGTTCGTGGTAGTCGCTCAGCCAGTCGCGCGTCATCGGTCCCGCCGCCATTTCCTGCGATTTGAAAACGGGATTCACCGCCTCCAAAATCGCGGGCAGCGGATCGTCCACGGCGATGTATCCCGCTTCATGCCGCACCTCGATGTCGAGCTGTACCAGCACGCGATCGCCGACGTGCGCTTCCGCAAATTCACCGAGCGAGCCGTCGTCCGCGATCTTCCGATACGCGCGGCGAATCGAATATCCGCGGTCTTGCTCCGGCTGCGCGATCAGCTTGGGACGGGCTTCCACCGTCACTTCGGTGAAGAGACGGCCCTTGCCTGGATTCGCGAGATGCAGCGGGGAGCGCGCGTCTTTCGCCGAGAGCGCGAACGACGCGTCGGCCATCTGCGGCTTGTCTCCGAGTGCGAAAGCCGCCGTCTGCGCGCCCCACGACAGCGAGCCCGCTGCCGAGCGATGAGCGGACTCCGCAGTCCGCGCGTAATCGGCGAGTGCCAGCAGCGACCATGCATTTCCCTGCGTGGTGACCCAGTGCCCGCCACGGCGCGCGCCCAGCAATTCGTTCACGAGCGCATCGACCGCCGGTGCCGCAGGCTTTGTTTTATCCCAGGCCAGCAAACGCACGGCGAGCGTGCGCGTGCGGCTCCCGAAATACCGGTCCGAATCCGCATCCTCCGCGCCAGCTTCGAGCAGTTCCGCGATCATCGTTTCGCTGCCCTTGCTCTCCGCAATCGCGAGCGCGAGGAGCGCCCGGTTTTCGCGCGAAAGTGAGGCGCGTTTTTTAAACAGGAACTCGTGATACGCGGGCTCAGCGCGACCCGCGACGGCCAGCGCATACAGCGCCAGACAGCGATCGGACGGCCCGCCGCCCTCGTAGTGCGGATCGAATTTTTCGCCGCTCATGTCGCGCAGTTGCTCGCTGAGATATTTCATCAGCCGGTCGAAATCCTCCGCGGGTACGGTGAATCCTTTTTGCCGCGCCATCGCGAGGCCGAATCCGCCATACGCGCTGCCCCAGAAGAGCGGCTGACTTTCGCCTGGCCAGTAGGCAAGTCCTCCCGAGTCGGTCTGCATTTTCAAAAGACGATCGACGCCGTGATTCACCGCGTTTGTGATTTCCTCATCGGTCTTCTGCAGCTCCGGCAAAGCGTCGCGCATGTCGCGCAGCGTCATCCACGGCAGCGTGCTCGAAGTCGTCTGCTCCACGCAGCCGTAGGGATAGTGCAGCAGCTCGCGCAAGGACTCGTTCAATTCGAGGAGACGGGAATTGGAAACGCTCACGCGCACCGTGCCGCTGCCTTCGAGGAGTTGCGGATCGATCGTGTCGAGCAGCTCCGTGTCCGCCGCGTCGGTGTGGCTGGTGCGCACTTCGCGCAGCAGCGGGGCAGGGTAGCCGACGTTCAATTCCGTCTGCACCGAGTCGCGGAAAGCCGTGGGCGCATCGGCGGAAACGAAGCGTGCCGTCCACTTCCACACGCCTTTCCCGACCGCGTTAAACGTCACGGGAAAATCGACCGCGATCGATCCGCCTGCGGCCAGCGAAACGCGGCGCGTTTTGCCTTCCGTCGTCGCTGTGTCATCAAGTTCGAGCGCGATTTCCGCTTCGCCGGCGAAGGCGGTCGTGTTGTGCAAAACGGCGCGCAGCAGCAGTTGATCGCCGACGTTCGCGAAGCGCGGCATCGCGGGCTCCAGCATCAGCGGCTTGTTCACTTCAAACGCTGACTGAGCGCTGCCGAACTGGTCGCGGTTCGTTTGCACGACAGCGATGACGCGGTAGCGCGTCAGGCTGTCCGGCGCGGGAAACACCGCTTCGACGTGCCCCGTCTTATCCGTCTTCAGCGAGCCATTCCAAAACGCACACGCCAGAAAATTCTTCCGGATCGAGTCGCTGTCTTCGCCGCCGCCGCCGACTAGATAACCCTTGTTGGGAAAGCGCCGTTCCTCAGCGTCTTCATTCAGCAAAGATGGCAGCGTGAGCCCCGTCGTGACCGCGAGTGCGCGCTCGGTGTTGAAAAATTCCAGCGGGTTTGGCGTCTCGTAACCCATCAAACTCAGCACGCCTTCATCCACGGCGTAAAGCGTCACCTCTGCGTTTTCGACCGGACGATTGCTCACGTCCAGGACTTGCGCGACGAGCTTCACCGGCTCGCCGGGACGATACGCTTTCGTCTCCGGGTCCACGGAGATTTGCAGCTTCGAGTCGGGCCGCGCGACCGCGAGTTTGCAGTAGCCCATGCGAAATTCCGGGCGCTTGTTTTTGTGCGGACTCTTGTCGGCACCGCGGAGCATCATCACCGAGACGAAGACATTCGGCGCGTCGAAATCGACGAGAGGGATTTGCACGCTCGGCGCATTGCCGCGGAGTTTCGTGACGAACGAACGCAGCACGTTTTCGCGCTCGATGGTGACCAGCGCTTCGCCGGTGAGCGGCGTCTTCACCAGCAGCGTCGCCGTGTCGCCCGCGAGATACTGCTCTTTGTCCGGCACGAGTTCGATCTCGTAGGGATTGTGGTAATCCCACGTCGTCTCCGTCGCGCCATACACATGGAGCATCGTCGTCGTCACCACGTCGCGACCCTCGGCATCCTTCGTCGCGGCCTCCAGCAAGTATTCGCCAGGTTTTCCCGCCACGAGCGGTGTCGTTGTCGTGGCCTCGCCAGTCGTCGTCCATTTGCCCGCACTTTTGGAAACGGCGCACGTTTTCACTTCCATCGTCGCCGCGAGTTCGAAGTGCGCCGCGCTCCGATACTCGTCGGTGTTGCCAGCGCCCACGATGCGGTTCGTCTGCCACACGATCCGGGTCAGGCGCAGCGTGGCGTTGACGGAATCGGCCATAGGCGAACCGTCGGGGCGCACCGCGATCACTTGCGCGGGCAGCGCCTCGCCTTCGCGGACGACGGCTTTGGCACGGCGGATGCCGAGGTAGAAATCCGACGAGTGAATGGCAACCACCGCGGACTCGGTGACGGTTTGCTGATCGAGATCGGTGATCTCGCAGACGATGCGCGCCGTGCGCGGCTGCGGCGCTTTCACATTCAGCGGCACCGTCGCCGCGATCGTGGCGAGCCCCGTCTCGTCGAGCGTCGCCTTGCCCTGCTGCGCAAAATGTCCCGCTCGATCCAGCAGACGGCTGAGCCGGTAGTCCGCGATGTCGTTGCAAAAGGCGAACTCCTGAAATCCGTCAGGCAAAAATCCCTCGTCGCCTGCTTCGATCGACCAGTTGAGTTGCGCGGTCGAAAGCGGTTTGCCCATGTAGTATTTCGCCGTCACCGGGAGCTGGAGATCGGTCACGCCCACTGCGCTCTTTGGCCCGCCCACGCTGATTTCAAAAGCATTCGAGCGATACTCCTGCACTTCAAATTCATGCGTCGCCGCCGGCGTGGCGTCTGCTTTTTCCGATGCGTAAACGAGATCGACTCGGAACGTGCCGAGCACGCCAGCGGGAAGTTTCACGTCTTCACTGAGCGCGCCGGAGTCGGAGAGCTTCACTCGCTTTTCAAAGAAAGTGCGATCACGCGAATCGTGCGCGTTGAGGCGGACTTCCGCGCCCGCCGGGATGTGCGTCTGCCCGTTGCGCCAGTCGCGCGCGATTCCTTTGAGGTGCAGCGTCTCGCCGGGTTTGTAAACCGGACGGTCGCTGAAAAGGAACGTGGGACGATCCCGGTCGGCACTCTCATCTTCGTCGTCGAAACGCGAACCGTTATGCAGGCTGCGGGCGCGTAGCGCGCCGTTTTCATTGTTGAGATCCACGAGATGCCGGTCGCTGCCCGACTCGACGAAAATCCAGGCAGTGTCTCCGGCTTGTTCGACGCGGGCGATGCCGCTGGCGTCCGTTTGGGCTTCGCGGAAAACCACGCCGTTTTTATCCACGACCTGCACTTTCGCATTGGCGACGGGAGCGGCGGTCGCGAGCGAGAAGACGTGGACGAAACACTCGCCAGCCGAGCGTTTCCAGACCACGCCGAGATCGGTGATCTGCACCAGCGCCTGCGTGCCCGGATGTTTGCCCTCGCCGATCTGCTCGGCGGTCAGAAGCACCACGCCGCTTTTTTTCGCGCCGAGGATTTCATTCCAATCGAGCGTCAGCGTCTGCTCCGTGTCGGTCTCCGTCGTTCCGGCGATCTCCCGCTGCCACACGTCATGGCCGGGGATACTGTCTGGATCGACCTTCGCGAACGAATCGTCGGAATCATTCCGCTGCCGATTGGTGTCAAAATACTTCTCATACGCTGCGACGGCGAGAGCGACCGTATCGTTCGGGAAAATCTTCGCCGTTACTTTTACACGCGGCACATTCACGGCCAGCAGATGAAATTTGCGCTGCCCCGTGGTGAGCTGGTGCGTCGCGAATTCTTCCAGGTAAAGCCGCGGCGGCACCTGCTGGAAGGTGAGCGTTTTTTCAAACGGAACGGCGGTGACGAAAGGCTGCAAAGCGGGCAGGCCCGCCGCGACTTTAAGGTGATACGGTTTCTCAAGTTCAAAGTCGCCGACGAAAGTGACGTCCGAATTTTCCACGCTCGTGGTGAGGTGCTTCGGGGCCGGTTCGATCTGAATCCAGCGCGCCAAATTACCCGCCGTCACTTCTTTCGCCAGCGGCTTGGAAAACCGGAGCCTGATGTTGCGTGCGCCGTTGATGTTGTTGTTCGCTTCCGCGCTCGTGACTTCAAACGCGCGGACGGTGCCGATCGGGATTTTCGATTCCTCCGCGAGCGTGAGATCGCCGTCGAGCGCCGGGATGCCTGGCTTCGCGATCAAGGCCCAATCTTCGCCGGACGGCAGCGGCTGGATCGGTGAAACGATGAGCAGATTCTGATGCGCCGCTGTTTCGGTGCCAGCCGGAGCGGACTTGGCGGCGAAACGTTCGGCCCAGGTTTCGAGTGTGCCATCATTGCTTCTCCATTTTGGAAAATTCGGGTGCGCCCCTTCCGCATCGTCGGTGCGGGCGACGCGCGCACGAACTTCCCGGCCCGTCTTGTCGGCAAAGAGGAAGAACTGCTTCGCCGTCGCAGGATCGACGCTGACGTTGAAGAGCACCGCAAACTTTGGCGTCGCGGTGGCGTTTTCGCGATTCATGTAATCGATCGGATTCCACCCTTTGATCTGCATCGGCGGCGTCTTCACGGTCGCTTGAAAATCTGCGACGAGCGGCTGTTCATCGGCTCGCAAGAGTTGCGGCGTGAGCGCGAGCTGGAAGGTGGTGCTCAGCGGAAGAATTTCGTCCGGTGTGAAAATGCCGCTGCGCTCGCTCAGCCAGGTGAAGTGACCTTTCACCGCGGGTCGAAAAATCACGGGCGGGAGGTCTGCTTCCTTTCCGATTTCGGCGGCGGCGACCATCGTTTCGGCGAAGCGAATTTCAAAGGTGGTCGTCGGCTCCAGAGTCTTGGAAGTGAGGACGAGTTCGACGGGTTTGACAGCGTAAGCGGTCAGGCTGGTGAGAGCGGCGAGGGTGGTGAGAAGCAGACGGAGTTTCATGGGCGTGGTTGGTTTCCACTGCTGATACGGAGCGAGCGGATGCGATCTTTCAGGAAACGAAAAAATTCTTTCACACGGAAGCGGCCGCGAAAACGGCGCGGCGGACTGGCATGCGACTGGCTCAATGCACTGCCCGTGACCGCCAGCAACCTTCCAAATATGTTTCACTCAAAACCCCACCGTGCCGCCATCTGGCGCAAATCCTTTCTCGCGGGAATCTTCTCTGCAGCAGCCTTCGCTCTCCACTGCTCCGCAGCGGTGATCGTTTACGAGGCTTCCGATTCCACGGGCAACTTTATCCCGGACGGCCCGGACACCACTCCGAACCGGCCGACCGGAAGTCACATCGGGAACACGGTGACGCTGGACGGTTCAGACCGGTTGCTCACCAGCTTGACGATTCAGATTGCGACGTCTGACATAAGCATACCTGCGCAAACTGTTTCGGTGACTCTTTATGAAAACGACGGCGCGGCTGATCCGGGAGCGAGCGGATTTCTGCAACCGGACACGGTCATCGGCACGGCGTCAGTCTCCGGCGTGACATTTGATTCGAATGCCTCCGCGTCGGTGACGTTCACGTTTCCGATGACGCAAGTTCCTAACACATTCACCTTCATCCTCGATTTTAGCCCGGGCTCCGCGGCGCAGATTTTGGTCGGCGCGAAGTCGAATAATTCCAGCGCGCAAACCGGCGTGGGACTCAATACGCTTTGGTATGGAACAGGCGCGAGCGGAAGCTGGCTGACCGACTCGACGTGGGCCATCGCGGATGGAGCGACGAACAATCTGATCGACGCGCGTTTTCTCGCGGTGCCCGAGCCTTCGTCCACGCTGCTCACCACTTTGGGAGCGTTTGTTTTCGCGACGGGATGCCGGATGGCGCGCCGTCGTTTGAGCTGAAATAGACGCAGAGCGGATCGACGAAGGCGCACGCCTTTCGCGGAATCCGCTCGCAGTGCGAGTGCGGCTCCGGCATTGGTATGCCGATGACTTCCCCACGTTTTTCCCGTCTCGCGTGCGCGCTGATCGCTGGTCTTTTCGCGCTTCCAAATCTCCATGGTGCGGATGCGCCGCAATGGGGCCAGGCGTGGACTCGAAACATGGCCTCGGATGAAAAGGGGCTGCCCGATTCGTTCGATTTGGAGTCCGGGCGAAATGTGAAATGGAGCGTGCCGCTGGGCACGCAATCGCACGCGACGCCGGTTGTCGCGGGCGGGCGCATTTACATCGCGACGAACAACGCGGTGCCGCGCGATCCGAAGCAGACCGGAGACCGCGGCGTGCTGCTTTGCCTAGATGAAAAAGACGGCCATCTCCTGTGGCAGCTCGTAGTCCCGAAGCGCGACGACGACAAATATTTCGACTGGCCGGACACCGGCATGTCCTCGCCTGCGACGGTGGAAGGGGATCGCGTGTATATCGTGACCAACCGCCACGAGGTGATGTGTCTGGATGCCAAAGGCATGGCCGACGGAAACGAGGGTCCGTTTCAAAGTGAAAGCATTCATCGCATCCCGCATCCGGCACCGCCGCCGGCATTCCTGCCCATCCTCGCGGACGCTGGCGTGCCGCACGATGAAGTGGGACCGCTCGATGCGGACATCGTGTGGATGCTCGACATGCCGGCCGAGGCGGGCATCTGGCCGCACGATGGCGCGCATAGTTCGATCCTCGTGCATGGCGATTATCTTTATGTGAACACCAGCACAGGCGTGGATAATTCGCACAAGGTGATCCGCACGCCGGACGCGCCGAGTCTGATCGTGATCGAGAAAAAGACGGGGCGTCTGGTGGCGCGGGACGACGAGCACATCGCGCCGAATATTTTCCACGCGACATGGTCCTCGCCCGCTCTGGGCAAGGTCGGAGAGCGGGAGGAGATTTTTTTCTGCGGCGGCGATGGGATCGTGCGCGCTTTTGCGCCGCTCTCGAAATCGCCTCCGGCGGGCGAGGTCGCGAAGCTGAAAACGATCTGGCGTTTCGATCCCGATCCCACTTCGCCGAAAGACGATCCGCATCGTTTTCTAAACAATCGCCAGCAAGGTCCGAGCAACATTTACGGCATGCCGGTCGTGATCGGAGATCGGCTGCTGGTGTCGGGAGGCGGCGATGTTTTCTGGGGAAAAAATGAGGCGTGGTTGAAATGCCTGCGCACCGAAGGGGAAGGGGACATCTCCAGCAACGCGACGGTGTGGTCCTACCCGCTCGACCGTCACACCATGTCCACGCCGGCTGTTTTTGATGGGCTCGTTTTTACCGCGGATACGAGCCGGCACATTCACTGCGTGGAGGAGGCGACGGGAAAGCCAGTGTGGGTCCAGGATACGGCGGGAGACTTTTGGGGATCACCGCTGGTGGCCAATGGGAAACTTTATATCGGATCGCGGAAGGGAGATTTTTGGATCATGTCCGCGAGTCGCGAAAAGAAAGTGCTCGCGATGGTGGATTTCAAAAAGCCGATCAGCGCCACTCCGGTCGCCGCGAATGGCGTGCTCTATGTCGCGACCATGTCGCGCCTGTATGCGATCGCGCTGGAGAAGTGAGCCTCGCGGCTTTCCCTTTTTTGCCGAGCGCTTATTCTCTTCCCCATGTTTCTCCGCCCTTTGCTTCTCTCTCTCGCCTTCTGCGCGACCGCTGCTTTCGCCGCTGAAAACTGGCCGCAATATCGAGGCCCCGATGGCGACGGACATTCTGACGCGAAAGGACTGCCGCTGACATTCAGCGAAAGCGAGCACGTGAAGTGGAAGACGGCGATCCACGGACGCGGCTGGTCTTCGCCCGTCATCTGGGGCTCGCAAGTCTGGCTGACGACGGCGACGGAAGACGGCACGGAACTGAGCGTGGTGTGTCTCGATAAAGACTCCGGAAAAATCCTGCGCGACGACATTCTCTTCCGCGTCGCAACGCCGCAGTTCTGTCACAAATTCAACAGCTACGCGTCGCCCACGCCCGTGATCGAAGACGGGAAACTCTACGTGACCTTCGGTTCGCCGGGCACGGCCTGCCTCGATACCAAGACCGGCCAGGTGCTGTGGCAGCGCACGGATTTCGTGTGCAATCACTTCCGCGGCGCGGGCTCGTCGCCGATTGTTTGGGGCGATTTGATGATTATGAATTTCGACGGCAGCGATGCGCAATTCATCGTGGCGCTCGATAAGAAAACGGGGAAAACCGCGTGGCTCACGCAACGCTCGGTCGATTACCACGACCTCGGAAAAGACGGCAAACCGGAGGCGGACGGCGACTGGCGGAAGGCCTTCGGTACGCCGCACGTTTTCGTGGAAGACGGAAAGCCCGTCCTGCTCAGCAGCGGCGCGAAAGCGCATTACGCTTACGAGCCGGCGACCGGAAAAGAAATCTGGCGCATCGACGACCCGACGCATCACAGCGCGGCGGCGCGTCCCGTAGTGGGCTTTGGCATGGTGTATATCGCCGCGGGGTTTTCGCAGGGCGAAGTCTTCGCACTCAAGCTCGGCGGACACGGTGCGCTCGATCCTTCGCAAGTCGCGTGGCGGGTGAAAAAAAGCGCGCCGAACAAACCATCCCTCCTGCTCGTGGACGATCTGATTTACATGATCAACGACGGCGGCATCGTTTCCTGCGTCGATGCGAAAACCGGCGTGCCATGCTGGTCACAGCGCGTGCAGGGCAATTATTCCGCATCGCCGATTTTCGCCGACGGACGCATCTACGTTTTCAGCGAAGAAGGAAAGGCGGCCGCGCTGGCACCGGGACGCGAGTTCAAATTGCTCGCTGAGAACAAACTGGAAAACGGCTTCATGTCGTCTCCGGCGGTTTCTGGCAAGGCGCTGTTTTTGCGGACGAAGACGCACCTTTACCGGGTCGAAGAGTGAAAGGGGCGGTGTCTTGGCTGGCGCTGCTCGCCTCTGGCGCGCTGGCGTTCGGCGACGAATTGGCCGGCGTTTTTCATCCTGAAAAACTGGCGGAAATGGACGCCGCCATTGAGCGCGCGATCGGGGAAGGGAAGTGCCCCGGTGGCGTGCTCTGGCTGGAGCGAGACGGCGTGGCGTATCACCGGGCCTACGGTGCGCGGGCGGTCGAGCCGCGGCGGGAAGCGATGACTGAGGACACGATTTTCGACGCCGCTTCGCTCACAAAAGTCATCGCGACGACGCCCGCGATCATGCTGCTGATCGAGCGCGGGCAAATCGAGTTGGATGCGCCGGTGAGTCGCTACTGGCCGGAATTCGCGGCCAACGGAAAGGACGCCATCACGATTCGCCATCTCCTGACGCACACCTCGGGATTGCGGCCCGGTCTCGGTGGAAAAGGAGAGGGGCGCGAGGCGGTGCTCGCCGAGGTGTGTCGCGAAAAGCCGATCGGGAGAGCAGGCGCAGATTTTCGCTACAGCGACATCAATTTCATCACGCTCGGTGCACTCGTCCAGATCGTCACGAAGCGGCCGCTGGAGAATTTTTGCAGCACGGAAGTTTTTGAAAAACTCGGGATGAAAGACACCATGTTTCTGCCGCCGGCGAGTCTCGCGGATCGCATCGCTCCGACGACGCGCGGAGTGGAGCGCGGCGTGGTCCACGATCCGACCGCGAGACGCATGGGCGGCGTCGCTGGACACGCGGGACTTTTTACCACCGCAGGCGATCTGGCTCGCTACGCGCGGATGTATCTGGGCGGTGGTTCGCTGGATGGTACGCGCGTTTTTCAAACTGAAACCGTGCGGCTCATGACCAGCGTACAGTCACGAGCGGAGATTTGGGATTGGCGCGGTCTGGGTTGGGACATCGACTCCGCCTACGCCGGTCCGCGTGGTGGCCGTTTCGGGCTCGCGAGCTTCGGTCACACGGGGTGGACGGGCGGCTCGATCTGGATCGACCCGTGGTCGCGCACCTTCGTGATTTTTCTCTCGAATCGAAATCACCCCACGGAGGCCGGCAACGTCATCAGCCTGCGCCGAACGCTCGGCACCCTGGCCGCCGAAGCGCTGGTCGATGCTCCCGAGTAAAACCGGAGAGCCAGGCCGTTAGAAGCTCGCGCGCACGCCGCCCACAATGTTGTGCGCGTCGTAGTTGCTGCGTCCCAGCTCGCCGTCGTAGAGGGCGTAGGCTGCGATGTCCGGCGTGATTTGGAGCGAGAAGCCCGTCGAGAGCTGGAAGCTGTCGCGTCCGACGCGGGCGCTGTTGACGGAGAACGTCGGGCCGCCAAATCCCAGTCGCGCATCTGTAGTCTGCTCCACATCGCCAAACTCATGCTGCCACGAAGCGCGAAGCTCCGGCACCAGCACCATGCTGCCGATATGCCAGTCGTAGCTCAGGCGCGCACCGAGATTCGTGCGGCTCGATTCGCCGGACATGGAGGCGATGCGCAAAGGAGCGAGCGAACCCCGCTCACGGAACGAATCCACATCGGTCGAAGTGTATTGATAAGAAGCGATCGGCCCGACGGTCAGCGCGCCGAGATGGGCGTCGTAGCCAGCCGAAACGAGCGCGTTAAACTCCGAGCCGGTGGTGCTGCCGCGAGGTGTTCCCTGGAGCCCATCGCGGCGCGTGTCGTAGTCATTGTGCCCGCCGCCGAAGTAAGCGTTCAAGTAAGCGCCGCCGCCAAACACGCTCGCGTAAACGCCGCCCCGCAGCGCGTCGTTCTGAAGATTGCCGTTGCCAGAGAGCTGCGCATCCGTCCGGGTGTAATTGAAGAGCACACCCGCGGCGAAGTTGCGGCAGAAGCGGTAGTCCAGGCCCAGCGTGAAGCCGCCGGAATCGAAGTCATATCCACGCGCGTTGGACGTGCTGCCCACGGAAACAAACTCCCCGCTGCCGTTCGCGAACACGCCAAACCGGCGTGGTTCGGCCACCATGTCTTTGGAAGATTTCCCGCCCTTCCCGTCTCTCCCGTCCTTGTCATTGACGGTCGTCATACCCCAATCCATCGCATGAATCTCATCAAGCCGACGCTGCACTGTGAGTGCTTGAATTTTCGCGGACGAGCGCGCAATTTCAAAAATCGCTCCGAACTCTTCCGGTGCGATGCGATCGAATGCTCCCGGCAGCGCGCCCGCGGGCAGCGTGTCGAGGAACGAGACCAAATTGACCGCGTTCGGATCGTTCATCACCCGGTCCAGTGTCCGCGCCACTGCCCGCTGATTCGGCGTGAGCGCGAAAGGAAGGAAGGTGCTCTGGAGCACTTCGAGGATGACGTTGTTCGGGTCGTAGGTGACATCGAACTTCAGCGCGCCCGTCGATAGATTTTCGTTCACCTGCTTAAACTGGCCAGCCACACCGCCCGTAGCCGTAACGACCACAAATCGATTGTCCGCGTTCGCCTTAAAGCCGTTCACCGTCTTCACGCTCAGACGCCCGCCGAGCGAGGCCTTTCCAGTGACTGCCAGCCGGTCGTATTGCCCCGCTCCCGCCCCGCCGATGCGGAGCTGAAGGTCGCCGCCAGTCTGCGTGTAGTTGCCGCCGACATTGATGTCCCGAGTCGCGCCCGTCGCGGACAGCGCTCCGTTATTCAGCGCGAAATTTCCGCGTCCCAGCGCCTGCGCACTTCCCACGATGATCGAGCCGAGTTGAAGCGTCGTGCCGCCGGTATAGGTGTTGGCTCCAGTCAGAGTCAGCGCACCCGTACCCACTTTTTCCAGCGAACCTCCGACACCGCCGCCCGATCCGCCGTCCCTGATGTCGCCGGAAAAGGTCGTGTTCAAATTGATGCTGCCGACGGTCAATTTTTTCGAGCCCAGAAGGAGCCTGCCGTTCCCCTCGATCGATCCAGCCGTCGTCCCGGCTTTCGCCAGAAGCGAAAGGTCGATGAAGGCCGTGGGATTTGCATTGATCAGCCGCACCGCTCCGCCGGATGCATTATCCGCAAACACCGTCCCGCTGCCCGCTCCGCTGTTGGTCACGACCGCGTTCGCCGCGGTGCTGTTATTGCTGAAAATCGTTTGCGAGTTCGTGCCTGTGTTGTTCAGCTTGGCATTGGCCGCCGTGGTCGTCCCGAAGAACGCCACCACCGAACTCGGAACTCCGCCCGAGCCATTGTTGTTGATCGTCGCATTCGCCGCCGATGTGTTGTCGAAAAAGCTGATCAACGCCGTGCCGTCCGTGTTGGTCAGCGTGGACGAAGCGGCGGTCGAGTTATCGAAGAAGTTGATCGCACTTCCCGCCCCGCTGTTCACGATTTTCGCAGTCGCCGCCGTCGTCGCGCCGTTAAATTCCGTCACGCTGTTCGGCCCGCTGTTTGCGATCGTCGCCGTGCCCGCGGTCGCGTTGGTGATGAAGGATGTCGTGCTGCCGTCACCCGTGTTGTTGATCGTCGAACTGCCAGCCGACGAGCCATCGCTGAAGAGCGTCTGCGAGTTTGCCCCGCCGTTCGTGATCTTCGCGGTGCCCGCTTTCGACGTATTGAAAAAGCTGATCGTCGAACTCGGAAACACTCCCGACGCCCCGTTGTTATTCAGCGTCGAGTTCGCCGCCGTCGATGAATCCAGAAAGGTGATCGCCGCCGTCCCATTCGTATTCGTGATCACCGATTGCCCAGCCGTCGTAGTGTCGGAAAAATCCACGCCGCTGCCCGATCCGCTGTTCGTGATGTGCGAACTGCCCGCCGTCGTTTTACCCACAAAGCTCGTGAGACTCCCCGACCCACTGTTCGTGATCGTCGAATTGGCCGCCGTGGCATTTACGATAAACTGCGTCTCCGAGCCGCTGCCGCTGTTCGTGATGTTCGCCGTGCCCGCCGTCGAACTGTCGCTGAACAACGTCTCCGTCCCATTTCCACTGTTCTTGATCGTCGCGTTGCCTGCCTTCGACGTATTGAAGAAGCTCACCAACGCCGCCGGAAAATTCCCCGCGCCCGTGTTGTTGATCGTCGAACTCCCCGCCGTCGAGCCATCGAGGAAATTGATAATAGCCGTGGCATTCGTGTTGTTCAGCGTCGCGGTGCCCGCGGTCGCCGTATCTGAAAATTCGATCAAGCTGCCAGCCCCAGTATTGCTGATCGTCGAAGCACCCGCCGTCGTCGTTCCGCCAAAGGAAGTCACCGAGTTCGTGCCGCCATTGATGATGATCGAATTCGCCGCCGTGGCGTTGACGATGAAAGCCGTAGTCGCACCCGCCCCGGTGTTATTGACGTGCGCCGTCAGCGCCGTCGCGCTATCACTGAAAAGCGTCTCCGTGTTTTGCCCGCTGTTGTTAATCGTGGCCGAGCCTGCCTTCGAGGTATTGAAAAAACTCACCAACGCCGCGGGGAAAACTCCCGATCCACCACTGTTGTTGATCGTCGCCGCGCCCGCCGTGGCGCTATCCAAAAAGTTGATGATCCCCGTCGCGTTCGAGTTGTTCAAAGTCGCCGTCCCCGCCGTCGAGGTCTCCGTAAATTCGATCAAGCTGTTCGACCCCGAATCATTGATCGTCGCGCCTCCAGCCGTACTCGCTCCGGCGAAACTGGTGAAGCTGTTCGTGCCGCTGTTCGTAATCACCGCCGACGTCCCCGCCGTCGCGTTCACGATGAAAATGGAGGACGCACCCGCGCCCGTGTTATTGATGTGAGAAGTCGCCGCGCTCGCACTGTCACTGAAGAGCGTCTGCGTATTCGCACCGCTGTTCGCGATCGTCGAGCCGCCAGCCTGCGAGTTATTGAAAAAGCTCACGATCGCCGCCGGGAAAACCCCCGAACCGCCGCTATTCGTGATCGTCGAAGTTCCCGCCGTGGAACTGTCGAAAAAATTGATCAGCCCGGACGAGATCGTATTGCTGATCGCGGAGCCTCCCGCCGACGAGGTATCGAAAAACTCAATCGCCCCGCCCGCAGCATTATTCGCCAGAGTCGCCGTCCCACCCGTCGAGTTCCCGGTGAAATTGATGAAGCTGTTCGTCCCCGTATTCGTGATGACCGCCGTCGTCCCCGCCGTCGAGTTCGTGTCAAAAAGCGTGGAGCTTCCCACCGCACTATTGGTGATCGTCGCCCCCTGCGCCGTGCTCGTATCCTCAAACACCGTCTGCGTGTTCGTCCCGCTGTTCAAGATGATGCCCGTGCCCGCTTTCGAGTTTCCGTTAAAGGTCACGTTCGAGCTTGGGAAGCCGCCGTTCGCACTGTTGTTGATCGTCGCAGCGCCCAGCGTTGAAGTGTCGAAAAACAAAACCAGCGACGAACTGCTCTGATTCGTAATCACCGAAGTTCCCGCCGTGGACGTGTTCGAAAATTCCACCGAACTCACACCCGAAACATTGTTCAGCCGCGCGTTCCCCGCCGACGACGCGTTGTTAAACGCGAGCGTGCTGCTGTTGATCGTATTGATCGTCTGAATCGCCGCCGAATTGTTCGCAATGCCCGTGCCGACCAGAGTCAGCCCCTGTCCGTTGGAAATCGTGTACGCCGGAGCGCCCGCATTGAACGTGATGCTGTCGATCGTGACCGGTGCCGTGATCGAAGGATTCAAAATCGAGGACGCCCCGAAAATCGCAAACTCCCCGGGATTATCCGGCGTATTCGCCGGCGTGTTCCAGTTGGTATTCGTGTTCCAATTGTTCGTCGCCGGAACCGCATTCCAAGTCGCCGAAAAAGCCGACTCCGGAATCATCACCATTCCGCACAGAGCAGCGATGGAAGAGGCCAGCAGGCGAGCAGGTCGGTTTTTCGAGGGACGAGTTGCGGTTCTGGTATTATGTAGGGAAGGATTCATTGGTTGGTGATTCTTCAAGGGAGCAGTCAAAAACATGGGTCTCCCAGCATTGGTATTTTCCAAAGCGCACCCGTGGCAAGCATTGCTTTTGCTCAATCGAACTTTTTATCGACTCCACCACGGTCGTCGGACGGCGCAAATCATCGCGCGGCACCGAGTACTCTGCGGTCACGCCTTTCTGAAGACGCGAATTACGACCACGACCTCACTTGTTCGCGATGGCCCATTCGAACCCGAGCGGAGACTAAAGCAGCCCGCTCTTTACCGCGGCGCGAAGTGCTTCGTATTCACGATGCGATAGCGGTAAAAGGGATCCACTTTGGTAGTTTGTTCGTCGTAGTTCGCCAAAGCAGGATCGTTCGGATCGATAAAGCGCTCAATGGTCGCAGAGCCACGATATTCTCCCACAACCGCATCCAATTTCGGGTCAAATTCATCCGACTTTGAGATTGGAGATTTGCGAATAGACTGACAACGCATGTGAACGGTGTAGACGTTCGATTTTGTCGTGAGTCGTGGATAGATGTGTGAATACGGACGCTCGCGCATATTATCGCCCGTTGCCGCGTTGGTTGTGTTCCAGAAGAGATTCCAGTCAGTCACCGTTACCGAGGCGTTGGTCGTATCCAAATGCGGGTAAAGATCCACCGTGCAAATCTCCGATGCGGAGCGGAAGAGCGGGTACTGCCCATCTTTCGCCTTCAACCTTGTTTCCAACGCCTCCAGCGTTCGGTTGAGATTCACGGGAAAATAGAAATTAGTTGTTGCCCCACTACCCGTCAGCGGATTTTCCGTGTGTCCCCCATCTGGCTGAGCTGTGGGAATGGCCATCACAAACTCGGATTTGAGCACCCCGCGCAGTGCGGTGTCCCGTCGGATGTAGGACCGGGCCTGATTATTGGTCCCCGTATTGAAACCCGAATCGCCTTTGGCGTAGCCGAAGGGCGCGATGACGTAGTTCAGGTTCACTTTCCCCGCCGTCGAGAATGGCTCGCTAATGGCGTATGGCTCAACCACCGGAACCGTGAACAAATCGAGGATCAAATGATCCGGCGGTCCAAAGCTAATATCGGCACCGGGATGGGTCGTTCCTGACTCGCGGTTCGGACGGAACAACAACGTCTGCCATGGCTTTCCAACGACAACCCCGGTAGGAATCGAGCCCAGCATTACTGGTGAAGACAATTCGCGGTTTGGGCTGAACCAGGTTTGCCCGGTTTCCTCGATATTCCGGCCTCGATAATAGGGAATGGCGGGAGCACCGGACTGAGTATAGTCGAACCGCAGATTGCCCTCATCCACCTTGTTGCACAAGGCGCCGTCCATATGTTTGGAAATACCGCGATCCCAATCGCCTGGCCCACCGTCAAAGCGAGTGACCCCATTGACATTCGCGGGGAGGATCGCCGGCTTGGATATGCGCGGCGAGCCGTTGGCCACGAGCTTTCCCTGCGTTCCGTAATATCCATTAAAGGGATCCCCGTGGCCGCAAGTCAGCCCGTGCACAAGTGGCGTGCCGACGAGCCCGGCGGCCTGAGCTAGCCAGTCCGCTCGAGGTCTGAAAAACGTCGATGGCACATCGATCCTCGCCGCGGCGAGTCGTACATCTCCGCACTTATTTAGATCGGTTCCTTTATTATCAAATCCACAGGTCAGTTCCATGCTGCGCACTACGTCGAAATCGGTGGCAGCATTTTTAATGACATTCCAAGTCCCGTCGAGTTGCTTGTCGAAACGAGTTTCAAACGCCGCGGTGCTCGTGGGCGCGGGCAACTTGATGGCTCCGCCTCCGCCTTTCGGGAAATCAACATGCACCGTTTGGACCAGCGTCCTCCTGGGATCATCTGGAGCTTCGCCAGACCAGATTTCGATGTCAAAGTTCCCACCTTCCAGTTCAAACGTGGTTGCTGCGGTCTTTCCATCCTTATTGAGAAGCGGAATCGGATCACTGACATACGGATAGACTTTGACAGTATCTCCACGCTTGTAATTTAGACTCTCCAGTTTGTTATTCGCGAAAGTCTTGGCGTTGACGGTATAGTCCGTAGTACGATTGTTGTCCGGTGCCTCTGGGGGGCTTTGCATCAGAGAAGGCGATTTGTGTTCCGTAAAATAATGCATTGCCGGTGTAAACCCAAGGACCGGCATAAACGCGCGGCCAAAGGCTAACTCATGATTGGAAATATTGCAGATATTAATCAGACCTTCGCCGGGCTTGGCAGTGAGAGGACTGACTCCATAGATCAGTTTGATTCCCGTCGATGTCGTATTGTCGCCGACTTTAATCTTGGTCTCGACGGGAACCCGGTTCGGCTCGCCGGGATAAGATTGCCCCGGTTTCACGACAGTGTAATAGGTATCTCTCAATCCCGGCAACCCGGCCATCACCGTCGCCATTTCGATCCCGAGAGCGCACCGCATCACCTTCGGAGTGCTTCCGGTAGTTCCATAGAAAATCAGAGCCACTTCTGTCGGAGTCAAAAAACGGCCCATTCCTTGCGTGTTCGTGATCCTGATCGGAGTGACCTGCCCGGACCAATCGAATGATCGCGCGAGTCGGTTATAGTCCATGATGACACCCACAGGGAAAAAACGGGGAGTATAGGGAACGAATACATTGCCCGCGGAACCTGATGTGCCCGTGTCCACCAAGTTGACGCTCCGCATGTAATCGAAAATCATGGTAAGGATTTGATCCCTCTCGATCGGGCCGCCATTTGCTGCCGACGGCCATTTGGAGAAGAATGAACTGCTTATGCCCGTGAATCCGGGTACGTTTTTTGCAGTCATCGTCTGCAAATACTTATACATTTTGGCATTCTGCGCATCAGGCTTCGCGATGGTAGGCCAGGTGCCATCATAGTCTTGGGTTGCCGACTTGGCCTCCCAGCGGAGGAAGCAGTATTTTTTGTCCTTCGTTTGATCGCCTGATCCATCTTTGGCAACCGTCGAAGCGAAGAGAAACAAATCGTCGTAAGCGGTGCGGTATTTCGGTGCCGCGCTAATCGGCCAAAGCGTGATACGAGGCCGGCCAAAAAGATTTATTTCTGGAGCCCGGCTGTTTGCCGTTAAGAAGAATCGCACCTTCTCAAGATTTGCCGGCGTCAGAGGACTATTCAATAGCGGATCAAAATTGGCCCCGGAGTTTCGTTCGGATTTAAACAATACTTCGTCGATGGAGGTGTAGAGATGCTTCGTTTTGATCGGAAGGCTGTTATCGATCGGCCCGTCAACATCAGTGTTTCGGGTCGCCGCATGGGAGGTTCCCTTCGCGCTACTCGGTGCGTTCGAATAAGGGGTGAACGGGAGCATTTGATACAGCGCCTCTTTGAAATTCTTATAAAGCGTGTTTTCGGACCCACCGCTGAGCCATGGAAAAGTGGATGTTCCAAGGGAGTTGGCGGTGGCCGGTAGTATAGGGCCGTTCGGTGACGGGAAAAGCTGGCCCAGGACCGGACTGAGGCAGGTAGTGGCAGGATGACCGGGATACCGCTGAATCTCCCCCCGGATGGGTTGCGACGCTGCCAGTTGAAGCCCGAAATTCGTGCCAATAATCGTGCCGGAATTTCCGGAAAAATCACCACTTGTCTGGGTATTGCTCGCCGTCGGAGATTCCCAGTAAGTTGCCTCGGAAGCCGTATTGATGTTCAACTTGCAACTTTCATCATCCGTCCAGAAAGCGGTTCGCCCCACAATCGGATTCGTGGCCGTTGCCTTGTTGGCTGATCCAATTGATCCGTCGCGAAGGATATACAGCCATTTCACCGGCATGGGTAGTAGTGGCACCTTGGCTCCAGCGGCAGTCCCGGCCGCATTCGGCATGGTAAGTGTGGCATGCTTCGTAAGCTTCGCGTCAAATCCATCCACGATTCCAGGAAGTGACCCATTCACGTCAGCATTGTTTAAATCCAGTTTGGCTCTTGGATCAATAATGGGATAGCGGGGCTCCACTACCGACCTGTCCGGATTGATGTCCAACCTGAGCGAGAGGATTGGTTCGTTGAGATCCACGTAATCTGAAGGATTGGCCGAAGGATCCAGCGCCTTCCAGTTATCGATCACCTTGACCTCGTCCGCCAGATCGGTGCTGGTATATTCTGCTGCGGGGACCGTAAATTTGTCCGCTGAATACAGCTTGTACACGGAGTCATTGGGACTTGGCGAATACCCGTCATAGTAGGCTTGGTCACGGAGTGTTTTTCTCGACCCGTCAAGTTTGCCCGCAAAGGTCCTGATAGCGCCCGGCTGCGAGGCCCAGGTTGCATCGTCTGATGGCGGACTGGTTGCGTCCCGGATTTGGCCGATAACGAGGTTCACGGTGCTGTCGGCCATCTGTCGCGAGTTGACCAAACCGGCATTCGCCGCTGATGCCGCCCGCTCCGTTCCGGCGGAGTTCATAAACGCAACTATGAGCCCGGACAGCAAAAGCAACATTGCCAAAACGATGATCAGAGCAACGCCGCGCGATTGGCGTCGCGGCTGTAAATTGAGGTGTGCAGTTTTCATGGGTGTTATACAAGGTTGGGGTGGAAATTAAGGGTCGCGGCTCCATTTAGAACCGCGTATGACTACGTCTGTCGTAAAGATGCGATATTGAACGCGACCGTTGTTATTATAGTCCGTGATTCGCTTTTCGAGTTCTGTGATATCGCTGAGGTATTTCTTCTCACTGCTTCCATCTTGAAACAACGCGGACGGTTTGTTTGCCCAGTCAGGCTTTCCGGTCTGCTTCAAACTCATCCGGATGGCGGATGGCTCATCGATCACAACCATGGTTAGCTGGACGATGGGTGGGAGGAGATTGTCCCGAGCACGGTTGTCCACGTTCGCGTTGGTGACGGTGTCTTTTACCGTGGCACCACTAAGAACCCTCCACGAGTCAAATTGATATTTGGGTGCCAGTTCAAGAACATCGGCGTCAGGAGTTTTAGTGCCTACTTTCACCCGGTCCTTCACCGCCAGCTTCGGCAGCACGATCAACGCAACGACATTTTCCGCGATCGGTCGGGCGAACGGAAACCGATACATGCTGCTCCCCGATACGACCTCCTTCGTGAATAAGTTTTTCATCCATAAAGGACGCACCCACGAAGTGATGGGAACGCGCAACGTGTCCACCATGCCGCCATAATAGTTCGCGGTGCTTGAAGTCGTCGTTTCGTCGACAATACGGGGGTCGATCAACCGGGAATCATCCATTGGACGCGAATAGATATTGAACCTTTCCGCAGGCTCAGTGAGTTCCATCAACCGATAGCGCAAACGTGGAGGATACGGAGGCGTCGCATTCCGAAGAGCGGCAGGGACGTTTGCATCATCCCCAAATTCAATAAAGTATCCACAGCCGGTGAGTGTGGAATCCAGGCTTCGGAATTGTTGCAGGGACGCGCTGGGCACAGATTTATCGATGTAGGAGGTGAATCCCAACGGAGCCGCGAAAAAGAGGGAGTGCGTGGGATAGTTCTCATCAATGGGGTCATTTAGATTTTTGACCGGCGCGGTCGCTTTCAAAAACCGAGTCATGGGACCACTTATAAACTGGAGATCCGATTGTCGCCGAAAACGGTAATTGTTCGCTTCAGTTCCAGTTACGACTTGGTGCGGTTTCCAGTAAGTATTCAAGGTTGCCTGGCTGAGGCGCCTCGACATAGATTCAAATGCGGCACGCGCCGATTGAAACTGGCTCGTCTTACTCTGCTGGCGCTGCCACAAGCGCTGAGTCTGATCCACAGTGCCTAGAAGAAGCACCATGATGCCCGCGATTAAAGCAGTGGAAACGATGAGTTCGACCAGAGTAAACCCGTCGCGGGGTTTTGATGGCCGGGGAGAAGGAGTGGAGCGATTCATGGGGTTTGATGCAGACTATTGACTGTCCATGCGTGCTACTACGAAGGACCGATTGCGCACACGCGTTTGCTTGGTAAGAGAGGTCAATGACTGGGCATCTGTAACAGATTCGAAGTCCTTCTTGGCACTTGGATCCCCATAGGGTGCGAAGACAGCGATGACTCGCAACCCGTGGTTCATCAGGGCGGCGCTGCTTCCGGCGGGACGATTCAGCGTATCCACGACCAGCTTTACAGAGTAAAGCCTAGTCTGCTGAACGTCATCGCTTCCTTTCTTCGTCTCCGTGTCCGTTAATTTGCCCTCTTCGTCGAAATAATAAATTTCCCCGCTTTTTTCGAAGCTTAATCCCGGAACGTCCGAATAATTTGTGGTTTGGACCATCGAATTGATGTTCTGCATGATCCACGTCTCATTCGACGTGTCGATCGCGGTGCGGAAGGTTGTGAGCCCAGTTGGAACAAGCGCGAACAAAGCTACAAAGGCGAAGGCAATAATTCCTATCGCCAACGTGACTTCAACCAAGCTGAACGCGCTCTTCGAGTGCCAGCGGAATGACGATCGTTCGATAGGTGGGGACACGCTTTGGGCTGGGGTCGGGTGCATACATCGTATTTACACGGCGTTCTCAACTGCTTGTCAACATGGAAATATGACAAGAATGCAATGTGATCGTCGCATCATCGGTGCGTGGACCCTGAAAACGCGAGGCTACAGGCCCGGCGGATGGCGGGCTTCAAATTTGGTGAGGTCTCTGAGATCGGCGCGCCAGCGGGGGCCTTCGCCTTCCCTACGTCCGGTGGTATCGAGCCGGAGGCCAGCGACGATGGCGAAGGTGTGGCCGGAGCGTGCATAAACGGTGATCCAGCGGCCGCGGCCGGGTTCGCCCCAGGTGAGCAGGCCATGGGAAGGGGCTGGAGCGGCGAGCACCCCGGCGTGGTGGAGGAGGAAGGAGACGGTGCCGGAGCAGTCGTAGCCGATATCGAAAAACGTCGAATGTCCGCCGCCCCAGCGGTAGGGTTTCCGCACGATGGTGTTGACGGCTGCGATGGCGTTTTTCACGGCGGCGGGGGCGTTTGCGGGAGCGCGGGCAAACTCTCCCTCTAACACGGCGAGGTCGCTGGCGACGGTGGCGTTTTCGGACCGCGCACTCGTGCATACGAGCAGGAAAGCGAGCAGAGGGGGGAGAGTGCGGCGCATGGGGGATGAAAGGGGGCGCACCACTACCGGGAGCCTCGATTTTCGCAATGCAAAAAGCCGCGGGTTCTGGAAATGATGCGCGCTTACCAATGAGCGAACTTTTTCCTGTCAGCCACACTCGATTCGATTTGCAGCTCGGGGATTGCCTCGCGGGCATGGCCTCGTTGGCTCCGGAATCGGTGGATGTCGTCGTCACTTCTCCGCCTTACAATTTAAACATCGCCTACTCGAAATATCGCGATGACGCGCCGCGCGAGGAGTATTTGGACTGGTGCTGCGAGTGGGCCAGCGAGGTGCGTCGCGTTCTGAAGCCGGACGGATCGTTTTTCCTCAATGTCGGCGCGTCGCCGTCGGACCCGCTCCTGCCGCACGAGATCGTTTTGAAATTCCGCGAGCTTTTTCAGCTTCAGAATACGCTGCACTGGATCAAATCCATCTCCGTGCAGCCTCGAAAAGGGCCGTCGCTGAGTGTCGGACATTTCAAGCCGATCAACTCGAAACGCTTCATCACGGATTGCCACGAATACATTTTCCACCTGACCAAATCCGGCAGTGTCCCGCTCGATCGGCTGGCGGTGGGCGTGGAGTATTCGGACAAAAGCAACATCGCGCGTTGGGGGCACACGGGCGGGGCGGATCGGCGCTGCCGGGGGAATAATTGGTTCATTCCGTATGAGACGATCAACAGTCGCGACGCGGATCGTCCGCATCCCGCCACGTTCCCCTCGCAACTCGCGGAGTGGTGCATCCGCCTTCACGGCGTGCGCCCTGAAACGGTCGTGATGGATCCCTTTCTCGGAATCGGAAACAGCGCGATCGGGGCTCGTGCCTGCGCAGTGGAGAAATTCATCGGCTTCGAGATCGATCCCGTTTATTTCGAGCAGGCTCAGGCCAGACTGACTTCTTAAAATCCCGACGTGATCACCTTTATCCTCCGACGCTTCGCCTCGCTCATCGGCGTACTGTTTTGCGTCATCACGATCACCTTTTTCCTCGTGCGGCTCGCTCCGGGCGGACCTTTTGTGAAAGAGCGCAGCATCCCGCCGGCGATCGAGCAGCAGCTCAAGCAGCGCTTCAATCTCGATGGCTCGCTGTGGGAGCAATACACGACCTATCTCGGCGTCCGCCGCAATGCGAGCGGGCACTACAGCGGCCTGCTACAGGGCGATCTTCAGCCGTCTTTGAAATATCGTGATCGGTCTGTGCGCGAGATTCTCGCCGACAGCCTGCCCATTTCCATCACGCTCGGCGTCGTCGCTTTCCTCATCGCCACCACCGCCGGCGTGTGGCTGGGCAGTCTCGCCGCGGTGCGGCATCACACCGCCATCGATACCACGGCGATGCTCGGCGC
>JBBRPM010000040.1:0-31673 GCA_038228115.1 Chthoniobacterales bacterium
CCACGCCGGCGGCGGCTGCGAAGGGCCGAAAAAGGTCTCACCCGCAGGGTGAGTGCAAATCTCCCGCGATGTCTGTGGCATCCCAAACCCCACCAGCTTCTTCCGCAAAATAACAGCGTTCTCCATTCACGCTTTTAGGCTGAAGCGGATGTCCGCCATTTCCTCGCCGATCCTGCTGCCGACAAGCGCGCGCGGGTGATCGAGCGTCTGCTGAGCGACGACCGCTGGGCCGATCACTGGACGAGCTACTGGCAGGATGTACTCGCGGAAAATCCGAGCATGCTGAAGCCGAGCCTGAACAACACGGGGCCGTTCCGCTTTTTCCTCCACGAGGCTTTGCGCGACAACAAACCGCTCGACCGCATGGTCACGGAACTCCTGCTCCTGCGCGGCAGCGAACGCGAAGGCGGGAGCGCGGGCTTCGGCTTCGCGGCGGACAATGACGCGCCTTTCGCCGCCAAGGGTCAGATCGTCGCGAGCGCATTCCTCGGGATCGAGCTGCAATGCGCACGCTGCCACGATTCGCCGTATCACAGCACCAAACAGCGCGACCTTTACGCGCTCGCCGCGATGCTCGAGCGCAAGCCGGTGACGGTGCCGAAAACGAGCACGGTGCCCGCGGCGTTCTTCGAGAAAAAGTCGCGCGACTCGCTGATTAAAGTCACGCTCAAGCCCGGCGAATCCATCACGCCGACGTGGCCTTTCGCGAAGACGACGGGCTGCTCGGACGACGCCGCGCTCGACGCACTGATGCAAGATCCGCGCGACTTTCGCGAGCGGCTGGCCGCGCTCATCACCGCGCCGCAAAACACGCGCTTCGCGGAAATCATCGCGAACCGTGTGTGGCGGCGGCTCATCGGCGCGGGGCTGGTGGAGCCGGCGCAGGATTGGGAAGGGCACCCTGCGAGTCACCCTGAATTGCTCGCGTGGCTGGCGCAGGAATTCATCGCGCACGACTACGATGTGAAGCACCTCGCGCGCATCATTTTCCAATCGCAGACTTACCAGCGCGAGGCGACGGGGCGCAATCTCACGGCGGCTCCCGAGCTGCGTTTTTTCCAGGCACCGGAGCGTCGGCGACTGACCGCGGAGCAAGTGGTGGACTCGCTTTACGCCGCCTCCGGCCAGCCGATGGACGTGGAGGAAATCACCTTCGATCCCGCCGGGCAGAACGGCGCGAAAGTGCAAATCTCGCTCGGGCAACCGAGCCGCGCGTGGATGTTGGCCAGCCTTTCCAATGAACGCGATCGCCCGAGCCTCAGCCTGCCGCGGGCGCAAGCGGTGGCGGATGTGCTGGCCGCGTTTGGCTGGACGGGCTCGCGGCAAAATCCGCGCACCGATCGCGAGAGCGATCCGAACGTGCTCCAGCCCGGCGTGCTCGCAAACAGCCTCGTCTCCACGTGGATCACCCGCGCCTCCGCGGACAGCGCGCTGGCCAATCTCGCCGTGGAAGCGAACACGCCGGAGGCGCTGGTGGAAGAAGTTTTCCTGCGCTTTCTCAGCCGCCCTCCGACACCGGAAGAGAGCGCGCCTTTTGTCAAAGCACTGGCGGAAGATTTTTCCACGCGCGTCCTTTCACCGGGAGAAATAAAAAACCCCGAGCCGCCTGCGCGCATCCCGCGGATCACCTGGGCGAATCATCTCATGCCCGAAGCGACGACGATCAAACAGGAAGTCGAGCGCCGCGCCCGCGCCGGCGCGCCGCCCGATCCGCGCCTGCAAGCCGGGTGGCGCGAAGTGTTCGAGGACTTCGTGTGGAGCGTCTTGAACACGCGTGAATTTGTATGGATGCCATGAACCGCCGCCAGTTTCTCACCACGACCGCCGGCGCTTTGCTGGCTCCAGCGCTTGCGCGCGCTGCCTCCCCTGCCCCGCTCATTCGCGGAAAGGCGGAGCACGTCATTTCCATCTGGCTCGGCGGCGGCATGGGGCAGATCGATTCCTTCGATCCAAAACGCCGCGGTGATCCCGCGAAAAAAATCGCGGGCTCCTATTACGACAGCATCGACACCGCCGTCCGCGGCGTGAGCGTGTGCGAGCATCTGAAAAATCTCGCGCCGCTGATGGACCGCGTGACGGCGGTGCGCAGCCTGCATCACGAAGTGATCGATGAGCACGCGGCGGCGACGAATCGCATGCACACCGGTCGCGTCGTCAGCGGCACCGTCGTCTATCCCTCGCTCGGCTCCACCATCGCGCACGAACTCGGTGCGGCGACGGAGGACGCGCCGCCATACGTGCTCATCGGCTACCCGAATGTGACACGCGGCCCCGGCTTTCTCGGCGAGCGCGATGGCTACCTTTACCTCACGGACACGAGCCAGGGACCGGCCGGGCTTTCGCGGCCCGAAGGCATCGTCGCCGACCGGCAGGCGCGTCGCGAAAATTTCCTCGCGCGCTTGCGGAAAAGTGAAACGCCGACCGACGACAACCGACTGCGAGACTACGATCAGGCGATCGACCGCAGTCTGAAACTGAGCGGCCCTGATTTCACGCGCGCCTTTCATCTGGACGAGGAAAACGCCGGGCTGCGTGCGCGCTACGGTGGCGAATTCGGCCAGCGCTGCCTGCTGGCGCGCCGGCTCGTCGAGCGCGGCGTGCGCTTCATCGAGGTCTCGCACAATCTGAATTTTCTCAACGGCACCGGCTGGGACGTTCACAACGAAGGCATCATCCACCAGCACGCGCTCATCGGTGAACTCGACATCGCGGTCGCCGCGCTCATCACCGATCTCGAATCGCGGCGGATGCTGGACAGGACGCTGATCCTCATCACGACCGAGTTTGGCCGGCCGCCGGAATTCGACAGCGGCGGCGGGCGCGGACATCAGGGCACCGCTTTCTCCTGCGTGCTCGCGGGCGGTGGACTCCGGCATCGCGGGGCCTACGGCGAGACGGACGAGCTTGCCAAAAAAGTGACCGCCGACCCCGTCAGCGTGCCCGATTTTTTTGCCACCATCCACGCCGCGCTCGGGATCGATTACACCAAATCGCTCTACGACGGCGACCGCCCCGTGCCCATCACTGACATGGGCCGTCCGATTGCCGCGCTGTTCTAAGTAGCGCGGCGAGGCCGCTCACGCCGCGCCGGAGCCGGTGCGTTTTTGTAATGTGATGCGCTTGATCCGCGAGTCGTCAGCCGGACTCCACGACGCGATTTCCGTGTCGTCCTTAAAGGCGTTATGCACGATGCGCCGCTCGTAAGCGTTCATCGGCTCGAGCTGAAAACTACGTCCCGTTTTCCGCACGATCTCCGCGATCTGGCGCACGCGATGCGCCAGCGCGTCGTCCCGCATTTCGCGCCAGTGCTCGATGTCCACCTGGACGCGTGGCGCGCCCTTGTCCCGCGCTTGCAGGACGCGGTTTAAAAGAAACTGCAGGTCTTCTAGCAGCGCTCCATTGCGCCCGATGAGCCGCTCCTTATCCGCGGTGTAAACTTGCAGCGTCAGGCCGTGATCGGCCGGGAATTCCTTGATCTCGCAAACAAAGCCGAGGAGGCCGAGCATCGTGTCCAGGGTTTCCGTGGGATTCAGGCTCATGGGGATGTCTTATCAACGCTTGGATTTAAGCACCGGCACAATCTGCGTCGCAAGCGCGGTTTTATTCCGCGTCACATACAACTGAACGATCGAAAAAATATTCTGCACCGTCCAGTAGAGTGCCAGCGCGGACGCGAAATTATAGCAGAAGGAAATGAAGATCAACGGCACAAACATCATCACGCGCTGTTGCATTTGATCGCCGGATTTCGGCTGAAGCGCCATCGACCAAAGCATCGTTACCGCCATGCACAGCGGGAGAACATTGATCGGATAGCCGAGCAGATGCGCGACGGTGTCTGGCTGGGAAAGATCATGCACCCAGAGAAATTTCGAGTTCCGCAACTCCACGGCTTTTCCCAGCATGTTATAGAAGCCGAAGAAAATCGGGATCTGCACCATCATGGGAAGGCAGCCGCCAAAAGGATTCACGCCGTGCTGCTTGTAGAGCTTCATCACCTCCTCGTTCATCGCCTGCGGATTATCCTTATGCTTTTCCTTCAGCTCGGTCATGCGCGGCTGCAGAGCCTGCATCCGCTTCATGGAAGCGGTCGCCTTATTTTGCAGCGGCCACATCGCGCTTTTGATGACGAGCGTGAGCAGGATGATCGCGAACGCGTAATTGCCGAGCACGCCTTTCAAGTAGTTCATCGACGCCAGAAGCGTCCGGCTCACGATGCTGAACATGCCAAAATCCATGATCTCGGCCTCGTAGTTTCCGAGTTCCGAAAGGCGGCGGAATTCGCGTGGACCCCCGTAGATCTTGAAGCTGTGCGTCTGCGTTTCGCCGGGCTGCAAACGGAAGCCCGCCATTCCGATCGCCCCGTCAACGCCCGCGCGTTCTCCCTGATCCTCCGACGAGTGACCGGTCGCACGCCACGCCTCGTCGTTCACCAGAAATTCGCGCGCCCACACTGCGACGCCACGCTGCTTCACCTGGTCGTCACTCATCGCCTTTTCATCGACGATCGGCGTGATCAGCGTCGCAAAATACTGGTTCGTCACGCCCGCCCAACGCACGTCGCTCAGCGTCTCCGGTTGCTCAGGATAGACAGGCCGCGGCTTGCCTTTCATGAAAAGGAAACCGCCGCCTTTGAACCACGCCGCCGGGATGAGCTTGCTGCTCGAATTTCGGAAAAAACCAAAGCCCGTGTAAGTCGGCAGATCACGTTGGTGGATCGGCGCGGTCGAACCGGAATGCACAAAATAACGCGCCACTTCGGCTGGTTGCGTTCCACGGTTGGTAAAGCTGACATCGAGCGTGAGCCAGTATTCTTCCCGCAGCCGATCCACACCCTTCAGTTCGGCAAATTTCGGCACCGTGAATTTCTTCGCCAGTTGAATTTGGCGGTCATCGGTCCGCTCGAAAATCATCGTCCCGGCGGCTGCATCGATCTTCGACGAGAACGGTTTTCCTAGTCCTTCACCGGCGATTTCCGACACGTCACCGATGGAAATCGTCCCGTATTGGTTCAGCACGACGTGCGCGTCTTTCTCGGCGAAATGCTGAAGGAGCGTCGCCCGCTTAATGCCGCCGCCGCGACTCGTGAATTCGTATTCCGCCGAGCCGGTGGAAAGAGTCTCCACTTTCTCCGAAGCCACAGCCTCCAAGGCCGGAGCCGGCACAGTGGCGGTGGTTGAAGGCTCGCCAGTCGCGGGCGCTGGCACCTTTGGTTTAGCCGCCTCTTCAGCGGCGGCGACCTCTTCGAGCTGCTGCCGCGCATGCGCAGCTTCCTGCGATTTGCGGATGTAGAAAAAATTCCACGCTCCGAAAAGCGCGACGACAACGACGAGTCCGAGGATTCCTTTTCGATCCATAAAAATACTACTACGCGCAGTGATGCTGACGGGCTCCGAGTGGCCGGGCCGGCGGCACGGGATCCATCCCCTGCCCGCCCCAAGGCTGGCACCGCCCGAGACGGCGCAAGCCGAGCAAGCTACCGCGCCACGATCCGTGAGTCTCCACGGCTTGAAAAAAATAACGCGAGCACGACGGCTCAAAGCGGCATCCGCATCCCGCGCCGGCAAAGAGCGCCAGCACCGGCGAGATGAGCAACTGATAGCCGCGAATGGCAAACTGAATGACGCGCTTCATAAATCGGGACGCATCACACTCGCCCGCCGAACGAGACGCAACCACTCCTCGCGCAATTCCGAAAACGCCACCCCAACGGCCCGGTGCCGCGCTACGATCACGACCCACGTCCCGGGAAAAATCCGCGCCATTTCCGCCCGCACGATTTCGCGAAGGCGACGCCGGACACGATTTCGGTCCACCGCAGCACCCACGCGACGCGAGGTGATGATGCCCACTTTCACGGAACCCGCGGCGGCATTGGGCAGAACGCTCAGCAACATAAACTTCCCCTGCATCGTCATGCCGTCAGCACGCATGCGCTGAAATTCGGCCGCACGGGAAAGGCGGACGGATTTGGGAAATCGCAGGCCCATTTCCCGCATCGGGATTCAACGCGGCACCACACACGGCCGCGACTGGATACGCAGGCGCAGGCGCTCAGGCCTGCGTGTGCCTCGCGTAATGGATTTCCACGCCCTTTGGCAGCAAACGCTTGCGACCACGCTGACGGCGACGCGCCAGAATCGCCCGACCGCTCTTCGTCTTCATGCGCGCGCGAAAACCGAACTGGCGTTTGCGGGTGCGTTTGGAGGGTTGGTAGGTGCGTTTCATAGGCCGTGTTGCTGATAAAGGGTTCTAAAAAAGGAGCGGTAGTTTATCGAGACACCTCAGGCTGTCAACAAGTGGATACTCTCGTTTCACGGTTTTCTTCGCGACGCATTTTCGGAGAAAAAGCGACTCGTCCCATGCAAAAAGTGCTTTCACCAGCCTATTGGATGTCCCATAACCCGCATCATGGCTGAAGCCCCCGAAATTCCTGAAGCAAGCGATCCTTTTGAAAAGCGCGTCGCCATCTCGATTGCCATTTTGGCCGTGATCCTTTCATTGATTTCCAACCTTGGCGACAATGCCAAGACGGACGCGATCATCAAAAGCACGGAGGTCGCGGACCAGTATAGCTTTTACCAATCAAAGAGCCTGAAAGGGATGCTCGCAGAAACGCAGGCCAACTTGCTGTTGCGCCTGTCGCCCGGTGGCGCCGAAAACGGGGCGGTTGCCAGCGAAATCCAAAACCTGAATGGATTGGTGGCTCGCTATGATCAGGAAAAGGAAAAGGTGAAGGCCGAGGCCGAGACTTTGAAAGCGGAAGGAGTGCGGCAGACCGCGGTGAACAATCAGTGCGATCTGGCATCCCTACTTTTACAAGTCGCCATCGTCGTGTGCTCCGTGGCGATCCTTTCGCGCTGGCATGCCTTTTGGTTTGCCGGAGTCGCCCTCGGAGTAGTTGGTGCGGTATTAGGCTCGAAAGCTTTCTTCATGTAGTCAACCGGGTAACCTCGCGGCATGGGGCCACCCCGGCTCTTTACTTCGGAGACGCGGCTGCCTGGTCCTTGGGGAAGTGAAAGGTTAGCAATGATTCCTGGATCTTAGCCGCCTCCCGATCCCACAGATTTTGGAAGGTCCAGCCGATCAGTTGGAAGCTCCCTTCCTTGCCCGAGTAAACGTAAAACTGATAGGCAAACGGCATCAGCTTCACCTTGCATTTGACGGTGAACTGCAGCCAGTCGCGGCCATCGATGGAGATCGGCTGCGGCTCCGACATAACGACATCGGATCCCAACTCCTTAATCCGGCTTCGCGCCGCTTCCGCAATTTGCGATGAACCGCCGAGGTCTGCCGGTTCCGCGATGACGCTGACAAAAGAGCTCCCGTGCGCAGCCAAAACATCATAGACACCTTGCGATCGTTTAACCGTCCAGCCAGGAGAGACCTGCAGCGTGTACGGAAGAGCATTTCCCGTAATGCTCTGCGCCGGGCCCGAGGTGGAAGAGCTTGCCTGCATGCCTTCCTTCACGCCTTTTATAAAAGCCAAAGTAAAGAACGCCCCGAACCCGATCAGAAAGCAGGCCGCGATGGAAGCCGTGATGATCCAGACTTTCGTCCGCCGCACGAAAGCCATGACGACGGCGAACAGTCCAAAGGCGATAACACCTAAGGAAAAGACGATGGCCAAACCTATCCCAACATAGTACCCAGCACGTCCCGCGGGCGTGTCTGGCACCTGAGCCAAAACCGCCGACAGCGTGATCGGGAGTTGCAGGACGTTGACCACCATCTACTGCGACTCTATAACCTCGGACTCAAGTCCAGCGAGTGATCTTATTACCCGCCTTATCGGTGAAGGCTCCGAGGATAATCATGATGAAGTCGCAAAGCGCCCAAATGAGGAAGCCACCGCCCGTGAGCAGTTGAAAGATCGCGGTGCCGGTTTTGCCGACGTAAAAACGGTGCGCGCCCACAAATCCGAATAGAAAACACAGGACGGCTGCCGGCAGGATGCGCTTTTCGCTCATGTTAGTAAGCGGCTTGCGCTCCCTTCAGATTCTTCTTCTTGATCCAAGGCATCAGCCCGCGCAGACGTTCGCCCGTCTTCTCGATCGGGTGCTGCTCGCCCTTCTTCAGGAGTGCATTGTAATTCTTATATCCGCCCTTGTATTCCGCGACCCATTCCTTCGCGAATTTACCACTCTGAATGTCCTTCAGCGCTGCTTTCATCCGCTTTTTCACCGAGCCATCGATGATCTTCGGTCCGACATGCACGTCGCCCCATTTGGCCGTTTCCGAGATCGAGAAGCGCATGCCAGCGATCCCGGATTCGTTCATGAGATCGACGATCAACTTCAACTCATGCAGACACTCGAAGTAAGCCATCTCGGGCGAATAGCCAGCTTCGGTCAGCACCTCGAACCCCGCCTGCACCAGCGCGCTCGCGCCGCCGCAAAGAACCGTCTGTTCCCCAAACAAATCCGTCTCGGTTTCTTCCTTGAAGCTAGTCTCGATCACGCCGCCGCGCGTTCCACCCACGCCTTTAGCCCAAGCTAGAGCGACCTTCTTTGCTTTCTTCGACGGATTTTGGTAGATGGCGATAAGCGCGGGAACGCCTTTGCCTTCGGTAAACTGCCGGCGCACGATGTGACCGGGACCCTTCGGCGCGACTAGGATTACGTCCACGTCTTTAGGCGGGATGATCGTCTTGAAGTGAATCGCAAACCCATGACTGAAGAGCAGCGTCTTACCTTTCGTCAGGTTCGGCTTGATCGACGATTCGTAAGCTGCAGGCTGCTTGGTATCAGGGATCGCGACAAAGATCACGTCCGCCCTCTTCACCGCCTCGCCCGTCTCGTAAACCTCGAAGCCCTTCTCCTTCGCAACCGCCGCAGACTTACTACCGGCATACAGTCCGATGATGACTTTTACGCCGGATTCCTTGAGGTTTAAAGCATGCGCGTGGCCTTGCGAGCCGAAGCCGAGGACGGCGCAAGTTTTTCCTTTGAGAACGGAGAGATCGGCGTCTTTGTCTGTATAAATTTTAGCGGGCATAAAGTAGGGATTGGGTTGGCGGAAAATAGTACCTGTTCTGCAAATTATTGCGGCCGGCGAGCCAGCGCGACCCGGCCGGTGCGCGTCAGTTCCGTGACGCCGAAGCGGTCCATCAACAGCAGAAATTTGTCGATCTTACTTTCGTTGCCGGTGATTTCGATGGCGAGATTGTTGTGCTGAACGTCGATGATCTTCGCGCGGAAAATGTCGCACATCTGCATCACCTCGGCGCGCGCGGCGGCGTCCACTTTTACCCGCATCAAAACCAATTCGCGCTCGACCACTTCATCGTCTGAGAAGTCTTCGATCTCGATCACATCGATGAGCTTGTTGAGCTGCTTGGTGACTTGCTCGAGGACGGTGTCGTCGCCGCGCACGACGATGGTCATGCGCGAAGTGGATGGATCGAGGGTCGGACCGACATTCAACGTGTCGATATTAAACCCGCGTCCGCTGAACATGCCGGCGATGCGAGTGAGCACCCCAAACTTGTTTTCAACGAGGACCGAAATGGTATGGCGCATGGCGAAAGGGCGCGGAGTCTCAGCGGGCAGGGGGAAGCAGTCAACTGGGAATTTGCGTCTCTGCGAAGGCGCAAATTCCAGCGTCGGAAATGTCGCGCGCAGGAGCGAGTCCGTCCGCACGAGACGCCCTGCACTTACCCTCGATGGAGAGGAAGTGGCTGGAGCCGGAATCGAACCGGCGACACGAGGATTTTCAGTCCTCTGCTCTACCAACTGAGCTATCCAGCCGTTAACAAGGGCGGGAAGAATGCCTCACTGTTTTGCGAACGCAAGCGCTTTTCCAGACCGTCACGCCATCAGGTCGCGCACGATCTTTCCATGCACATCGGTGAGGCGGAAATCGCGGCCAGCGTAGTGATAGGTGAATTTTTCGTGATCGAATCCCAGCAACGCGAGAAGAGTGGCGTGCAGGTCGTGGACGTGGACGGGATTTTCGGCGGCTTTGAATCCAAATTCATCAGTCGATCCATAGACCGTCCCGCCTTTCACTCCGCCGCCGGCGAGCCACATGGAAAAGCCGTGGTGATTGTGGTCGCGACCGTTCTTCACGTTGCCGTTGTTCGAGCCGGGCGTGGGGATTTCCACGGTTGGCGTGCGGCCAAATTCCCCGCCCCAGATGACGAGCGTTTCGTCCAGCAAACCGCGCTGTTTCAAATCCTTGAGCAGCGCGCCGATCGCCTGATCGCACTCGCCGGCGAGCCGCCGGTGATTGCTTTCAATTTCCTCGTGGCTGTCCCACGGCTGGCCTTCGCCGTGCCAGACTTGCACGAAGCGCACGCCGCGCTCGACGAGGCGACGCGCGATCAGGATTTGGCGCGCTTGCGTTCCGGGGCCGTACATTTGCCGCACGGACTCGGGCTCGCGGCTCACGTCGAAAGCATCGGCGGCATCCATTTGCATGCGGTAGCCGAGTTCAAAAGACTGAATTCGCGCTTCGAGCTGCGCGTCGTTTTGGCGGCGGCGCTGGTGCTCGATATTCATGGCGTGCAGGAGATCGAGCTGCTGCCTTTGCTCGCGGGCGGAGACGCTGGAGTTCCGGATGTTCTCGATCAGCTTCTCGATCTCGGTGTGCTTCGTGTCGATGTAGGTGCCCTGATAGACGCCGGGCAGAAAACCGGCCTGCCAGTTTTGCGATTCCTGAATCGGGTAGCCGCCGGGGCACATCGCGATGAAGCCGGGCATGTTTTGATTCATGCTGCCGAGCCCATACGTCACCCACGAACCAAAGCTGGGCCTGATTTGCCGGGCTTCCCCACAATTCATGAGCAGCAGCGAGGGCTCATGATTCGGCACGTCGGCGCACATCGAGCGGATGACGCAAATGTCGTCAATCGACTCCGCGGTTTTCGCAAAAAGGTCGCTGACCTCGATCCCGCTTTGCCCGTATTTTTGAAACTTGAACGGCGAGGCAAAGGCGGTCGTCGTTTTCCGTTCCGTGGGGAAATGGACGGGGATTTCCTGGCCGTGAAACTTGGTGAGCTGTGGCTTCGGGTCGAATGTGTCCACGTGCGACGGGCCACCATTCATGAAGAGCTGGATGACGTGTTTGACGCGCGAGGGAAACTGCGGCGGTTTCACGAGGAGCAGATTCAGCCCCGTGGCGTCCGCCGCGCGTGTGCTAAAAATGCCGGTCTCGCCAAGGATCGTTCCGAGGGCGAGCGCGCCCATGCCCATGCCGCAGCGATGGAGAAAATCGCGGCGCGTGAGAAAATGATCCTCGGTTCGCGGTGAATGGGAATGCTCGGACATCGGCGTGAGACTTTACGCGATGAAGAGCCCGGCGCGTCGGGAAACTTAGCGATGGCTCGCGGGCGAAGTTTTCTCCCGCGAGAAAAAAACTAGGCGCGCCGGATGAGCGCAGAGTCGGCCTCCATGAGCAGGCTTTGCCAGTGGCGCGCGATGGTCTGCGCCTGGGCGCGGACGCCATCCACCACGATGACGTGGCCGTGATTCCAGCCGAGCATTTCAAAAAGCGCCGCTTCTCCGCTGAGCGAGCCCGTCTCGGCGTGGACGACTTGTCCGCGGAGAAAGTAGATGCGCCCGCTCATTTCATCCCGCTCGATGCGGACGGCGCGCGTGGCCATGATGCTGCACTCCATGTGGATCAAATCGACGAGCGAGCCCTCGCCGGTGATGCCGGTAAAGCCGGCGGTGCCCCAAGTGTTTTCGGTGTGCATCGTAGTGTGGTGAGTCGAGCGCCTCCGGCACGGCGCACGGCGCTCAGTGAATGTGCGCGAGGCGTGCCGCTTCGGATGCGGCGGATATGAGCACTTGCGATGCCGCCTTGGTCAGAGATCAAGGAATTTTATGATGAGGTGATTCGTTACGGAAAATCTACAACCCGGCACGCGGCTGGCTTTCCGAGAGTCAAAATTCCGATCATGATTGCAATGCCAACGAAACCGCCTGCCGACGTGAAAACGTCGAGCGTGAGCCCACTGACGAATCCAAATCTCACGGCGGCGTTGCGGCTCGAATACGACGCGCTCGTGAACGACATGCGCCGCGCGCAGGCTTTGTCCGCGGAATTTCAGCGCCAGCTTATCGGCAAGTCCACGGAGGCGGATGAGTTCAAAGACCTTTTCGCGAAGACGCAAACCGATCTGTTTCAACTCCAGGACAGCATCACCGAACTGCGCGAGGAGCGGCATCGCCTGGCGAATGAAGCGATGCGCGCCACGGCGCTGTCGCGTCGCCTCGCGGAGATCACCGTCGAGCGCGATCGGCTCGCTACGGAAGTGGAGTCGCTCCGCGTCAGCGCGGAAGCTTCCACGCTGAAAAACGCGACGGAAACGTCATCCACCGTCGTGGCCGCCAGTGCGCCTCGCGAAGACTGGAAAAAGGAGCAGGATCACGGCGTGAAAGCGGTCGTCTCGGAGATGTGGCGCACGCTGGATCGTTTACAGGCGATCCTCGATCCTGCCGATCATCCGGGGCATCGCTCGTCTGTCGCCTTGCAGTCCTCCGCGGCCGGCGGCGTCAGCGGCTAGCCAGCGCGCGGACGGCGTTCGCGGAACGGTGAATCCAGCGCGCCATCTCGTTTCCGGCCTGGTACGGATACGTCGTCATCCAGCGCGTCTTCGATTTCTCCTTGCCCGTGTTTCCCGTCTGGATCGAGGAGCGAAACCCGGCGTCCGTTTGTGAACACGGAAACGGCAGAACGTAGGCGGCTTTCAAACCAAAACGCCACTCGCGATCGATCGCGTGATCGAACGGAAGCCACATCGGGAGAAGCCCATTCACCAAGGCGCGACCGGCGGCGCGATCGACCACGTAGGCTCCCGCGCCTTTCACCCGGCCGAGGCTGACGCAAAGCCGAAATGTGCTGCCCAGACTGCGCACCGTGAGCGGCGTGCCTGTGCCGAGGCCGGAGACGCGGAGCACATTCCAGTGCCGCGCATGTTCCAGCGCGCTCTCGATCGCGGTCTGAAAATCCGGCCCGGGCACGATGTCATCCTCGCAAATCAGGCCGTGCTCGTCGTCCGTTTCCAGAAAAGCGCGCATCGCGGCGACATGGCTGAGGTAACAGCCGATCTCGCGTGGATTGATGGCCCGTCCGTGCCAGAGCTGGAACCGTTTTTCGTGAAATTCCGGGGTCGGAAGTTGCAACGCGTTGCCATTCACCGCCGGCACGCGCACCACGGAAATCCGCGTCTTTTCAAATCGCTCCGCGATCGCCTGCCAGCGGTCCGCAGCGGCGTCGAGATTGATGATGAAAGCCTGCATTCCGGGGGGCTGCGTTCAGTTCGGAACCGGCCCGCCAGGCTCGTGCGAAACGGGTGCGCCTTTTTTCCCAAAGCAATGCGGACACGACACGCTTGCCACGTAGTGCGGATGGCGCTGCTCTTCAAAAGTGAGCGGCATCTGGCAGGCAAAACACAGCTCGCTGCTCGTCTCGCGCAACTCCGCGTCCACACCGACGCGGCGGTCGAAGACGAAGCACTCCCCGTCGTAATGCGCGCCGCCGCACTCCTCGAAATACTTGAGAATCCCGCCATCGAGCTGGAGCACATTTTTGAAACCCTGCCGCTCCATGAACGGCCCCGCTTTTTCACAGCGAATGCCGCCCGTGCAAAACATGACGATCGGCTGCTCCTTCAAATTTTCGGGCAGCTTCTCGACCGCTTTTGGGAAATCGCGGAAGTGCTCGATGCCAGCGGGGATCGCGCCTTGAAACGTGCCCATGCGCACTTCGTAATCGTTCCGCGTGTCGAGCAGCGTGAGCGGGCGGCCTTCGTCGAGCCATTGCTTCAGCGTCTGCGCCGCCAGTTTGGCCGTGGGCCGGCGCGCGGGGTCGATGCCCTCGATGCCAAAGGCGATGATCTCCTTTTTGATCTTCACCAGCATCCGATTGTAGGGCTGCTTCGCGCTCTCGCTTTCCTTCGGCTTCAAATCGGCGAGGCCGGGCAGCGCGCGGAGTTCGACGAGCAGCGCGTCGATGTCTTCGCGGAGGCCGGCGACGAAAAGATTGATGCCCTCGGGGCTGAGCAAAATCGTGCCTTTCAAACGGCGCGCCTCGCAAAGTGCGAGCAGGCGCTCGCGCAACGGCGGGAGGTTTTCCAGCGGCGTAAATTTGTAGGTGGAGATGTTGATGAAGGCGGACATCGGAGCGCGCGCAGTTTCCGCCGATCTTCATCGACTTCAAGTTTCCGTTCGTCGCCGCGCGAAGACATGGGACTTGCGACCACGGGCGCGCTGGCAGATAACCGGCGCCCGACTTTCCCACATGAGTTCCATCCAGCAAACCCTCGCGAAAAGCGCCAGCATCAGCGGCTCGTCACTCCATACGGGAGAAAAGGTGACGCTCACAATCCGGCCTGCGCCGCCGGGGCACGGTCGCAAATTCAAGCGCAGCGACCTGACGGATGGGCCGACGATCGACGCCGACATCGCGCATGTGAAAACGGTGGAACGCGCGACGACGATCGTGGATGGCGCGGTGAAGGTCCACACCGCGGAACACGTGCTGTCGGCCCTCGCCGGGATGGGGGTGGATAATGCGCTGATCGAAATGGACGCGAGCGAACCGCCGATCGGCGATGGGAGCGCGGCTCCGTATGTGGAGTTGATCAATAAGGCCGGCGTGGTGGAGCAGGGCGTGCCGCGGCGCGTTTATGCGGTGACGGAGCCGATTCATCTGGAGACGAAAGCGGGCTCGCTCATGACGATCGTGCCGGATGACAGCTTCCGCATTTCCTGCACGCAGGTCGGGCCGGAAGGTCGCTTCACACAGTATTTTTCGGTCGAAATCACCCCCGCGAATTACGAAAAGCTGATCGCTCCAGCGCGGACGTTTGTTTTCTACGAGGACGTGAAACCGCTGATGGATAAAGGGCTGATCCGCGGCGGGAGCCTGGAAAATGCGGTGGTCGTGCGCGGCGATTCCGTGCTGAGCAAGGAGCCTCTGCGCTTTAAGGATGAGTTCGTGCGGCACAAGATTTTGGACATCGTGGGCGACCTCGCGCTGTTCGACCGCGCGATCCGCGGCCACGTGATCGCGGTGAAACCGGGCCACGGTCCCAACACGGAACTCGCCACCGCCATTTCCAAACAATGCGCGAAAGCGATGGCGCTCGTGCCGCCCAGCGTGACGCCGAAAGGTGGCGACGTGATGGACGTGAATGACGTAATGAAACTGCTGCCGCATCGCTTCCCGTTCCTGATGGTCGATCGCATCGTCGCGATCGAGGGCGACAACAAATGCACGGGCGTGAAATCGGTGACGATCAATGAGTACTATTTTCAAGGGCACTTCCCCGGCCAGCCCATCATGCCCGGTGTGCTCCAGCTCGAAGCGATGGCGCAGGTCGGCAGCATCCTGTTGCTGCGCCGGCCCGGCTACGCGGGGAAAATCGGCTACTTTATGAGCGCGGATAACGTGAAATTTCGGAAGCCAGTGGTGCCCGGCGACACGCTTTTCATCGAAGTGGAAATGACGCAGAGCAAACGCTCGATCGCGAAAGCGAAGGGACGTTGCATCGTCAACAACGAGGTGGTCTCCGAGGCAGAAATGCTCTTCGGAGTCGTGGACGCATGAGTGAAACGAAGATCCACCCAACAGCGGTGATCGACCCCGGTGCCCTGATCGGAGAGGGGTGCGAGATCGGGCCGTATTGCGTCGTCGGCGCGGGCGTGGATCTAGGCCCGGCCTGCCGTTTAGAGCATCACGTCAGCCTGGCGGGGCCGGCGCAGTTTGGGAAAGAGAATGTCTTTTTCCCGTTCTCCACGCTGGGGCAACGGACGCAGGATCTGAAATACGCGGGCGAGCCGACCCATCTGATCGTCGGCGACGGCAACACATTTCGCGAATTCGTCACCGTGCATCGCAGCACGACTGCGGACTCCTGCACGCGCATCGGCGACCGCGGAAACTTCCTCGCCTACGTCCACATCGCGCACGATTGCACGGTCGGGGACGACGTTATCTTTTCCAACAACGGCACGCTCGCCGGCCACGTGGAAGTGGGAGACTCCGCCATCCTCGGCGGGCTATCGGCGGTGCATCAATTTTGCCGCATCGGCGCGCACGCGATGACCGGTGGCTGCTCGAAGATCGTGCAAGACGTACCGCCTTACATGCTCGCCGACGGGAATCCCGCGAAGGTGCGCAGCTACAACAAAGTGGGCATGGAGCGGCGCGGTTTTCCCGAGCAAACCATGCGCGCCGTCCGCGAGGCCTACCGCATCATCTACCGGCTATCCCTGAATCTCCCGCAAGCGATCGAGGCCATTCGCGCGGACCTGCCGGAGCTGGCGGAGATCGAGCAGATCATCGCTTTTATCTCCAGCAGTCCGCGCGGGATCATCCGGTAGAAAAAGTCATGGCCGAGCGCATGATCGTACTGCCGGATGAGCGAATCGCCGCGCTGCGACCGGCGCTTCTGGCCGCCTTGAATTCCGCGGCACAGGAAGTCGGCGGCGTCGCCTTCGGCACTTTTCTCGATGCCTCGATGCAGAGTCTTTTGCTCGCGGCCTTCAATCGGGTGCGTGCGGACGAAGGCACGGTGTGGCTGCTGAATGAAGCGAAATCCGCGCTGGTGCCGCGCTTCAACTCCGGGCGGCACGCCGAGCGTTTCGTCGGCACATACGAGCAGCCGATTCGCTCCGGCATGATGAGCATGGTCGCCGCCACCGAGCAGCCGATTTGTGAAAACGAAGTGTGCCTCAACAAAAGGCAGGACCCCACCCTCGACAACGAACTCGACGTGAAAACGTGGGCGATGCTGGCCGTCCCGTTTTACTATTTCGGAGAATTGCGCGGCGTCATTTCGTGCGTCCAGCTCCTCCCAAAAGACGCCGGCTGTCCGAACCCGCCCGGTTTTTCCGCGGATCATTTGCACGACTTGCAACACACGGCCGGACTTCTCTCGCGCCTCATCGAGTATCGACTCCTCGCTCAATGTCTCGGACTGGACTCCCTCGGATGACGCAGTGGATTTCCCCCGAGGAAGCGCAGGCCGCGATGAGCAAAGGCCGTGGAAAAGGAGTGAAAATCGCCATCCTCGATTCCGGCGTGGACCCGGATCATCCGGCGCTCGCCGGACTCGAACTGACGGATGACGTGGCCATTGTCGAGGACGGGCAGCGTCTGATCGTCGCACCCGGTCGCGTCGATCGCTTTGGCCACGGCACAGCGATCGCGAGCATCCTGCACCGCGTCGCGCCGGAGGCGGAGCTGGGAAGTTTCCGAGTCTTCGGCGAATCGCTGACGACCCGCACCGCCACGATCGCCGAGGGCGCGCGGGTCGCGATGGAGCGCGGCTATCACATTCTAAATTGCAGCTTCGGCTGCGCGATTTCCGAGCACGTGCTCCATCACAAGCGCTGGGTGGACGAGGCGTATCTCCACGGCGTCCACGTCGTCGCGGCCTGCAACAATCACGACTTCACGCGCCCGGAGTGGCCAGGCTTTTTCTCGTCGGTCATCACGGTGAACATGGCGCGCACCAGCGAGGAGGCGCACCTTTTTTACAAGGCGGGAACGCTGGTGGAATTCGCCGCCTGCGGGATCGACGTGGACGTCGCGTGGTGCGGCGGCGGGATGAAAAAGGTGACGGGCAGCAGCTTCGCCGCGCCGCGCGTGGCGGGCATGCTGGCGTGCCTGCTTTCGGAAAAACCGGGTCTGCTGCCGCTGCAAGCGAAGTCGCTTTTCCACCGCATCGCCCGCCCGTGGACGCACGAGCTGCAGGCGCCGAACGAGCGCTAAACTAGTTGGACGCCGGGAGCGAATCCCCGCCGCGCGCCAGCTTCACGCGATCGGCCAGCCAGCGCAGCCAGGCAGGATGCATCCGCAGCATGCTGCACACCTCCTCGCGTTCGTCTTCGCTGGAAAGGCCGCGCGCAAAACGATCGAGCTTGGCAGCGGCGTCTCCCCGGGGTTCTGGCAATTGGTGGGCGGTGACTTCCGGCCCAAAGCGCTCGAGAAACTCGAGCAGGATTTTAATTTCAGAGTTCACTCGTTGGTTTAGACGACGCGGTTTTGAGTCATTGCAAAAAATATTCTCCCAACCTCCGAACCAACAAAAATCGGCAATTTCTTCGGCTTTTTTGCAACGCATCAATGCGCCGTCATTAAACAATTGGGGAAGCGTGGGAATCGGGTGGGCTTCTGACAGTCGGGCGTTGAGAGAATTTGAGAGTGCGGCGAGGTGGTCAGGCGGCGGATAGCTGGAAACGGGCACGGCGGCAGGAAGGGTGGCGGGAATGGTGGCTCTCAACGCCCCTCTGTCGGGGCCTTTCGAGATTGAAAAATCCCGCGCCATTTTGAACACTGTCCACGTGAACAGCCCCACGTTACACATTTCGGATTTTTCCATCGTGGAGAAATGCCTCGCCCACGACGCGGCCGCCCTCGCCCATTTACAGGTGGCCTATCGCGAGCCGATGACGGCTTTCCTGATGAGGGCCGGTGCGCCGCAGCCGGAGGCACAGGAGACGGTCGAGATGCTGTGGTGCGACCTTTTGACGCCAACGAGGAGCGGGAGCATCCGGCTCGGGCGCTACAATGGCACCTGCGCCCTGCTCACGTGGCTGAACACCGTCGCGCTCCATTCTTTTTACAGCCGCAAACGCGTGGACAACCGACGTGAAAGTCGTTTTACCTCGAGCGAACACGCGGGTTACGTCGATGCGGCAGCGGCGGTGGCGGACCATGATCCGTCGCTCATCGCCCTCATGCGGGAGTCGATCGAGTGGGCGTTTGAAAACTGTCCGGCGCAAGATTACGTCCTGCTCCAACTGGAATATCTTCAGGATCTCGAGCGGGAGGAATTGGGACGCCTTTTCGGATACAGCAAAGCGACTGTGTGCCGTCGGCTGGAGGATGCGCGGTTCGCCATCGCGCGGCGCACGATGACCCGTCTGCGCGAGCGCGATCCCTGGTTGGAGCTGCGGTGGGAGGATTTTCTGGACCTGTGTCGGACGGCGTGCCCGGCTTGTTTTTCGGTCGAAGACTAGGAAACCACGACTGCCGAATCGGCGATCGGCACCGGGGCGGCATTTTCGACACGTTGCTGCAACTGGCGCACGACTTTTTCTACCAGCGTCCGGCGCGGCCGGTCGAAGACGAAACAGTATTTCGGACTGCGCTCCAGACTGTAGAGCACCAGATTTTCGCTCAGAAATTTCGCCTCGTGCGCGACTTTGTAAGTCGTGAGATCCACTTCCTCCGCGATCTTGCGCCAGCCGCGTTTGCCGACAAACCAGACGCGGCTTTGATCCTCCGCGGTGGCGACGAGATGCCCGAAAACATTTCCCGGAACACGCTTCGCCGCGGTGCTCACGCAGGGAACGGCCCAGTCTATTTTTTCGCCGAGCAGGTTTTTCGCGTGAAAAATGATATGCCGTTCGGCTGGAAGTTTCGCGGGCAATTCCACCTCAGCATGATCTTCCGCCGGAGAGGCGAGCTTCCGCCAGAGGAGCCAGAGATTCACTTTCAGCGCGCGGAAAATGCGCGGCCCGGCGTAGCCGAGGATCAGGAGGGCGACGCTGAAAACGATGAGCGCCAGAATCGGGTCATGCCAGATGAGCGTGAGTCCGCCGAGCACCGTCGCGTCTTCAGCGAGGCTGACGGCGATGTTGGAAAATGGCTCGGGCGAATGATTCACGACGAGGCGCAGGCCGCTCTTCGTGCTGTGGGTAGCGAGCGTGACGCCGCCCGCGAGGATGGCGACGATGACATCGTAAACCGGATCGGGCGTGCCGAGCACGCGGATGGCGAGCAGCGCGCCGCCGACGGGGCGAATAAACGTATGCACCGCGTCCCAAAGCGAATCGACCCACGGGATTTTATCGGCAAAAAACTGGAGCGCGAACAACGTGCCGGACAGAATGATGACCGCGGGATGGCCGAGGATATCGAGCGACTGATATTGCGGGGAGAGCGTGATCCAGTGCTGACTCACCGCGAGCCCGGTCGCGAAGACGGTGAGGTAGAGATTGAGGCCGGAGAGCGTGGCGAGCCCGAGGGCGATGCCCAGAAGTTGCAACTGTTCCATGGCGCGAATGTTCGCACACGCTCCGCTTTTACAAGTGGAAACTCGATCCGTCGGCGGCGGCTTCCTCGATCACCGGATTCGTCAGCACGCCGATGTTTTCGATCTCGATCGAAACCTCATCGCCTGCCTGCAAAAAACGCGGCGGCTTCCGCGCCGCCCCCACGCCGTGCGGCGTGCCGGTGAGGATGACGGTGCCGGGCGGCAGCGTGGTGCTGCCGCTCAGAAATTCGATGAGCGTGGGCACGTCGAAAATCATGTCGCTCGTGCTCGCATCCTGCATCGTCTCGCTGCCGATGCGCGTCTGGATGCGGAGCGCACCGGGATTCGGGATTTCGTCCGGCGTGACCAGACACGGGCCGAGCGGGGCGAAAGTGTCGAACGATTTTCCACGGCACCATTGCGAACCGCCGCCTTCTTTTTGCCAGTCGCGCGCGCTCACATCATTCGCGCAGGTGTAGCCGAGCACGAAATCGAGCGCGCGTGCGCGGGACACATTTTTGCAGGCGCGTCCGATCACGATCGCCAGCTCACATTCGTAATCCACCTTCGTGCTCCGCATCCATCGCGGCAGCACGATCGGCCCGCCGGGATGCTGGAGCGCGCCGGGGCTTTTCATGAAGACGACAGGAATATCCGGCAGCGGCGCGTTCGTCTCCGCGGCGTGTTGGCGGTAGTTCAGGCCGATACAAAAAATCACCGCAGGCGTCAGCGGCGCGAGCAACCGGCGAACCGACGCGGGCTCGCCCGTTTTCGCAAGACCACCGAACAGGTCGCCATCCAGCCGGCTCGCGGTCCCATCCGCATGCTGCTCCGCCCAGCAGATTTCCCCGGCGGCATTTTCATGGCGAATGATCTTCATGCGAAACGATCAGCCGACGGCGTTCATCATCCGCGCCGGCAGCAGCACCGCGTCACCTTCCCGCGCGGCCTCGATGCGCATGCGGCTTCCGAGCGCCGTGGCGACCTCGCGTGCGTGCATCAGGATGGTCGAAATCACCCGGTCATCGTGCGACGGATCATGGTGGAAAAGATACAGCCGTTTCACCTTCGCGCCCGCGGCCAGTCGCACCACTTCATCCACGCAGCCGTGGCCCCACCCGACGTGCCTCGCGTATTCCGCCGCCGTGTATTGCGCATCGAGGATCAGCACATCGGCACCGTGAATGAACTCCGCGATGTCCTGCTCCATCGTCGCCGGCACGTGCCCGGCGTTCTCTCCATTTTTGTGCGCCACCGTCTCGTTATCCGGCATGTAAATGATCGTCCCGCCGCTCGTTTTAAAACGGTAGCCGACGCACACGCCCGGATGATTCGTAAAGCACGCATCCACCTGCAGCGCCCCGATGCGGAATTGCATGTCCTTTAACTCCTCAATCTCGATATTTCCCGGCATCTGATCGAGCGCCAGCGGGAAATAAGGACTCTCCATTTGCCCCGCCAGAGTCGTCCGCAATCCCTCCGTTGCTCCTTCATACCCGAGAATCCGCAGCCGGCTTTCCGGGTCATACGCGGGGAGAAAAAACGGGAAGCCCTGAATATGATCCCAGTGCGCGTGCGTGATCAGCAGCGTGAGATTCAGCGGACGCCCCGCCGCCTCCGCCGTGAGCGCCATCCCGAGGGCGCGAATGCCCGAGCCCGCATCGCAAATGATGTGTTCGCCATCGGCGCGCAATTCCACGCACGACGTATTGCCGCCGAAAAAACACGTCGTCTCACCCGGTGCCGGGATCGAGCCGCGCACACCCCAAAATTTCAAGCGCGCGCCTCCGCTTGTCGGCGCGTTGGCCAAGCTCGCTTCGTCCTCCCGATCGAGATGCTGATTCAAATCCGGCAGCACTTTCGCAATCGCGGCCTGCAACGCACCAAACTCAATCGGCTTCACCAGATAATCGTCCGCGCCGGCCTCGTCCGCGCTGCGCCGGTCCGCCGCGTAATCGCGCCCCGTTACCACGATGATTTTCGTGTGCCGCAGCTCCAGATGCTCCCGCACCGCCCGGCACACCTGATACCCATTGACCCGCGGCATGAGAAGGTCGCACAGGATCACATCGGGACGATGCTCGATCGCGAGTTGCAGCCCGCTTTCGCCGTCCTCCGCCTCCAGGACATGCCAGTGGTTCCGGCGCAGCAGTTCCGCAGCAGGGGCTCGGCACATGTCGTCGTCATCAATCAAAAGGATGGTCTTCATCCGCATCGGGTGACTGTTTCAGAGATCATTGAAAACACAAGCGCGCCCCATGCCGCGCACGCGAAATTCCAAAGTCCGCGGCGCTTGCCGCCACGCTTTCGCGCGGTTTACCATCGCTCCATGAAAGTTGAAAATCTCCGCAGTCCCAACGTCCCATGTGGCAGCATTTATTACTTCGCGCGCATGCTCGATAAAATCCGCCTGCACGCCGCGGGTGCGCTTCCCACTGAGTATATTGAAAATCTGGGCGGCGGATTTGACGAACGCTGCCTGAACTTTCTGCGCATCGAATACGAGCCGCTGGTCGAGCGTGTCAAAGACGGCGGCACCGACGAAGAAATTCTCGCGTGGGCTTTCTCCCAAGGACGCCAGCCAACGGAAGAAGACATCGAAATTTGGAACGACTTCATGCGCAAACGCGGCTGGAACGACGCGGCTACGGAACGGCTGATCATGCGCAAAGGTGAGAGCAACATCCCCGACCGCGACGATATCCAGACAATGTTCGATTACATCGACTTCGACGAAGGCCGCGACCCGGCTGCGGACGCAAAGTAGTCGCGCCTACTTTCCGCTCACGTCGAGGCAGACCGCCTCCTTCGTGCTGCGCGCAAAGATGTGGCCATTCGCCAGCACCGGCGTGGACCAGCACTTTCCATCCAGCACATCCGCGCGCGCCAGTTCCTGATACGCTTCCGGCTTCGCATCGATCAGCACCAGTTCGCCCTTATCCGAAAGCGCGATGACCTGCCCGCCCGCCAGGATCACCTGCCCCGGTCCGAAACCAGCCTGCTCCCACTTCACCGCGCCCGTCGCGACGTCGATGCATTTCATCGGGCCGCTCCCGTATTCTTTAAACTGGAAGAGCCCGTAAAGATTCCCATCCTTCACCACCGGCGTGCTCCAGTGGTTCGCCAGCGGTTTGTTGCCGCGCATCCGGTAGAGTTCCGTCGCGGTGAAAGTAAAACCGCTTTTCGCAATCCGCGCCGCGCCCGCGCCGATGCCGTAGCCCGCGGAGCAATACACGATGTCGCCCGACACCACCGGCGAGGCCGCCGTCGAGGTGCTGTAGTTGAAATTGTAGCGCCACAATTCCTTCCCCGTTTTCGGCTCCACCGAGAGCAGGCCCGATTGCAGAAAGAAGATCACCTGACGCTGCCCCAAGATGGTTGCCGGCACCGGCGTCGCGTGCGTCATCTTCTCGTCGAAAGCTTTCCACACGACCTTTCCGTCCTTCGCATCGACTGCCAGCAGCGACTCCCCCGGCCCGCCGCCCGCGACGAAAAGCAAACCGCCTTCCAGCAGTGGCGACGCGGCATTTTGCCACTGGATATTCCGGCCTTTGTATTCGGCCACGATGTCCTTTGTCCACACCACTTTCCCCGACGCCGCGTCGAAAGATTGCAGCACCAGTTTCGATGAGAGCGTGAAAACGTGCGCGCCATCGCTCGTCGGCGTCGAGCGCGGGCCATCGCCGCCCTTGTTGTCATTCGCCCCGGAATCGCCGCCGCCGTCGAACTTCACCGCCCCCATCGGCACTGCCCACGCTTCCTTGCCTGTGGCCGCATCCAGCGCCAGCAGCGTCTCCTGATTCGCCCCCTCAAAGTCGCGCAGCACCAAAGTAAACGCGCGCCCACCGGCCACGCTGAACGAACTGAAACCGCCCGTCGTCGGCACTTTCCAAAGCACCTTCGGCCCCGTCGCCGGCCACGGCTTCATCACCTTTTCCGTCGTGCGTCCATCGCCAGTCGCGCCGCGATACTGCGGCCAGTCGAGCGCGTGGAGGGAAACGGTGGAAATGATGAGAGTGGCGAGAGCAGCTTGGATTTTCATGATTTGGGTGGGAAAAAGATTCAGCGGATCGGAGTCACAGCGAGGTCATCAAAACGGATCGGCGTCCCCGAAAAAGGAGCGCCCCAGATTCCGGGCCGACCCGCCGCCGGAGCAACGTTTTCCTCCAGCGTGATGTTCCATTTTTCTGGCTCCGCACTCGACGCCGGCCACGCCTTTCCCTCAATCACCCACGTGCCCGCCGCCGTCTTCCGCGCCTGGATTCGCAGGCTCATCCACTGGGCATCCGTCCACTCCAGCGGCGCATTCACGCGGGCGTCGTCGCCTTTGAAAATCTCGACCTGCTTCTTCGCCGCACTGACTTGCAGGCGGTAGCCGCCCGCTCCGTTCAAGCTCAGCCCGAACGCCGGAAATTTGCGGCCCACCTTCGTCGCAAAAAATTTTGCCGTCACGCTCAGCCCGTCCATTTGCGCCGGACCGAACAGTGCCCCGAACGTGTCCAGCGGCGCGCCGGGTAATTCCAAAAATTGATTCGCGCCTTCCTTCTGCACGACAAAGCCGCCCGAAATCACCACCAAATCTTTCGGCGTTTTCCCCACTTCCGCCGCCTCAAAATCGTTCGTGTAGCCCGGCGTTTCGCCACCGGCGAAAAGCGGAAGCGCGAGCGCGAAAACAGCGTAGAGGCGGAGACGATTCATCGGACGAGCGGGGAGAAAACACCGGAGCGCCCGGCATGTCGAGAGTCGGTCCACGGGCTGGCGCTCAGTCTTTGGCGATTTCGCGTTTGCGCTTCAGAAACGGATCGCTCGTCACGATTCCCGCCACCAGCGCGCTGAAGCGGTTTTCTGATTTCGGCAACTCCGCCGCAATCGCCGTCACCGCGCATTTATCGAAATACTCCAGCCCGCGGCCCAGCGCATACGTCATCATTTTCTCGGTGAGACACCGTACAAATTTCTTGTTTCCTTTCAGCAAGCCCTTCAGCTCGCGCGGTCCGTTGAAGGGCTTAGCATCATCGCCGCGCAACTTGCCGGACGCATCGATCGGATACTTCCCGTCCGCATCGCGCCATGCTCCCGTCGCGTCGAAATTTTCCAGCGCGAAACCGAGTGGGTCCATCAGCGAATGGCAACCGGAGCAGTCCGGCGAATTGCGATGCTCTTCCATCCGCTGCCGCAGCGACGCAGACTGATTTGCCTTCGCCTGCTCCTGCAATGGTGGCACATCCGCAGGCGGCGGAGGCGGCGGCGTGCCGAGGATTTGCTCGAGGATCCACTTCCCGCGAATCACCGGCGAAGTCCGCGTCGGCGTCGAAGTCGCCAGCAGCACACTGCCCTGAGTCAGCACTCCGCCACGCGCCGAGCCCGGCGGCAATTTCACGCGCTGAAACTCATCACCCTTCACACCGTCGATCCCGTAAAAGCGCGCCAGTTTCTCATTCAGAAAGGTGAAGTCCGCATCGATCAATTCTGTCACCGGACGATTCTCCTTCATGATCGCGGTGAAAAAACGCCGCGTCTCCTGTTCCATCGCCACCTTCAGCGAATCGTCCCATTTCGGGAACAGATCGGGATCAATCGCCACATCGTACATGTTCCGAATTTGCAACCACTGGCCGGCGAAATTTTCCACGAAAGCAAACGAGCGCCAGTCCTGCATCATCCGCGTCGCCTGCTTTTCCACGTTGCCGTCTTTGCGCAGCTCGCCGCGTTGCGCGAGGCCGAGCAGCTCCTCGTCCGGCATCGAGCTCCACAGAAAATAGGAAAGCCGCGACGCCACTTCGTAGTCCGTCAGCACGCGCACATCGCCCGGCTTCATCGTCTCGGGATCGAGCTCCCAGCGATATAGGAAGCGCGGCGAGCAAAGCGTCGCCTGCACCGCGACCTGCATCCCTTCCAAAAATCCCGCGCCATCTTTCATCGCGAGATCCACGAAACTCGTCAGCCGGTCCACCTCCGCATCCGTCGCCGGACGCCGGTAGGCACGCGACACAAACTTCGCCAGAATCTCACGCGCCATCTCGTGTTCATGCCCCGGCTCCGGCATTTTTGGGATCAGGCGCGTGTGACTTTCCGGCAGCTTCACATCCGCTGCCACCGGCGGCGAAACGACTTCGACCCACTCCACAAATAAATTCCGATCCGCGCCTTTGCCGTCGTTGAAATTATTCAGATAAGCGACCGCCACTTTCCGCGACCCCGCTTCGATCGCCGCCTTCAGCTCATACATTTTCCCGTGCTCCGCTTTCACGTCGAAAACGTGCAGCTCCTTCCCATCCACGCGAACCGCGAGCTTCGGCGCTTCCGGCCCGGCCTGCTCGCCGTAGGCGCGGATGCGCAGCGTGTATTCGCCGGTTTTTAGGAACTCAAATTTCGTCACGCCCTCGCCCTCCCGGTAAAGCCCGAGCGCCTTGCCCTCGATCGCCTTGTTCGCGGCATCCGTCGGCACAAAACGCTCGCCGTCGATCCGCTTCACCTGCGGCTTCGGCGCGGCCTCCACCACGATCGCGCGCATCGCGATCGTCTCCGCCGCAGACATGAATTTCTCCATCAAAAGCGGCGGCAGCGACAGCACGTCCGCGATGTTGTCGAAGCCATATCCGACCTCGTCATTCGGAAATTCATCCGGGTCGTACTCCACGTGCAAAAGGTCGCGCACCGTATTGCGATACTCCTGCCGGTTCAGCCGGCGGATCGTCACCTTCCCCGGATTGCGGTCCAGTTTGCAATCCACCGTCGAAAGCTGCCCATCGATGAATTTCACCAGCAATTCGCGGCTCGCCTCGTTCGGCTGCGGCTTCTTCTCCGGCGGCATGTCGCGCCCTTCCAGCGCGTCGGCGATCTTCTCCCACGCCTCGCGATTTTCCATCAAGTTCGCCTTCTCCAGCAGCGGCAAAAGATTCAGGTCGCCCTTGTGCTTGTCCGCATTGTGGCAGTCCACGCAGAATTCCTTCATCAGCGGCTGCACCTGCTGCGCGAGCGTCACCGGCCCGGTCGCCGGTTCCGCTGCGAGCAGCGAAAAGGCAAGGCTGTTTAAAAAAAGGAGGACAGGAAACTTCATGCGGGCACGGCGAACCTACACTCTTCACCCCGGATGAGAGCCGGTGTTTGAAAAAACCTGCGACGAATATGCAGCGCGCCTCGGAATCCGCGGGACTTTCCCCGGGAAACACGCTTTGCAAAAGCTGTGCTGGTGCGGACAGTTTTGGCCCAGCCGCCACACATGGGCTTCCTCGCTCCCGAATTCACCCTCTTCGATTGCTTCACCGGTCACCACCGGCTCGTGGACCACACGCCTTTCACCATCGGCAGCGGCGACGACTGCGACTGGCGCATCGATGATCCCGCCGTCGCCGAGGTTTTCTGCGTCATCCAGAAAAAAGGGCGCGCCTTTTCCATCCTGCCCGCCAATGGCACCGCGTCGCTCCTGCTGAATGGCAGCGCCAGCGCCGGCACATATCTGAACGCCGACGAAGACCACACGCTCATCATCGGCGGCCACTTCCTCGCGCTCCACGGCACCAATGATCCCGCGGCCTGGCTCGCGAAAATGGATCACCAGCGCTGGTATATTTACGATCGCACCGCAGACGTAAAATCCGGCCCGTGCGCGCTGCACGAACTCGCCGAACATCTCTCCGCGCTCCCGCAAATCGACGACCAGACGCTCGTCCTCTGCCGCGGCCTCACCACGATGGGCTTCTACGCCGAGCACATCCTGCCTGCCCTCCCGCACCCCGTTCTCGCTCTCCCCGAATCCTCCGACAACGAAATCGCCGCCGTCCCGATCAATTCCGAATACGGCGAATTCACCTGCCCCGTTTGCTGGCTGAAATTCGACCGAGGCGACGCCATGAACATCGCCGTCCACGCCGATTTGCGCGGCGATCCCCTGCTCGGCGAAGCGCACATGCAACGCTTCCACGCCACGCGCTTCAACGACCGCAGCCAGGCCGTCGATGCCCTCGGCATCCCCGCCCCCGATCTCGCCTGCCCACACTGCCGCCGCAAATTGCCGCCCGGTTTTCTCGATCTCCCGCACCACATTTTCTCCATCGTCGGCGCGCCGTCCTCGGGAAAATCCTACTACCTCAGTGTGCTCGTGAAGATGCTCCAGACCGCGCTCTTCCAGCATTTCCGCGTCACCTTTCGCGACGCCGATCCGTCGGAAAACGTCATCCTGAATCAGATGAAGACCCAGCTCTTCTCCGCCTCCACGCCGGAAGAAGCCGTGCTCGCAAAAACCGAACTCGAAGGCGCGATGTACGAAACACTCCCGCGCCTCGGCCGAAAAGTGCGCCTCCCAAAACCATTCATCTTCAACGTCTCCAGCGCGCGCGACCTCGAGCAGGATTTCTCCGTCGTCTTCTACGACAACGCCGGCGAGCACTTCGAGCCCACGCGCAACAGCGCCGACTCCCCCGGCGCGCAACACATCGCCGCCGCGTCGGGCATTTTTTTCCTCTTCGATCCACTCCACAACGCCGAATTCCGCAAGCGCCTCTCCGGCATCGCCGACCCGCAACTCGAAGCCCGCCGGCTCGATCAGCAGGACGTGATTTTAGCCGAGACCGAAGTGCGTATAAAGAGCCTGCTCGGCCTCGATTCCCGCCAGCGCATCGTCACGCCCTTCGCCGTCATCATCGGGAAAAGCGACACTTGGAGCCACCTCCTCGGCAGCGTGGAAATGCGCGCGCCCCTCTGCGAAGGCCGCGTCGATCTCGCCGCCATCCGCGCCAACTCCGCCCTGCTCCGCACCTTTCTCCTCGAAGTCTGCCCCGTCATCGTCGCCAACGCCGAGGCCATTTCCTCCGAAGTCATGTATTTCGCCGCCAGCCCGCTCGGAGCATCCCCCATCGAATTCACCGACTCACGCGGCATAAAAATGATCGGCCCCGACCCCCAGCGCCTCGCCCCGCGCCAGGTGGAAATCCCCACCCTCTGGGTGCTCGCCCGCGTCGCGCCGGAAATGGTGCCGTCCTTCGACGAAGCCTGAACGGCACTTCCGGGAATCCCCCGCAGCCGCAACGCCGTCTTCGCGAAGTGAACGAAAGGATGCCGTCAGGCAATTGCGGAGTGACACGCCGCCCGCGCAAGTTCTAGCTTCGCGGCGTCACGGATATGGGGACCTTTCTTACGCAGAATAACCAGCAAATCGGCCCGTTTGAAGACGCGGAAATCCTCAGCGGACTCACCTCGGGAAAATACTCGCCGGATGATCTGGCCTGGCGCGAGGGCATGTCCGCCTGGACACCGCTACGCACGCTTTTCCCCACCGCACTCGGAGCCACTTCCCCGCCCCCGCTCCCAGCCCCGCCGAAAATCGGCGACGACGCCGGCGTCCGCCTCCTGCTTCCCGTCGGTCGCTCCGGCTGGGCCATCGCCGCAGGCTACCTCGCCCTCTTCTCCGTCCTCCTCATCCCCGCCCCGATCGCCCTCATCGTCTCGATCATCGCCATCCGCGACATCCGAAAACATCGCCACGATCCGCATCCAAAACACGGCATGGGTCGCGCGATCTTCGGGTTGATTATGGGTGGCCTCATCACCGTTTTAGTCAGTGTGATGCTGCTCCTAAACTGGCTGGGCAAATAGTACCGCCGCTCACTCTCATGATCGTGCGCCAATCCACCTTCTCATACGATTTTCACAGTCAGATTGCGCGAACGCATGGCGAGCGCCGAAGGTGCTCCATCCATCAGCCCAAGGTTGCGAGGCACGAGCTACCCTGGGTTTTTCGAGAAAAAGGATGGTCAACCCTGCAAGGGTTGAAGCTCGGCAAGCGCCGGGGCCGGATCGGATGAAACTCTTTCCGGGTTGGCCCCGATGTTTCCTGACCCCCAGGGTGGCGCGCCGCACGCGACCCTGGGCTGAAAGATGAAACGCCTTCGGCGTTCTCACCGTTTCGTGCAGTTTTACTGTGCAAATCGTTTCACTTGGCAAATGCCGCCAAGATCCTTGTCGCTTCCATTGCCGCCCTCGTCGGTGAATTCGAGCAGGATGTCGATCTCGTCGTCCTCATCCCGTGAAGCTCTACCACCTCTGGCACCCGCATTGATGGTAAACTACTTTTCCAGCGCATCTCAGAGCGGGGCCGGTTTTTACGGTGCCGTTGTCGCGCCCAATATCTTTTCCCGCCACCGCCGCACGCTCATCAAGTCGAACCGATCACCCTCGAAGATGATCTGCTTCACCGGCTTCTTGCCACCGTCCCTCTCGCGCTTCAGCCAGTCGCGCACCTCCATCCAGCGGACTTCGCCCTCGGAATTCCGAATCCACCAGCAGCACGGGGAATGGGGAGGCCATCCAGTATTCGGCCTGACGCTGCTTCTTAATGGTGAAAATTTCCGCACCGTCCGCCTTGCGCTTCCGAGTGTAAGAGTCGCCTGACTTCAGTTGCAGATACACTTTGCGGTTGGTGGCCTCATGCTCGTCGTCGACAAATTCGATCTCCATGTCGATGCCCTGATCGCTCACCTTGAACTTCCGGTTGATCTGGTCCGCGAGCGCCACGGTGGAACCGAGCGGAGCGAGATGGACAGGAGCGAAGCGACGTGCCCGAAGGGTGCGACCGGCAGGGAGCATCAAATGACCTCGCCCACCAGCCGGCGTTCCTTGCTCTGGGTGCTCAGCTCGACGGCGGACTCCTCCTGCATTCGCGCACCCGCTGCTGAAACGGAGTAAGCCGCCCACTTTGATGCATGACACTGGCGGCAAACGAAGTAAGCCGCCCACTTCGTTCCATAATACTGGCGGCAATCGCCGGGCTGGCGAAGCACTGCTTCCTCTCATCCCAGAGCGGCACCCGCTCCTCGCAGCCCACGCAGATGATGCTCGGTGCTGAGGGCCAAAGGCCCGCAGACAAGCCAGCCCAGGGCAAGCGAGGAACGAGCGCCGCCCTGGGTCTGAAAATATGGAATCGGCAAAGCCCCAACGGGGCGTAGCAATGCTGGCTCGCTATGCCCCAGTCTCTCGCCCGCGTCGTCCTGCATGTCGTCTTCAGCACGAAGAACCGCGTTCCTTTTCTCAAAGACCCGGAACTCCGCGCCCGCCTGCACGCTTACATGGCAGGCGCTCTGCAAGCCATCGGCTGCGAGCCCATCCTCATCAATGGCGTGGAAGATCACGTCCACATCCTCTGCAACCTTTCCCGCACCGTCCCCATCGCCGGCTTGGTCGAGGTGGCAAAGGGCAGTCCGTCGAAATGGATGAAGGAACAGGGAGCGGCTTGCCGGGACTTCTACTGGCAAGGCGGCTATGGCTCATTTTCCGTGAGTCAATCGAACGTCGAACAGGTCCGGGCCTATGTCGCCACGCAGGACCAGCATCATCGCGGGGTGTCGTATCAGGATGAGTTCCGGGCGCTATACCGGAAACATGGCGTGGAGATCGATGAACGATACGTGTGGGATTGAAGCGTGGTGTGTCGCGGCCCGTCGGGGGGGGTGTGAATTTTTTATGGCAGATAACACTTTTGCCGATAATTTTTGGAAAGCAAAAAAAAACGCCTTAATTAGCAAAGTAACAATCATTGACGATGGTCAAAAAGAATTTTCTTATGGAGGGTTTTACGATCGTGAGGGTGTGAAAGGTCAGAAAGTTGTGCTTTTCAGAGAAGGAAAACTGCTCTCCTTGCTACACAACACCACTACGGGCGCCAAGTATAACCGGCCGGGTA
>JBBRPM010000041.1:0-30317 GCA_038228115.1 Chthoniobacterales bacterium
GCTCGACCAGATGACACGATCGCTCGACCAGATGACTCAATCGCTCGACCAGATGACTCAATCGCTCGACCAGATGGCTCAATCGCTCGACCAGATGACTCAATCGCTCGACCAGATGACACGATCGCTCGACCAGATGGCTCAATCGCTTGACCAGATGACTCAATCGCTCGACCAGATGACTCAATCGCTCGACCAGATGACACGATCGCCTCAGCAGATTGGCTCAAATTGAACACTTATGGCCTCAAACGGGCCGGGTTTGGCTGTTTGCTTAGATTTCACGTCAGATGAGCCTTTTTGTCGCAGGAGGGCTCGCTGCGGGTCGCGGATCGCGGAAAAGGCGGGTCGGGTCGGCTTTGGAGGACGGTGCAAGAGCGTAGTGCCGACACCGCTTTGGCAGCACCGGAGGCGTGCAAAAGGGGAAAGAGGAAGGGGGTCCGGGTAGCTCATGAGGCGCGCTGGAGCGAATCCGGGACGCCTTTTCTGCTTCAGGAGGGATGCAACCGGGGAGGGTTCCCGGCGGGTCAGAGGCTTTTGGATTTTTCCAACGTGGACGCGCATGCTTCGGCGATGGCGGCGAGCTCTTCCAGAAAGCTCGCGCGATGTTCTGCCGGGATCACCGCCAGCACTTGCGATTGCAGCTCCATGGCAATCGTCTGCGCTTGCTCAAAGGTGCGCGCGCCTTTCGGGAGCAGCCGGACACGATTGGCGCGCCGATCGACTTCGTGCGCCCGCCGCTCGATGAGTCCGCTTTTTTCCATCCGCGCAAGTGTGGAGGTGATCGTGTTCGGATCGCTCGCCATCAGGGTGCCAGCGGGGTCGCAGCTAGAATCTCGCTCATCGCGAATGAGGCGATCCGGAGGCCGGAAATGCGTTCACCCTTCGCTTTCCGCAAAGCCCCGGTTCCACGCGATTTCGATTCCATTCTCGATCCAGACTTTGCATTCCATCCGTTCCCGGAAGACATGCACATGGCAGCGTTCGCGAAGGTCAAAGCTGTAAAAACTGACTCGCTACGGAATGTTCGGGATTTTGACGCGCGGCATGGTTGTTTATGCGAGGCAGGTGTCAGTTTGGGTTGCGGCTTCGCCGATCAATTCAACTGCGCGCTTGGCGGCGAGGAGAGGCGGCTGTCAGTCGCGACGGGAAACTACGCCAGCAGTGCCTTCACGGCGTGCGCCGCTTCCACACCGGTGAGCTTTGCGTCGAGGCCTTGCCATTTGAAAGTGAGGCGCGTGTGGTCGAAGCCGAGCAGTTGCAGAAGCGTGGCGTGCAGGTCGCGGACGTGGACGGGATTTTCCACGATGTTGTAGCTGAAATCATCGGTCGCTCCGTAGGCGATGCCGCCTTTGATGCCACCGCCTGCGGCCCACATGGTGAAGCAGCGCGGATGATGATCGCGTCCGTAGTTCGCCTTGGAAAGTCCGCCCTGACTGTAGATGGTGCGCCCGAATTCGCCGCCCCAAAGGACGAGCGTGTCGTCGAGAAGACCGCGCTGTTTTAAATCCTGAATCAGGCCGTAGCAAGGCTGGTCGATGTCGCGGCATTGATCGGGCATGCGGCCGGCGACGTTCGAGTGGTGGTCCCAGTTGTTGTGATAAATCTGCGTGAAGCGCACGCCGCGTTCGGCGAGTCGGCGCGCGAGCAGGACGGAGTTCGCGAAGGTGCCGGGCTTCTTCGCATCGGCTCCGTACATTTCAAACGTGGACGCGGGCTCGCTCGAAAAGTCGGTGAGATCCGGCACGCTGGCCTGCATGCGGAAGGCCATTTCGTATTGCGCGATGCGGGTGTGGATTTCCGGGTCGCCGACGAGCGCGGCGTTTTGTTCGTTGAGCGCGCGGATGCCATCGAGCGTGTTACGGCGGATCGCGGGCGGGACGCCGGGCGGATTGTTGATGTAAAGGATCGGGTCGCCTTTGCTCCGAAACGCGACGCCCGCATGCTGGCCCGGCAGAAAGCCGCTCGACCACAATTTCCCCGAGATCGCCTGGATCTGCTCGCGATTGCTGGGCTCGGCGACGAGCACGACGAACGTCGGCAAATCTTCATTCGCGGAACCCAGCCCGTAGCTCGCCCACGAGCCGAGGCACGGGCGACCGGAAAGCTGGTTGCCCGTCTGCATCATGGTGATCGCCGGTTCGTGATTGATCGCGTCCGTATTCATCGAGCGGATGAAGGCGACGTCGTCCACGCACTTCGTGAACCACGGGAGCAACTCCGAGTTCATCCACATCCCGTTTTGCCCGTACTGCGCGAAATTGTATTTCGACGGCGCGATCGGAAACCGCGTCTGCTTGGAAGTCATCGTCGTGAGCCGCTGCCCCTGCCGGATGCTGTCGGGCAAATCCTTGTCGTACCACTTTTCCATCTCCGGCTTGTAGTCGAAGAGGTCCATCTGCGAAGGCCCGCCGACCATGTGCAGATAGATGACGCGCTTCGCCTTCGGCGCGAATTGCAGGGCGACTTTCGCGAGGTGCGCGGGATCGGCGGAAACATCGCGCCCGAGCAGCGTGGCGAGCGCCGCCATGCCGAGCGCGTTTTTTCCGCGCGTGAGAAACTGGCGGCGCGTTTCGTAGGTGTTGAAATCGGTGAAGGGATTCATGGGCTTGGGAGAGCGTTACGTTGCTTGAGCGAAGCGCAAAGTCGGTGTTAGGGTCTGGCGCATGAGCACTTTGGTGGAAATCGAAAAAGCTATCGAATCGCTGCCCGATCGCGAGGTGGATGAGCTCGCCTCATGGCTGCGCGAACGGCGCAAAACGCGAACCGGCTGGCCCGTGCCGCCGCCCGATGTGCCGCTGGAGGAACTACAGCGCATTGAAGCAGTGATCGAGGAAGCATTTCCTACAAATCGAGGTTGAGAATGCTGCTCGATACGAATGCGCTGTCCGCCTGGGCGCGCGGTGAAGCCGGTTTGATGCGCGTGCTCCGCCCGGATCATCCATGGTATTTGCCCAGCATCGTCTTGGGTGAATATCGCTACGGGTTGTTGAAATCCAACCGTCGTGCCGAACTGGAAAAGTGGCTCGATGAAATTGAATCCTTTTGCGGGATTCTCGTGGCGGATGCAGTCACCGCGCGAAACTACGCGGTGCTTCGCCATGCGGTTGCTGACGAGATGGTGGAGGTGCCGTATCACGATCTGTGGATCGGCGCACTTGCGTTGCAGCATGGCTTCGAAGTTGTGAGCCGCGATCGTCATTTCGACCAGATGCCCGGTGTGCGACGGATCGGTTGGTAGCCTCATTTATTCAGCGCCTCGTCGAGGTTCAGCAGTTCGCTCGCGATCATCGTCCAGGCGGCGAGTTGCGGTGGTTCGAGGGCGGGATCGGCTTTGCTTTCGCCGAAGGTGAGCAGGGCTGCGGCGTCTTCCGGCGACTGCTTGTAAAAGGTTAGCAGCGCGGCGCGGCTGGCTTCGAGGATGGGCGTTTCATTGGCGCGGAGTGGGCGGCAGAGGACGTGTTTGGTCATGAAATCCAGCGTCGCATTGGCGTCACTCGGCGCGGACTTCAGCGCGGCTTGCGCGAGGTTCCGCGCAGATTCCACGAAGGATGGATCGTTCAAAGTCACGAGTGCTTGCAGCGGCGTATTCGTGCGCTCGCGGCGGACGGTGCAGGCTTCGCGGCTGGGCGCGTTGAAGACTTCCAATGACGCGGGTGGCGCGGCGCGTTTCCAGAAGGTGTAGAGGCCGCGTCGATAGAGCGCTTCGCCGGTGTCGCGCTTGTAAACGCCGGTGTCGCTGCCGGGCATGGCGACCGCTTCCCACACGCCGGGCGGCTGATACGGTCGCACGCTCGGGCCGCCGATTTTTGGGGAAAGCAGACCGCTCGCCGCGAGTGCGTAATCGCGCACCATTTCGGCATCCATGCGGAAGCGCGGGCCGCGCGTGAGCAGACGATTTTCAGGATCACGTTCGAGCAGGGCCGGCGTCACGGCGGAGCTTTGTTTGTAGGTCTCGCTCGTCACGAGCAGGCGCATGAGCCGCTTCACATCCCAGCCATTGTCGCGAAAATCCACGGCGAGCCAGTCGAGCAGCGCGGGGTGCGACGGCGGCTCGCTCATGATGCCGAAATCCTGCGCCGATTTCACCAGCCCGACGCCGAAGATTTCCTGCCAGAAACGATTCACCGTCACGCGCGCCGTCAGCGGATTTTCCTTCGCCACCAGCCACTGCGCGAGGCCGAGACGATTGGCCGGCGCGCCTTCCGGCATCGGGTTCAGCGCGGCGATCACCGCCGGTTTTAGCTCTTCCTTCGGCTGGTCGTATTGACCGCGATTCAGCAGGTGCGCCATCGGCATTGAGCCCGCTTTTTCCATCTGGATGTGCGTGACCGGACTGCGTTTTTGGATCTCCGTTTTCTCCGCTTCGAGCGCGGCGATTTTCCCCTGGAGATCATTGCTCAGCGGATCGCCCGTGGAGAAAAAGGTGAGCAACCGCTGCTTCTCTTCGGGAGCACGCTGATCGAGCGGCTTCGCCAAAATCATGCGCAAATCCGGCAGTTCCGCGATGGCGAGCACGTGCTTCGCCGAAAGGACGGTGGAGTAAAGGCGCACATCCTGCACCGCTCCGGTGAAGACCTCGCCGCCACCGCCGCGACGCCCGACCATCAGCGGCACTTTCGTGCGGATCGTGCCTTTGAGTTTGTCGTTATCCACGCGCAGTTTTCGCGGCTTTCCGTTCACGTAAATCTGCACGCCCTTCGCTTTGCCCGAGCCGTCGTAGGTCACCGTCACGTGCCGCCATTGATCCGGTTTTCCGGCTTCATCGGTGGTGCTCACTTTCAGCCCGTCGCCGGGCCAGTTGTTCACGATGTGGACAGCGAGTTCATTGCCGGCGTAGAAAATATCCCAGCCGCGATACGAGTCCGCCTTGTCCATGCGCGCGAGGATTCCGCCCGCTGCATTGCTCGATCCGGGGCGGAAAAACCACAGGCTCGCGCTGAAGGCCTGCTCCTTCTCGAAGTCGCCGAGCTGGCCGAGATCGATGCTCGATCCATCCGCCACCTGCGCCGCCGGTCCAGTTTTGCCATCCTGCTTCCACACCAGATTTGGCGGCAGTGCGAATGCCTGCGGCTTCCCATCCACAAAGCCTTTCGCAGAAGTGCCGGTGCCTTCATTCAGCGAGACCTGCGCGAGCAAAGTTTTGGTGTAAGTCGCGTTCTCGATCGCCTCCGCTGTCGCCGTCGTCTGCCACTTTTCAAAGTCAGCGGTCAGCGTTTTCTGCCGCTCCGCGAGCTTCGTATTGGCGTCAGCGGTTTCCGCGGGGATGGCATCGAAACGTTTCGCGTCCTCGCCTTGCGGCAGCACCAGCACGGGCGCGGTGTCGCGCACGTTGCGATCGGTGTGATCCTGCGTCGTGTTGCGAAAAAACGCCGTCATCGCGTAGAAATCTTTCTGCGTGATCGGATCGAATTTGTGATCGTGACAGACCGCGCAATTCGACGTGAGCCCGAGCCAAACCCACGACGTCGTCTCCACGCGATCGCGCGCGTAGTTGGCGAAATTTTCCTCCGGGATCGTGCCGCCTTCCGCGGTCGTGATGTTGCAGCGATGAAAACCCGTCGCGATCAATTGCTCGCGCGTCGGCCTGGGCAAAAGATCGCCGCCGATTTGCTCGATCGTGAACTGGTCGAAATGCTCGTTCGTGTTGAAGGCATTGATGACCCAGTCGCGGTAGGGCCAGATCTCGCGGTAGTTATCGATGTGAATGCCGTGCGTGTCGGCGTAGCGCGCAGCGTCGAGCCAGTAGCGCGCGCGATGTTCGCCGTAGCGCGGCGAGGCCAGCAGTTGATCGACCAGCTTTTCGTAGGCGTCGGGCGCGGCGTTGTTCACAAACGCGTCCACCATTTCCGGCGACGGCGGCAGGCCGGTGAGATCGAGTGATACGCGCCGCGCCAGCGTGCGCTTGTCCGCGGACGGCGATGGCTTCAGGCCGACGCTGGTGAGTTTCTCTTGAATAAAAGCATCGACTGGATGCGCCGCTCCGGCGGGCACCGCCGCTTTCACCGGCGCGATGAAGGCCCAATGCGGCTGCCACTCCGCGCCCTGCTCGATCCATTTTTTCAACACCGCGACTTCGGCTGGCTTCAGGATTTTATGCTCCTTCGGCGGCGGCATGATCTCGTCTTTGTCGGTCGAAGTAATGCGTTCGATGAGCGGACTTTTTTCGGGATGTCCTTTGACGACTGTCGGCCCGGATTTCTCGCGTTCTGCGAAAAAACCCTCCTCGCGATCAAAGCGAATGCCTTCCTTGCGCGAGCCCGGATCGGGACCGTGGCAGTGAAAACAATACTCGGCGATGATCGGGCGGACATCGCGGTTAAAGAGCACGCGATCTTCCGCGACCATGGCCGTCGCGGAACTCAGAAGCGCAAAAAGAAAAAAGGGCGGAAAACGCATTGTTCTCAATTCTACCCCGATTTCACCAAGTTGTTTGACCTTCTATTGGCGCGCTTCATTCCGCTTTTGCGCATCGATCGAAACGAAAAAACGCCTCCGCCACCGCCGTCGTTTCCGCCGCGAGTTCGGTCAGCGGCTGCTGGCGAAGGGCGGCGATGAAGTCCGCGGTGCAGCGCGTGTGCGCGGGCTCGCAGCGTTTTCCGCGAAAAGGAACAGGCGCGAGATAAGGGCAATCCGTCTCGACCATGAAAGCGCCCGCCGGCAAGCGAGCCGCCGTTTCCTGCACGACGGCAGCGTTTTTAAAAGTGACGATCCCGGTGAAGGAGACGACGTGATTTTGCGCCAGCACGGCCTCGGCGTACGCCAGGGATTTGCCGAAGCAATGAAACTGCGCGCGTACTTTTCCCGCGAAAGGCGCGAGGATGGCGAGCGTGTCGTCCCACGATTCGCGCTCGTGAATGACGACGTTCAGGCCGAGTTCCGCGGCGAGTTCGAGTTGCGCCGTGAAGACCGCGGCCTGCGTGCTTTTCTCCGCCGCGACGCGCTCCGGCGTGCGCCGGAAATAATCGAGTCCCGCCTCGCCGATGGCGACGACGTGCGGACTTTTTGCCAGCGCGCGCAGTTCTTCGATGAAGCCCGGCGCAGCTTCCATCGCGTTGTCAGGGTGAATGCCGACGACCGCGAACACGTTCGCAAATTTCTCCGCAATCGCGACCGCCCGCCGGCTGCTCTCGACGCTCGTCCCGATCGTGATCACGCGCGTCACTCCAGAGTCGGCAGCGCGCGCGAGGATGCCTTCGATGTCATCCGCAAAATCGGGAAACGTGAGATGCGCGTGGGTGTCGATGAGCATGAGCATGCGACCTTACGCACCGCCGGCGGAAGCCGCCAAGGCTCACTGCTGGTGGAACCGCACTTCGGGCGTGCCGCAGAGCCTTTTCGAAAGATCGACGGGGTCGCCGATGTGAACTTGGCCGGGGTCGATCTGATACGACCACACGTAGAAATGGGTGAGAGCCGCGGCACCGAAGATCGTGGTGAAGGCGCAATTCCCGGCGTCGTAGCCAGACGAAATGCGGACGCGGCCAATGCGCGGGGCGAGGAAGCGCGCGTCGAAAACCTGCCAATGGCCGCCGAGCCAGACTTCGCAGTAGGCGTGGAAATCCTCGGGCGAACTGGCTGGCAGGACGCCGATGTCCGGTACGAAGCCGCTGACGTAGCGAGCGGGGATATTAAAGGTGCGGCACAGGGCGACGACGGTGTGCGCGAGATCGCGGCAAACGCCGTAGCGCCGCTCGACGATATCGTGCGCGGAAAGGACGGAGCTGCCCGAGCCCGTGCGGTATTCGATGTTCCGGTGCGCCCACTCGCAGATGGCGTGGACGCGGGGGAGCCCGTTCGGGAGGTGACCGAAATTTTGCCACGCGAAATCGAGCAGTTTATCCGAGTCGCAATACCGGCTCGGCAGGATGTAGCGCAGGATTTCCGGCGGGAGCAGATTCGGTGTGATGGGCTCGCCGAATCGCATGAAGTCCTCGGGCGCACTCGGGACCATCACGATCGCGTCGTAGCGCAAAACATTGCGGCCAGGTTCGAGAAAGAGCCGGTTGACGATGTTGCCGTGGTCGTCCTGAAATTCCGTCGTGGCGGCCAGCGGCTCGAATTGCAGGCTTTGCTGGCGGATGAGTTGAAAGCGATCCTGACGCGGCGCGATTGAGACGAGGATCGGCGTTTTTTCCGCCGTCTCATACACGATCTCGCAGCCGATGCGGATGGCGAGATCGAGTGGTGGAGATGGGAGTGTAGATAGATTCATGGCGGCCCTGAAAGGAGGCATCGCTGCTGCGTTGTCGGGCGGATGGGTGATATGGTGCGTGCTCAGTCCGGCGAGGCTCGGCGGCACGTGGCGGCAAGGCGAGCTTGGAAAGCGGATCGAGTGAGATAGTTTGCGCCGATGCTCTCATCTGCGCTTCGGCAATCTTGTGAAAACGCTCTGCCCGCCACGCTCGAAATCCTCCGCGGCATGGTGGCGATCAACAGCTTTACGGAGAACGCAGCGGGCGTGAATCGGCTCGGGGAATTCACGGCGGAATGTTTCGCGTCGCTCGGTTTTTCACCGACCTACGCGCAGGCACCGATGGCGAATTACGGGCGGCATTTGGTGTTGAAACGAAAGTGGATCGAAGGCGCGCCGACCATCGCGCTGATCTCGCATTTGGACACGGTGTATCCGGTCGAGGAGGAAGTGCGGAATCACTTCCAGTGGCGGCGCGAAGGCGAGCGGATTTACGGGCCGGGGACGAATGACATCAAAGGCGGGACGGCGCTGCTTCATCAGACCCTGTCCGCACTGGCGGAAGTGCGGCCCGAGGTGTTTGCGGCAACGAATTGGGTCGTGCTGCTCAACGCTTGCGAGGAAACGATCTCGGAGGATTTTGGAAAACTGTGCCGCGTGCATCTGCCCGCGGATGCGCTTGCGTGCTTGATCTTCGAGGCGGACGGCGGGGAAGGGGACGACTTCACGCTGGTGTCGGCGCGGAAAGGACGGGCGACTTTTTTCCTCGATGTGGAAGGCCGCGGCGCGCACGCGGGCAGCCAGCATCGCAATGGCGCGAATGCGATCGCGGAACTGGCAAGGCTGGTTTTGGAGATCGAATCGATGACGGACTTTTCCAAGGCGCTGACGGTCAATGTGGGCTCGATTCGCGGCGGCACGGTGATGAATCGCGTGCCGCACGAAGCGCATGCGGAGATGGAAATGCGGGCGTTTGATCCGGTGCTTTATGCGGCGACGCGGAAGCGCATTTTCGACCTCGCGGGGCCGGGAAAAATCGCGGGCTGCACCGTTCGCGTGACGCTGGATCACGAAACCGGTCCGTGGTCGCCGAACGCCGCGACGGACCGGCTGATCGAAATCTGGACGCGCACCGGCGCGGCGCTCGGGATGAAGGTTGGGAGTCTGGACCGCGGCGGTTTGAGCGATGGAAATGTGCTGTGGAATTACTTCCCGACCGTCGATGGACTCGGGCCGCGCGGCGACTTTTGCCATTGCTCCGAACAGAGCGCAGACGGCTCGAAAGTGCAGGAGTATGTGGAGGTTTCGTCGTTCGTGCCAAAGGCGGTGCTGAACGCGACGGCGATCCTGCAATTGCTGGCGCAGTAGGTCGCAGGGAAAACAATGCGCTGGCGCATTCAAGCGCTGTCATTCACGGGCCTGCCGGAGCTTCGGTCGAAATGACGGCGTTTTTGGTGCGGTGATTGCCGATGGAATGCGTTCGCGCTGGCGTTGGCAGGCGGGGTTCCCGTAGAACTTGCAGCCTCTTTTTTATGTCAACACGCGCTGCTTCCCCGAAGAAACTTCTCATCGCCAACCGCTCCGAAATCGCGATCCGCATCATGCGGGCGGCGACGGAACTCGGGCTGAAAACTGTCGCGATTTATGCGCAGGAAGACCGGTTTTCGATGCACCGATTTAAGGCGGATGAGGCTTACGTGGTCGGCGAGGGGAAAGGGCCGGTCGGGGCTTATCTGGACATCGCGGGGATCGTGGCGCTGGCGAAGGAAAAGGGCGTGGACATGATCCATCCGGGTTACGGATTTTTGTCGGAGAATGCGCAGTTTGCGCAGGCTTGCGCGGATGCGGGGATCATCTTCGTCGGGCCGAAGCCGAAGTTGCTGGAACTGATGGGTGACAAGGTCGCGGCGCGGGCGCTGACGCAGAAATTGAAGATCCCGACTCTGCCGGGAACGGAGGAGCCGGTGAGTGATCGCAAGGAGGCGCTGAAGGTGGCGGCGACGATTGGGTTTCCGCTGATTATCAAGGCGGCGTTCGGCGGCGGCGGGCGCGGGATGCGCGTGGTTCACAAGGCGGGCGATCTCGATTCGCTGCTGGATGAGGCGCAGGGCGAAGCGGAACGCGCGTTTGGAAATTCGGCGGTCTTTTTGGAAAAATATATCCCGCGTGCGAAGCACATCGAGGTGCAGGTGCTTGGGGATAAGCACGGGAACGCGGCGCACTTGCACGAGCGCGATTGCAGCGTGCAGCGGCGGCATCAAAAAGTCGTGGAGATCGCGCCTTCGGTGGGGCTGAAGGAGAAGGTGCGGCTGGAGCTTTGCGAAGCGTCGGCGCGAATCGCGAAGGAGATCGGTTATGACAACGCGGGGACGGTGGAATTCCTTTACGATTTGGACCGGCATGAGTGGTTTTTCATCGAGATGAATCCGCGTATTCAGGTGGAGCACACGGTGACGGAGCAGATCACTGGGGTGGATTTGGTGCGGGCGCAGATTTTGATCGCGCAAGGCGAAGAGCTTTACGGAGAAAAAGTGGCGCTGCCGCGGGAGATTCCGCGGAACGGATATGCGATTCAGTGCCGCGTGACGACGGAGGACCCGGAGAACAAATTCACGCCGAACTACGGGAAGATCATCACGTACCGGAGCGCGGGCGGATTTGGCATCCGGCTCGATGCGGGCATGGGCGATTCGGGCGCGGTGGTGACGCCGTTTTACGATTCGCTGCTGGTGAAGATGACGGCGAGCGCGCCCACTTTTCAGACCGCGATCGACCGCATGGATCGCGCGCTGCGCGAGACGCGGATTCGCGGGGTGAAGACGAATATTCCGTTTCTGGAAAACGTGCTGCATCACCCGAAATTCCGTAGCGGCGAGGCGACCACGACGATGATCGACACTTCGCCGGAGTTGTTCCATTTCCGGGCGAAAAAGGATCGCGCGACGAAGCTGCTGAATTTTCTCGGCAACGTAATCGTGAACGGGAATCCGCACGCGAAGGGCTACAAGCCGGGGCAGAAATTCGAGGCGGCGCGTTTGCCAAAATGGGACGGAAAAAAGGCGCCGGTCAAGGGCACACGGCAATTGCTGCTCGAACTCGGGCCTAAGAAATTTGCCGAGTGGACGCTGAAACAGAAGCGCTTGCTCATCACGGACACGACCTTTCGCGACGCGCATCAGTCCTTGATGGCGACGCGTGTGCGGACGTTCGACATGGCGGCGATCGCGCCTGCCGTGGCGCATCGGACGCCGGAGCTTTTCTCGCTCGAAATGTGGGGCGGCGCGACGTTCGACACGGCGATGCGTTTCCTCAACGAAGACCCGTGGCAGCGTTTGCGGTCGCTGCGCGAAAAGGTGCCGAACATCTGTTTCCAAATGCTCCTGCGCGGCGCGAACGCGGTCGGCTACACGAGCTATCCGGCGAATGTGGTCGCTGGTTTTGTGAAGCACGCGGCGGAGGCGGGCATGGATATTTTCCGTGTGTTCGATTCGCTGAACGATCTGAAAAACATGAAGGCCGCGATGGAAGCGGTGCAATCGACGCACGGGATTTGCGAGGGAGCACTTTGTTACACGGGCGACATTCTCGATCCGGCGCGCGCGAAGTATTCGCTGAAGTACTACGTGGCGCTGGCGAAGGAGCTGGAGAAAATGGGCGCGCACTTTTTGGCGATCAAGGACATGGCGGGCCTGTGCCGGCCCTACGCGGCGAGCGCGCTCGTGAAGGCGCTGAAGGAGGCGATCGGCATTCCCGTTCACTTTCACACGCACGACACGAGCGGGATCAATGCGGGCTCGATCCTGCGCGCGGCGGATGCGGGCGTGGATGTGGTCGATTTGGCGATTGCGTCGATGAGCGGTTCGACTTCACAGCCGAACATGAATTCGATCGTCGCCGCGATGGAGCGCACGCCGCGCGAAACGGGCCTGAACTTGGATACGCTGAACGAGTTCAGCGACTACTGGGAGCAGGTGCGCACGTTTTACGCGCCGTTCGATACGGCACCAAAAGCGGGCAGTGCGGAAGTGTATCTCCACGAGATGCCGGGCGGGCAGTACACGAATCTGAAGGAGCAGGCCGCATCAATGGGTCTCGGGCATCGCTGGCCGGAAATCGCGCGGACGTATGCGGAGGTGAATCAGCTTTTCGGCGACATCGTGAAGGTCACGCCTTCGAGCAAAGTCGTCGGCGACATGGCGCTTTTCCTTTTCACACGCGGCATCAAACCCGCCGACGTGGTAAACCTCGAACCCGGCTCGACGGGCTATCCTGAAAGCGTCATCGACATGCTCGGCGGCGGGCTCGGTGAGCCGATGGGCGGCTGGCCGCCGGCTTTGTTGAAAGCAGTGATCGGCAGTTCAAAACAGCCGAAACGGGCGAAGATCGCGCCGGTAAAACTTGGCGAGGTGAAAGCGGAACTGACCGCGAAACTGAAACACGAGGCGACGGACGACGACCTGTATTCGCACCTGATGTATCCAGCGGTTCACGCGGACTTCGCGAAATTCGGGCGCGATTTTGGCGACGTGAGTTCGCTCCCGACGCCCGCGTTTTTCTACGGCCTGCGGCCCGGCGAAGAAGTGAGCGTCGCGATCGAAGACGGCAAGGTGCTCTTCATCAAACTCATCAACGTCGGCACACCGGACAAGGACGCGCGCCGCGTCATCACCTACGAACTCAACGGCTACCCACGCGAAGCCGTGGTGGTGGACAAGAGCCAGACGAAAACGACAAAAGTCCGCGCGAAAGCCGCCGCGAACGATCCGCTGCAAGTCGGCGCGCCGATTCCCGGCATGGTCACTTCGCTGAGTGCCACTGTTGGCGGCAAGGTTGCGAAAGGTGACAAGCTGGCCGTGCTCGAAGCGATGAAAATGCAGACGACGATTTACGCGCCCGCGGATGGCGTGATCGCGGAGGTGCTGGCGACGGCTGGCGATTCGGTCGAAGCCGGCGATTTGCTGGTGAAGCTGCGCGCCTGATCGTCCGCTCATTTTTCCCGGCGGGGATTTTGAGAACGGTGGCCTCTGACCTGCTTGGAAGGCTCGGAGAATCACCGCCTTTCAAGATGAGCATTCCTTCCTTTGATCTCCGAGAAACTCCGCCGCCAACGGCGGAGACGGCCGCCGCGATCCGGGATACGGCTCCGCGTTTCCGCGCGGTGCTTTGGGAGGTGGCTCCGCTGGATATCATCCAACTCGCCTGCCTTCGAAACGCGCGGGCTTCCCTGTTTTTTGTCACGCCCGAATCCGAGTCGGGCACGATCTTCATCGACGGTGGCCGCATCGTTCATGCGGAATGCGGCGACCTTTCGGGGATGAAGGCGCTGGCGACGATTTTATCGTGGAGAAAGGGTGAGATTCAGGAGTTTCCAGAATGGCTGGCGGTGGTGGAGAAAACGATCGGGATGGACTGGCAGATCGCGCTGATGGAGGCTTCCCATGTCCTCGACGAAGAGCACGGCGCGGCGGCTTAGCTTCGGGTTTTAAGGGGAACGCAGTTCGGTAAAGCGGATCGGGGTCACTCACCGCAGTTTGATAAAAAAATTCTTTTCGGTGTTGCGACGCCATTTTCGCTGGCGATAGTGCCCTCGTCCTCTTCTTATCCCCGCTCTTCGCAAAATGGCTTCTTCCTCACGCATCCCACTAATTTTTGCCCTGGCTGCATCTTTATCGGGAGCTTCCCGAATTTCTGCCGCGCCACCGATCCTGGCCGATCCACTCGCGACCGAAAACGGTTCCGTCCGCGTGGTCCCCAAAATCCCGGTCGGCAAGACGCTCGTGCTCCCGCTGCTCGCCTCGGATGCGGATGGTGACGTGCTCGATTTCACCGTCACCAGCAGCAATCCCGCGATCCTTGCGCGCGTCCGGACGGGCTGTCCTATTTTGAAAATCCACGTCAGCTATGCGGGCGATCCTGCGGCGACGCCGACGCCGTCCGCTCCGATCGAGGGCGACATGGAGTTTCAGCTCTTTCGCGATGTCACTCCTGCGACGGTGGGAAGCATCGGCGGAGCGGCGCAGGCGGGCTTTTACGACAATGTGATTTTTCATCGCGTCGTTCCGGGCTTCGTCATCCAGGGCGGTGATCCGGCGGGGACGGGATCGGGCAGCGTCGGCTTTTCATCCATCCACGAATTTCGTCCCGAGTTGATCTTCACCGGGCGCGGGCAGCTCGCGATGGCCAACTCAAACGGTGGCTACGATCGCGGCAGCCAGGTTTCCGATGGCACTGGCCAGCCGACCACTTTTATCACGCTGGGTTCTTTCGATCCGACCAACGCATCTCAATTTTTTGTCACCGTCGCGCAGCCGCGCAGTCTGGATTTCAAACACACCATTTTTGGCCAGTTGATTCGCGGCTTTGACGTGCTGGACAAGGTCGTCGCCGTGCCGCGCAGTGCATCCGACAAGCCGACGGTTTCGGTGACGATGACGACGGTTTCCGTCTCGCCGGGGAGAAGTGACGCGACTCTTTTACTGAGCGCCACGGCGGTCGCCTCGGGCAATCTGACGGTGACTGCGCGCGATGCCAGCGGAGCGGTGGCGACGCGGACGATCCCGGTTTACGCGCGCAAAGACGACACGAACGATCCGCCGGTGATTCGCCCAATTCCAAATTTGCTTTCGCCCATCGGCGTCGCTCCCGCGCTGCCGCTGCGGGCGTTTGATTTGGAGCACGACTACCTGCTTTACGGGATCGCGTCGGCCAGCGGAAATCCGAAGCCGGGAACGCTCGGCGTCGCGCAGATCACGCAAAATTTCAACCCGCTCTCGACGGCGGGTTTTCAGGATTTGGCGCTGGGCGTGGCGGGTTTCAATGACCCGCTGCTGGGCGCGAAAGTGACGACGTCGAATGCGTTTGCGCCGTTCGACGCCTACCGTTTTCAAACAGCGGAAATCGGCTACGGCGACCGCGCGATCGCGGCGACGCCGGTGACGGTGGAGGCCGTCGCGGCGGTGGCGGCGACTGATGTGGTGCTGGCGGAATTTCGCGATGGCGATCCGGGCGGCGGGCCGCTTGATTTCACGGCGGCAGTGACTTGGGGCGATGGTTCGGCGGAGGTACTCAGCACGGCGACGACGCCGACGATCAAGATCGAGCGTTCCACGACGACGCCGGGATCGTTTGTCGTAAAAGGCACGCATACTTTTGCGCGGCCCGGCGTTTACTCGATCGAGACGGTGATCGATGCGACGCTCGGTGCGGTGGCGAGGGCGCGCAGTCAGGCCGTGGTCATCGCCACTCCGACTTCGTTGCGCGCCACGGGCGAGGCGATCGATAATTTCGGGGCGCTCGTGAACAACCGGCTGGTGGCGACTTTCCACGATCCGACTTCCGGCGTCGCGGTGCGCGATTTTACGGCCCGGATCGATTGGGGTGACGGCCATAGTTCTGCCGGTTCGGTGGTGGCCAAAGGCTCGGGAGATTTCGCTGTGCTGGGCACGCACACTTATCGCGATCCGGAGACGTTTGGCGTGTTTGTCCACCTCAGCCGCGCGACGCCTACGCCGGCGTCCGCCACGGCGTGGAGCCGCATCTCGGCGCAGCAATTCACGGCTCCGCGCCATCTTCCGCCCTTTTCCGTCGCACATCTTGTCGGGCAAATTTCCCAGGCTTCCGATGCGAACGGGAACGGCATCCCGGTCATCACGACGACGGGAACGGGCGCGTCGGCGCAGACAAAGTTTGCGCTTTCGATCGTGATCGTGAATGCCGGCGACCTCGCTTCCAAGCCGGGCCGGATTCATTTCTATCTTTCTAAAGACGAGACCTACAACGCGACGGTCGTCGGCGCACAAGCCGCGGATATTTCGCTGAAGATCGGAGCGTTTCCCGATGGGAATTTGCCCTCGCTCCAGCCCGGCGCGGGTCTGCGCTACGATCTCGTGCAGTCGAACACTTCCACTGGTCCGCTCGATCTGCGGCTCGTTCCGCCCATCGGTCAAAACGGCGCGAGTTATTTCATCCTCGCGCATCTCGATTATACCGATCCGATTCTCGATTTGCTGCCGGTCACGAAGGACGTCACCTTCGGAAGGATCAACGGCATTACCGTCAGCAAAGGCTCGCTCACTGTCACCGAGGCAGCCGGCCTTTCGCACGCGCAGACCTTCACCGTCGTCCTCAAGCGCCCACCTCTGACCGATGTGAAAATCCCGCTCACGCCGTCTGAAACGATCCAAGTGACGCTTGATAAAACGCAGCTCATTTTCACCCGCCAGAACTGGAACATCCCGCAGACCGTCACCGCGACGGCGGTTGACGACACGATACACGAAAACACCACGACGACCGTCATCACCGTCGGCCCGAGCGAGAGCACGGATGCCTCGTGGAATGGCATGGGCGGCGGCTCCGTCTTTGTCTCCGTCACGGATAACGACCCCGCTTAAATCGCCATGAACACCCGCAAATTTTCGCTCCGCGCACTCGCGGCCAAACTCTTCAGCAAGCGCCCTGCGCCGGTCGTGCTCACGGCCCTGCATCCGAAACCGACCGCCGCGCGCGAGCGGATCCGTTCCGGCATTGAACCGCTCGAGGGACGCATCGCACCCGCGGTTTTGTTGAACGGGCACACGCTCCGTTTTCACGACAGCGATGGCGATGCGGTGAAGGTGACATTTTCCAGCGACATCTTCGATCTGAACGCGAATCCCGCGGTGCTGCAAACCACGCTCGACGCGGTTTTCAAATTCACCGCCGGACGGGCGCACACGGGCGCGGAACTGCCTTCGACCGATGACGTGAAGCAGCAGCTCCAGCTCATCGACCTGAGCAAAGTGCCGCTCAGCATCGTGGGTGGCATTTCAAAAAGCCGGGTCGCGGGCATTTCGGTAACGGTGACTTCGGATACCGATCCCCTGAGCGGAGTCGCGCTCGGCGACGGACTCGCGAGCATCGGTGCGCTGAATGCCGGCAACAACTGGCTCAACACCGTGATCATCGACGGCGACCTCGGAAAAATCACGGCCGGCAGCAGCACGACGAAGGTGGGCGTCGGAATTCTCGTCGCGCAGTCGATCGGGAAATTTGGCACCGCTACGCAGCCCGCGCTGCCGACGCCCGATCTTCACAGCGTCATTCTGGGACGGGTCGGACGGCTCGTCGTGTTTGAGGATGTGCGCGGGGATTTCCAAGTCGCTGACGCCGCGATCAGCGTGAATGGCGTGAACACGATCACGCAGCGCGGCACGATCAATCAGATCACCATCCTCGGCTCGCTCGTCGGCGACAGCACGGTGAGCGCGGCGAGTAACAACAGCGGTCGCATTGAGGCGTATGATATTGGAAACGTCACGATCGGGAACGATCCGAGCGAAGGGATTTTTGGCGGCGGCGGCACGCTGTCCGGCGCAATCACAGCCACTCATGCGATCGGTAGCGTCACCGTTTCTGGCAGCATCGAAGGCAGCGATTCCGAGAGCGCTGGCGTGATCACCGCGGGTGCCACGATTGGCTTCGTGAAGGTCGGCGGTGAATTAAAAGGCGGCGCGGGTCTGCGCTCGGGCAGCATTCGCAGCGGAGGCTCGATGGGCGACGTGACGATCGGCAGCGTTTCCGCCTCGCACGACGTGATCGGCGGCAGTGGTGAAAGCAGCGGCTCGATCGTCAGCGGCAATGCCTTGGGAAATGTCCACGTCTTCGGCAGCGTGAAAGGCGGCGGCTTCGATGCGGGCCAGATTTTTGCCAGCGGAAACATTCAGAGCGTGATCGTGGAAGGAAATCTGGAAGGCGGCACCGGCGTCTCGAGCGGCGAGATCGAAAGCCTGCGCGGCCTTGGCCCCATCTTGGTTCGCGGCGATGTGATGGGCGGCGACGGTGCTGGTTCGGGTGTCGTCGTGGCCGCGAGCGCGCTCTCGCGCATCACCGTGCTCGGCGATGTGCTCGGCGGAAAAGGCGGAGGCAGCGGCGGGATTTACGGCGGTCACGATCCCTCGGCGACGGTGCGCAGTCTGGGCAATGTGATGATCAACGGCGCGCTCATCGGCGGAGAAGGCGTCAGCTCTGGCGACATCCTTTCCGGCGGCACGATGGCGTCGGTGCAAATCGGGAGTTCGCTCACGGCGGGCTTCGCGATTGAAGGCGGCATCGGTGCCTTGAGCGGGACGATGTATGCGCATGGATCGATCGAAAACGTGTCCACTTTCCGCGGCGTGCAGGGCGGTTCGGGAGCCGGTTCGGCTTCCATTCAGGCGGAAGGGCTCATCCGCAACGTGACGATCCGCGGCGATCTCGCGGGCGGCACCGGCGCAGAAAGCGCGTCGATTTTGAGCCATGAAAATGCCAGCGCTCTCAGACCGATCGCGGGCGACATCGGCACGGTCACGATCACAGGCACGCTCATGGGCGCAGGCCAGCGCACCGGGTTGGTCGAGGCGGACGGCATTCTCGGGCGGGCGACGATCGGAGCGATTCACGGCGGCGGCGGCTCATTTAGTGGGTCGCTCGTTAGTGGAGCCGGTTTTGTAAGGCCGGGAGCCACGGCTTCCATTACGGTGGCGGGATTGGTGGAAGGCGGCACGGGCGATCATTCTGGCTTCATCCAGATCGGCGGCGGTCTGGCGAGTCTCACCGTTGGCGGATTGTCCCTCGCAGGCGTGCGAGTCGCCGACGACATCGCCGCGCTGCGCGTGAATGGCGATGTCCTCGATTCGATCATCACCGCGCGTGGTCGCGTCGTGCCTTCGGCTACCTCGGATGTGGCGATTGGCTCCGTGCTGGTGACGGGCAATGTGTCCAATTCCAGCATCCTCGCCGGTGAAGACGTGACCGGTGCAGGCGTGAATGCCGACGCGCAAATCGGGAGGGTCCGCGTGATCGGAAATTGGACGGCCAGCGTGCTGGCGGCGGGTGTAGAGCAGGGGACCGATGGGATGTTTGGCACGAGCGATGACCGCTTGATCCCCGTGACCAACAGTAGTCAGATCATCGCTCAAATCGCGAGTGTGCTCGTGCAGGGCTCGGTGAATGGCACCGCTGCGAGCGGCGATCATTTTGGCTTCGTCTCCCAGCGGGTCGGCGCTTTCTCCGGCGGAGGAGTTGTTCTTCCGCTGACTGCGATCGGTGGACAGAGATTTGACGTCGGGTCCAATGGGGACACCACGGTTCGCGAAGTAATCCCGGCGTAAATTCGGACTAGGAATTCCCTCGCAGTTCATCCCGAGCACGCACATTTTCCCGCCTCGCGACGATGTTCAAACTCCGACTTTCCCACGCCCCGATCGAGCCCCTCGAAGCCCGCATCGCCCCCGCTCTCGCCGTCTTAAACCCGCTCGCCGACCTCATCGTCGGCCCGGGTAAAACCGGTGCGGACATCGACCTCTCGCGCTTATTCGATCCGCTCGTGACGGATAATGGCCACACGATCGTGACGCTGCAGACAAACTTTGACGGCGATCCCAACACGCCCGGAGTCCAGGCGTCCTCGCCGATCGTGATCGAGTTGTTCGATGATATCGCGCCGCTATCGGTGCAAAACTTCATCAGCTATCTCACCAGTTCAGATCCGAAGGCGAACTACACCGGAACGATCTTCCATCGTATCTTCGATTTCGGAGCTACTTCGGAAAGCGGTCGCGATATTATTCAAGGAGGTGGTTTTAACTACCAAACTCCGGCGACTCATATCCCGACTCCTTTTGAAGTTCACAACGAGTATTCGGAGGCCTATCCAAACGTGCGCGGGACGATCGCGATGGCCAAGACCGGGCTGGGGCCAAATACCGGAACGAGCGAATGGTTCATCAATACGACTGACAACACGAACATCCTGGGCGGTAACAATAACGGCGGGTTTGCGGTGTTCGGCAGAGTCCTGCAGGGATTGGAAGTAGCGGATGGGATCGCGAAATTGCAGACTTACAATTTCAGCGGTTCCACGGGTGGAACGGCGGCTCCATTGGGCTCGCTCAACGGAGCTTTTACGGATTTGCCGCTGCAAAACTATAACGCCGATCCCGACAGCAATCCCAATACACCCGCGCCGCTGCCGTCGCTGGATAACGTAGTGCGGCTCACGTCTCTCTCGAAGGCTGCGCCACCTTCGGGAAAGATTACTGGAGTGACTTATACAGTGGATCTAGCGGTCGATATCTTCGACACCAGCACGCAGTACGCTAGTGATCTAGTCGGCGCGACGATCACTGGATCAACCTTGCACTTAAACTACAAAGCGCATGCCGCCGGAGTAGTGCGGGTGACCGTTCACGGTACGGACGCTTCTTCCTCGTCGGCGGCAGATACTTTCGTCGTCAACCTTCAGCCGAATCTGGTGGCCAGTTTCGCGGGAGATCCATTCGACGGAATAGTGATTGGCGGCGACACCAAGACGGCGAATTTGATCATCGGCAATACTGGCGGCGGATGGGCAGTGGGAAATGTGAACGTGAAAGTGTACCTTTCGAAGGTGGAAGCCAATGGAGTCGATACGAGCGGAGTATTAGTGGAGCCGGGTCATGATATTCTGATCGGAGATTTCGCGAATCAATCCATCGACGTCGCCGGCGGTTCGACGACGACTTTGGTTAAGAATCTGCAAATTCCAAAACAGCTCGTGACGACCGCGGGAGAAAACTATCGCGTTCTGGTTCAGGTCACGCCTTCCGATAGTGTCATCAACGAGCGCTTCTCCGACGACAATGTGTCTTTCGACAGCAAAGTGCACGTCTGGGAAAATAGATTCGGAACTTTCACCATCGGCGGCTTTGGCACCCGGACGGATGCAAAGCTGGTCTATCAAGAAGCGGACGGCGATGTGGTTCAGTTTTCCATCACCAAGGAAGGCAATGGGCTGCTAAACTTTGATGGTAGTCTCGTGGATGTGGCGGTGGTGAGTCCGCGCCCGGCGAGTGTGTTGACAGCCTCCATCATTTCCGGTGCGAATTTGGGTGGCCACGACATCGACCTGCGGAATATCGAGTTACTTCAATACGTGCAGAAAGTGCAGATGCCGCAGGCCAACCTGACGGGCGTTTTTGGCGCGGCTGACGGGTTTGGTGAGCTAACGATGGCGAACCTCACCGGGCCGGGATTGATCACGATCGGCAAGGTGCCTTCTGTGCTCGGAGTTAATCCGACGATGACTTTTAAAAGCGTGTCCGACTTTAGTGTCGAATCGCTGTCCCGCATCCGGCTGATTCGTGCGGATCAGTGGATCGAGACGGATGGGACGACTAATCACATTACTGCGCCCTCCATCGGAAACATCGCGATCCGTGGGAATCTGGAGGCGAATATCGGCATGACAACTTCCGAGGCGCTTGGAGTCTTCTATGTCGGCGGATTTTTTAGGAATGCGACCCTTACCACAAGAGCGGATGTGAATAGCGTAAGTGTGGGCGGACTGGATCACGCAAATTTCTTCGTGGGGACGAAGGCACGGCCAGCGAGCACAAATGACTTCGCGCAGATTCATTCGATTAACAGCTTTATCATCGCCGGTGTGCCCGGCGCGGCGCATTCGTTCATCGCGTCGAATGTCACGGCGGCCCATATCGGTTCCATCGTCGTCCGAGGTCTCGATCCGCTCGATAGTCCGAGCAAGTTCGGCTTCGTCGCTGATGCCGTGCGCTCCTACAACCGTGGCGGAGGACCGTCCTTCGCCCGGCTCGGCGATCCACAGCGATTGGATCTCACCGGACGCTATTCGCTCACGATCGTATAGATGGTCCGTAACAGCCTGGTGAAAATCCGTTTTAGCGCCGTAAGCGCGACATGTTTATCGATGTTTCCATCACTCAAAGCGCAAGCTACGTAGGAGCGACATGTGCTGGGAACCAAGCGTGTATGCGGCTTCTACGGAGCTTTGGTTGTTTTTACCGATGGATTCTATAAACATTTCGCGCCTACGGCGCTGACGCTTGGATCGCGCGTTCGGCAGGTATTTTAACGGGCTGTGAAAGAGGAAGTTGGCCAAAGGAAAGGCTCTGTCCGATTGACGGATTGATAATCTCGCGATGAGGCTGTGGATGACTTCGAGTGTTGCCCGTAAAAATACTTAGCGGCCGGATCCACCCAGACCCGACCGCTAAGCAGCCCATGAAAAATCGTTGTTACCGCCGCTCGGCTGTGGCCGAGGGAGTGTGCTTCCCTTTGCCGGCCACCGTCTCGACTCCCGCGAAGGTCGCGGTGTGCCGATAAGAGCCATTCTTGGACCACGAATACTGCGGGATGTATTCGTTCTGCGAAGTGCTCTCCGCGGGGATGGGGCGGTTGGCGTTGGTCGGGTCGAGGATCCACCAGTTGCTGCCGTCGCTCCACATCACCCACGCGTGGCTGATTTTGGAAGTGGCCCGCGCCTTGCCGATGACGTAGCGCATATTGCTGTCGCCGAGTTGATCCATGAGCCAGAGGGATTTTGCCTTGCAGTCGCCGGTATGAGTGCGGGCGGTGACTTCGGGAGTGGCCGCCGTGTAGGGATCGGTGAAAGCGTAGCGAAAGCTGCGGCCCTCGCTGAGGAGAGCCTGCACACGCCTCAGGTCCGTCGTCTGGCCATGGAGCGAGCCGAGCACGTGTTTCACTGGGCTCATGTAGCGATCATAGGGAGTAAAGCCCGCCGGCGTTCCGAGATCGACACCCGCGAACGCGGCGGTGTGAACGAGAAGAAGGCTGGAAATTGAAAATAGGGAGGCTTTGAGGTTCATATAACAACTCTTATTGTTATAATCTCCATAAGCGCGAGGCGTGCCACACTTGCGGCTTGCGGTGGGCTTTCGATGCCGGCGGAGCGTTTTCCTCTGTATAAATCTTTGTCGAACCCTCTGGCCTCTCGGCACAGTCCCGCACACGCGCATGGCAATTCTCATTTTCGTGAGCCCGCCTCTCGCACTTCCTCCGTGGCCGGGCTTGCTACGGCGTGCGCACTTCGGCTAGACCATCCGCCCCATGAACCCCATCGCCAGATTCAAAGTCTCCGTCCTCTTCTTCTTTCAGTTTTTCATCTGGGGAAGCTGGGGCGCGACGATGGGAATCTGGATGTCGAAGCACGGAGCCGACGCCGGTTTCAACAACGTCGCGATCGGACAGGCCTTCGCGACCACTTCGATCGCCGCGATCATTTCGCCGTTTTTTGTCGGCATGATCGCTGACCGCTTTTTCTCCGCGCAACGCGTGCTGGGCTTCCTCCATGTCGTCGGCGGCGTGCTGCTTTATCTCGCTTCGCAGCAGACGACTTTTACTGGCTTCTACCCGCTGCTCCTCGCCCACACGCTCTGCTACATGCCCACGCTCGCCCTCGCGAACACAGTCGCCTTTTCGCAGATGGACGACTCCGCGAAACACTTCGGCAGCATCCGCGTGCTCGGCACCTTTGGCTGGATCGCCGCCGGGCTCATGGTGGGAAAACTCGGCCTCGAACCGACCGCGCAGCAGTTCCTCTACGCTGCCTACGTCTCCGTCGCGCTCGGCGTTTACAGCTTCCTCTTTCTGCCAAATGTCCCGCCACGCGCGAAAGGCGAGCCGATCAGCCTCGGTGCCATCCTTGGCCTCGACGCCTTGCAAATGATGAAGGACCGCTCGTTCTTCATCTTCTCGATGGGCTCCTTCCTCATCTGCATCCCGCTCGCTTTCTACTACTCGGGCGCGGGCCTTTTCCTCGGCGAGATCGGTGTGAAGGAGGTCGGCTTTAAGATGACCTTCGGCCAAATGTCCGAGGTGCTTTTCATGCTCCTCTTCCCGCTCATGTTCGCGCGGCTCGGCGTGAAAAAGATGCTCCTCCTCGGGATGCTGTGCTGGACGATCCGCTACGTGTGTTTCGCCGCCGGGGCGGAAAATGTCGTCATGCCGCTCCTCCTCGCCGGCATCATTCTCCACGGCCCGTGCTTCGATTTCTTCTTCGTCACCGGGCAAATTTACGTCGATCAACAGGCGGACCGTCGCATTCGCTCTGCCGCGCAGGGCTTCATCGCCTTCCTCACTTACGGCGTCGGTATGTATGTTGGCTCCACGATTCAAGGCTACGTCATCGAGCACTACAAAATCGTCGATGCCGCCGGCGTCGTGACGCACAACTGGAAACCGACCTGGCTTATCCCCGCCGCCGCCGCCGGAGTCGTCATGCTCATCTTCCTCGCGATGTTCGACGACCCGAAGAAGAAGCAGGTCGCGTAAAAACTTGCATCGGATTCCGGGTGGCGCGCGCGTCTCGCGTGCTGGTTTAGGCGTCCCGTCGAAACAAACTTCCCTGCTGCATCGCTTGTGGAAGCGTGAACGAAATTTGAAGCGATGCGTTTTGAAAGTCCGCGAAGGCGGGGGCGCCTTCGCCGGCACGCGAGACGCGCGCGCTACCCGGAACTTGCGCCCCCGCGCAGTTCTCCCGGGGAGCGTCCCTGCTCGCGCAGCGTGCGCAGACTGAGCGCGTCGTGGCGTTTCGCGAGACGCACGCCGTCCGCGTCAGTCACGAGCGGGCAGTGGAAAAAGGCGGGCGCTTTGTAACCGAGCGTGCGGTAGAGCAAGAGTTGGCGGCAAGTGCTGGTGAGCAGGTCGGCTCCGCGCACGACTTCGGTGATGCGCAGATCGTCGTCATCGACCGTGCAGGCGAGTTGATAGCTCGGTTGATCGTCTTTTCGCCAGATGAGAAAATCGCCGAAATCGCGACCGGCGATTTCCGTGTGCAGGCCGAGAGCGCCGTCGGTGAAAGAAATCGTTTCGCCCTCGGGAACGCGGAAGCGCCAGTTCACGCCTTCGCGCGCACGATCGGGTGAGCAGTCCTGACAGGTGCCCGGATAAAGCGGCTCGTCTTCGCCCTCATGCGGTGCGCTGAGTGCGCGAAGCACATCCTGCCGCGAGCAGGTGCATGGGTAAATCAGCCCGCGCGCGCGCAGCCTTTCAAACGCCGCGATGTAGAGAGTCATCCGCTCGCTCTGATGATACGGCCCTTCACTCCACCGCAGCCCAAACCACTGCATGTCCTCGATCATTGCCGCGACAAATTCCGGCCGGCACCGCGCGCGATCGAGATCGTCATCGCGAAGAATCAGCGCCCCACCCGCCGCTTCGGCCCGCTGCTGCGCGATCCAAAAAGTCCGCGCGTGTCCGAGGTGCAGATAGCCCGTGGGCGAAGGGGCAAGGCGACCTCGATAGCTACCATCCATTGCCCCGAAAGGTTGAGCAAAATGCTCCGATGCCACCGAATCCAAAGTCATTGAAGGGAAGCCTCAGTGCCTTAGGCGCGACATGTTTATACAAAACATCCATCAAACTATCCCAGCTCCAGCGGAGCGACATGTGAGCCTGGCTCCCGGCACATGCCGCTCCGCTGGAGCTAAGTCTCTTTTGAATAGGTGGTCTATAAACATGTCGCGCCTACGGCGCTGGTGAAGTGTTTCTGCAGCCTGTTAAACGTCTGCGCTGCGATGGAGCAGGAGCTTGCTTTGTACGTAAGAGTTTCCACTCAGCGCGCTCAGGCTTTCAGCGAGACGATCCAGCTTCGGCTGATAGGTCGCCTGCTCGTCGGTGCTCAGCATCGGCATGGAGTCGGCGAGCAAACAGAACGCGTGCAACCGGGCCACGGTAGTCTCCGCGGCGCGGCCGATGTCTTCGCTAATTTCCGCATCCAGCGTGAGCAGATCGGATAACAAAACAGCCCGCGCGTGACGCAAAGCACCCGCCGATTCTAATGCCTGCGCGACTCCTTCCGGCGACGTGCGCTTTACGAAAGCGAGCGTTAGACCCACGTGCTCCATGCACAGCGCGTCGAGTTCCTGCCGCGCTTCTTCGTGCAAACCTGCCGCCCGCTTTCCTGCGATGTTCACGAGCAGCTTCGCGACCTGTTCGACCAACCTCATCACATAGTCGCGGAGCATACTATGAAGGCGTCACGGCTTTTTCCTCAACTCCGAGAGGAACTGCAACAGCACCCCAAAACAACCCAGGCCACCGCCGAGCAAAACTCCCGCAGTGGCACCGCCAAAAGTAGCGAAGCCGACGGGCTCGACGTCGCGCCACGGAATGATGTGCTGGAAAAAATCCGGCGTGATTTTGCCCGCGATAAATCCGAAGACGCCACCCAGAAACAAACCGACTAGCGCGGCGACTGTCACCGAGATGAATGTCTTCCCAATTGTCATCGCGGGAGCGGAGGTCTGACTATTTGGCCACCGGCTTCAAGTCCGTGTCATACACGATCACCGTCCCGATTTTCTCCAGCTCCGGCTTGATCGCCTTCGCTTCGCCGACCACGCAGATCGCCACGTTTTCCACGCTGATGTATTGCTGCGCGAGTTGCTGGGCGATGGATGGCGTCACGGCTTCCATGCGTTTCGCGTAGTGTTTGTAATAGTCCGGCGCGAGGCCGTAGAGGTCGATGTCTTGCACGCGCTGCGCGTTGCGCGAGGCGTTTTCGAGCGAGAGGAGATAGTTACCGATGTTATACTGGCGCTGCAATTCGAGTTCCTTGTCGGGCACGGGTTCGTCGCGGAGGCGCTTCATTTCGACGAGCGTTTCCTTGATCGCCGGGACGGTCACCGAGTTCTCAGTCTCCGCGCTGGCTTCAAAGGAGCCGCCTAGTTTGTTCATCCCAAACGCCGAATACGCGCCGTAGGTCCAGCCGTGTTTTTCGCGGAGATTTTGGAAAAGCCGTCCGCTAAATCCGCCGCCGAGCGTCGCGTTCACCACGTTCAGTTCCGCGCTGTCGGGACTGTTGCGGGCAGGGCCGGTTTCGGTGATGCCGATATTGCTCTGCACAGAACCGGGTCGGTCGATGAGGTGAATCGTGAGCCCTTTCACCGGCGCGATTTCCGGCAGCTTCGGCATCACGACCTCCTGCGCCTGCCAGCCGGCGAGCGCTTTTTCCACGAGCGGGATGATGTCCGCCGCCTTCACATCGCCGACGATCGCGAGCGTCGCGTTGTTTGGCGCGAAGTAGGTTTTGTGAAACGCCACCAGGTCGTCGCGGGTGATCGCCGTCACCGATTCCGGCGTGAGATAGCTGCCGTAGGGATGCTCGCCGTAAACGATTTTGCCCTGCAATTTGTCGAGCAACGAAGCGGGTTGCTGCTTTTCCGCCGCGAGTTGGGAGAGCGATTTCTTTTGCTCCTTCGCCAGTTGCTCCGCGGGAAAGGCCGGGTGCAAAACCGCGTCCGCGAACAGCTCCAAAATCTTCGCCGTATATTTCGTGAGCCCGCCCGCGCCGACGCTCAATGCATCGCCTCCGGAACTCGCTTCGAGCCGCATCCCGATGAAGTCGCACTCCTGCGCAAACGTCGCCGCGTCGCGTGTCGCCGTGCCGCGATTCAGCAGGCCGGCGGTGAATCCCGACAGCCCGATTTTCGAGCCATCCAGCGTCGAGCCGCCTTTGAAAAGCAGACGCAGCGAGAGCGTCGGTTTGCGGTCGTCTTCGATCACGAAAACCTTCAACCCGTTAGCGAGCGTCACCGTTTTGTAATCGGGGAACGCCGCCTCGGGGGCGGGATCGGGCGACGGTTTCTGCGTGCGGTCGATCGCGGCTTGGAGCGGGAGCGCGGCGCAGGCTGCGATGAGACAGATGGGAATGATGTGACGCATGGGATTATTTTGGTTCAGGTGCGGCGGGCGCGGCGGGGACGGGATAGCGAAGGACGTTTTTACCTTCCTTCGTGAAAAACTTTTTGGCGACGCGCTGGAGGTCTTCACGCTTCACTGCGAGGTAGCGATCCAGCTCCGTGTTGATCAGATTCGTGTCGCCAAAAAAGACGTGATACTTCGCCAGATTCTTCGCCCGCGCAGACATGGTGCCGAACGCCGACGCGAACTGCGTCTCCTGATTGTTGCGCGCTTTTTGAAACTCCTCCTCCGTCACTCCGTCCGTCTTCACGCCCTCCACTTCCTCGTCGATCAAACCATCCAGCGTCTCCAGCGGCACGCCTTTCTGGCCGATGACATAGACGCCGAGCAGGCCCGCTTTTTCGAGGAGAAACGGGAACGCCTCCACTTGCAGTGCGACCTGCTCCTTTTCCACGAGCCGCTTGTAAAGGCGCGAGCTGCGGCCGGTGGAAAGAATGTTGCCCAGCATTTCGAGCGGGTAGGAATCCGCGTCCGTCTCGATCGAGGCGCGCCACGCGTGCAGCGTCGCCGGCAGCGGCGTGTTGTCCTTCAGCACATCTTTGGAAGCGCCCGGCGCATCCGTCTTCCACTCGATTTGCGGCCTCTGCACTTCCGGCCCTTTCGGGATGGTGCCAAAATAATCCGCGACCAGTTGCTTCGTCTTTTCCACGTCGAAATCTCCCGCGATCGAAAGCGTCGCGTTGTTCGGCATGTAGTACGTTTTATAAAAGCCGCGGAACTCCTCGATCGTCGCCTGATCAATGTATTGAAACGCCCCGATCGGCACCCACTCGTAAGGCGTGCCTTTGAAAACGAGCGCCGCCAGATTTTCGAAGAGCGTGCCATACGGCTGATTGTCCACGCCGCGCCGCTTCTCCTCCTTCACCACCTTGCGCTGCGTCTCCACGCCCGTCTCGTCGATCTTCGAGTGCATCATGCGCTCGCTCTCGATCCACAGCGCGAGCTTCAGTTGATTCGCCGGCACGTTGAAAAAATAATCCGTCTGATCGAACGATGTGCTCGCGTTCAGATTCCCGCCCGCGCCGGAGATGTATTTGTCGATCGTGCCGCGCGGGATGTTGTCGCTGCCTTCAAACATCAAGTGCTCGAAAAAATGCGCGAAACCGGTGCGATCCGCGCGCTCGTTTTTGCTGCCGACATGATACAGCACATAAGTCGCGACGACCGGCGACGCGTGGTTTTCGTGCAGGATGACGTGCAGCCCATTCTCCAGATCATACTCGATGAATTTGACCGGCTTCAAAACCAGCGGCGTTGGCTCCGTCTCCTTCGCGGTCGTGGTGAAAAGTGGGAGCGTTAAAGCAGTGGCGAGGGCGAGCGAGCGGGCGAGATTCATGAGTCGGGATGAGACAGCCGACACTGTGCGCCGTTCAGTCTCCGCGTGGCAAGCGCCCAGCGTCGGTCGCCGTCCTCCACGCGCAAAAAAGCGGGCCGCCTCCGAATCAGCATGGCCACACGCGGGAGCGCTTGTTAATGCGTGATCTCCGAAACACACCCGACTCCTTTCACCCATCCGACACCATGCCCGCCCACCGACCCGCCCTGAAGACCAGCCTCACGAAAAAGTTCAGCCGCACCTTTCTTGCGTCCGCCTTTTGCGCGGCCTCGCTGCATGCGGAGCCACCGGCGGGTTATGTTTTGAAGTGGCAGGATGAATTCGACGGCAAGGAACTGGACGCGGCGAAATGGGTGCAGTGGAATCCAGGGAAGCGCCGCGATGCGACGAACGTGCCAGAGGCCGCGACGGTGGCCGATGGCCTGCTGACGATCGCCACCTACACGGAGGGCGGAAAACATTTCACGGGCATGATCTCCACGAATGGCAAATACGAGGCCCGCTACGGCTACTTCGAGGCGCGCATCCAGTGGGCGGATGCGCCGGGGCAGTGGAGCGCTTTCTGGTGCCAGACGCCGACCATCGGCCAGCCCATCGGCGATGTCGCGGCGGCGGGATTGGAGATCGATTTTGCGGAGCACCGCGAGGTCGATCACGAGGGCAAGCGCATCGCAGGAAAGGCGAACTTTACGCTGCACTGGGACGGCTACGGGAAGGACCACAAAGGCAAGGGCCACATCACGCCCGAGCTCGGCCTGGACAAAGGCTTTCACGTCTATGGCTTCGAGTGGACCGAGTCCGCGTATCGCTTCTTCGTCGATGGGAAACTGCAATGGGAAGTGACCGAGCCGATCTCAAAGCGGCCGCAGTTTCTGATCCTGAGTTCGGAAGTGCAAAGCGGCGCGTGGTCGCAAGCCATCCCCGCTGCTGGCTACGGCGACCGCGCGAGCACGAAGACGAAGATCGTCATCGATTACGTGCGGCATTACGTGAAAACGGAATGAGGCCGCTGCTGATCTTCGCGCGACCAGCGTGAGAGCCGCGCGCCGACTAAACTCACGGTCCCGCCTCTACTTCGGCGGCGCAGGCGGCACCGGCGGAGGCGTGGGCGGCGTGCTGCTCCCGCCGCCGCGACTCACGATCACCCGCGCGCTCTGATAGCCCGCGTAAAACTCCGGCTGCGTCTTGCGAAACTTCGTCATCTGCTTGTCCAGCCGGGCGCGCAGGATCGTCGTCACATGGTCGAGC
>JBBRPM010000042.1:0-28422 GCA_038228115.1 Chthoniobacterales bacterium
CGATCTTCTTGATTTTGATTCATAAGTCTTGCGGAGAGAGGTAGCAGCGTCCGCGCCACACACAGAATCTATTTCGAGAGAGTGAACACCGCGCGCGTCATCCCAAGCATCGTCCGCGCGACTTTGAGCATCGTTCGCGCAACCCGTAGCGCCGCTGGCAGCGGCGTGAGAGCCACCCGGGAGACATCGAGACGAACGGCGGAAATGCTGAGATCATAGATCATCGACATCTCTGTGCCCCGCGTACCTGCGAGCCCGACGCGCGGACACTTTATTCAGCCTGCACCCTGTAAAACGCCGCCGTCGTGCCGGGTGGGAGACTGGAGTCGGTATAGCTTGCCGCCGTCCCGACTGGTTCGATTCCCGCGCCGACGACATCGAAGCTCGCGAAGTCCACAGTGGCAGACCGCAGCACCCGGTATGTCTTCCCGGCAATCGCAGACCAGTTCAGCACGAAACTGCCGTTCGCCGAATATTGCGCGGTCACGACCTTGAAGCCCGATTTCGCGTCCAACGGGTCGGTCCCGCCGGCGATTTCGTCGGCGTCGCTGATGCCATCGCCGTCAGTATCCGCGAGCAACGGATTGGTGTGATAAATATTCACCTCGTCTCCATCGCTGATCCCATCGCCATCGGTGTCGTAAAAGCGCGGGTCGGTTCCGAGCGCCGTTTCCTGCGCAAAAGTCAGCCCGTCGCGATCGGCATCATCATCCGTTTCGATCGAGATGCTGTCGATCAGCACGACGGCATTGTCCGCTCCCACGCCGGATAATTTGAAAAGCAGTTGCGCCGTTTCTCCGCCGAGGTGCATCACGGGAATCGCAAAGTCCACGGGCGCTCCGCGCAGCACGTTCGTGTCGGTAATCACCGCGAGCGGGAGGCGATCTCCGAAATACACACCCACGAAATCCCCATCGCCAGCTTGGGTGAACTGGAGCCGGAACTTCAGCAGACTCGCATTCATCGGAATCGTGAGGTTCTGATAGATGCCCGCGTTTCCCTGCTCGGTGAGCGTGTAACTCGCGCCAGCCGCACTCACGTTTCCGAAAGTCGAAAAGCCGCTCAGCATCTGAGCCGCGGCTAAATTCCCGACGGACCGCCCCAGCTCCGGCGATGCAGATGCTAGCGCGGCTCCGACAGCCGCGCCTTGTGGCCACGCATTGTTGAGGAATGGCGAGTAATAGAAGCCATCGTGATATTGGGTCGGATTCTGGATCGTGCGTCGATACCACTCATGGGCGTCGGAGTGATCGAACCAGCCAGTTGCATCGAGATCGGCGCTCACTCGATATGCGGCATCGAGCGGGACCGAGGATGTCGTCGCGATCTGCGCGGGCCGTGGTGGCGGCCAGAACGCATAGAGCGCAATCGCCGCCGATTGAACTCTCAGACTGCGTTCGAGATCGGGCCAGCGTTGAACTGTCGCCAGCGGCGGTATTGTCATCACGCCGAGGACCGATGAGATATAGCGCTCAAACTTGCCCCCTTGGCTTTTCACGTCCGTAACATTCCCTTGGGAGAGGAATGGCGTGTCGAGTGTCGTCACTTGAAGCTTCGTCGGATGCCGTTCTCGCAGGAGATCGGCAGCACAATTTGCCGCCACAAAACCGCCCGCGCTGTGTGCGATGAACTGAATCGGCTGCGCTGCGTCGATGTCTCCCGCATCGATGTGTGCTTTCAGATAAGTGGCGAGCGCATGCCCGTGGTCGATCCCGGTTAAGCGCGTCGAGACGGCTTCGGCGACGAGTAGCCCGGTACCGCCCACGAGTCGCCCGAGCTCCTCGTCGCTCTTGGCCAGCAGCCCGACAAGATCGCCGTGATAGAGAGACTTTTGAGGAACGTTCGATGCCACGAAATCCACTGCCTTCTTGATTTCTGCGTTTCCACCGCCAAATGGAGCAGCATTGCGCTGCCAATCGTAGAGCAGAATGTTTGGAATGCCGCGCGTCGCAGTGGCGATTTGGATTTGCTGGGCCATCTGGGACATCCATCCGCCGGGCTCCACCTTGTCATTGGTCCCGTGAATAATGACCACCAGACCGTTTGCCGGTTGCGGGAAGGTCACGAGGCTGACTGCATCGGCCGCATACGCGGTTCCCGAAGAGATGGCGGCTCCCGTCACCTGCGGCTGTTGCTCGTTGGGGTTCGGCACCTTGTTGAGGTGAAACTGAACCTCCTTCGTTCCCACCTTCCCCGCCGCGTCGGTCACTGTCACCGCGAGAGTGGTGGGTCCAGGTGCCGCGGTCGCTGTGTAATTCAAAGTCAGATTCGTCTGTCCCGAAATCGGCGCACCGTTGAAACTCCACGCCGCCGACGTTGCGCCGCTGGCACCCGTCACGACTGCGCCTGTGATCACTTGGTAGGAAACGAGATTGCCCGAAGCGGAAGTGAAATTCAGTGCGGGCGTGTTCAGCGTCACGTCCAGTCCGGCCCCGATCGAGACATCCACAGCCCCGCTGCGTGTCCCGGTGGTGTGCGTATAGCTCGCCTGCACATGCGCCAGGGCGGAGGCCCCCGTTCCGGCATGGAGGGTGTGCCCGGTCATGGAGGTGCCAGCGGGTCCGCCGGTCACCGACCAGGCGGCTTGGCTGCTGACATCCTGCGGCGGGCCGTTCGAGAAAGTTGCCGTGGCCGTGTAGTCGGTCGTGCCGCCTGCGGCGAGCGTTGAAGCCCCGTTTACCGTCACGCTGACGAGGGTGGCCGGTGCGATCACGGGAAACAGGTATTGGCCGGAGCTGATGCCGCCGGAATTGATTACCTCCACGCTCCAAGTGTGGGCAGGTGTGCCGAAAGTCGGGTTGAGCGTGATGGAGGTTGCGATTTGGGAAATCTTGGTGCGGTTAGGGTAGTTGATCCCCGTCGTGAGATCGCGCAGGGTGACGGTGCAGTTTGGATCGAAACTTGTGCCGTTGATCGTGAAAAACTGAGTCGAATTGCCGCCGGGAACCGGATTTGGGCTGACTCCGATAATTGCAGGTGAGGTATCCACCAGATAGCGGACGGCCGTAAAGTTGATACCTGCACCACCCCATGAAGTTCCCGCAACAACAATCCTTCCATTCCCCTGGATGGCGACGCTACGCGGATAAACCGCCTCGTCGAGATTCACTTTGCCTATGCCGTTGAAACTCGTGTCAAGGCTTCCGTTAGCGTTGTACCGCACCACCGCGACGGTGTTGTTACTGCCGGCATTAAAGTCATCGGAAGATCCCGCAACGACAATCTTCCCGTCGCTCTGAATTGCTATGCCCTCGGCTTCATCGTTGCTGCTGTTGCCGATAGATGTGATCACCTTGCCATTACCGTTGAAACTCGTGTCCAAGCTTCCATTGGTGTTATAGCGCACTATCGCGAAGTTTTCTTTGTTGCCATTGATTGACGATCCCGCGCCAACAATTTTTCCGTCACTCTGAATTGCCACAGTCATTTTCAGGCCGGCTCCGTTTCCGATTGGAGTAGTCACCCTACCACTGCCATTGAAGCTCGTGTCCAAGCTTCCATTGGTGTCGTAACGCACCACCGCCAACGAGTCATTGGACGAACCCGCTACGACAAGTTTTCCATCGCTCTGAATTGCGACACTGTATGCCGCCGAACTGTATCCGCCGAACGGTGTGGTCACCATTCCGGTGCCATTGAAGCTCATGTCCAAGCTTCCATTGGTGTTGTAGCGCATCACGGCGAAGCTGTCATTTTCACCAATGAACGAATGCCCCACGATGACAATCTTCCCGTTGCTTTGAATCGCGAGCCCTTGTGCATAGCCGCCAGGAGTAGTCACCTTGCCGGTGCCATTGAAGCTACTGTCCAAGTTTCCGTCGGCGTTGTAGCGCACCACCGCGAAATTTGTCTGTGAACTACTAATGTAAGAGCGCCCCGCTACGACGATCTTCCCGTCGCTCTGAATAGCGACGCTCTCGCCTCCATCCTCCAAACCGCCAATGGGTGTGGTCACCTTTCCGTTGCCGTTGAAATTCGTGTCCAGGCTTCCGTCGGTGTTGTAGCGCACCACCGCGATTACGGTTTGTGAACTGCTAATATAAGAATACCCCGCTACGACGATCTTCCCATCGCCCTGAATAGCGACGCTCTTGGCTTCAACTTCGTAGCCGCTGCTGCTGACAGGGGTAATTACTCTGCCAGTCCCGCCAAAGCTAAGATCAAGATCCCCCGGTGCTGCGACGACTGGACGGCTCAGGGCCGCGAGCGCGACGCACGCTACGGTGGCAAGGATGTGAGTGGCTTGCATATTTTGTATCCAGTTTTGCGGGCTTCATGTCATGCACGCTGCGACCGGAAAGCGTGATTTTATCATCTGCTCCACTCCAGACCTGCGTCGAGCCAAATCTTGCCCGTTGCACTCTAATACTCCGGATTGCGCGCCTGCCATCCGCCCTCGATGGGCTGGAAGGCATGACGCCCCGCCTCATACGCCGCGCGGATGCTCGACCAGTCGGACGCCGCCACGCCCTTCGGCACTTCGCCCGGCGCAAGATGCTGCACCCCGCCCTTCCCGCCCGGCGCGACCTCGTCCGGCAGCGCAACCGCCGTGCGGGAAAGAATGATCCAAAGAGCACAAACGAATAAACGGACGATGCGGGGAAGCGTTTTCATTGTTTCCATAATCGGAGCTGGAGATGGCAGCGGGACGATAGAACGAACCAGCGATGGAAAGCGCGCTTTTTCCTCGTTCCCAAGCTTGGGAAGGAGGTGGGCAAGGCGGGACGCCTCCGTCAACACGCGAGACGCGCGTTTCCCGGACTCTGCCGCTACGCTCTACGCAGGGCGCACGATCGCGGTGATCGAGGGCTGATCGGCGAAGTATTTTTTGGCGACGCGGGCGACTTCTTCGAGCGTGACGGCTTCGGTTTGGGCGCGGCTCTTTTTGTAGTGGTCGAAGCCGAGGCCGTAGAGCTCGTCGAGCGCGCAGCAGAAGGCGAAGGCGTCGTTGCTTTGATTGCGGATGTCGAGCTGGCCGATGAGTTTTTCCTTGGCGCGCGCGAGTTCCCCGGCGGTGAGTCCGTGCTCGGCGAGCTTGCGGATTTCATCTTTGAGCGCGGCTTCGACGGCGACCACTTTGGCGGGATCGGTGCCGCAATAAAAGACGAACGGTCCCGGTGCGAGGCCCGGGCCCTGGCTGCTGCCGACGAAATAGGCGAGGCCCATTTGCTCGCGGATGCGGAGGAAAAGGCGCGAGCCGAGATCGCTGCACGCTTCGTCGATGAGTTCGAGCGCGGCGAGATCTTCGTTAAAAATATCGGTGCCACGAAAACCGACCATGAGCACGGCTTGCGATTTGTCTTTGATGGCTACGACATACATTGCGCCGGAGAGCGGCTCGGGTTGCGGCGGGTGCGTGAGGGCTTCTTCGCCGGCTCGAAGAGACGCGAGCGCTTCGCCGATCAGCTTGCGCACTTCATCGGCGCGGACATTCCCGAACACGGCGATAACGCCGTTTTTCGCGACGAGATGGCTGTCGCGAAAGGCCGCGAGATCGTCGCGAGTCAGGCGCGCCACGGATTCCGGAGTGCCGAGCGGGCGGAGCGAGTACGGATGATTCTGGAAAAGATGCGCGCGCAGGAGATGCCGCGCGACCACGGTCACCTCGTCTTCCTCGGCTTTGATGCCGGCAAGTTGCGCGTCTTTTTCCCGCGCGATCGCTTTCTCGGGGAGCGAGGCGTGAAGCAGCACGTCGGCGAAAATATCGACGCCGAGCGCGAGATCGGGCCGCATCACTTTCACGAAAAGGTTCACGCTGTTATTGCCCGCGTCGGTGGAAACGGAACCGCCCGCGGCTTCGATTTCATCGGCGAGCTGGTCGGCGGTGCGCGTCGCGGTGCCTTTTAAAAGCACGCGGGCGAGCAGGCGTGTGATGCCGTTGTTGCCGGCATTTTCGGAGAGAAGACCGGCTTTGAAAGAGCCGGCGATCGAGACGAGCGGGAGTCTGGCGTCTTCACGCACGAGAAGGCGAAGGCCGTTCGGTAAATCGAACTTTTGAATCTCGCTGCCCGTGGACGAGGCGGCTGTGGACGCTGTATTCTTCAGGCTTCCCGTGGGATTGAGCGAGACGGCGTTGAGGTTTCGATCGACGAGATGCGTGCCGATGACGCGGCGCAAATCATCCGCGGTCACGCCCTGGAGCGCGGCCAGATAGTCGCGCGAAAAATCGAGGTTGCGGGTGAGCAGCCAGTTCGAGCCGAGATCGGACGCACGACCGCGCATGGTCGTCATCGCGCTGATTTGGTAGCTGAGCGAAAGTTTGCGCGCTTTTTCCAACTCACGCGGAGTGACGCCGTCGTCGCGGATTTCCTGAAGCATGCGCATCACCTCGGCCTCGACCTCGCCGCGTTTTTCAGGATCGAGAATCGCGTCCACGCCGAAGAGTCCGGCCTGCCCTTGCGCGTAGCACCATGCGTCGATGGAATGGACGAGCGCAGTTTCATCGCGCAGCTTTTTATATAGGCGCGAGCTGCGTCCGCCGCCGAGTACGATGGCGAGGATATCGAGCGCTGGAATATCGGGATGCGTGAGCGGTGGGACGTGCCAGGCGAGGTGCAGGCGCGTGAGTTCCGTCTCGAATTCCGAGTGCGCGTCGCGCCGCCCGAGCTGATGCGGCTCCGCAGGAATGAACACCGACGGCAGGGCGATGCGCGGATGTGGCGCGACGAGTTCGGCGATCTGGGCGCGCACTTCCTCTGCTTTCACATCGCCGACCACGACAACGAACATGTTATTCGGCACGTAGCGCGATTTGTAATAGGCCATCACCTGATCGCGCTCGAGCGCGTTGAAGACGTCGAGATGACCGATGACGGGATGCTGATAAGGATGTTCACGATAGGCCGTGGCGAAAAGCGCGTGGCCGCTCACGCGATCGGGATCGTCGTAGCCCATCGCAAATTCACGCCGGATGACCTCCTGCTCCTTCACATATTCTTCGGGCGGCAGGGTGGAATTTAAGACCGCGTCCGCGAGCAACTCGATCGCCGTGGCGGCTCCTTTCGATGGAATATCGATCCAGTAAACGGTGCGATCGAAGGACGTGTAAGCATTGATGTAGCCGCCGGCATCCTGGACGCGCTGGGCAAATTCGCTGGCTCCGCGCGTCTTCGTTCCTTTGAAAAGCATGTGCTCCAGCAGATGCGAGATGCCCGCGCCGAGATGCTGGCCTTCATGAATGCTGCCCGTTTGCACCCAAAACTGGACGCTGGCCACGGGCGAAGTGTGGTCTTCCTGAACGATGAGCGTGAGCCCGTTCGGGAGCGTCCATTTGACGGCGTCGGTGGCTGGAAACTGGATATTAGCCGCGGAATCCGCGGCAGGAGCGTGAAACATGGGGTCGAGCATAGGCAGATGCCGCGCCCGCCAGCGACCTAACTCAATTCTTCAGCAGTCAGGCTGGCCGGGATACGGTGATGACCTGCCGCCTTTTCTGGCACAAACGGGGCGACGAACGCCTCGTGAAATGTGTAGCAAGCCTTGAAATCGTCGATGGTGTCGTCCGCTGTCTTCCCGAAGATCCCGACGTCGATGAGATTGAAAACCATGACGCCAAAGTCTTCACAACGGGAGACATTCCAATACGCAAAAACGGTGGGCACCATCGGGCCAAATTCTTTCAGCGCGAACTGGCGGATGCCATCGAGCAACTCAGGACCCGTGACGTGGGAGGAGCCGTCCTTGCGCTTTTTGCGGAGCTTTATGGTAAAATCCAGCGCGTCGCGGAGGAAGAAATACGCATCCCGCGCATAGCGGGGATCTTGGGATCGGATGGTTTCGATGGCTTCGGCAAAGTCGCGTTTGAGCATCGTTTATTTCTGGGGAACCGGCGGCCACGGGAAATCCGCCATTGCTATTGATTCGGAACAGAGTGGAGTCATCAAAATGCCCCTCGAAAGAGGCGCGGGAAACTATGCGCGATGTCCGATACCGTCAACTGTGGCTTCTTTTTGCGGCCCCCGTTTTGGGGGCTTCGCAGGGGTGGTCGGCATCGGAAACGAGGATGGAAGCTGCGGTTCGGGAATTAATACAACTCCAGCAGCGAGAAGCCGCTACGGCGGAAGGGGGAAACACGAAATCGTTGCGGACGGATTATTTGTCCTTGGTTAAAAAGTATCCGAAAAGCGTTCCAGTCCGTGATGCTTGCGGTGCCTTTTTATGGGCGCACGGCGATCGCGATTTGGCGCTCCACCATTGGGAGGAGGCGGAGGATTTGGAACCGCGAAATCCTCTCGTTTTGGAGCGACTGGCGGCAGCGCATCTTGAACTGGGCAAGCCGCGCCCGGCGCTCGCATTTTATCTCCGCGCAACCCAAGCGGTGCCGGAGGACGCCCGGTGGCACTTTTCGGTCGCAAACATCGCTTATTTGTTCCGGCACGACGTGGGCCTCACGGAGCAGCAGTGCTTCGACCTGGCGCTCAAGCACTTCGGCGAGGCGCACCGGCTCGCCCCGGCAAACCAGGATTATGCGCGCGGCTATGCAGAGCTGTTTTATCTTCTGCCCAGCCCTGACTGGCAGCAGGCGGTCGCCGCTTGGGAAGGGTATCTTAAACTGGCTTCCGACAAAAACTTCGCCCTCATCAATCTGACGCGTGTTTACATGAAAATGGGCGAGGCGGCGAAGGCACGCGCATGTCTGGAGCAGGTGACCGGCGAGGCGAATGAACGCCTCAAAAAGCGGCTTTCCGAGCGAATTGAGGCGGAGCTTTCAGGGGGGGAACGCTCCGAAACCGCGGACGGAAGAAAAAACCTCGAAACCAGTCATTGACGACGCCCGCGTGGACCAATAAGGTCGCGCTCCGCTCAACAAATTTTCAACCTCCAACTAGAAAGACAGGGAAAACACAATGCCTGAAGTTATTGTTCGCAAAGGAGAACCGATTGACCGCGCTCTGAAGCGCTTGAAATCGAAACTCGACGCCGAGGGACTCATGGACGAAGTCCGCCGCCTCCGCGCCTTTGAGACGCCAACACAGCGCACCAAGCGTAAAGCGAAAGCGAACGCGAAGCGCGCCAAGGCCAAGTTTCGTTTCACGCCGCAATAGCCCGGTTTCGGTCTAAAGCCAAAGCGTTTAGTATTTTACGACAGCCCGCTAACGAGAGTTAGCGGGCTGTTTTGTCTGGTGCAGGCACAATGTCGGAGGGTCGCGTTCGAGCGCGGTCGCGAAAACTCGGCGTCGCGGGATGGTCCTCCGCACCTATTTACCGATGCAGACGATCCGCTCGGGCAGGCGGATAAAAAGATGTTTGTCCGAGACAGCGATGGATGAGCGCGTGGCCTCGGTACCTCCCATGGGGATGGTCGCCAGCAGCTTAAATTCATCGCCTGCGCTGCACACGAAAACGGTGCCCTTTTCGTTCACGATGTAAATTTTCCCGTCCGCAGCCGTCGGCGAACTGCGCACGACGGTGCGGTCGCCGAGATTGCCCTGCCATTTCACTGTGCCGGTCGCCGCGTCCAGGCAGATCAGCGTCTGCGAGTCGCCATCGAGAACGAAAAGTTTCCCATCGTAAAAGACGGGCGTGCATACGTCCGGCGTTTTCCGCTCGTCCAGCGTCCACGCGACGCCTTTTTCCGTGATGTCGCCCTTCATTTCCGTGTGAAAGGCGATGATCGGTTCTTTTTTCGGACCGCAAGCGATGGCGAGCCCCGCGGCACTGACCGGGCTGGGAACGACGCGCATCCACTCGCCTTTTTTGCGGTTCAGGCCAAATCCACGCCACAATTCCTCGCCGGTCGCCGGATCGTGACCCGTGAGGCAATCACCGCCGACGAGCAGGATTTGCGTTTTCCCATCGGCGGTCTGGTGCGGGATGGGCGAGGCGTAGCTCTCCATCGATTCGAGGCGCGCTTCCGTCGGGCGGACGTGTTTCCAGAGTGTCTTCCCGGTCGCCGGGTCGAGCGCGAGGAGGTAGCTCTCGCGGTCGCCCGCGTCGCCAGCGACGCCGGGATAATCGTTCGGTGCGGGCGTGCGTTGCAGCACTTGGACGTACAGTTTTCCTCCCAAAAGCAGCGGGCTGGAGCCGTAGGTCCACATGATCGCGAAGTGTCCGTAATCCGTGCCGAGGTTGCGCTGCCACAGGATTTTTCCGTCGAAATCGAGCGCCGCCATATCGCCGGTACCGTAGAGGATGAAGACGCTTTTTCCATCCGTCACCGGGGAAGGCGAAGCCATGTTCCCGCGGCCTTTGGACAGATTTCCGGTCGAGAGTTGTTTCTGCCAGCGCACTTTTCCGTCGTTCCGATTCAGGCACAAAAGGAGCAGGTCTTTGTTGTCATCCGGCGTCGAGACGAAGATCGAATCGCCCCATATTGCCGGAGTCGCGCCGCTTGAGCCGGGCAGGGGAGTGCTCCATTTCACGCCCTCCGTTTCGCTCCAGCTCGACGGCAAATCTTTCTCCGGCGACGAGCCGTTGAAATTTGGTCCGCGCCACTGCGGCCAGTTTTCTGCGTGAACGAAAAGCGTCGTGCTGGCGAGGGCGGCGAGGAAAAGCGGGGTGCGAACTTTCATTGGCGAGAGAATCCGGGGTGGAGTGGGGGATTAGTGGGTTTCGCGACAGACCACCCATTTCGCGCCGCGGGAGCAAGCGCGGATGCGCGCGCAGTTCTTGCGTCTCGCGATGGTTGCGTATTCATGTGCCGATGATACTGATCGCCCCAGATGAGTTCTCCGCTGCTCGAAATCCGTGATCTCTCCATCCACTTTCACACCGAGACTGGCGTCGTGGAAGCGGTCAAAAACATCTCGTTCCAACTCGCGAAAGGCGAAACGCTCGCCGTCGTCGGGGAAAGCGGCAGCGGCAAGAGCGTGACCGGCCTCGCGCTGACGCGATTACTCCCCGAGCCGCCTGCACGCTACGTCTCCGGGCAGATCCTTCTGGAAGGGCGCGACGTTTTGAAGATGAGCGCGCGTGAACTGCGCGGCATTCGCGGCAATAAAATCGCCTACATTTTTCAAGAGCCCAGCACGTCGCTAAACCCGGTCTTCACCATCCGCAGCCAGATCGCCGAGGTCATCAAACTGCATCGCCCGGAAGTCACGAATATCGACGCGGAAATCGTGAAGTATCTCGACATGGTCGGCATCGTAAATCCCGCCCAGCGCATGCACGACTACCCGCACCAGCTCAGCGGCGGCATGCAGCAGCGCGCAATGATCGCGATGGCGCTCTCGTGCGAGCCGGACCTGCTCGTCGCCGACGAGCCGACCACCGCGCTCGATGTCACCATTCAGGCGCAGATCATCGATCAGCTCAAAGACCTCAAGCAGCGCCTCCACATGGCCATCATTTTGATCACGCACAATTTCGGCATCATCGAAGGCATCGCCGATCGGGTCGCCGTCATGTTTCGGGGAAAAATCGTCGAGCACGGCACCACCCGCAGCGTGCTCGCCAATCCGCAGCATCCTTACACGAAAGCGCTGATCCAGTGCATCCCGCAGCTCGGCGCCAAGCGGCACCGGCTCACCACGATCGATCACGCCGCGCTGGAAGCCGCCGGATAAAAAATGTCCGGTTTGGAAGTCGATCCACGGCGGTCGCTGGTCGCGACATTCAGGCAGCACGCCGTCCTGCTGCTGACCTTCGCCGGCATCATGTGGGTCGCGAAAATTCTCGATCTTCTTCCCTTCCTCGATCTCCATCGCTTCGGCATCCGCCCGCGCACGGTCGCCGGTCTTGCCGGCATTTTCGTCGCTCCGTTTCTCCACGCCAGCTTCGCGCATCTGCTCGCCAATACGGTGCCCTTCCTCCTCCTCGGCTCCATCGTGCTGCTCGGTGGCAGACGCGTTTTTTGGAACGTCACTCTTTTCGTCACGCTGGTCGGCGGCCTGGGCGTGTGGCTCTTTGCTGGGAGATTCACCAATCACATCGGAGCCAGCGGCCTCATTTTTGGATACCTCGGTTTCTTGCTCGCGCGCGGTTGGTTTCAGAAGTCGCTGCCGTGGATGCTCGCGGCGGGCGCGCTTCTCGTCGTTTATGGCGGCGTGCTTTTCGGCGTGCTGCCCGGTCGCGCGGGCGTCTCGTGGCAAAGCCATCTCTTCGGCTTCCTCGCCGGAGTCGCCGCGGCGCGTTTGCTTTTTCGCGAGGGCAAAAGACTTCCCGTCTGACGCCTACAACGCGTCCCGCAGCAGCTCGAAGATGCGCGTGTTTTCCAGAAAACCGTGAAACTTTTCTGCGCCCGGACCTTTCGCCGCCGCGACCACGTCTTCCGCATTATTCAGCGCCGAGGGTGTTTGAAATGCGGCCGGTTCCTTGCTGACCGCAGGCGCTCCATTCGGCCCCGTCGCCCATGTCAGCGAAGGATAACCAGACGCCGTCGTCCCGAGCAAAGCCACGCCGTGATCCTGCCGCAGCGGATAACCGTTCAGCGTCATCCCGCCGATTGCGTGTTTGCCGACCGCCACGATCAGCGATTCATCGCCCGCATATTTCACCGCCGTCGCCACCGCGCGATCCATCGCCAGCGTCTCATTGATCGTCCGTTCGCCTTGATTTCGCTCCGCCGCCTCCGTCACCAGCCCCGCGTCCACGATGAGCAGATAGCCTTTCCCGTTCGCCTGCAAAAATTCGATCGCCCGCCGCACCATGTCCGAGAGCGTCGGCTGCTGGCTCGCCGCCTCGATTTCGTCGCTGAAAGACATCACGCCCGGCGCGAAGAGGCCGACGATGCCACGATCGCGAAACGCCGACGCGTTCTCCAAATCCGCCTTCGTGCGCACGACTTCACAGCCGCGCTTTTGCCACTCCGCCAGCAGATCGCGCCCGCCCTTTTGCGCAGCCGGTAAAAACGCGGACGCGCCGCCGCCGAGCACCACGTCGAGATGCGCCTTGTCCACCAGTTGCGCCGCGATTTCCTCCCGATCGCGCGCGTCGAGCGTGTGCGCGTAAAAAGCCGCGGGAGCCGGATCGGTGATTTGCGCATTCGTCACGATGCCCACGGTGCGCCCCTGCGCTTTCGCCATTTCGATCAGCGTTTGCAAAGGCTCACCCTTCGGGCCGCATGAGACATCGCGATGATTCACCCGCGCTCCCGTCGCCAGCGCCGTCGTCGCCGCCGCCGCATCCGGCACCGCGAAATCGCGCGCCGAATTGGCCACCAAAGCGGTGTAGGGAAAAGCGTCGAGCGCCAGACGATGGTCCGCGCCGCCTTCGTAAAGGCGCGCCGTCGTCAGATGCCGCGCCACCATCCCATCACTCACGAAGACGATTACCCCGAAGTGTTTTTGCACCACCCAGACCTGGAAATACAGCACACCCACGGCGACAAAAACGAGCAGGCAAAAGAGCGCAAGCAGTTGGTTTCGGAGCTTCATGGGGTTGGCGAGCGCGGATTCAATGGGGCGCCTTCCCGGATGGCAATGTCTGATTTCCCCGTGCTCAAAAGGCGGGGCTTGCCAAGCACCCAGCCGCCGCTAGAAATGTCGCCCTATGAAAAAAATCGAGGCGATTATTAAGCCTTTTAAAATGGAAGACGTGAAAGACGCTCTCGCCGAAATCGGGGTTCAGGGCATGACGGTCACCGAGGTCAAAGGGTTCGGTCGTCAGAAGGGCCACACCGAGATTTATCGCGGCAGCGAATACACCGTGGAATTTCTGCCCAAGGTGAAATTTGAAATCGTGGTCGAGGAAAGCCTTGCCCCGAAAGTCGTGAGCACGATCGTGCAGGCGGCGAAGACCGGAAAGATCGGCGACGGAAAAGTCTTCGTGCTGCCGATCGAGGATGCGATCCGCATTCGCACCGAAGAACGTGGAGACGAGGCCATCTAGTGTCCGCCTGGCTGCTCGCCGTCATCCTCGGCTTCGTTGAAGGACTCACTGAATTCATCCCGGTTTCCTCCACCGGCCATCTGCTCATCGCGGAGCATCTGCTGAAACTCGATCCCGCGAGTTTTCTCCGCAGCGATCTCTTCAACGTCGTCATCCAGGCCGGTGCCGTTCTCGCGGTCATCCCTCTGTTTAAAGACCGGCTCGCCATGCTCGCGCGCTGGCGGGAGCCTGCGAGTCAGCTTTTGCTGGCGAAAATTGGCGTCGCTTTTTTCATCACCTGCGTGGGCGGATTGATTCTCGAAAAAAAGCACTTCAAGCTGCCCGAAGAAGTGCAGCCCATCGCGCTGGCCCTCATCATCGGAGGCGTGCTTTTCGTAGTCGTCGAGGCCCTTTTGCGCGGGCGAAAGGGAGCCGTGGAAATTTCGTGGGCCGTCGCCATCACCATTGGCTTCGCTCAACTCATCGCCGCCGTTTTCCCAGGCTCCTCGCGCTCGGGGACGACGATCCTTTTCGCCCTCATCCTCGGTGCCGCCCGGCCCGCCGCCACCGAGTTTTCCTTCCTCGTCGGCATCCCGACGATGCTGGCCGCGAGTGCGCTGAAAATCTTCAAGGCGCTGCATCATCCCGCCGCCGACGCCGTGCGGCCCGATTGGGGAATCCTCATCGTCGCTTCCGTCGTCGCCGCTGTCGTCTCCTTTATCGCGGTCAAATGGCTCCTGCGTTATGTGCAAAGTCACACCTTCACCGGTTTCGGCATTTACCGCATCGTCGTTGGCATCGCGCTGCTTTTACTCTGGCGATAGGGTGTGATTAAAAGTGGTGCGGGTGCGAGAGAGCGCGAGCGTCTGGACTCGGGCCGCGTTTGCGTGTCGCGTGTCGCAAAAGAGGGGTCGCCCGAAAAGGTGTGGGGCGCTGGTGAGGGCCGCAGCCTCCAAAACCTGTCATTCTGAGGAACGAAGAACCTCTGACTCTTTCCGTGCCTTGCCGCGCTCCTGCGGTGAGGGGCGGGGGCTTTCCCTCGCTGCGCCGCGTGGGAGGGAAATGATCAGAGGTTCTTCGTTCGTCAGAATGACAACGATCAACTCGGGGCCGGTGAGCGCCGCGTTGCAACGCGCTGCCCACCCCACGCGGGCCGAGCCCAAGTCATCACGACTCGTCGCGCTCGGCGACATACAAGAATGACAGGTTTTGCGCGCGGCCGCCCTCGCGAGCGCCTCAGACCCTTTCGGGCGACCCCTCTTGCGACCCGCGACACGCGGCCCGAGTCCAGACGCTCGCGCGCACTCGAATGTGCCCCACTTTCAATCACACCCTGGCCATCGCGCTTCCGCGTCTTTGATTTACCTGCGGGCAAATGGTGTGCATCGTCGCCGAAATGAATCGACCTGACCCGCACCTGCTCACCCACGTCGTTTGCCTCGCCGCCGTGGTCATTCCCGGGATGACATTGGGGTGCAGTGGCGGAAAAGGCTCGGGATCGTTTGCCGGCGCGAGGCGTGTGATCGAGACGAATTGCGTCCAATGCCACGGCGAGGCGCGTCTCGCGCAAATGCCGGCCTTTGGCGACACGCGTGCGATCGCAAATCTCGTCGGCCCGAACAAATGGATCGTGCCCGGTCATCCTGAGCGCAGCCGTTTCTTTCAGGTCGTCACGTTCTCCGACGAACAAGTTGGTGCGATGCCACCCACCGGTCACCAGATTTCAAAGCGCGACATCGAGACGCTGCGTGCGTGGATTCAAGCTGGAGCTCAGGTGCCAGCCGGCGCGTCCGTCCAGCTCATCCCGCGCGGAGATGGGCCGCGTTCGCGATGAGCCGTTAGCGTCCGGCCCGGTAGGCTCGGGCGAGCAGCGTGACGGGATGCACGACCTCGAAATCTGCATGGGCACGACGTGCGCCCGCTTCGAGCTGGATGGAGCAGCCGGGATTTGCCGAGGCCACGATTTGCGCGCCGGTGGTCGCGATGTTTTCCATTTTTCGCGCGAGCAATTTCCCGGACATCTCGGGCTGGGTGATGTTGTAAATGCCGGCACTCCCGCAGCACCATGTCGCTTCGGGAAGTTCGACGAGGTGAAGGCCGGGAATGTCGTTGAGCACGGCGCGGGGCTGCGCGGAAATTTTCTGACCGTGGCAAAGATGACACGCTTCGTGATAGGTCGCGCGAACTTCGCCGGTTCCTGACGCGGGCTTTTTCAGGCCGCATTGCAGCAGCCATTCGTGAATGTCCTTCACTTTCGCCGACCACACTTTCGCGCGCGCAGCGTAGCGGGAATCGTCGGCGAGCAACTCGTCATAGTGTTTCAGATGCGAGCCGCAGCCGGCGGCGTTTGTGATGATCGCGTCGAGCGAATCGAGGTCAAATGCGTCGATATTTCGCCGCGCCATTTCGCGGGCCCATTCCAGCTCGCCGTTGTGCGCGTGGAGCGAGCCGCAGCAGTGCTGGGCGCCGGGTGTCACTACTTCGCAATCGTGGGCCAGCAACACGTCCACGGTGTCGCGATTCACCTGCGGATACACGAGATCCTGCACGCAGCCCGTGAGCATCCCGACGCGGAAACGCGATTGCTCCGGCGCTTCCACGGGGCCGATGAGCGAATCGGAAAACTGCGGCTGCACGCGCGGCGTGAGCGGTTCGAGTTCACGTAAATCCCGCGGGAGCAAAGCAGTGAGTTTTAATTTGCGAACGAGGAATTCGAGGCCGCTTGCCTGATACCAGCGGAGCAGTTTTCCAAGCGCACGCAGGAGCCGCGGGCGGGTGAAAATCAAACGCAGCGCCAGCGCACGGACGATGCTGCGGCGCGGCGTCGCGAGAACTCCCGCGTCTTCGATGTCTGCCCGCGCGCACTCGAACATGCGCGCGTACGTCACTCCCGCCGGACACGCGCTTTCGCAGGCGAGGCAGCCGAGGCAAAAATACATCTCCTCGCCAAAAGCGCGCGTCACTTCCAGACGCCCGTCGGCGATCCCGCGCATCAGGGCGATGCGGCCGCGCGGGCTGTTCCGCTCCAGCTTCGTCTCCGCATACGTGGGGCAGGTGGGCAGGCACATCCCGCAGTGCATGCACTGCTGCAGCACTGAGTAGTCGAGGTGCGTGAGGTGAAGAGGCGCGGTCGTCAACAGGAGGCAATCAGCGGATCAAACCAAGCACGTCCCAAGATCTTCGCCTTCGGGAAACGCAGCCCGTTTTACCTGACCGCAGTGCGCGACCGGCGGAGCAGAAGAGCGCTGGCTGAACCGAGTAACAGCAGAGCAGTCGAGGGCTCGGGGACGGGCTCGAAGCTGGTCGTAAAGATCACCTCGGTGCCGCTGCGGTTTGTGCTGTCGTAGCTGGAATACGTGATGTCATCGAAATAGAAGCCGCGCGTCGTGTAGCTCGGGTCGCTATCGTTCGCGGAGTTAAATTCGCGAAATTTCAGCCGATTGGAATCCTCGGGCGAGAAGGTGTTGTCATCACGATACCACTCCAGCCAGCTATCGTGCAGGGTCGCAGTTGCTCCATCGATGCTCACCGAGAGGACATCGTTGTATGTGCCCGATATGAACGAGCCCGTAATCGCCAACTGATGCCAGATGGTTGGGTCCACACCTGACGCCAGAGTGACAATTTGGGTATCGGTTGGCAGGCCGGTGGGACCGATGGGTTCCGCGATGGAGATGAACAAGCCGGTGCCGACATCATTCCTAAGATAAAGCGTCCCCGCCGACCGATCGGACCCCGGCGAGTCGCCGAACTCCACCGCGATGCGCGAGTCATCGCCTGTCGCCGAGACCGGCTTAAACCAAAGCGTGGTCGTGAAAGTATTGATGGCAGAACTCTCGATCGCCACTTGAGAAAGGCCGGGCGAGTACACAGTGCCGCCCCCCGGAGAATTGTAGCCGTCAGAGTAGCGCCACGATTGCAGCCCCGTGTGCGCGTCCGCAGTCGTGACGGCTTCGCTACCGGGAACGTTGGTCAAAAATCCCGGCACGGCTCCGCCACCCCAGCCGTTTTGGCCGTCCAGTGAGCCGGTCGTGTAACTCTGACCGCGGCTCGATGCGATCAGGGTAAGGAGAAGGGCGACAGAGGCGGATAAGGGCGAGACGCCGATCCGTTTTCCAAAGAGCTGGGAGTATTGTTTTGTCATCATCACGAGATTTCGAGGTTACCGCGGTTTACTGGCTAAAACGGTGACGCGCCCCGTTCGGTGTTCTCACGGGCGGGGGAATGTCCGCGAGGTTTACCGCGTCCAAGGCACCGATGTCCATCCCATTTACCGAGGCAGACCGCGCGGCGTTCAGTCGAAGATCTTGCCCGGATTCAAAATGCCGTGCGGATCGAGCGCGAGCTTGAGCTGCCGCATCAGGTTCAGACTCGCGTCGCCGATTGCCCGCGGGAGAAACGCCTTTTTGGCGAGGCCCACGCCGTGTTCGCCCGTGATCGTGCCGCCGAGTGCGAGCGCGTAGTCGAAGATCTCGTGCATCGCCTTTTCCACGCGCGCCATCTCGTCCGCGTTGCGTTCATCGGTGAGAAAAGTGGGGTGCAGATTCCCGTCGCCCATATGTCCGAAAGTGCCGATCCGCAGGTGATGGCGCGCGCTCACTTCCTGGATGAAGCGGATCATCTTCGTCAGCTCGCTGCGCGGCACCGTCGCGTCTTCCAGGATCGTCGTCGGTGCCACCCGCGCGAGCGCGGAAAAGGCGGAGCGCCTCGCCGTCGCGAGCTTTGCCGCTTCCTCCAAGGTGCCGGCGCGCTTCACGGAGGCCGCGCCACATTGCACCGCGATCGCCTCCATCGCGCGCGCCTGCTCGTCCACGACCACGGGATGCCCGTCCGTCTCCATGAGCAGGATCGCCTCCGCATCGAGCGGCAGGCCGACGTGTGCGAAATCCTCCACGCAGGCGATGGTGACGCGGTCGAGAAACTCCAGCGTACACGGGATGATCTTCGCCGCGATGATCGCCGAGACCGTGTTCGCCGCCGCTTCCATCTCGTGAAAGGTCGCGAGCAGCGTCGCTTTCGCCGCCGGCTTCGGCACGAGCTTGAGCAGCACTTTCGTGATGATCCCCAGCGTGCCTTCGCTGCCGATGAAGACGTCCTTCATCGAGTAGCCCGCCACGTCCTTCACACATTTGTTTCCCAGCCACACGATCTCGCCGCTCGCGAGGACGACCTCCATGCCCATCACGTAATCACGCGTCACCCCGTATTTCAGCCCGCGCAGCCCGCCGGAATTTTCCGCCACGTTTCCGCCGATCGTGGAAATCTTCATCGACCCGGGATCAGGCGGATAAAGCAGACCCACACGATCCGCCGCCTCGGCGATCTGCTGCGTGATGGCCCCCGCTTCGGCGAAGAGCGTCAGATTTTTCTCGTCGAGTTCCAGAATGCGAGCCATGCGCACGAGGCACAGCACGATCCCGCCCGGCACCGGCACGCTGCCTCCGCTCAAGCCGGTGCCAGAGCCGCGGGAAACCACAGGGATTTTCCGAGCCGCGGCGAACCGGACGACCGCCGCCACTTCATCCGTCGTCTGCGGCAGCACCACACAAGTCGCCTGGCCGCTCAGCGTCGCAGTCGCGTCGAAGCCATAGACGGCGAAGTCTTCCGGTGAAGTGAGGACGCGCTCCGGTGGAAGGAGGGTCGTAAGTTCTGCGGCGAGCATTTCCCCACCCTACACCGCTTTCATCTGCGTCCGCCAGAGGCTTGCGGCCCGCCGCCGTCCCGGAGCGTGACGGAACCCGCGTGGTAACATCGTCCGTCTCTACCCAAACCTCCATGGTACTAAACACTAGCTATCACATTCTCTCTGGAGCCTGTCATGCCCATTCCCATCTCAGCACCAAAGGTGCGACCACAAGCCGGCCCAGGGCAACGCCCTGGGTTCCCGATGAGAAGCGTACCCGCCCTGAAGTGGCGGAACACAGTTGCGCCGCCCCACCATAGCTGGGAACGCGGGACCAACCAGAACACCAACGGACTGATCCGTCAGTATCTCCCGAAAGGGCAAACGATGAAGGGAGTCACCCAGAGCCAATGCGACAAAATAGCCGAACAACTAAACACCCGACCCAGAAAAAGACATGGATACAAAACACCCAATCAACGCTTCCTTCGCCACTAACCAATGTTGCACTTCAAAGTTGAGCCTAGGCGACTTTGGTTGCAGTGCGATGAGAAGAAGGTAGATGGCGAGATAAACAACGCCTGTGAGACCGCAGCCCCAAATGATGGAAAGGAGGCCGCTCCGAATGCAACGACTGGAGAATGGCCTGTCTGGTGACAATGCGAATCCAAAGCAGTAGGCCATACACGCCACTATCGGCGCGGTCAGGAGGGGAAGCAGCTCATAGCCGAACATGCTTGTTGGTCGGTTCACGAAGCGCGCGAACACCCAAAGCGAAATAGCCAACGAGGCTATAGAAGTACAGAGGCCAATGAAGATGCACAAGAAGGCGCGGAGGAACGATGCAAGAACAGGTGAAGTCGGCGCGGTGCCGCTCGGAAGCGAATGAAGACGCTCTCGCCAGTCTATCGGGTCATTGCCCTCGGTTGTCTTCATTCGGCTTCAGTTACGGGATACGCGCGGAGTCGCCTAACACAGTAATATGCAACATTCGGTGCGGTTTCTCTGCGGCGGGCATGGGGGGAGGAGAGCGGGGTGGGGTGGGTTTGACAAGCTTTTGGGATGAAGCCGCGGGGTTGGGTGGGATGGGGTTGGGTGGGTTTTTGGGTATCACTTCGCACGCCCAACGATGTCGCTGGGCGGTCCGGGGATGGCACGGCGGGGTGTGGGATGTCACTTGGGGACGGTGGGGATGGCACTGTTGGCGGTCAGGGGCGGGAATTGGGCGCGGCGTTTTACAGAGAGGATGGTGGTTTTTACCCTCCATGGGCGTCAGGGGACGAGGGCGAGGAACTGGCTGTATTGGCCAGTACGCTGGTCGCCGCCTTTGGGCGGGATGACTTTGGAGTAGCAGGAGCCGTCGAAGCCGGGGGTAGGGATAGAGCAGAGGAGGCGAATGTCGGTGGTGTCGAAGACGAGAAGCGGGACGGGCGTGGCGTCGCTGGTATTGATGAGTTGGACGGTGGGGATGGCGCTGTTGCGTCTGCGCCGGTGAAGGCCGCGGATTTCGAGACCTTTGCCGGGGCTAAAGCTGTCGGGGAGGCCGGCGGGCATGTTGGTGACGCCGTCAATCTGCGGGGAGAGCAGGTGGAGAGCATTGAGGTGGCGAATATCCGGGGGCGGCTAAGGCTGGACAGGGCGATTGGTTGTCGATACGCCGACCTTCTTTTCCAGCTCATATGAAACTCGCCCTCCTCGCCCGCATCGCCCCTGCCATTCTCACGCTCGCCGTTTCGGCTCTGGCCGAGGAGGGGTTTCTCGATCCTGAAAAGGCAGGGCCGGATTTCGCGATGCAGGGGGAGTACGAGGGTCATGAATCCGGGGCGCAGGTGATCGCGATGGGGAGCGGGAAATTCCGGATCGTGGGCTGGGAAAACGGGTTGCCGGGGGTGGCGGCGGAGGCGAACCGGCGCGTGGAAATCGACGGCGAGCGGATGGGAGAGCGCGTGACTTTTCGCGGAGACGGCTGGGAGGGGACGATCGAGAACGGGAAGCTGACGGGGACGAGCGATGAGGGGGGAAAGTTCGAGCTGAAGCGCATCGAGCGCACGAGCCCGACGAGGGGGGCGCAGCCGCCGGCGGGTGCGGTGGTGCTTTTCGACGGGACGAATGCGGACGCGTGGGAAGGGGGGAAGATGGATGCGCGGAAGCTGCTTTTCTGCGGGACGAAGTCGAAGCAGAGCTTTGGCGACTGCACGCTGCACGTGGAGTTTCGCACGCCGTTCATGCCTTCCGCGCGCGGGCAGGGTCGGGGAAATAGCGGCGTGTATTTGCAGGATCGCTTCGAGTGCCAGGTGCTCGATTCTTTCGGGCTGAAAGGTGAGAATAACGAGACGGGCGGCATTTACACGATCTCGAAGCCGAAGCTGAATATGTGCTTCCCGCCGCTCTCGTGGCAGACTTACGACATTGATTTCACGAGCGCGAAATACGACGCCGATGGGAAGAAGACGAAGAACGCGCTGATGACGGTGAAGCTGAACGGCGTGCTGGTGCAGGAGAACGTGGAGGTGCCGCACACGACGACTTCAGCGGGGCGCGCGGAAGGGCCGGAGCCGGGGCCGATCCAATTGCAGAATCACGGCACGCCGGTCTTTTACCGGAACATCTGGATCGTGGAGAAAAAGTAACCCCGGTGGGGGACGGGCGACCCGGATTTAGAAGTCGAAGCCGTCGATGTTTTCCTTGTTAAAAATGAAGGGCTTCCCGAGGAGGATGTTGTCGCCTTTGACTTCCATCTTCCCGATCTTCCCGGCGTCGAATTCGGTCGCGCCCGGTTTCAGCGAGCCGTTCGCGACAGCAGCAGCAGCCTTGATCGCAAGGTAGCCGAGGTCTTCGACTCTCCACAGGATGACGGCCTGCGTGACGCCATCTTTGACGTAGGTTTTATTCTCACTCGGCAGGCCGAGTCCGAGCACTTTGATCTCGCCCGCTTTGCCCGCCTGCTTCACCGCTTCCGCCGCTCCGGGGACTGCGGGCGAGCAGATGGCCATGATGCATTTCAAATTCGGATACGCGCTGATCAGATTCGTCGCCTCCTGCTGCGCCACGCCCTTTTGGTCGTCGCACGGTTTGGTATCGACGAGCTTCATCTTTGGATATTTGTCCGCGAGCCGGGCCTCGATGTGCTTGCGCCATTCGTTCATGTTCGCCGCTGTCAGCGTGGCGGTGATGATCGCAAATTCGCCCTGCTCGCCAGTGAGCCGCGCGGCTTCATCCATGAGCGCAAAGCCGATGCCTTCCGAGGTCGCCTGATTCACGAAGAACGAACGCGCATCGGGATTCGCATCGGAGTCATAGGTGATGACCTTGATCCCTTTCGCCTGCGCCTTTTTGAGGGCGGTGGAAATGCCGTCCTTGTTTTCGCAAGCAGCCGCGATCGCATCCACGCCGAGCGTGATCCAGTTCTCGACGATCTCATTTTGCTTCGCCGGATCGGTGTTCGTGGGTCCATCGAAAAGCAATTCGACTCCGAGTTCGCCCGCGGCATTGCGCGCGCCTTTTTCGCAGGTGACGAAGTACTGGTTGCCCTTGCTCTTCGGCAAAAGAGCGATGGTCAATTTCTTGCCGCCGCCCGGCGCGCTGCTCCCGCTGGAGGGAGCGGATTTGTCGCAGGCAGCGAGGAAAAGGGCGGGGATGGCGAGGAGCGTGAGGAGGTGTTTCATCGGTAGGAGTGGTGGGAGTGAGGGCAGGGGATGGCCGGGAATCAATGGCCGGGCGAGTGGCCGGTCGTCCAGCGGAAAGCGTCGTGCTTCATTACGGAATCGTTGCAAACTGTGGCATTGCGCAAGGGAGTCTTCGTGATACTAACGGTTGAATTCGGTCGCCGGGCAGCGAAGGGTTGTTGTCGCGGTGCCTCAGTTCCCCAGCCTTCATCTCATGCCCATGAAACATCTCAAAAAACTTGCGGGTCCGGGTTTCACCCTGATCGAACTTCTCGTCGTCATCGTCATCATCGCCGTGCTGGCGGGGCTGATTTTTCCCGTTATGGGAAAAGTGCGGCTGCGCAGTCTGGAGACGCGCACGACCTCGAATCTGCGGCAGGTCGCGTCGGCCATGGGCGCGTATGGAGCGGATCACAGCGGCATGTTGCCCGGGCCGCTTTCGGTCGAGCAGTATCCCGGCTTTGGCGCGGATGCGAAGCGGGATGCCGGTTCGCTGGCGCGCCTGCTGTCCACCTATCTCGGGCTGGTGGAGAGGAAATCGGCGGACGAAGTGCGGACGAAAGGGACCGACGTGCTGGCGTGCCCGCTCATCGATCCGCCGAAGGATGGCAAGCTCGACGATGTCGCCGGCTACATCATGAACATGGAGCTGGTTCACGATTACGAGCAGCCGGCGTGGGGCGATTTGAAAGACGACAAACAGCCGCTGAATCGCAGCGCATTATCTGCCTGGCGCGACACCAAGCCGCACACGGAGACCACGAATGGCACGGTGAATCTGGCGCTGAAGTGGGCGATGCGGCACACCGACCAACTCGACTGCAAGAACATCCCGCTGGACGGCGACTTCGTGGACAAGCTGCCGAAGGAGCCGGTGTTCCCCGGCGAGAAAATTTCCGGGACGCAATACGGTCGTTATCAGACGCTTTTTTTCGATCTGCACGTCGATGCTTACGAGCCGGCGGGGAAAGATTATCTCAACAACCAAAACTAGCAGCCTGTTGGAAGACCGTTTTAGTGCCGTCGGCGCGACATGTTGATACATGTTTCCAACCAACGAAGCGCAAGGTCCGCCGGAGCGACATGTGCTGGGAACCAAGCGCGGATGCCGCTCCTACGGAGCTTTGGTCGTTTTGCTGATAGATTCTACAAACAGGTCGCGCCGACGGCGCTGAGGCTCGGATCGCGCCTTCGGCAGGTATTTCGAGAGGCTGCTAGGCTGCTCCGCCGTCCGTCTCGACTACGACCTGAGCGATCGCGCTGCCGGCGGTGTGGCTGAGCGAGAGGTGCGTTTTTCGCACGCCGCGCTCCTGGGCAAAGTGCGCGGCGTTTCCGTGCAGCACGATGAAAGGCGCGCCGGATTTTTCGCGGCACACTTCGATGTCGAGGAAGTTGAAGTGTTCGCCGATGCCGGTGCCGAACGCCTTCGAGACGGCCTCCTTGGCTGCGAAGCGCGCGGCGTAATGCGGGCCGGGGACGCGCATTTTCCCGCAGTAGGCGATCTCGTCGGCAGTGAAAACGCGGTCGAGAAAATGAGCGCCGTCGCGCTCGATCGCGCGCTCGATCCGCTCCACTTCCACGAGATCCACGCCGATGCCGAGGATCATGCCCGTTGCATCGCTGCGAGCATTTCGCGCACGGCGGCTTCGAGTCCGGTGAAGACGGCGCGGCACACGATCGAGTGGCCGATGTTCAGCTCCGCGACGTGCGGCACGTTCACGATTTGGTGGACGTTCGCGTAATTAATCCCGTGTCCGGCATTCACCTGCAAGCCAAGCCGGTGGGCGAGTTCCGCGGCGGCGACGAGACGATCCAGCTCTGCTTTTTGCGCCGCGCCCGTCGCGTTCGCGAAAGCTCCGGTGTGCAACTCCACGATTTCCGCGCCCAAGGCAGCCGCGGTTTCGATCTGCGCTGGCGATGGCTCGATGAATAAACTGACGCGAATGCCCGCGGTCTGCAGCCGCTGAATCGTCGGCGCGAGTTGCTCCGCGAAAGCCTCCGCGTCGAGCCCGCCCTCCGTCGTGATCTCCTGCCGGTTTTCCGGAACGATGCACACTTCCTCCGGCAGCACATCGAGCGCGATCGCCACGATCTCCGGCGTGTTGCCCATCTCCAGATTCAGCTTCGTGTTAATCGTCTCGCGCAGCCGCCGCACGTCGCGATCCTGAATGTGACGCCGATCCGCGCGCAGATGGATCGTGATGCCGCTCGCCCCGGCGCGCTCGCAAATGGCCGCTGCCAGCACGAGGTCCGGCTCCGCATTGTGCGAATCCAAAGAGTCCGCATACCGCGCCTGCCGCAGCGTCGCGATGTGATCGATATTGACGCCGAGAGTCATGGTAAAATGGAGAGCGCGTAATGCGGAATGCAGAATGCAAAAAGCGCCCAAGCGCCCCCACACCCTGTCATCCTGTGCCTGCGAAGGTCCTCTGACTTTTCCGGGCGGAGGCGGCGCGCGGAAATAGTCAGAGGTTCTTCGTTCCTCAGAATGACAGGTTTTAAGATTCTTCGCTGTGCGTTCCTAGTTTTCATTATGGCCAGCCATTCGGATTTCCAGCGCGGCCGCCTCAGTGCTTAAAGTGCCTTACCCCCGTGCAGATCATCGCCATCCCGCGCTCATTCGCCGCCGCGATCACCTCGGGATCTTTCACCGAACCGCCCGGCTGAATCGCACACGTCGCGCCCGCTTCCGCCGCGGCGATCAGTCCGTCGGGAAAGGGGAAAAACGCATCGCTGCCGACCGCGCTTCCTTGCAGCGACAGCCCGGCGTCCTTCGCCTTCCAGATTGCGATCCGCGAGGAATCCACGCGCGACATTTGCCCCGCACCGATGCCGAGCGTCCGGTCTTTCGCGGCATACACGATCGCGTTGGATTTCACATGCTTCACCACGCGCCACGCAAAAAGCATCGCCTCCAGTTCCTCCGCCGTCGGCGTGCGCACGGTCACGACTTTATCGGCGAGATGTGTGGCGGGAGAATTGTCGCGGCTCTGCACGAGCACCCCGCCAGCGACGGAGCGCACGAGCAGGTCGTCTTCCTCCGAAGTGGGCAGGGGACGCTCCAGCTTCCGCATCAGGCGCAGGTTCTTCTTCTTCTGCAAAAGCGCGCGCGCATCCGCATCGAAATCCGGCGCGATGATGACCTCGGAAAAGATCTCCGAAATCGCCCGGGCCAGCGCCTCGGTGAGCGGACGATTGCAAATGATGATGCCGCCGAACGGCGCTTGTTTATCCGTCGCGAACGCCTTGTCCCAAGCCTCGCGCAAATCCTCGGCGCTGCCGACGCCGCAAGGATTCGTGTGCTTCAAAATCGCGACCGTCGGTTCCGTAAATTCCTCGATCAGTTCCGACGCGGCGCTGATGTCGAGGATGTTGTTAAAAGACAATTCCTTCCCGTGCAGCTTTTGAAAATGTTCGTCGAACTTCCCGTACAGCGCCGCCGTTTGATGCGGATTTTCGCCATACCGCAGCCGCGCCACCACCGGCATCGAGATGGAGAAAGACGACGTCGCCTCCTGCTCCTTGTTGAGATAGTTCGCGATCGCGGCGTCGTATTTCGAGGTGGTCACGAAGACCTTGATCCCGAGTCGCTCGCGCAGTTTCAGCGTCGTGCCGCAGTCGTCGGACTGCATGCTTTCCAGCACATCCGCGTAGTCCGCCGGATCGACGACGACCGTCACCGAGCGATAGTTTTTCGCCGCGCTGCGCAGCATCGAAGGCCCGCCGATGTCGATCTGCTCGATCGCTTCCTCCAGCGTCGTGCCGGCTTTCGCGATCGTCTTTTCAAACGGATAAAGATTCACCACCACGAGATCGATCGGCTTGATCCCGTGCTTCTCGGCCTGCGCCACGTGGTCGGGATTGTCGCGCACATAGAGCAGTCCGCCGTGGACTTTCGGGTGCAGCGTTTTCACGCGACCGTCCATCATTTCGGGAAAGCCGGTGAACTCGCCGATCTCGATGTGCGGCACTTTTTGTTTCGCCAGCAGCGCCGCCGTGCCGCCGGTGGAGACGATCTCCACGCCGAGCTTCACCAGCTCCCTCGCAAATTCCACGATGCCGGTTTTGTCGGAGACTGAGATCAATGCGCGCTGAATTTTCATGAGAGCGGAAGACGCTAGGGCAGGTGAGGCGCGCCGGTCAACCATCGCCGCGCGCATGAAGCGTCTCAGTGTGGTGGCGAGACCCGCGCCGCACATCTATTTGGTGGCGTGACCCGCAGCGCGGGTGGAGCTCGCGCTGCAAACTGAGCCACTACCCGCGCACGGGGTCGCGGCTCGGTCTGCCAAAAACCTGTCGCATTGAGCGAAGTAAATCGAAGGCCGCCTCTCTCACTTTTTTTGGAGGCAAATATCTCCGCCCATTTTCCTCATCAAGCACGCGCCTGAAGAAGAAAAAAGTCATGCCAAGTTTCACAAATAACCGGACGGATGGAGGTGACTACGAAGGGCGCGAAAAGCGCGAAGTTTCCAACGGCGGACGAGACGGGATGCTCCCGAACTGAGCTTGCCCTGGGTGTCCACCAAACCGGGGCAAGCCCGAACCTCGCGCTCTTTGCGTCCTTCGTAGTCACCTTATTTCCGAGAGTTGGGTATCAGAGGTTCTTCGCAGGCTCAGAAAGACCGTTTTTTTCAAACCAAACCGCTCCCCCTTCGTACTCTTCGTGGACACCTTCTTTTCCAAAGGCATCTCCCGTCGGCCTTCCGTTGGCCGATGCGTCCCGAAAAAAATGGGAGCACGAGTCATCGTTCCAGGCAGATCACTCCGATTTGAAAAGGAAACGCAGATTTCGCAGATGACGCGGATTGCAGATTCCAAAATCGGCGACCTCCGGCGAAATCCGCGAGCACCCTCTCATCCGCCATCGAGAGCGGCCAACGGCCGTTTCGTGACAAAAAGGCTCACTACACGCGGAATGTGAGCAAAGATAGCCAGCTTCCGGCCAATCGTTACAGGAAATGAGGCGTTGCTTCGTTGCGATGAGGCGTTGCTTCGTTGCGATGAGACGTTGCTTCGTTGCAATGAGGCGTTGCTTCGTTGCAATGAGACGTTGCTTCGTTGCAATGAGGCGTTGCTTCGTTGCGACGAGGCGTTGCTTCGTTGCAATGAGGCGTTGCTTCGTTGCGATGAGACGTTGCTTTTCTACTCGTGCCCAAGCTCCAGCTTGGGCACGCACCTGTCCCCGAAGCTTCGCTTCGTCACTTCCCGCAGGCAATGCATCGCAGCGACTCCGGGCGACTCGTTCGCGAAGCACAGCTTCGGGGACATTCGCGTGCCCAAGCTGGAGCTTGGTAACGAGTTGAAAAACCCCCAAAGCGCGCCAGCGATGCCTCAGCGCCGTAGGCGCGACATGTTTATAGAATCCACCAGCCAAACAAACCCAGC
>JBBRPM010000043.1:0-26902 GCA_038228115.1 Chthoniobacterales bacterium
TTGCGGTTTCGAGTCCACCAGTGGCGTGTCGGCTTGCTGCTGCGCTTGTGGTCCGCTCGTCCTTTTGCCGCACCGCCGCGCGCTGGCCAAGTTATTTCACCGGCTTCGCACCCGGCACGGGGGTCTTTTACTCCTGATGAGATATTTCACAAGCTCATCTCCCTCAGGCACATTCATTCATGTTCCTTTGCTAACCATGCGCGGCAGCGAACGGCTCCGGGCGTCACGGCCCCTGCTTCCACCGCTGCCTTTCCACCCGCCGTGCGACTCCCGCGCCACCCTCCGCGGTCGCTGAGCTTGGGGTCGGCAGGCCACTTTCCAAGCTCATGCCACTAAGCAGCATTGTTGTCATTGTCATTCGCCTATTCGCTCTGAACTGGCTTTTTAGCGCCCTTCCGTGGTTGGCTTCAGCCGCAAGCACTCCGCTCCCCTATGAACGTCGTCTGCTTGTTGTTCTGGCACCGTATGTTCCCGCTGTGCTCTTGCTCATCCTCGCGGCGGGACTCTGGATTCTGACGCCCTCCATCGCCCGGTTGGTCAGCCGCAACGTCGATACGAGCGTGAGCATCGGCGGTCTCTCTCGCGCCGATCTCTACAGCTTCGCCTTCGTGTTCCTCGGACTTTATTTCATCCTGTCCTCATTCGCGGATGTCATTAATTGGATTCACTATTTCATCAAGGTTTCTCACCGTGACCCTGCACGCGATCCACACGATGAGAACCTTTATCAGCTTACTCGTCCATGTCTGACGTTCGCAGCCGGATTGGTTTCGCTGATCGGCACGCCGCGCTGGACGAAGAAGCTCATAAGCCATGACCAAAGAACCCAAGTCTTCTCCTGATGAGATGTTCATAATCTCATCTTTATCAGGCACATGCGCTTCATGTTCCTTTGCTAACCATGCGCGGCAGCAAACTGCTCCGGGCGGCATACCACTTCTTGTTTCGATGATGTCATTCCTCCGCATCCTTTTCCTCACGACACTTCTCGGGAACTGCTTTCTGGCCCCGGCCTTCTCCCAGCAAGAGGGGCTCGGGCGAGTCCCGCCACTGGAGTCGGAAGTTTCCCACCTCGATCACGATGTGAAGAAAGCAGGCGACGCGGGGTTTGTGTTTTTTCTGTTCGGCGCATTTTGCGCGCTTTGGGCGCAGAATAGCGGTCGGAGCGCCTGGTTGTGGTTTTTTCTCGGGCTTTTCTTTAGCGTCTTTACCGTCCTGTTTTTGCTGACGAAGAACTCGAATGACAATTTCGAGAAGAGGCGATTCGGACGTTCTTCTGGACCGCAATGACCTCGAACCGGGAGTGATGGAAGTTGGTGCAGGTTCGAGAGGGTGGAGGGCAGCGTGCCTTGGGGACCGTCACTTCGGCGGCAGCCTCGAACACCTGTCTTTCTGAGGCACGAAGAATCTCTGACTCTTTCCGTGCCTTGCCGCGCTCCGTCGGTGAGGGGCAGGGGCTTTCCCTGGCTGCGTCGCGTGGGAGTGAAATGATCAGAGGTTCTTCGTGCCTTAGAAGGACAGGTTTTGCGCGCGACCGCCTTTGACTGGTCTGCATTCACCGGGGTGGGGGAAGGCGGCGGTGAATCTGACCGCGGCTCGCGCGATTACTGCTCTCTCACGGGCGCGAACTTATGAATCCCATCCCGCTCCTACCGCCGACCGAAGCCCGCGCCATCCCTGTTTCCCGCCCGCGGCTGCCAGCGCCGGCTTTTCACAGCTTGCGCGCTTTGATTCCGCGGACTCCGGGGCGGCGGATGGCGGTGCCGCCGCCGGCGAAATCGGATTCGTATGAGACTCGCGCTTTTCCGATCGAGCTGACATATATGTCGTGACATGTCGCTCCGAGTCCGCCCGCACCGCCTTTCCCGGCTGATCGCTGCGCGGAAAAACGCCGGGCGTCGGCGGCGGTGAAGACGGGGCGTCTGCGCGATGCGCCGATCTCGGGCAAGCTGCGTCTGACGATCCTGCTGACGTGCGCGGCTTCGATGCTGTGCGCGTCGGCGACGCTGTTTGCGCTGCAGTATCACGATTTCCAAAAGGACTACTGGCGGGATGCGCAGATCGCGGCGGAATCGGCGACCCCGGCGGCGGCGAATGCGCTCTCGCGGCACCAGGCGAATAATATGCGGCGCGTGCTGCAAGGGCTGGTGGCGCAGCCGCACATCATCGGCGCGCGGCTGGTGGGGAAGGATGGCGGCGTGCTATCGCAGCACGGGGATCTGGCGGCGGCGGAAAGCTTCGCGGTGCCGGTGAGCAGCGGTGGGGGCGCGATCGGATCGCTGCATGTGTACACGGATTTTTCGGCGCAGGTGATGCGTCTGCTGGGTCTGCACGTTTTCCTTTTTGTGTGCGCGCTGGTGGTCGCTTTTCTCGTGGCGCTGGCGGTGTCGGCGCGACTTTTCCGCTCGATCGTGGATCCTCTGAAAATGCTGGGGGACACGGCGCGGCAGGTGGCGGAGGGGGAGGATTACTCGCTGCGGGCGGCGAAGTCGGGGGATGATGAGGTGGGGGCGTTCACGGATACTTTTAATAGCATGCTGGCGCAGATCCAGGGGCGCGATGAGGAGCTGCGGCGGGAGATCGCGGAGAGGGCGCGGGCGGAGCAGGAGGTGCAGCGCATCCACGAGGAGCTGATGGAGGTATCGCGCCAGGCGGGCATGGCGGAGGTGGCGACGGGGGTGCTGCATAATGTGGGGAACGTGCTGAATAGCGTGAATGTGTCGGCGACGCTGGTGGCGGAGAAGCTGGACCCGGTGCGGGTGGAGACGCTGGTGCGGGTGGCGAAGCTTTTGCAGGAGCACGAGGCGGCGGGGTTGGGCGATTTTTTGTCGAAGGATCCGAAGGGGAAGGTGCTGCCGCGCTTCCTGGTGGAAGCGAGCACGGAGCTGGCGGCGGACCGGGAGGCGGCGGTGGGGGAACTGGCGCTGCTGCGGACGAATATCGAGCACATCAAGGACATCGTGGCGAAGCAGCAGAACCATGCGAGCATCGCGGGGATCGTGGAGCCGGCGAGCCTGGCCGGGCTGGTGGAGGAGGCGCTGCGGATGACGCGATCGACGATCGAGCGCAGCGCGATCGTGGTGGAGCGGGATTTCGCGGAGGTGCCGCCGGTGATGGCGGACCGGCATCAGGTGTTGCAGATTTTTGTGAACCTGATCCGCAATGCGCGGCAGGCGATCGACGAGCAAAATCCGCCCGAGCGGACGCTCTCGATCGCGGTGCGCAAGCACGATGAGCGTTATGTGCGCGCGATCTTTACGGACACGGGCAGCGGGATCGCGGCGGAAAACCTGACGCGCATTTTTTCACACGGCTTTACGACGCGTGAACACGGGCACGGCTTTGGCCTGCATAGCGCGGCGCTGGCGGCGCAACAGATGGCGGGGAGCCTTTCGGCCTACAGCGCAGGGCCGGGCGAGGGGGCGAGCTTTACCCTGGAGCTGCCGAAGGCGGAGGGCTGAGCGGGGGAGGGGAACTCACGCGATGCGCGCGCTGAGTTCGGCGAAGCTGCGGCATTCGCGGATGGCGTTGTTGAGGCGGTCGAGGCGCTCGTCGTGGGCGGGTTGGTCGAGGGTGACGTTCATCACGGTGTCGTGGTCGCGGAAGGTGATTTCATCCCATTGGATCGCTTCGATCTCGCGATTGAAGCGCGCGACGGCGCGGCCACGGAAGAAGGCGCGCGTCGTCGTGGGCGGGGCAAAGATGGCTTCGCGGATTTGGCCTTCCTCGATGAGGCGGCGCATTTGTTTGGAGCGGACGAGCTCGTAGTAGAGGCCGTTTTCGAGCGAGATGTTGTGGTATTCGAGGTCGATGGATTGCAGCCACGGGTCGCTCCATTCGATGCGCTCGGCTTCCTTGAAAGTTTGGAGCAGAAACTTCTTCGCGACCCAGTCGAGGCGGTCGCCGCATTTCCAGTAATCGGTGGCGAGATCATCAAGCACGGATTCCCATTCGCGCAGCACCCACGCGGTGTCGGCGTCGCCGCGGTCGCAGTGATCCTGGGCGGCCTTCAGATAAAGGCGCTGCAAATCGACGGCGGAAATTTTGCGTCCGTCGATGAGTTCGACGAGCCAGGTGCAGGTGGGATCGCGGGAGATTTGTTTCGCGGCTTCGATAGGGTCGGCGAGTTCGAGCTGCGGGGCTTTTCCCTGCTCGATGAGATCGAGCACGACGGCGGTGGTGCCGATTTTCAGCGCGGTCGCCCAGTGGCTCATATTCGCGTCGCCGGCGATGACGTGGAAGCGCCGCCACTGGCCGGCGTCGGCGTGCGGCTCGTCGCGCGTGTTGACGAGCGGGCGGCGGTTCATGGTGTCGATGGAGCAGAGCACGGCGAAAAAATCCGACCGCTGCGCGAGCTGATAGACGCCGGGCTGGCCGGCGGCGTCCTCGCCTTCGATGCCCATCTTTCCAGCGCCGGCGACGATCTGGCGCGTGACGAGGAAGGGGACGACATCGCGCACGAGCCGATCCCACGGCACGCTGCGGAGCATCAGATAATTGTCGTGGCAGCCGTAGCTGTGGCCGACGAAATCGGTGTTGTTTTTGTAGAGCCGCGCTTCGCAGCCCTCGGGCAAATGTGCGTTCCGGCGGCGCGCGCATTCGGCGAGGATGCGCTCGCCAGCCTTATCCTGCGCCACGATTTCGCGGAGCGTGGTACATTCGGGCGTGGAGTATTCGGGATGGGCGTGGTCGTTGTAAAAGCGCGCGCCATTGGAAAGGACGAGGTCGCTTTTGATCTCCTGAAAACTGAGCGGCCGCGCCTTGTCGAGTTCGTAGTACGCGGCCTCGTCGGTATCCTGCAAAAGCTCTTCGGCGCGAAAGCCGCGCGCGTCCTGGTGCGGGTCTTCGAGGTTGTAATCCCACTTCATCGACGCGCCGTGTTCCGTGTAGCTGCGCACGATCTCGATCGACTCGCGCACGACATCGAGGTCGTCGATGCCATCGACGGTGATCCCATATTCCGTTTCGATTCCGAAGACTCTTTTCATAAGGTGCGCGATGATAGCGCGTCGGTGCGGGCTTGGCGAATCCGGCGGCGGAAAGTGCAAAATGTTTCACGAGCGGGCTTTCGTGCGCGTCCGGCGAGTGATTGAATGCAGCGTTCTTTTTCTCTCATGCGCTTCTTTTTTATCGCGGTGATTTTCTCGTTCGGCGCGTGGTCGGCGGCGTCGGCGCAACTGAAGGAACACTACGCGCTGCCGGACGGCGGCCACGTGCGTTCCTTCGCGGTGGCGCACGATGAAATCCACACGGCGGACGGCAACCGGCGGACGCGGAAGCAAGCACTGGCGGGCGTCGCGACGGCAGAGGAGGCGCGGCTCGCGGCGGCGCGGCACACGCTGGCGACGGGTGAGGAGGCGGACGTAGTTCTGTATGAAGACGGCGTGCCGCACTCGGAATATACGCGGCGCATTTTGACGAAAAAGATCGCGGTCCATCTGCGCGCAGGTGTGGATGCGGAAGCGGTGGCGGCAGCGCATGGCGTGGTCTCGCGGGGTGAACTTCCTTTTGCCAAAGGGTGGTTCATTTTCGAGACGACGAAAACGGGCGGCGCTCTGGAAACGAGCGAGGCGCTGCTCGCAGATGCGGGTGTGGAAACGGCGGAGCCGCAGTTGGCGCGATTGCGGCAGAAGCGTTTCACGCCAAACGATCCGCTCTTTAGCACGCAGTGGCATTTGCGAAATACGAACACGGGGACGGGCATCTTCGGCATCGATGTGCGGACGGTGTGGGACACGTGGCGCGGCAGCGGCGTGCGCATCGGGATCGTGGATGATGGTTTGCAGACGACGCATCCCGACCTCTCGCCAAATGTGGACGCGACGGGCCTGAATCACAATTGGAACGACGGGACGACGACGAATCCGAATCCGAATGTGGCGCAGGACTGGCACGGCTCCGCCTGCGCGGGCGTGGCGGCGGCGCGGGGAAATAATGGGATCGGCGTCTCGGGCGCGGCACCGGAGGCAACGCTCGTGGGGCTGCGGCTGATCGCGCTGGCAGAGACGGATCAAAACGACGCAGACGCGATGAACTGGCGCAGCGATGTGATCCAGGTGAAGAGCAATAGCTGGGGTCCGCAGGATGATGGCATCACGCTGGAAGCGCCGGGCACGCTGATGCGGGCGGCGCTCGCGAACGCTGCGCAGACGGGGCGCGCGGGGCGGGGGACAATCTTCCTCTGGGCGGCGGGCAACGGTGGCGACGTGGGCGACAACTCGAATTACGATGGCTACGCGAATTCGCTCTACACGATCGCGGTGGCGGCGATTGGGAACGGTGGTGTGCAATCTTACTACAGCGAGCCGGGCGCGAACGTGATGATCTGCGCGCCCTCCGATGGCGGCTCGCTCGGGATCGTGACGACCGATCTCGTGGGCGCGAATGGTTACAATGACGGCACCGTGATCGCCGATCCGAATTACACGAATGACTTCGGCGGCACGTCGTCTGCGACTCCGCTGGCGGCGGGTTGTGTGGCGCTGCTTTTGCAGGCGAAGCCGACGCTCGGCTGGCGCGATGTGCAGGAAATCCTGATCCGCTCCGCGGCGAAAGTCGCGCCGACGGATTCGGACTGGGTGAACAACGGAGCGGGCTGGCACTTCAATCACAAATACGGGGCGGGCATGATCAACGCGCAGGCCGCAGTAAATCTCGCGACGAACTGGACGAATCTCGTGGCGCAGCAAACGGCGTCGTCTGCGCAAACGGGTCTGAGCGTGGCGATCCCGGACCACAACGCGACGGGCATCACGCGCACTTTCAATCTCGCCGCCTCGAGCCTGCGCGTGGAGCGGGTGACGGTGACGGTGAACATCAATCACACCTCGCGCGGACAGCTCGCGGTGACGCTGACATCGCCCTCTGGCACGGCGAGCCGGCTCGCCGAAATGCATGGCGACACGGGGGACAACTATGCGAACTGGACCTTTTCCACGGTGCGCTGCTGGGGCGAACACTCGGCGGGAAACTGGACGCTGAAAATCACGGACGGCACGACGGGCACGACGGGGACGCTGACGGCGGCGACGCTAACGGTTTACGGGACGCCCGCGGTGGTGGGTAATCAGCCGCCGGTGATTTCGGCGGCGACGATCAGCGCGGCGCAGTTCAGCGATGAGACGGTGAGCGTCGCGGGCGTGACGGCGAGCGATCCGGAAGGCGACGCGATCACGCTCTCGTATCAATGGCAGCAATCCACGGACGGCACGACTTTCACGTCGATCGCGGGTGCGACGGGGAATACTTTTGTGCTCACGAATGCGCAGTCGGAAAAGCAATTGCGCTGCGAGATCACGGCGACGGCGACGGGCGGTAGCAGCGCGCCGTTTGATACGAACGCAGTCGCGATTAATCACCGGCCCATCGAATTGGCGCGCGACGGACAGGCTTACAGCTACGACTCCGATCTTTTCATGCTCGGCGGAAGCGCCACCTTTTCGCGCAGCGTGATCGTGAATGAGTTCAGCCAGGGCGCGAGTGGGAATCAGGAATGGGTGGAACTGCTCGTCTTAAAAACATCCGATCTCCGCGGATGCACGCTGCGCGATCGCGGCGGGACTTATACGACGCTGGGAAATGTGACGGCGTGGAGCAGCGTCGCGCCCGGGACGCTGATCGTCATTTATAATGCTGTAGAACGGGACGTGATCTTACCCCCGGACGACACTGATGCGACGGATGGCACGATGGTTTTGGCGCACAACAATGTGGCGTTTTTCACCGCAGGTACGTGGGCGGGTTTGAGCAACGGCTCGCCAGAGACGGTGGAATTCCGAAACAGCGCCGGATCGGTGATCGATGCGGTTTCCTTCAACGGCGACACGACGCAAGCGCCGATGCTGGGGACGATCGCGACGAATGTGGCGGCGCAATTTATCGGGGACACGGAAGCGGGCGCGGACGCGGCGGGAAACTGGACGACGAGCGTCTCCGGCAGCGCGACTCCGGCGGCGGGAAATGGCGCGACGAATACGGCGTTCGTGACGGCGCTGCGCAACGGGACGGCACACAACTCCGCGCCGTTTCGTTTCGGCGCGAGCAGCGACGTGGTGTCGGGGCTCGCGATCGATGCGACGACCGGCGTGGTGAGCGGGACGCCGAATGTTCCCGGCGGCGGATTCTTTCAAATCGTGATCGAACGCTTTGTCGGATCGTCGGTGTCGTCGCAGACTTTTCCGCTGCTCGTCGCAGACGCGGCGGGGAACTTCGTCGTGCCTTCCGGCAAAACGTGGACGCTCGATCAGGCGACGACATTGAGCGGAAACCTGACCGTGAACGGATCGCTGAACACGAACGGTCGCGCGCTGATCGTCAATGGCACGATCGCCGCGGGCGCGGGCGTGACGAATGCGAGCGGGACGATCAGCTATCTCAGTCGCAGCGGCGCGGCGCTTTCGGGCGCGACGGCGCTGATTGCGAATGTCGCCAACGATCTTGCCGACGCGGATGGCGACGGGAGCGTCAGCTTGATCGAGTTCGCGCTCGGCCTCGATCCGAGTGTAGCAAGCGTGGCCGGCCTGCCCGCGATCTCGCTGGTGAGCGGGCATTTGACGCTGACTTTCAGCGCGCCGACCGGCGCGGGCGGCGTGACGAAAACGGTGGAAGTTTCCGGCGACCTCACGAACTGGCACAGCGGCGCGGGTTTCACGGAAACGATGAGCGACACGACGGTGGCGGGGATTCGCACAATCGTCGTGCGCGATGTGGCGACGACTCCGCCGCGGCAGATTCGCCTGCGCGTTTCGCGCTGAAAAAAGCGGGTTCCGCTATTCCTTCGAGGCGAGCGGGAAGAGCAGGGAATCGATGTAGCGCTGATTCGACATGCGCAGGCGATCGACGAGGATGCGGCCGATGGCGACGAGGAATTTGAACGCGGCGTTTGGATAAACTCCGGCGAGTGCAGAGACCGCGCCGAGGTCGATGCGGAGCAACACGCAGTGATCGAGCGCCTGGACATCCGCAGAGCGCGGGCCGCGATCGACGAGCGAAAGTTCGCCGAAAAAATCGCCCGCTCGCAGCATCGCGAGTTCCACGAATTTCCCCTCATTGTGATGCACGACGCGCGCGCGTCCGCTGACCACGATATACATGCACTCGCCGAGTTCATCCTGCCGCACGATGATGTCGCCGGCGGGCGCTTCGCGCTGGTCGAGCAGCTCGATGAATTCCTCCATCTCGGCATCGCTAAATTCCTTGAAGAGGGATTTGTCGCGAAGCTGATCGCGGATTTCGGCATTGGTGCTCATGTCTCGTGGCGCGTTGGAGGCGATGGAAGTAGCAGGGGGATCGGATGGTGAGAAGCAATCTTTTGGATACCGGAAAGCGGAACGCGGACGGATGGGTGATTGTCCTTTCCGGTTTCCGCTTTCCGGTATCCGGTGTTTCGCCATGGCGTCTGCGCTTTCAACTCCCAGCCACCAGCGCCCGCGCATCCGCATCGTCGCGGAAGCGCCGGAGTGGATCGTGGTGGACAAGCCGCCGTATCTCGACGCGCATCCGACGAAGCCGGACGGACGCTTCACGCTTTGGGACGGCATGCGCGAACTGCTCGCGTACGAGATCGCGAACGGCGGCCAGGTCTCGCTCATCAACCGGCTCGACCGCGAAACCAGCGGCCTCACGCTGATCGCGAAACACCGTGCCGCGGCGCGCGCTTTGCACATGGAAATGGAGGAGCGCGCTTTTGAAAAAGAGTATTTCGCGCTCGTCTGGGGCTGGCCGGAAAGGGACGAGTTCGAGGTCGATGCGCCGATCATTCGTCAAGGCGAGCGGCTGACGACGCGCATTTATTTGAAGCGCACCGTCCACGCGGATGGCGCGACCGCGTTCACGGCGTTTCGCCTTTTACAAAAATACACGAGTCGCGATGGCGTCCGCTTTGCACTGCTCCGCGCGACCCCGCGCACCGGGCGCACACATCAGATTCGCGTCCACCTTTCGCATGTCGGACTGCCGATCGTCGGGGACAAAATTTACGGGCCGGATGAGGGCTGCTATTTGGAGTTCATCGAGACCGGCTGGACGCCCGCGCTCGCCTCGCGGCTGCTGCTGCCGCGGCACGCGCTGCACTCGTGCGCGCTGCGACTTCCGGCACGGCAACTCGCGTGGGAATCGCCGCTCGCTCCCGATCTCGCGGCGTGGCTCGGGGAGAATTTGCTCGCGACAGATTAGCCGCGCCAATTATAGAAGAACCACATGAAGGTCATTGCAAAGTGTCACAACTACACCGGCTGCGTCCTCGCCTACCGCGGCGATAAAATCGAACTCGAATCCAGCGCGGCGATGGTCTGCCCGGAATGCGGGAAGGCCGTGGTCCTCGCGAAGTCGGGGAATTCCTGGATGAAGGTGACGCTGCTGCTTTCGCTCGGAGTCGTGCTGCTCGGCGGCGCGATCGCGATCTTTGCTTATCCGTGGTTGAAACACGTGAGCAACAAAGATGAGATCACCGGCGAAGCCACGCCGTCTCCGGGAAAGACGACGCCTTCCATGAAGCCGCCCGTCGTGGACGCGCCGCCCGCCGAACCTCCGGCCACCGCCGTCGCACCGGCCAAGCTCGATCTCGATGTCACGCGCGGCGAAAACAAATCGGTGAAACTCGAAGTGCTCACGCGCATCGATCTGATGCCGAATATTTCGCGTGCCAACAAAGACAAGCTCTACACCAGCGTGGAGCACACGCGGCAAATGGGAAAGGTCGTCACGATTCCTTTCACCTCCGGCGGAGCCGGCGTCACTGCGGCCGACACGGAGATTTTGAAAAGCACGCTTGAGTCGCCAGACATCAAAAAGATGCGCGATGACCCGACGCTGGTCTTCGTCATCCTCGGGTACGCCGATTCCAAAGGAGATGAAAAGAAGAACATCTCGATCTCGCAAGGCCGCGCCGACAGCGTGCTCGCCGTGATGAAAAACAAGTGCGGCATCAACAACCTGATGCACGCCGTGGCGATGGGAAGTTCCAAGCTCCTCGACGCGCAGAATCTGGAGAAGAATCGGATCGTGGAAGTGTGGGCAGTTTTGCCGTGAGCGGGGGCGGATTTAGTAAGAAGTAAGAAGTGGTCAGTAGTCTGTCTCGGGATACGGATTTGCATCGAACTGCTCGCTGACGACTTCTTACTTTTTACTTTCCTCTTCCCACATGCCGGCCCACCTCATCGTCCTCAGCGGTCTTCCTCCGAAAGCGGTGGAACTTCTCGACGGCTCGATCGTCGCCGGGCGCGCGCCAGAGGTCGATTTTCCGCTGGCACATGTCGAGATTTCGCGGCGGCATTGTCGTTTCACTTGGGAGAGTGAGGTCTGCACGGTTACTGATCTCGGCAGCGTGTGCGGGACGACCGTCAATGGCTCGCGGATCGAAGGCTCTGTCGAACTGAAATCGGGCGACCGCATCGGCATCGGCCCGGTCACGCTCGCCTTCGGACTCGGCGAAGTCCCGCGGCTCGAGGAAGGCGCAGCCGCGGCGATTTTTGCGCGCATGTTGGTGCTGGGAAAACCCGCCGACCGCATCTTTGCCACGCGCGAGATGATCATCGGGCGTGATCCCAAAGTGGACGTCGTCCTCACCGATCCCGGCGTCTCGCGGCGACACGCCTGTCTCCGGCCCGCACCCGGCGGAGGCTGTGTGGTGGCTGATCTGAACAGCAGCGGCGGCTCTTTCATCAACGGCCTCCGCTTCGACGAACGCCAACTCACCGTCGGCGACCGCCTGCAAATCGGCCCCTTCTTTTTCCAATACGACGGCGAGTCGCTCGCGCTCGTAAACAACGCCTCCGGCGGCACCATCAGCGCCATCGGCGTCACCAATCGTTCCGAGACGCTCACCATTCTCGACGACTTTACTTTCACCATCCCGCCCTCGCGTTTCGTCGGCATCATCGGCCCCAGCGGCGCGGGAAAATCCTCGCTGCTCCACGCCATCGCCGGTCTCCGCGCGCCGACTTCCGGCGTCGTCCTCGCCGACGGCGCGAATGTTTACGACTCGCACGGCGCGCCTTCGTTCGGCTTTGTGCCGCAGGATGACATCGTGCATCCCGAGCTCACCGTCATCGAGGCGCTCCGCTTCAGTGCGCTGCTGCGTCTCCCGCGCGCCACGCCGCGCGCCGAGATGGAAAAACTCATCGCGCAAACGCTCGACCAACTCCGCCTTTCGCAACGCTCGAACAACTCGATCACACGCCTCTCCGGCGGCCAGCGCAAGCGCGTCAGCGTCGGCGTTGAGCTGCTGGCGAAACCATCGATTCTCTTCCTCGACGAACCCACGTCCGGCCTCGATCCCGCCACCGAGTTTCAGCTCATGGAACTGCTGCGCGATCTTGCCGATACCGGCTGCACCATCGTCTGCACCACGCACATCATGGAGAACGCCTACCTCATGGATGAGATGATGGTCCTCGTCGGCGGGTGTCTCGCTTTCCAAGGATCGCCGCAGGGAGCGCGCGATTATTTCGACGTCACGAAACTCTCCGCCCTTTACGACAAACTCGACGAGCAGCCCGCGAAAACGTGGCAGGCAAACTTCCGCGAAAAATTTCCCGACCGCACCACGCCCTCCAGTGAGACCGGCGCGAAAAGCGCCGCCCGCAGCACGCCGCGTCGACGTTTCGCCCTGCCGATCCTGATCCTCCGCCAGTGGGCCATCTTGCGCTCCGACTGGCGGAATTTCCTCATCCTGCTCGGCCAGCCGCTCATCATCGCCGGCCTCGTCTGCTGGGTCTCGAACGACCGCGCGCTCATCCTCTTTTTCGCGTATCTCGCCACGCTGTGGTTTGGCTGCAGCAATGCCGCTCAGGAGATCGTAAAGGAGGTCGCCATTTACAAACGGGAACGCCTCATCGGCATCAGCGCGCATTCTTATCTCATCGCGAAGTTCCACTTCCTCATCGTCCTCTCCTGCATTCAGGCGCTCGTCATTTACGGATGCGTGCAGTGGTTTGAAGGCGGACGCGATGGCGTCGTCGGCTGGCAAATCGCCGCCCTCATCGGCACCGCCGTCGCCGGAGTCGGCATCGGCAGCGCCATCTCCGCGCTCGCCCGCTCCGTCATGCAGGCCGTCATGATCGTTCCGCTCGTGCTGATTCCGCTCATCATTTTCTCCGGCTACACCGTCACCCCCGAGCAGATGAAAGACTCCTCGCCCGTCGTCCTCACGGTCGCGAAATTGATGCCCACTTTCTCCGCGCAAACCGTCATGGATACGAGCTTTCTCTGGCACCGCGAACTCGAAGGCGAACTCATGCGCGACCACGGGCAATCCCTCCGCAACCTCGACCCCGATCGCGAACTCGTGACCGGGGAGACCTACGCCAAAGCCGCTCCCGCTTGGTTCGCGCTTCTCGGTCACGCTCTGTGGCTCATCGGCAGCTACATCACGGCCTGGGTCGCCTTGCGGATGAAAGAGCGGCGGTAAGACGGACCGCGCCTGCGGTTCGAGCGCCGGTTACCCACCTCGGCTTTCCCTTGCGAAACGGGCTCGCGCCTGTCCCATTGGGCGCGATGACTGATTTGACCGAACGACTGCTCGCCGATGCCGGTGGCTGGCAGGCGATGAAGGAGGCGCGCTCGCTTTATGAAATGGACCGCGTGACGGATGCCGTCTGGGCTGATCCGATGCTCACCGGGCGCGTGCGGGCAGGGGAGCTGGAATATCGGTCAGGGCTGAAGATCCTCTCAAAGTCGAACGTGGAGAATCTCTGCACGTGTCGCGATTCACGACAGCGAGCGGTGATCTGCGCGCACTCGCTCGCGATCGGCCTGGCCGTGCTCAAGCCGCGAGCCGTCTCGAAGCCCGCGCCGGCCGAGCGCGTCCATGTGGAAAAAGCCGCGGTCAAAGGACCGGCGTTGCAGTTTTCAGAGGAGGGCGAGCGCCTCGAACTGGCCATCGTCTTTGGGCCGAATCTGGCGGGGGCTTGGGAACGGAATGCAGTGACCGTGATCGTAGAGGCGATCGTGGAAGGAAAGCGGGGACTGCTCTCGGCGGTCGATCTCAAGCGCCGCTATCGCGCCACTGAGACGGACCAACGGCTCATCGGGCAATTGGCGGCGGCAAGCGGAGGCGAACTGCCCGGAATGATGATGCTGCCGAGAGTCATGTTCGGGGCACTCCTCGGCGCGCTGGCAGGGCATCCCCGCGTCACCATTGGTCGCGGACCGCCATTGGAGATCGCGAGCAAGCCGGTTCCGCGACCGGTAAGCCTTGTGAATAACTCGTATTTATTGCCAGAAGAAAACGAGACTTGGCTGTTGGAAGGTAATCATTTAACGCCGCTTTTTACTAGTCGTGCGGAACAAGTAGAGCAGGGGAGCGACCGCGTCATTCTGGCTCAGCCAGGCGCTGCACCGACGTTCTTCTTGAAAATCGAGGGATCGCTGAATCATTTAGCCGCGCAGCTCGAATCGCAGGTCGGGGACCGGCGCACCACTTTGAGCGATTCCGGCGTCCGGCCAAGTCACCCTGCAGAGCAAGCGGCAATTCAAAGATTGCTCAATGCAGGCTTTAGCGCACCGAACCGTGAGGGGCAACTCGTGCTGAAGGGCGAGCCACGGATTCTTGCGTTTTTCGCCACCGAGTTGCCACGCCTTCAAAAGCTGTGGAAAGTCACCATCGGCGAGCGTTTTACTCATGTGACGCGAGATGTGGAGCGGGTCGCCCCGCGATTTGAGGTGAAACGCAGCGGTGACACTTGGTTCGACCTGAGCGTGAATTTGGAGACGCCATCAGGAGAGCGCTTTTCTGCTTCGGACATCCAGCGAATGCTGCAATCGGGCCAGCGATCGGTGAGAACAAAAAATCAGAAGCTGGCGCTGTTCGACACGGCGCTTTTGGAGGATTTCAGCGAGGTATTGCGCGACTGCGACCCGGCTCAACGCGAACCCGGCTTGTATCGCATCGACGCAAAGCACGCCGGATATTTGGCGGAATTCGCCAGCGAGCAGGGGGCCTTGGTGGGAGCGCCACCCAACTGGAGCGCTTGGTCTATGGGCGAAGTCGGGAGCGAAGCAACCGACGTCGAGTTGGGCGATCTGGAAAATGTTTTGAGGCCCTACCAAAAGGTAGGAGCCAATTGGCTTAACCGGTTGGCCAGCAACGGATGGAGCGGACTTCTTGCGGATGAAATGGGATTGGGAAAAACGGTCCAAATGCTGGCTTTCATACGGACTTTGCGTGGAAAACATCTCGTCGTGTGCCCGTCCTCGCTCGTTTTCAATTGGCAGCGTGAAGCGCAGCGCTTTGCCCCGGAATTGAAAGTGGTTCCAGTCGTCGGTTCAGACCGCGCTGCACTCGTTCGCCAACCAGCAGACCTTTTTATCACCAGCTATCCGCTGCTGCGTCGAGACGCCGATCTTTATCGCGACACGAATTTTGAAACTGTTGTGCTGGACGAGGCTCAGCACATCAAAAACCCGGACAGTCAAAACTCCCAAGCCGCGCTTTCCCTGAAGTCCAAATTCCGTTTTGCCATGACGGGAACTCCGATCGAAAACTCGATCCGCGACATTTGGTCGCTCATGCATTTCCTCATGCCTGGATACCTCGGGAAAAGAGACGACTTCAAAGACCGATATCAGCGAGAGATCGAAAGCGAACCTGGTGGCACGACGCACCAGCGTTTGATCAAAAGACTAAAGCCCTTCATCCTGCGTCGCACAAAACGTGAAGTCCTGACGGAATTACCGGATAAGATCGAGCAAGTGGCCTACTGCGAACTATCTGCGGGACAACGCGAGCTCTATTCACAGTTATCAAGCACAACCCGGCGTCAGCTCTCGGAACTGGCGGGGAGCAAAGATCAGAACAAGGCAAGAATGACGATGCTGACGGCGCTTTTGCGGCTGCGTCAGGCCTGCTGCGACGAGCGCCTTCTCCGTCCAGACGGTCAGCCCGACGAACCTTCAGGCAAGGTGGAAATGTTGATGGAGCTGATAGAGGAGGCGCTGGACGGAGGCCATCGTGTGCTCGTTTTCAGCCAGTTCGCGACCATGTTGCGACTGCTCCGCGAAACGTTAAACGCGGCCGAAATCGCCTCGTGCTATCTCGACGGCCAAACCAAGAACCGCGCGCAGGAGGTCGATCGTTTCCAAGCCGGTGACGCCCAAGTTTTCCTCATCAGCCTCAAAGCCGGCGGCACCGGTCTGAATCTCACCGCCGCCGATACCGTAATCCATTTCGACCCATGGTGGAATCCCGCGGTCGAAGCCCAAGCGACAGACCGGGCTCATCGAATCGGCCAAAAGCAAGTGGTGACAAGCTACAAGCTCATCGCGCGCGACACCGTAGAGGAGAAAATCCTGGCGCTGCAGCAGCGAAAAAAGGCCATCATCGCCGCCAGCCTGGAAAGCGAAGAACCGCTCATGGAGGCACTCAGTTTCGAGGAAATTCGGGAACTGCTGGCGTGAAAGTCGAGCAGTGCGGAAAGGGGTAAGTTTAGGCCATTGGGCGGGGAAATCCGGTAAATCGGGAAGTCGGCAGACGCAAAACGGGCCGTGGCGATGAGCGTGGACGGCAAAGGGCAATGCGAATCTTCGCATCGCAACCAGCCAGTTACGCAGTGAACATCTCGCGACAAGAGCAGGCCTCGAACGCAGGGGGTCCGCGGGATTCACAAGTTATTCACAGCCCCATAAAACGTTCACCCTCAAACGACAATGAATAACATATTACAATATATGTCATATTAAATAGCGAGGTAGTGGGCTGGTTGCTCTATGGTATTTCGGATGAGTGGCGTTTCCAACGCGTCGGTGAATGCGGCGGCGCTGACGCCGTTGGTTTCACCGCAAAGATATCATCCTCATGCGACTCTTTTCGCTGTTAAGATGGCGGTCGCCACCCTCTTGCCCACTTCCTTAGCCGTTCCACCATTTCGATCCGATTTCTAAAATAATCACTCCCCGGAAACGCCCGGAGCGGCTTTGACGTTCGATCTGGTGTTATGCTCCTCACCATTGCGACTATCCTCATCGTCCTCTGGGTTGGTGGCTTGGCCTTTCGTGTAGCGGGCGGCCTGATCCACATCCTGCTGGTAATCGCGCTCGTCATCTTCGTCCTCCACTTCGTGGGAACGCGTGTTTGAAAGTGTCTTCAGATGGCGGTGAAGTCGGCGTCCATGCCCACATGCTCCCACGCGGCACGCTCCTTCTCGGCATCTTCATGCCTTTTTCGCGCCTTTTGGTTTGCATAACTACCTAGCACGAGTCGCAGTGGCGGCGCTTCGGATTCCACGGCGTTGATGATCGCCTGCGCTGCCTTTTCTGGGTCGCCGGGTTGTTTGCCGGACATTGTTTCGAGAAAGCGCAAAAACTTGCCGCTCGTGCGGTCGTAGTCGGAAATGTGCCGTCCGGCGCGCTTCAGTGACCGGCTAATGAAGTCGGTGCGAAACGGGCCTGGCTGCACGATCGTCACCTTGATCCCAAGCGGCTTTAGCTCTATCGCCAGCGACTCCGACACTCCTTCCATCGCCCACTTACTCGCGCCGTAGATGGAAAAGCCGGCATAGTTTGAAATTACGGCGGCAGCGGAAATGTTCACGATGTGACCACTCCTCTGAGAACGCATCATCGGCAGCGCGGCGCGGATGACGTTCATCGCGCCGAAAAAGTTCGTTTCAAAATTCTGCGCGATCTGCTCTTCCTCGAACTCTTCAAATGCGCCGACGAGGCCGTAGCCTGCATTGTTCACGAGGACATCGAGCCGGCCAAACATGGCGGCGGTTTTTGCGACCGTGCTTTTTACCTGGGTGGGATTCGTGACGTCCAGCGCGACGACTTTGCAGGTCTCGGGGAACTGCTGCCCAAGTGCGGCGAGAGTATCCGGGTCGCGCGCGGTGGCGATGACTCTTTGTCCGCGTGCCAGCACGGCGGTCGCCAGCGCGAGTCCAAGTCCGCTGGAGCACCCGGTGATAAGCCATACGCGATTCTGCAAAGTGGATTCATTCATGAGTGCTCGTTCGTTTGATTGCCACTTCGATACGCTCGCGTCGTCGCGGTGGATGTAGAAGATCGAGACACCTGCCGCGATGCCATTTTATAGATGAAGGTAACATCGCTCGCGAAGCATCCCTTCCCGGAGCATGATGAAAGATTACGCAAATCATGAGTGACGCCCCGAAATCCTTTTCGTCCCGCTTCGGGAAATGGTTGGTATTAGTCTTGGCTCTCCTCGCCATCGGCACGACGTGGCGTTTTCTGCCTGTAAAAGACTGGATGTCAGCCTTCAATCTCTGGGTCGGGCAGCGCGGTGCGTGGGGCTATGTCATCTTCATCATCGCCTACGCTGTGGCCACGGTCCTGTTCTTTCCCGGCTCGGTGATGACGATTGGGGCAGGGCTGACTTTTGGCCTTTGGCGCGGGTTTGCGGTCGTCTCTGCCGGCGCGACGCTCGGGGCAGCGCTTGCCTTTCTCGTCGCACGCTATTTTTTCCGCGACCGCGTGGTGAAGTTGGCGAAAGACAACCCAAAGTTTGCCGCGATGGATGAAGCGATCGGAGAGAAAGGCTGGAAGATGGTGGCGCTTCTCCGCCTTAGTCCGTTGCTTCCATTTAATGTGAGTAATTACCTCTACGGAATTACAAAAATCGGCTTCTGGCCTTACCTCGCGGCGAGTTGGGTGGGAATGTTGCCTGGCACTTTTCTATATGTGTATCTCGGTGCGGCGGGGAAGGAAGCTTCCCGGGGCGAGAGCGGCGGACCTGGAAAGTGGGTTCTTTTTGCAGTGGGTCTGTTTGCCACGATTGTTGTCACGATTTGGATCTCGCGCATCGCGAAGAAGGCACTCCCACGGACAGCCGAATCAAAATCAGAGCCAGCGTAATTTCGAGCGGACACCGCGCAAAATACTCCCGCGCACTTTACTCCTCGATTGTCTATCCGCGCCGGCGGCGACGGGTTTCGGCGAGTATGTGAAGCAACTCTTTTTGGAAACGCCCAGGTTCTTCCAAGTGCAGGATATGGTCGGAGTGCTCGAACCAGATGAAATGCTTCCCGCGCGGTGCCCGCAACTTTTCGAAATAAAATTTCTCCAGTGGAGCGCTGACGACCGTGTCGTAGCGGCCGGCGAAGAGGTAAACTGCTACGTCGATTTCTGGAACGCATTTGAGGAGACTGCGGCCCCAAATATCCGCCTCCAATTCGCGGCCTGAAAATTTCAATCCGCGCACGAGGTTAATATCGTCCTCGACCGAGTAATAGGGTGATTGCAGTCCTAAATAGACATAGCGCAACCGAGTCATGGCGCGCGGCAAATCGGGCTGCATCGCTTTGGTGAGACTGTTGACGAGCCGCTCCTCGCGCCTTGTTCGATAAGGCGGCTCACCGATCTTTTGAAGCTGCGCTGCTACCTTCGGAAGGCCCTGCTGCTCGGCTTGCGCGAGCCCGGCGCGATGGAGCCATCGCTCGGACAAAGGCAGATCGACAACCTGCGAAATCCCGATATAGGCCGAGTAAAGCTCGGGGTGTTTCGCCACCGCCTGCGCACCGATGAAGGAGCCCCATGAAAAACCAGCGAGGTAGATTTTTCTCTGGTGCAGCGTGCGGCAAAGATATCGCGATAGCTGCACGGTCTCTTGCACAAACTCATCCGTGTTCATGGATGCCACGGGTATATCCGGTCGATACGATTTCCCCGCGCCGCGCTGATCCCAATGGACCACGGTGAAGTCGCGCTCGAGTTCCGCGTTAACATGGGAAAACGGCATCTCAGGAAGCCCCGGCCCGCCATGCAGAAAAAGCAGCACCGGGTTTTCCCGATCCCGACCCCGGATGAAAATCGTCTGCGGCAATCTTCCGAGAACTACTTTCTCTTCGCGCGAAATACCGGGCGGTCGCAGCGCCGGCTGCCGCGTGGTCGCGCAGCCAAAGAAGGCAGTTGCGGCAATCGCTAGTAAAGGTGGAGGAAGCGGCAAACGCATGGCGCGACCGCGGGCCTAAGTGCCCGCGTAGAGCGACCGGCGCAGCACTCCGACGAAGGGCAGGTTGCGATATTTTTCTTCAAAATCGAGGCCGTAGCCGACGACGAATTCATCGCCGATCTCAAAGCCTACATAGTCCGCCCCGGCCTCCACGGCGCGCTGCTTTTTCTTCGCGAGCAGCACGCAACTGCGCACACTGAGGGGCTTTCTTTCCGTGCGCAGCTTGGCGCTGATGGCGTGCAGGGTGCGACCGCTGTCGAGGATGTCATCCAGGATCAGGACGTGGCGTCCGTCGATGTCCGGCAGCGAGGTTTGATCAAAAGTGACTACCCCGCTGCTCTCGATCCCGCCGTGGTAACTGGAGACGCTAAGGCAATCGAGGCGCAGCGGCATCGGCACGCGGCGGAGCAGATCGGCCATGAAAATGAGGGAGCCATTCAGCACGGCGACGACGGTCAATTCCTTGTCGCGGTAGTCGTCCGTGATTTGCGCTGCGAGCTCGTCGAGACGCACGAGGATGGTGCCTTCGTGGAAGAGGATTTTTTCGACGTCATCGCGCATCCCGCAGATGTAGGCGCGCCGTCCGTAATCGTCGAGAATCACTGCATGGATTTTTGAAGCGCGAAAAGCGCGAGGAACGCGAAGGTTCGGAAAAGAATCAAAATCCTATTTCTGCCTTCGCGCTCTTCGCGTCCTTCGCGGTTCAAAAAATAACTTCCGATTTGCACCGCGCCGATCCACTCGCTAAACGCTCCCGCAGTTCCGTCTCTCAACCCACAATTTTCAACTCTCAACTTCCCCAAAACATGTCCTGCTACCACGCATCCATCGAAGGCGCTCAACACGGCGCAAAATCCCTCGCCGACTTCCTCGCTTACGCGAAACGCAGCGGTGCCGCCGGCGCGCAGCCGAGCAACTACATGCTGCAAGGCGGCAAGCTTTTTAAGTCTGCGAAAGAGATCAAGGCGACTTTCGCCGACGCGGGCATGATGCTCGATGGCGTGAGCGCGCATTGCCCGATCTGGGTTCACACGACGGCTTGGACTGGCTCGCCGACGATCCGCCCTTTCATCCCGCCGGATGTCGCGAAAAAATCTCCTGCCGACATTGAGAAGTGGGCAGAAAACTACGTGCTGAAGCTGCTCGATCTTTGCGCAGAACTCGGCGTGAAAGTGCTGCCGATGTTTTGGGGCGTCGCGTTTGGCTGGGAAGCGGCGACCGGTTATCCGTGGGGCTTCTGGGCTGGGCCGGGCTACGATCTCATCAAGGAAGGCAACGATCGTTTCGTGAAAAAGACGAAGAAGATTCGCGACCACGCGCGCAAGCTCGGCGTGAAGCTTTGCCACGAAATCCACCCCGGCACCGGTGCGGCGACGGCGGATGAATTTCTCTCGCTCATCGCGATCACCGACGGCGACAAATGCATGGCGGTGAACGCCGACCCGTCGCACTGCTGGGAAGGTGAATCGTGGGAGACGCGTTTCCTGAAAGTCGGCCCGTATGTCTGCGCCGCGCACGTGAAAAACTTCGTCATCCGTCCCGGCCTCCCGCTGCGTACGCTTCAGCCAAATTGGACCGATCGCGCCATGCAATTCACCGACTTGCCGAGCGGCGATCTAAACATGAATCGCTATGTGGAGCTGCTCCTGAAAATCGGCTACCCGACCCGCTACTGCCAAATCCAGGGCACCAAGACTGCCCCGCTCGTCGTCGAAGCCGAGAGCGCCCATCGCGACCTCGATTCCACGAGCGCGAATGGCGTGGCCTACGTCCGCGACAATCTTTGCATCACGCCTGCTGCCGGAAGTTTCGAGGACGGCATGGGCGCGTAGAAAAAAACCTGTCATGCTGAGCGAAGCGAAGAACCTCTGATTTTTGCGGGCGGAGGCGGTGCGGAGCTACGACTCACGCCAACCGTCTGCACTCGCGGAAAAAGTCAGAGGTTCTTCGCTTCGCTCAGAATGACATTTTTTTGGATGTGGCTTCGCCACTCACACCGTCGCCAGCGCTTTCACGAGCATCCCCGCCAGCGTCGCGCCCGCCTGTTTTCCCACAGCGAGCACTTCGCTGTGATCCAGCGTTGCCTGCATCCCCGCCGCCCAATTTGTGAGGCACGAAAACGCCGCGACTTCCATCCCGAGCGCCCGCGCCTGGATCGCCTCCAGCACCGTGGACATCCCGACTGCGTCCGCGCCGATCGCCCGCAGCATGCGGATCTCCGCGGGCGTTTCGTACTGCGGACCGAGCAGACTCGCGTACACGCCCGCATGCAGCGGCATCCCCTGCTCTGCCGCCACGGCGGAAAAATGTGCGCGCAATTTCGCGGAGTAAACCTCGCTCATATCGACGAAGTTTGGCCCGCCGAGCAGCGGCGACGTTCCCGTCAAATTCAGATGATCGTTCAGCATCATCCAGCCACCGGGCGCAAACTCGCGATTCAGCGTCCCCGCTGCATTCGTGAGGATCATCTGCTTCGCTCCGCACGCCGACATGAACCGCACAAACGCCGTGATCTCCCGCGCGCTGCGGCCTTCGTAAAGATGCACGCGGCCCTGCGCGATCAGGACGCGTTTTTCACCGACGCGCGCGAGCACAAACCTCCCGGCGTGGCCCGGTACGCGCGACTCCGGCAGGCCAGCCACTTCGTGAAAAGGCACGCTCGCCTCCGTCTCGATTGCATCCACAAACGGACCGAGCCCCGAGCCGAGCACGATGCCCCAGTCCGGTTGAAAGTTCCGCAGTACTTCGGGCATTTTCGCAAATTCTTCGCTCATAGTTTCGTCAGTTTTTTCAGCAATCGGTAAAGCGTTTCCAGCCGCGCCAGCGGCGCACCCGCCGCGATTCCCTGCCGCCACGGCTCGCCCCAAATCGCCTCCACTTCCACCGGACGCCGTGCCAGCCAGTCGATCATGCTCGAGGGCTTGTAAGCGCCCATGCTGTAGCTTCGCTCGATTTGCCAGTCGGCAAATTCATCGGGAATCTCGTGCCCGAGTCGCCGCGCGCCGTCGAGCGTTTCTTCCATCAACTGCCGCGCCAGCAAGCGCAGATCAGCATCCGCGAGCACATCGGCCACCGTCGCGCCGCCGGCCGCGATGGCGAGTCCATTGAATGGGATGTTCCAAAGCAGCTTCCGCCAGCGCTCGGTCACGAGATTTTCAACCGCGTTCGCCTCGATCCCCGCTTCGCGAAAAGCCGATGCGATTGCCTCTGCACGCGCCGACTTCGGGCGGCGAAATTCTCCGATCGAAAGCGTCCCGTGATCGTAGTGCTCGATCACGCCCGGAGCGGTCCGATTCAGGCAAACAAAACATAGTGCACCCATCGTCCGCTCCGCGCCCCAGCGCTCGGAAATGAACTCCTCGTTTCCGAGTCCGTTCTGCAAAGTCAGCACCACCGTTTTCGGCCCGCGGAGAGGTGGCAGCAATTCTTCCAGCGCGTCATTCGCCGTCGCCTTCAGCGCCACGAGCACGAGGTCGCACGGTCCGATCTCCCGAGCTGTTCCGAAAGCCTGCACGCTCGGCAGATGCAGCGTCTCACCGCGCGTCACGATCGTGAGCCCGTGCGCGCGCACCGCGTCGAGATCGGCGCGCATGAGAAAATTCACGTCCCGTCCCGTGCGCGCGAGCAGGCCACCGTAGTAGCAGCCGACCGCCCCCGAACCGACAACCGCGATTTTTCCCATGGAAGGATCAAACATGCCTAACATCCCCACTTCGAGCGCCGGGATTCGCAACCAAAAAAGTGCGCGGCCTAAAATGATCGGAGTCGGCGCAGGCTAAAGTGCATCTGCAAGGCGGGAGGCCATTTCCCAAATGATCGCAAGCTCGGCAACCTCTCTGCGAATCCAATCTGCTCCCGCGAACTGCCTGCTCGCAGCTTGCCAGGGGGTTCGTCGGAGCGGCATCGTTTGCGCCATGACTCGCTCCCCGCTCCCCTCCATCATCTTCTGCGCGCTGCTGTCCTTCGCCGCGCGCGCGGAAGTTGTCGAAACTGACGTGCTGGTTTTCGGCGGGACTGCCGCGGGAGTGAGTGCCGCCAGCACTGCGCGGCGGCTCGGGAAAAGCGTGATCGTCACGGAATTCGGACACCACATCGGCGGGCTGACTTCGGGCGGACTGGGCTGGACCGACATCGGGAACAAGGCAGCAATCGGCGGCTTCGCGCACGAGTTTTACAAGCGGCTCGGGAAGCACTACGGACGCGCAGAGGCGTGGTGGTTCGAGCCGTCGGTCGCGGAGAAGGAACTGCGCGCGCTCCTCGCGGAAGCGAACGTGCCCGTGTATCTCGAGCAGCGTCTCGCAGGCGTGAAAAAGGACGGCGCACGGATCGCTGAGATTTCGATGGAAGATGGGAATGTGTTTCGCGCAAAGATGTTCATCGACTGCACTTACGAGGGCGATCTGATGGCTAAAGCGGGCGTGCCTTACATGATCGGGCGTGAGGCGAATGCGCGCTTCGGCGAGACGCTGAACGGCGTGCGCGGCCAGACGCCGAAGCATCAGTTTCTCGTGCCGGTCGATCCGTACGTGCAACCCGGCGATCCCGCGTCCGGCCTCCTTTCCTTTGTGCAGGCTGATCCGGCGGGCATGCCGGGTGCGGGCGACCGGAGCGTGCAGGCTTACAATTTCCGCCTGTGCCTGACGAAAAATCCCGCCAATCGCCTCCCGATCCAACCGCCGCCGGGCTACGATCCGAAGCGCTACGAACTGCTCGGGCGCTACTGCGACGGGCTCGTGAAAGCGGGAGCAAAAATCTCGATCGGCAACTTTCTGAAGATCGACATGGTCACGCCGGAGAAGACGGACATTAACAACAACGGCGGTTTCTCTACGGACTTCATTGGCGCGAACTACGACTACGTCGAAGCCGACTACGCGACGCGCGCAAAGATCTGGGCGGCGCATCTCGACTACATCGCGGGCTTTCTCACCTTCCTCGGAAACGACGCGCGTGTGCCGGAAAACATCCGCTCGGAGATGAAGGCGTGGGGACTTTGCCGCGATGAATTTCAGGACACGGGCGGCTGGCCGCACGCGATGTACGTGCGCGAGGCGCGGCGAATGTTGAGCGATTTCGTGATGACCGAGAAGGTCTGCCGGCATCTGGAGACGGCGGACGATTCCGTCGGGCTAGGTGCTTACAACATGGACTCGCACAACTGCCGCCGCATCGTCCACGACGGCATGGCGCAGAATGAAGGCGACGTGCAGGTCGGCGTGAAGCCGTATCCGATTTCCTATCGCTCCATCGTGCCGAAGCAAAGCGATTGCGAAAATCTCCTCGTGCCGGTGTGCCTCAGCGCGACGCACATCGCCTACGGCTCGATCCGCATGGAGCCCGTCTTTATGATCCTCGCGCAGTCATCGGCGACCGCGGCCTGCATGGCGATCGATGAAAAAGTGCCGGTGCAAAAAATCGAATACGCGAAGCTGCGCGAGCAGTTGGAAAAAGACGGGCAAATGCTCGCGTGGAAAGAAACCGCCGCCGCGCCACCCGCGCCACCTACGCCGAAGCTCGAAGGAATCGTGCTCGATGACACCGACGCGCAGAAAACTGGCAACTGGCAGCCCGGCAGTCTCGTCGAAACGCGCCGCGTCGGAACCGGCTACATCCACGATGGCAACACGGACAAAGGAAATTGCACGGTGCGCTGGACGCCCGAGATTCCCGCAGCCGGAGAATACGAAATCGTGCTCCACTTTCCACCGAACCCGAATCGCGCCACGAATGCGCCGGTGATGATCGAAATTCCCAACACACCTACCCGCACGGTGAAAGTGAACGAGCAGGAAAAAAGTGGCCACATTTCACTCGGCACATTTCGACTTCCGCAGGGAAAAGGAACCACGATCACGCTCTGGAACAAAGACACCGACGGCCACGTGGTCGCGGATGCGGTGCAGTTGCTCGCGAAATAATCAAGGCTCTCGAAACGAACTGTGGTGGTGCATTCAAAAGCGGACGAATTGTGTGCGATCAAAAGCGGACGGGTTACTTTTGGGCAGGGACGTGGAGGAGGAGGATGGGGAGGTGGCCGTGTTTGGGAGGGTGGAGGAGGACGGAGAAGTCACCGTTTGGATGGAGGCAGCAGAGCCCGTCAGAGTGGGAATTGCGATGCAAAGTAATCCTAGGTCGTCCCATCGCAAGGAAGTGATTGCGGCCCTTCGTGCCTGGTTAAGAGGTGCCGGTTCGGGATGGTCGTCGTGGGGGCTCGACGATGAGCACGACGATGAGCACGACGATTGCGGAATTGAAAAACGGGTCCCTCTTCAAACCTTTGTCGGAGGCGATGACCATGTGCGCGCGATCAGGATTCACCTTCTCAGCCTGATCGACGAAGCAGGCGACTTTCTGCGGGCGCAGCCCGACATTCCGATTAACGGTGAAGCGTGACGTCTCCCGAACCTTCAGAGTAAGCGAATCGCCCACCGGTACCGGTATGACCCCGGAGGTGGCCAATCGGGTCGCTGCTAAATAGGAAGGGGCAGGAAGGGGTCGCTGCTTGAAATTCGCGGTTGCGGTTTAAGGCCTGAATTCGCCCTGCTTTTCGCATTGAAAACAAGCAGCGAAGCATCCCTCGGGAGAGGAGAGGATGAGGGTGAGGCGAAGCCTCAAGACAGCGCGCGGGTCAGACCCCGCCAGTAGTCAGCACTGCGTTCATCGGGGAAGCGTGGATTTTCCCCGTCGCAGGTCAAGCCCGCGAGAGCGGGAGCGAGGTCTAAGAGACTGTGTAATAAGTCCGCGACGGTTAAAATCAGGCCCGCGAAACACGCTAAAAGACGCAAAAAAGAGCGGCGGAGGTATTTCCTTTCGCGTTTTTTCGCGTGTTTCGCGGGCCGAATCGACTTTTTACACAGCCTCTAGAGCCTGTCATGCACAATGGCGGAAGAGGGTATTGAGCATGAGACCGGCGAAAGCTAGCCAGTGAAGACCGGAGAGAGTTGTCGCCAGACGCTCATAGTCGCGGGCGAGACGCCGGAAGCGTGCGGCCCAGCCAAA
>JBBRPM010000044.1:0-20186 GCA_038228115.1 Chthoniobacterales bacterium
GCTCGACCATGTGACGACGATCCTGCGCGCCCGGCTGGACAAGCAGATGACGAAGTTTCGCAAGACGCAGCCGGAGTTTTACGCGGGCTATCAGAGCGCGCGGGTGATCGTGAGTCGCGGCGGCGGGAGCAGCACGCCGCCGTCTCCGCCGCCAGCGCCCGTCTCGCCGAAGTAGTTTCACTCGTGCCCAAGCTCCTGCTTGGGCACGGGCTTGTCTGCGAAGCTTCGCTTCTACACCCGCCCCAAGCACAGGCGGGGAGCTCTTCGGCGAAGCAGAGCTTCGGGGATACGTGCGTGCCCAAGCTGGAGCTTGGGCACGAGCGGAAGCCGTGTCGTCACTTTGCTCGCCACCGCACTCCATCGGACGCCGAGCGATGACTGCGGCAATGGCCGCTTGCGGACGGGGCGCAGGCTCACTAACTTTTTAAGATGACTGCCATTGCTCAGGAACTCGACCGGACATTGCAGACGGTAAATGCTGCGACGGCGCAGCGGTTGGAGAAGTTGGTGCGCGAAGCGCTTGCCCTAGCCGATGGCGCGGCAGCGGACTGGGAAGCGGAGCGTGGGCAGCGAGTTGCGGGATTGTTTGCGGCTATGGACAGGGTGAAGGCGTTCGAGAGCGCGGGACGGTTGAGCCGCGAGGAACTGCACGCGCGCTGAGGTTTTCTGCGACAGCAATATCCTGCTCTACGCTGCCTCCAAAGCGCCGGAGGATGCGGTGAAGCGCGCGACGGCGCGGCGTGTTCTGGCGCTGCCGGGCGTGGGCTTTTCCGCGTGCGGGTTGTGAATCCGTTCAAGTGAACGCGATGCCCGTCCGGGCTTTACAGCATCTTTTCGACGAAATCGCGGCTCTCGAAAAACGCCAGGTCGTCGAGCTTTTCGCCAGTGCCGACGAAGCGGGTGGGGATGCTGAGTTCGTTTTGGATGGCGATGACGCAGCCGCCTTTTCCTGAGCCGTCGAGCTTGGTGACGATGATGCCGGTGAGCGGGGTGGCGGCGTGGAATTCGCGGGCTTGATTGAGGGCGTTGCCGCCGGTGGTGGCATCGACGACGAGGAAGGTTTCGTGCGGGGCGGCGGGGTCGGCGCGCTGGAGGATGCGTTTCACTTTCGCGAGTTCGCCCATGAGGTTCGTCTTCGTGTGCAGGCGGCCGGCGGTGTCGCAGATGAGGAATTCGATGTTGTTCTTTTCGGCCTTTTGCATGGCCTCAAAACAGACCGCCGCCGGGTCGCTGTTGTATTCGCCTTTCACGATGTCGATGCCGGTGCGCTCGGCCCAGACGACGAGTTGCTCGATGGCGGCGGCGCGAAAGGTATCGGCGGCGGCGAGCAGGACGGTGTGGCCTTTTTTCTTGAGGAAATTGGCGAGCTTCGCGGTGCTCGTCGTTTTGCCGGTGCCGTTCACGCCGACGACGAGGATGACTTTGGTTTTCGACGCGAGCGGGCGGAGGACAGGATTATCGCGCGGGAGCACTTTGAGGATTTCATCGTGCGCGACTTTGACGACGCTTTCCGCGGTCAGCTTTTCCTCGCGCGTCTGGCATTCCTTGAGGATGCGCGACATCATGGGCACGCCGAGATCGGCGCGGATGAGCGCTTCCTCCAGCTCTTCCCAATCCACCGGACGCCCGGTGAATTTTTGGATCAGCGATTTGAAAAAGCCGAAGGCCATGGGGTCGGAAGTACGAAGTTAGAAGTTAAAAGTAGTCAGTGAGACGCTGGGTTGGCGCGGGGTGGCCTATCTGCCCACTTCTGACTGCTTACTTTCCGCTTTCCTCGCATCGCGCGTCAGATCGGCGCGCACGCGGTCGAGGATGCCATTCACAAAACGACCGCTTTCTTCGCTGCCAAATTTCTTGGCGATCTCGATTGCTTCATTGATGCAAACGACGGGCGGCACGTCGGTGCAGTGCTGCATTTCGTAAATGCCGACGCGCAGGATATTGCGGTCCACGATGGCGATGCGGTGCAGGTCGTAGTTCGCGGTGAACTTGGAAATGCACGCGTCGATGTCTTTGATGTGGGCGGCGACGCCTTTGACGAGGTCTTCGGTGAAGGCGCGCGTCTTGGCGGTAGTCTCCGCTTTTCCCGGCCCGCTGCGCAGTTTCCAAAACACGGCGAGCAACTCCGCGATCGGGTGCGGGTTCACGTCGAACTGATACAAAAATTGCACTGCGGCTTCGCGGCCTTCGCGTCGTTTTCCCATGGTGAAATCAGCGGCGCGTGAAGTCGGTCATGATCTGCGCCATGCGCATGGCCACGCGGGCCGCTTCGGTGCCGCGATTAAGTTCGTCATCAAGACAACGAACGCGCGCCTGGTCCTCGTTTTGCAGAAGCAGAACCTCGTGGATGATGGGCATGCGATTGTTGAGCGCGATGCGTTGCAGTGCATCGGTAACGGCGCGCGCCACGAGTTCCGCGTGTGCGGTTTCACCCTGAATGATGACGCCGAGCGCGATGACGCCATCGATGCCGCCTTTCGCCGCGACCTCTTGCACGATGAGCGGCACCTCGAACGCGCCGGGCACTTCATAGACATGCACGTTGGTGTTCGGCGCGATGGCATCGAGTTCCTTTTTCGTGTGGTCCACCAGGCCCTGCACGTATCCGTGATGATACTGGCTCGCCACGATGGCGAAGGATTTGCGCGGACCGAAGCCACGCGGGCGCGAAGGAAGAATGGAAGCCATAGAGAAGGAGCGCGGATGTTAATAGCGCACCCCGACCGCGCAACAAGTATCGCGTCGTCCGCCGGGCGCGTTACTTGTTCTCGGGCTGACTGGCGGGCTTTTGCTTCGGTGGTTCGGTGAGCGGCCAGTAGGGCGAATCAGTCCGCGCGGTCCGAAGATACGCTTCCATCACGTCGATGATCTCCGGGTGATCCGCCGCGACGTTTTGTGATTCCGCAGGATCGGTGGCGAGATCGTAAAGCTCCAGCGCCGCGCTCGGGCTGAGCCGGACGGCCTTCCAGTTCGCGCCGAGCAGCACGGCTTGCTTCGAGCCGTTCTCGTGAAATTCCCAATACAGGAATTCGTGCTTCGCCTGCTTGGCCGGCTCGCCGAGCAGCGTGGGCGCAAAGCTGACACTGTCGAGATTCGGCGGCGTTTGCAGACCGGCGAGATCGGCGAGTGTCGCCAGCATATCGCCGAAATACGCGACGTGTTTCGATACCTGGCCCGGAGCGATCGTCCCCGGCCAGCGCGCGATGAACGGCATGCGGATGCCGCCCTCGTAGAGGTCGCGCTTGATCCCGCGCATTCCTCCGCTCGCGTTGAAAAAAGCGGGGTTGTTTCCGCCCTCGCGATGCGGGCCGTTGTCGCTGGAGAACATGACGAGCGTTTTCGAGTCGAGATCGAGTTTTTTGAGCAGCTCAAAGATGCGCCCCATGTCGCCGTCCATGCGCGTGATCATCGCCGCCTGGCCCTTGTTCGGCTCGGTCCATTCCTTGTCCGCATACGGGCCGAGGTCGGGGACTTCCTGGCCGTTTTTCAAGGTGCGCCCGGCTTCGTCATTCGCATGCGGCGTAGTGAGGGCGAGGTAGAGAAAGAAGGGGCCGTTCTTTTTTTCCTCGATCCATTTCAAAGCCTCCGCGGCGAACAGATCGGGGCTGTAATCGACCTTTTTCGTCGCCACACCACTGCCGAATGGACCTTCGCCCGGCACCTCGTTCCGCAGCGGCACGACCGTCTCATTTCGCACCAGAAAGGCCGGGTAGTAGTTGTGCGCGTGGGTCTGATTCAGGTATCCGAAAAAGGAATCGAAACCCTGTCGCGTGGGCTCGCCGCCGGAGCCGAGTTCGCCCAATCCCCACTTGCCGATCAGCCCCGTCGCGTAGCCGCCTTTTTTCAAAATGCCGGGGAGCGTCACTTCATCAGCGCGCAACGTTTGAGCGAGCGATTTCCCGCCGTCGGCATCTTTGCCTCCCGCATTTCCACGTACCGTGGTGTGACCGACATGCTTGCCGGTCATTAAGACGCAGCGCGATGGCGCGCAGACGGTCGAGCCCGCATAGAATTGCGTGAAGCGCATGCCTTCCGTGGCCATGCGATCGAGATTTGGCGTCTGAATGAGTCGCTGGCCGTAGCTGCCGAGTTCGCCGTAGCCGAGGTCGTCGGCGAGGATGAAAATGACGTTGGGAGATTCGCGGGCGATGGCCGCGCGAGTGAACAGCGCCAGTGCGCAGAAGAAAATGAACGCAGGAATTCGGATGGGGGAGCGGCGCATGGGGAGTCGGAAATTGGGCAAAAGGCCCACACCAGACGATCGAGACGCGGATTTTGTTCAATCTCCGCGCTTTGTGCATTCACGAGACGGCGCTCGTCCGGCGACGAGCCAGCGGCTCGTCCCTACCGAGCCTGCACCCACTTCAATCACACCGGGTCGAGCGTCTGCCAAAAAACTGCTTTACTCCCGGCGACACCTCGTCTCTCTTCCACGCCCCACACGCGTAACCGTAAAAAGTATAACGCACCGTTGGTCCCTGGGCGGCGATCCTCATGGTCGTCCGCCGTCGCGTCAGGGGTAACCCGGTGCATCCAAGTATGAAGTATGAAGTGAGAAAGTATGAAGTGAAGGCTGTTGCCTTCCTTCGTCCTTCGATCTTCGTCCTTCGACCTCCAAAAAATATGCCAGTTCGTTTAGGTCGTTTTGAAATGCCCAAGGCCCTCACCAAAGATGAGGAATCCCGCACAGACACGTATGCCAAATTCGTCGCCGAGCCCTTCGAGGCCGGCTACGGTCACACGGTTGGAAATTCTCTCCGCCGCGTTCTTCTCAGCTCCATCGAAGGCGCTGCTATCACCTCGGTCCGCATCACCGGTGCGAATCACGAATTCCAGACACTGCCTCATGTCGTCGAAGACGTGACGGACATCGTGCTCAATCTGAAGAGGATCAAATTTAAGGCCGCCGATCATGAGCCGCGCACATTGCAAATCAGCGTGAACAAGGAAGGCGACGTGACCGCCGGCGACATCGCCGAAGTCAACGGCCTCGAAGTCGTGAACAAAAACCAGCACATCTGCACGCTGGACAAGAAGACGAAATTTGAAGCTGAACTCGAAGTGAAAGTCGGACGTGGTTTTTCCACGGGCGATGAAAACAAGCACTCCGAACAGGCGATCGGCGTCATCGCGATCGACTCCATCTTTTCGCCCGTTACGCGCGTGAAATACGCCGTGGGCAACACCCGCGTCGGACAGCGCACTGATTACGACAAGCTCGAAATCGAACTCTGGACGGATGGCCGCATCACGCCGGAAGACGCTCTAGTGCAGGCTTCGTCGATCTTGAAGAAACACTTCGAGCCCTTCTACGCCTACGACGAGAACGCGGTCGATTTCGACGAAACGCCGCAGCTCCAGAGTCAGGAAAATCAGAAGATGAAGAAGCTTCTGAATATGAGCGTGAACGAGATCGAACTCTCCGTCCGCGCCGCAAACTGCCTGAACAACGCCAACATCACCACCGTCGGCCAGCTCGCCATGAAGTCGGAAGCGGAGATGCTGAAGTATCGCAACTTCGGCAAGAAATCGCTCAACGAAATCAAGGAGAAGCTGACGCAGCTCGGTCTGTCACTCGGCATGAAATTCGAGTCCGGCCTCGTCGAGCCAAACGCCGGCGACACCAATCTCACCACGATGCGCTAAGTTGCGCGCTGCTTAAACCCTTCCCAAGAATAACGACACATGCGTCACAAACGAAAAACCGTGAAGCTCGGCCGCAGCCAGGCGCACCGCGATGCACTCATCGCGAACCAGGCTGTCAGCCTCATCGAGCATAACCGCATCAAGACCACGCTCGCGAAGGCCAAGGCCGTTCGCCCGTTCGCTGAAAAGCTGGTCACGATCGCGAAAAAGAAAACCCTGCACGCGCGCCGGACCGCGCTCGCCATCCTGCGCCACAATGAGGACGCGGTGACGAAGCTGTTCGCGGAAATCGCGGAGCGTTCTGCGGATCGCAAAGGCGGCTACACCCGCATCATTAAGCTCGGCCAGCGCAAGAGCGACGCCGCGCCCATGGCGTTCCTCGAGTGGGTCGATGGACCGGAAGTGGTGGAAGTCGCCACGCCGGAACCAAAGCCCGCGAAGAAGGCCAAGAAGCCAGCCGCCGCTGAAGCCGCACCCGCCGAAGGCGTTGCGGAGGAAGCGAAGCCAGCGAAGAAGCCTCGCGCCAAGAAGAGCGAAGCCGCGGAATAACGCCCGGTAGCAATTCACAAAAAGGCAGGTCCCGCGAGGGGCCTGCCTTTTTTGTTTGGCGTGAAAACGCATCATGCTTGTGAAGGCGAGGCTTACGCCGAGTCATGCGCGGACGGCATTGCCGCCAGACTCGGCGGCAGCCTCGCCCTCCCATCGCTATCGCGCTGCCGCCAGCGCGAGGCGCTGCTCGACCTGCTGCGTGAGGCGCTGGAAATAGGACGCGGCGTTTTCCAAGTCGCTGACGCGGGCGTAACGGATGAGCGGTTCGAGGAGCCACTGCTCAGTCGGCGTCAGGCGCGCTTCCAGAGTGCCGCGCCGGAGTTGCTGCTCGATCCATTGCAAACTCGACGGCACGTGATCGAGCACCAGCCGCGCGCCTTCGATCATCTGGGTGTGCAGTGCGCCGGCATCTTCCTCCGCAGCATAGACGCCGACCGCGCGACCTACGGCGATCACATGGCCCGCCAACTCCCGCGTTTCGCCGGTGCCTTCCTCATCGAGGATTTCGCGAATGGTCATGGTGCGGAAGCGGCCTGCGTCGTCGATGGCATGGAGTTGCCCGAGCAGATTCACGCAGAGATTGATCAGCGCTTTGTCGAACTCCACGCGCGTCGCCGACGTGTGCGCCGCCATTTCCACCGAGCCGCCGAGCGAGCCCAGCAGCTCCACGATGCGCGCGCGGTTGAGAGCGTCTCCGCCGGTGATTTGGGTGCGTCCGCTTTGGCCTGGACGATAGATCGCAGCGGCACCATCGCCATCGCGCTGGCCGGTCTGAATTGTCACGCCGCGCAGCAATTTTCCCACGAGGCGCGGCATGCGATCGGGCCACAATTCGGGGAGTCGTCCGAACGCGATCGACTCCTCGATCAGCTCGATGAAGTACTGTCGCACGCGTTGAAAATAAATGCCGTTGCTGCAAAGCACGAACGCCGGCAAATCCGATACAGCTTCATCCAGCGCGCCAACGGAATGAATGCGCTCGGTCAGGCGCACGATCGTTTTCATCAAGCCGAGAAGTCGGTCTGGCTGCGTGCAGATGAGCACGATTTCCGGCAGCCATCCGGCATCGAAACATGCCAGCAGATCCGGCTTCGCGAGCGGCCGAACATCGATCTTCGCATCGCCAATCCGCAGCGCGCCGTCCGCGCGCAACGCTGCGCCGCCCGGTGAATTTTCGCGTTCCAGAAAACAGACGCGGCCATCGAGCCGCGCCAGTTTTCCGGTGAGATGATAAAAGAAAGCGACGCCAAGCGCGCCCGCGGGAAGGATGCCGAGGCTGCCCTGCTGGACGCGCCCCATGCGTCAGGCTTCCGGGAGTGCGGCGAGAATGTCGCGCGCCTTTTTGGGGCGGGAAGTTTTCAGCACGAGCAGCGTCTGCGCGCCGTGGTGATCCACGGACGCGTAGGCGTATTCGATGTTGATCGCCGCGCCCGCGAGCGCTTCGGAAATCGCCGCCAGCCGACCCAGCCGATCCGTCGTGTAAACGGCGAGCACTTCTGCCTCGACGACTGGGAAGCCGCTTGTTTCCACGAGCCGCCGCGCTTCCGCCGCATCGCTGGTGAGCATCCGCACCATGCCTTGCTCCACGTTATCGATCACGCTGATCGCTTCGATATTGATCCCGTGATCGGCCAGCAAACGGCTCACCAGCGCGAGCCTTCCCGGCTGATTTTCGAGCGCGATGCTGAGCTGATGCTGAAGCGTGATCTTCATGCCAGCGGCACCGTCCACGACATCGGCGTCCACGCCGCAGTCTGCCAGCGATCGAGCGTCTTGTGTTCGCGCACGATGAGTTCGCGCTCGTTCATTTCCACATGGAAGAACGCCTGATCCTCCATCTTGTAATGGGCCGAGTTGTCGTTGTTGAAAACCGCGATTCCCTCCGCGCCTTTCGTGTTCAGGCCATCCCAATGAAAGACGCTGCGGACATGCGTATGGCCGTAAAAGATGGCCGCGATTTTGTAGCGCTTGATCGTTTCGTGATACGCCCGCACATCGGCCGGATCCCATTCCTTGGTCTCCGGGGCCGGCGCATCGAGCGGCACCGAGTAGCGCCCGAGATCGACGTGATGCACGAGCACGACCGGACGCCCGCTGTCACCGACATGCGCGGCGAGATCGCTCGCGAGAAAATCGAGACTCTCCATCGCGGCGTAGCGGCGCTTGCGCTTGATCGCTTTATCCTCGCCGACGATCAGACCGATGCAGACGAAATGCACCGGACCCCAATCCCATGAATAGTGCAGCCCGTTTGCGGACACGTTTTTGACGCCCGTGCGCTTACGGTTTCGCTCGATCAAATGCGGCAGCACGATGCCGTTGCCGTGCGGTGAGTCATGGTTTCCGTGGATTTCGTACACGGGATATTTCAGCGCGCCGCCCTCGCCGTTCAGGCCGTAGGCGGAAAGCCATCCGCGCACTTCGGTCTGCTGCATTTCGAGATGCGCGGCATCGGTCTTGTCGCCGCTGTCGATGAGATCGCCGACGTGGATTACGCCGCGCGGTTCACCGACGCTGCCCGCGCGCGCGGCGTCGGGGATCGCGGTGCCGCGGAGTGCGTTGAGAGTTTTTACCAGACCGGCATTGGTCGCGGCGGAAACGGGATCGAGCTCAGAGGGCTGCTCGGCGTTCGCGAAATAATGTGTGTCGCCTATCACGAAAAAACTCAGCGAAAAAGGTTCCGCGGCGCGTAGGCGCGGAGCGAGCAGGGCGGCGGCGGTGCTGCCGAGGAAGTGGCGACGGGAGATCATGGTTGGGGATGGAGGTTAAGGTTTCGGGCCGTCTTTCGCGCAGCGGAAGCCGGTGTTTTGCAGGCCAGTATCCGGCGCGGTTTTCATGCGCGCGCTCGGGCGGTAGCCGCGGCAGTAGTTGTCGCTGCACATGAAGGAACCGCCGCGCGTCACCTTTTTCCAAGCGCCCGGCTCATCGGGATCGTAGCTGTCCGTCGGGCCTTTCGGATTGTGCCGCGTCTCCTTGTCCGAGCTGCGCGCGATGGTGGCGTAAGTGTCGGGCCGGTACCAGTCGTTGGTGATCTCCCAAACGTTGCCCGCCATGTCGAAAAGACCGTAACCATTTTTCGGAAAACTCCCGACGGGCGCGGTGCCGGGGAAGCCATCCTCCGCTTTATTTTCAGTGGGAAATTTCCCCTGCCAGATGTTCGCCATCCACTTTCCACCGGGCGTCTTTTCGCGACCCCAGATGAAAGGCTGCGCGATCATGCCACCGCGCGCGGCGTATTCCCATTCGGACTCGGTGGGCAGTCGCTTGCCGGCCCATTTGCAGTAGGCGATGGCGTCGTCGTAGCACACATGCACCACGGGATGTTTTTCCTTTCCGACGATGCTCGTCTCCGGCCCATCGGGATGCCGCCAGTCTGCGCCGATGACTGGCACCCACCAATCGTAAGGCCCCTTCGGCTCGCCGCCTTCCGGTGGCTGGCGGAAACAGAGCGACGCCGTCTTTCCCTCGAACTCCGGCAGCAGCCCCGGCAGAGTCGCCGCGGTGAGCGGACGCTCGGCGACGGTGAGGTATTTCGTGGCCTGCACAAATTTCTCGAACTGCTCGTTCGTCAACTCCGTTTTATCCATCCAGAAGCCGTCGATCTTCACATCGTGCAGCGGCGATTCGTCCGGCGGCGTGTCGTCGCCGATGCCGCCCATGGTGAATTTTCCACCGGGAATCCAGACCATCTCGCCCTCGCCTTTTTCATCGTAGATGGCATTCGCCGCCTCCGTCGCCGCGCGCTGCCGGCTGATGCGCCGCAACTCCGGCACGACCCAGATGGAAAACAGCGCGCACGCTGCGATGATGATTCCGACAAGGATCAAACCGGCGCGCAACGCAGGCGAGATCGATGGGGCGAGTGAGTTTTCCGTTTTCATTTTGTTTCGAGAGAAAGGTCAAGCGCCACCTCCGCACAGCACTCGGGCAACTTCAAAATCGCCGTGCCGCCTTTCGCATCGACGGCGTGATCGAGCAGTTCCATTCCAGTATTCACATCGAACCAATGCTCGCGCCAGTGGCCGTCGGGAAGCGCGAATTCAATCTCGGCGGGAGCTGCGCCGCTGGCATAGGCGGCGAAGCGCGTTTTGCCGTCGCCGATCGCGCGCCAGTGCTCGGGAGCGCCTGTGCGGATCAGGGTGGGCGCGGGGTTCATCCCTGGAAGATCGAAGCGCCGGAGAAACGTTTGCAGGAATCGAAACGACTGGCGGAGTTTCACGCCGCCACCGCCGGGCGTGGGTTCCTTGATGGGAAAAGTGCCGTCCTCATTTCCCACGCAAAATGAGTAGTCGAGATGATCAAACAGCGCGCCGCCGGCCAGCATGAATTCCCACGCTTCCATCCGGTAATGGTCGTCGCCGGTGCCTTTGAAACCGGTTTCGTTTTCACCGACCGGCAGCCTGAGCGCGTAGTTTTGCGCGACGGCATCGGGCGGATTGGCATAGTGAAAATTGAGGATGGAAATCGCGGGATGCGGACGCCCCGCCTTCTTCGCGCCGTTGGCGACGTTCCAGGAAACGAGATGCCTTTTCGGCAGCGCTTTCTCAGTTTCAGCGATCGTTTCTGCGATGCGATCGTGCCACGGCTGCGTCACGCCGCCGAAGTAAGGCTCGTTCATTACTTCAAAGTAGAGGTTATCGAAGCCGTTCAATTCCGTGACGACTTTCCGCGTCATCTCGATTTGCCGGGCGAGCAGAGCGGGCTCTTTGTCGAGCGTGTAAACCTCGTGTTTTCCCACGGTGCCGACGTCGTTCACGTTATTGCGCGCGTTCAGCGGCGAGTAGTCCCACTGCATTTGCTCGTACATCGGTGTGAACAAATTCATCTCCACGATGACCCCGCGCTTCCCCGCCTGTGCGACGAAATCTTTGAGCCGCAAAAAGTAAGCGTCATCCCATTTCGTCAGGTCGAATTTGTTCCCGCCGTTGATGTATCCCTGCTCCGCACTGCGCACCCACGGAGTGATCAAGCGGCCAGCGGTCGGCGCGAGTGTGTTGCGTTCGATTTTGAAAGAGCCCTGCGGTTCGACATACGCGCCGGTGAAAGTGCGGGTAAGATTCATCCCCGCCGCCGCGAGGGCATCGAGATATTTCACATAGTCGAAATCGAGATTCAGCACCGCGCCGTAGTGCTCGGTCGAGCCGATCAAAACCGCGGCTTTTCCCTGCCAGAGAAAATAGTGCGGGTTCTCGGGATGCAGCGCTAGCGGATCGGCGGACGCGGTGGACGCAATCAGCAGTGCAGCCGCCCATCCGTGGGCGAGGGGATTGATCATTTTGGCGCGCCCGCTTTTTGATACTCCTTCATCGCCTCCGGCAGCAGTTCCTTCAGCCGTGCGACGCGCGTGCCGTGGCTCGGATGCGTGGACATGAATTCCGGCGGCTGATCTCCGCCGACCTTGCTCATGCGTTCCCAAAACGAGACGGCCTCGTTCGGATCATACCCTGCGCGCGCCATGTAGAAGAGGCCCATTTTGTCCGCCTCGCTCTCATGTTCGCGTCCAAAAGGCAGCAGCAATCCATATTGCGCGCCCGCGCCGATCGCACCCATGACCATGCGGCGCTGCTGATAGTCCATGTCGCCGAGTGAAAATTGGACGCCATTGAGTAACGTTTGCGTGGCGTTTTGCTTGAACATGCGTTCGGAGCCGTGACGCAAAGTGGCGTGCGCCATTTCGTGGCCCATCACTGTGGCGAGACCGCTGGCGCTTTGCGCGATGGGCAGGATGCCGGTGTACACGACGATTTTTCCACCGGGCAGACAGAACGCGTTCACCTGATCGCTCTCCACCACGGAGACTTTCCAGTCGAAGCTCTTCCCCGTCGCCCGGGCCAGCCGCGCGGCGACATTGGTCACCAAATCAAACTCCGGCCCGCGATCGACCGTCCGGCTTTCAGAAAGAACCTGCTGATAGCTTTGCAGACCGAGCGTTTCCTCCTGCGCGGCGGAGAGGCCCATGTGGACGGTGCGACCGGCCTCGTTCGTGAATTTCTCCGACGACAAGAACTGGTATAAAACGATGATGGCGGCGATGACGATAGGGAGAAGTCGGGCGGCGTAGCGGCGCATGGATGGTGGGTTTGCGCAGTAGATACGCAAAAGGCGCGGGATGAGAAAGCGGTGAATCGCAAAATTGGCGTTTGGAAAATCCTGCGATTTCGCTTTACCGCCTGTAGGACGCGCGCCTATCTGTGTCGCCTTTTCGGTCGAGCAGTGGCGACATTTACACACCGGGCGACGTTTCATCCGGTGCGACTGCCGCGGAACCGAAAGACACTTACAACTTCTTACCTTTCAGAATTTTCGGAATGTTTAATGGATTATTTGGGCTGTTTTCAAACGACATCGGGATCGACTTAGGGACGGCGAACACCCTCGTTTACGTAAAAGATCACGGCATCGTCTTGCGCGAGCCGTCCGTCGTGGCGGTGCAGGCCGGCACGAGCCGGGTGCTGGCCGTGGGCGACGAGGCGAAGCGGATGCTCGGGCGCACGCCTGGAAATATTATCGCCATTCGTCCGTTGAAAGACGGCGTCATCGCGGACTTCGAGATCACGGAGGCGATGCTTCGGCATTTCATCCAGAAGGTGCATGGCAAACGCACGTTCTTCCGGCCCCGGCCACGGGTCGTGATCGCGGTGCCGTCGGGCATTACGGAAGTGGAAAAGCGCGCGGTGAAGGAGTCGGCTTTGCACGCGGGAGCGCGCGAGGTGCATTTGATCGAGGAGCCGATGGCGGCGGCGATCGGGTGCGGGCTGCCGGTGCAGGATGCGGCGGGAAATATGATTATCGACATCGGCGGCGGCACGACGGAAGTCGCGCTGATTTCGCTGAGCGGCATCGTCTTTTCGCGCAGCGTGCGCGTGGCGGGCGATGAGCTGGATGAGGCGATCATTCAGTACATGAAGCGCGCTTACAATTTGATGATCGGCGAGCGCACGGCTGAGGATATCAAGATCAAGATCGGCTCGGCGTATCCGATCGAAAAAGAGACCACGATGGAAGTGAAGGGGCGCGATCTCGTGGCCGGACTTCCGAAGACTTTAACCATTACCTCGCAGGAAGTGCGCGAGGCGTTGCTGGAGCCGATTTCGACGATCGTCGATTCGGTTCGCGTGACCCTCGAACGCTGCCCGCCCGAACTTTCCGCTGACCTCGTGGACCGTGGCCTCGTGCTGGCGGGCGGCGGGGCGCTTTTGCGCGGACTCGATCGCTTGCTCACCGAAGAAACAGGACTCCCCGTGCATATCGCGGAGGACCCGCTCAGCGCCGTCGCCGAAGGAACCGGCCGCGCGCTCAGCGAGATTAAATTCCTGCGTCAGGTGGCGACCAGCGACTCGCGATTTAACTAATCGGCGCGACATGAGCGACGGCGGAAAGTCGAAGGTCGAAGGCCCAGGGTCGAAGGCTTCCGCCTGCATGCGACCTTCACCACGATGAAGCAGAAAATGCACATCGCGGCCGTGGCGGCTTTTGTGATTCTCGTCATCGTCACGTTCATCGTGCTCGGGCGCGGACACACGACGCAGCGTTTGCAGTCCGGCTTTCTCGGGATGATCTCGCCGTTTTTAAGGCACGGCTCTTCGCTCGACCGGAAGTATAACGAAGTGCGCGAAGGGCTGAAAACGCTGAAGCAACTGGAGGAGGAAAACAAACGGCTCGTCGTCGTGAACAAGGATTTGAGCGCGACGAATCAGACGCTGCGCGACATGGAGGCCGAGAATAACAAGCTGCGCAACGCGCTCGGCTACCGCGAGCGTTCCGTCTTCAAGCTGATGCCGGCGCGGATCATCGCGCGCGACGCGTCCACCTGGTATCAAACGATCAAAATCGACCGCGGGACGTCGGAAGGCGTGAATCCGGACATGCCGGTGCTGACGGAGGAAGGGCTCGTGGGAAAAACGACGGTCGTTTCTGAGCACGCGGCGACGGTGATCCTGATCGCGGATGAAAATTGCAAAGTCGCCGCCAACATCGAGGGCAGCAATGAAAAGGGGATCGTGCGCGGCGAGCGCATGGCGGAGCACGGCATCCCGCAGATCGGCATGATCTTTCTCACTAAGCGGGCCAACCTTCAGATGGGCCAGAAAATCTACACGTCGGGAGTCGGCGGTGTTTTCCCGTCCGGCGTCCTGATCGGAGCCGTGAAGGAATTTAAAGTGCGCGAACTCGACGGCTACGCGTCGATCGTTCCCGCGGTCGATCTCACCACCATCGACGATGTGTTCGTCGTCATCAGCGGCAGCAAATGATCTTTTTTGCCGTCATCCTCGGGAGCATGTTCGTATCGATGATCGTGCAGCATTTTATCGGACCGTTGCCGGTGATCCACGCGCGTCTGCTGCTGATGCCGGTCATCATGTTTTACGGCGCGCTCGCCCTGCCGTTGCCGGGCATGCTCGCGGTCACTTTTTGCGGCGGGTTGATGTGGGACGCCTTGAATACGCAGTATGGCGACGGCGGCGTTGAAATTTCGGCGGGCTGGTCCATCGTCCTTTTTGCTGCGCTTGGCGCGATCATGAGCGGATTTCGTCCCCTGTTTTTACGCGGTCGCTGGGAAATACACTGCCTCCTCACCGGGGTCTGCACCTCGGTGATTGTGCTGGCGGAGTATTTGATGATCACGATCCGGCGGCAGCCGGTTCATTTCATGTTCGACGACCAAGTCTGGTGGCGCATCGGCGGAGCCGGTCTCGCCGCGGCTTTTATTTCGCCGCTCGTTTTTTTCATCTTCAACTATCTCGCCGCGCTCACCGGATACGATCCGCAGCCAGAGCGGGCGGAGCCCAAACACTGAGATGGCCTCGATCATCCAACAACTTCGCCGTGGTCCACGCTTCGAGTGGCGCATCTTTTTTCTCGCCGTCATGATGCTCTCGGGGCTCGGCGTGCTCGTGGGAAAACTGTGGTGGGAGCAGGTCGCGCGCGGCGAAGTGTGGCGCAAAAAAATCGCGGGACGTTCGCAGGTCACCGTCCGCATCCCGTCCGTCCGCGGAGAAATTCGCGATCGCAATGGCCTCACGCTCGTCGCCAATCGCGCGAGTTATGAAGTGGACTTTTATCTCCCGGCGATGGTGAAGGGTTTCAAGGACCAGAACAAGTGGGTGCCCGTGACGAAATACAAGGCGCCCGTGCGCCAGATGCTCACGGAAAAAAACGAGGCGGACATCGTGCAGATCGTGAACACGAGCATCATCCCGCGGCTCGAAGAACTCGAGCTCGCGAAGGATTACAATTCGGAGCGGTTGCAGAAGCACTACCGCAACGACACCGAGGTGCCCTTCACTTATCTGGAAGAAATCGACTTCCCGACGGTCGCGAAATTTGCCGAGCACGATGTCGGGCTCCCCGGCGTCGAACTCGCGATCCGTCCGGTGCGCCAGTACGTCTATGGCGCTCTCGCCGCGCACCTTCTCGGCTACGTCGGTGCGCCCAATGACATCGACAAACTGCCCGACGTGAATGACTACACGTTTTACCAGGCGGACGTGGAGGGGAAGTCGCAGGTCGAGCTGAGCATGGAGAAATATCTGCGCGGCAAGCCGGGCGTGCGCGTGCTCCAGAAAAGTGTGAAGGGCGTGATCGAGGGCGAGATCAATCGCATCGCGCCGGTGCCCGGCAGCAATGTCTATCTCACGCTCGACGCGCGCATCCAGACCATCGTCGAAAACGCCTTGCGGCATCCGCAGCTCGGGCGCGCGGCGGCGGTCGTCGTTTATCCGAATAATGGCGACATCCTCGGCATGGCGTCGGTGCCGTCGTTTGACCCGAATGTCTTCATCCCAAGCGTGTCGGGAAAAGACTGGAAGGCGCTCAATGAAGACGAGGCGGAGCCGATGGTGAATCGTGCGGTGAGCGGATTTCCGCCGGGCTCGACTTTTAAGATCATCACGGCCATGGCCGGCCTGCACAAAGGAATCCAGAACCAGCAATACAATTGCTCCGGCAGTTTTCCCTACGGCGGACGCAACTTTAAGTGCTGGATTCACGGCGCGCACGGGACGCTGTCGCTCGCCGATGCGCTGAAAGTTTCGTGCGATTGTTTTTTCTACCAATACGGAAACACGGCTGGAAACGACAACATCTCGCTCATCGGAAAAGCGGTCGGCATCGGCCAGCCGTCGCACCTCGGCCTGCTCGATGAACGCGTCGGCGTGATGCCCGACAAGGAGTGGCTGCGCGTGAAATACCCGCAGGAAAACTGGACCTCCGCCTACACCGCCAATGTCTCGATTGGCCAGGGCTACGTGCTCGCGAGTCCGATGCAGATGGCGATGGCTTACGCCGCGGTCGCGAATGGCGGCACGGCTTACGAGCCGCGGCTCGTGAAAAAAGTGCTCGATCCCGAGGGTAATCCGGCACGCGATGAGAACGGAAACATCGCCGTGCCCGAGGAGCCGAAAGTGCGCGCGAATCTCCTCGATTACTTCACCAAGCAGCAGCTCGAAATCGTGCGCCACGGCCTGTGGGAAGTCGTGAATGCCAGCGGTGGCACCGGAGCCAAGGCGCGGCTGAAGAACGTCGTCGTCGCCGGAAAAACGGGGACAGCGCAGACGACCGATCGCGGCAAAAAGGATCACATCGCGTGGTTCTGTTCGTTCGCGCCCTACGATCATCCGCGCTACGCCATCTGTACGATGGTGCAGAGCGGGGAGCACGGCGGCAGCGTCGCGGCACCCATCGCGGCGCATATTTTGGAGCAGTGCATCGCGATGGATCAGGGTTCTTTGAAAGTCGAAGTCGCGCACCTCGATCCCGCGCGCAATCCCAATCCCTTCACCGTCATCGAGGCGCTCCAGGATTACAAAAACGCGACCGCCGTGAACATCGCCGCCGAGGAAGAAACCGCGGGTGACAAGGAAGCGGGCAAGATCGAGATGGGCCGCGGCGCAGCGCATCCCGACATCCGGCCGGACGCGGATCAGCGCGGGAAAGTCAGCAAAAAATCCGCAGCGGCCACCGCCGCCGCCGTCGCAGCCCCGGCGGCCCCGCAGGAGAAGCGCAATTTTTTCCAGCGCTTCTTCGGAATCAAAAACAAGGAGGGTTCGCCTTCCAACGATCGTCCCCCACTCAAACCATTCAAACCGGGTGGCCGGTAAAACCCACCACCCAAAGTGTTCAGCAAACTCTACCCAAAAATCCTTTCCATGACCGAACGTGTAAAACGTGTCCTCGGCCTCGCGCCGCGGCAAACAGGCAACAAAATCGTCATCAACTGCGAGAAACTGGAACGCCGCGTGGCGCTTCTGGAAGGCGGCCAGCTCGAAGAATACAGCATCGAGCGGCAGACCGATCGCAACATCGTCGGCAGCATTTTCAAAGGCCGCGTGAAGAACATCGAGCACGGCCTCAAAGCCATGTTTGTGGACATCGGCTTCGAGAAAAATGCGTTCCTGCATTTCTGGGACGCGCTCCCGGCGGCGCTCGATAGCGGCATCGAGGAAGTCGAACGCAAAGGGGATAAAAAACAAACCAAGCGCATTACCGCCAAAGACATCCCGAGCATTTACCCCGTCGGCAGCGAAGTGCTCGTGCAAGTCACCAAAGGCCCGATCAGCACTAAAGGCCCGCGCATCACCACGAATCTCAGCCTCGCCGGGCGCTACCTCGTGCTCATGCCGTATAGCGACCAGAGCGGTATCTCGCGGAAAATCGAGAGCCCGAAGGAGCGCGAACGGCTGCGCAAAATCCTCAAGGATCTCGACATCCCCGAAGGCATGGGCCTCATCGTCCGCACCGTCGGCGAAGGCCAGCGCGAGCGGTATTTCGTGCGCGATCTCGGCCTGCTCGTGGAGCAATGGCGCGCCATCGAAGCCGCGATGAAAGAAAAGCCCGCGCCGAATTGCGTCTTCGCCGAGCCCGACCTCATCGAGCGCACTGTCCGCGACTTTCTCACCGACGAAATCGACGCCGTCCTCTGCGACGACGAAGCCGCCGTGAAGCGCATGATCGACCTTGTCGGCCAAATCTCGCGCCGCTCGACCAGCCGCATCCAGCACTACAGCGGCGCGCAGCCGATCTTCGAAAGCTTCGGCGTGCAAAAGCAAATCGACGATGCCTTTCACCGGCAAGTCTGGCTGAAGTGCGGCGGCTACATCGTCATCGACGAAACCGAAGCGCTCATCGCCATCGACGTGAACACGGGCCGCAACAAAGGCGGTAAGGATGTCGAGAAAACCATCCTGCAAACCAACCTCGAAGCCGTGGATGAAATGGCGCGCCAGATGCGCCTGCGGAATATCGGCGGCCTCATCATCGGCGACTTCATCGACATGAAATCGCGCAAGGATCAGCAGCAGGTCTATCAGCGCATGAAAGACCGCCTGCGCCGCGACAAAGCGAAGACGCACGTCATCCCCATCTCCCCGCTCGGCCTCATGGAAATGACGCGCCAGCGCGCGCAGGAATCCATCAGCGGCAGCGTCTATGAGCCCTGCCCGTATTGCTACGGACGCGGGAAAATCAAGAGCGCCATGACCATGAGCGTCGAGCTCCAGCGCGAGTTGCATCAGGTCATGCGCAAGTATCCCGAAGTCCACGAGATCAAGATCATCATCCACCCGACCGTGCTCGAGCGGCTGCGCAAAGAGGACGAGGAACTGCTCATCGACATCGAGCGCAAATACGCCGGACGACTTTCCTTCCGCAGCGACCCCACCTCGCATCAGGAGAAATTCATCATCACCGACGCCAACAGCGGCGCGGAACTGAAAGCGTAAGCTTTTCCCCAACTCGGGCCGAAGCGCTGTGCCCGGCAACTTTTTGAAACGCGCCCTGCTCCGGGTGTGAATAAAAGTGGTGCCGCCCGCGAAGGCAGAATGAGCGCACCAAAGGTGCAAAACAAGCCAGCCCAGGGCCACGCCCCACGGTCGTTTGGTGAAGGTGACAGTGTGGGCACGCGTCGCACGGTGGAGCGCGCAGCGCCTTGGACTGCGGCGAGCATCGCCGCTTTCGAGCGGGTGCGGGTTTGCGAGGGAAACTCTCGTGCTTTGTCCACGGTATCCCGCCAAAGAGCGGCGATGCTCGCCGCAGTCCAAAGCAGGCTGCGCCTGCGGAAGCAAAAGTCGATGATCGCCGATTCGGCTAAACTAAACGGCCGTGGGGCGTCGCTCTGGGCTGGCTTGCTTTGCACCTTTGGTGCGCCAGGACCACCGAGTTCTGCACCACTTTAAATCACACCCCCCTGCTCCCCGTCGCCACCGCCCAGGGCCGCCGAACTCCCGCGCGTCGAACTCACCGAAGCCGAAATAGGCGACGGCTGGTTCCTGCTTTTTGTCGGGCGCGACGCGGGCTCGGCGAGCGCCGGGGCCGGATCGGATGAAACCCTTCCCAGGTTGGCCCCGATGTTTTCTGACGCCCAGTGGCGCGCGGCTCGCGACCCTGGGCTGAAAGACGAAACGCCTTGGGCTTTCGTGCAGTTTTACGATGCGACTCGTATAAACCTAAAAGCGTGAATGGATACCGCGGAAGACGCGGAAGACACGGAGAACGCGGAGTTTGAGAAAAAACGACCGTTCACCCAATCGGTGAGCCCAAAAACGATTGGCTCAGAACCGAAACTCCTGCTCCTCCGCGTCTTCCGCGTTCTCAGCGCCCTCCGTGGTAATTCCCATCGCCGTTTCTAGGATAAAAGCGATGCGGCCCGTAAGCACGGGAAACCGCCGTGGGCAGAAAGGCATCATTTCAGAGCGGGGGAGAAAGAATCATCGTCGGAAAGCATGGTGCAAAGATGGGATTTGGGGATCCACGGTCAAAATGCACCGGGTCAGGAGCGGATCGGGAGATCTGCCGTCAGAAAGCACTTTTTCAGGGGTGGAGAGGGAGATTTCGATCCAAATTTTACAAATGCAGCCTTAGTTCTGCCCACCTCGATCCAAAACGGACAATGCTGAGAGTAGTTCTGCAGATCTTATCACGCCTGAGAGGCCGGAAGCGCGTGAGCTAAAGATCTTGCTCCAAAATTTACAATTTCAGACGTGGATACGCAGGAA
>JBBRPM010000045.1:0-20052 GCA_038228115.1 Chthoniobacterales bacterium
CAGCAGGCGGGACGCCCACCCTACCCGCGGACCGCATCTCCGCAGGTGACGACACCTCTCTGGCCCGCGCGTCAGAGGCGGTGCCACCCGCCGAGAAGTGTTCCGCGGGTAGGGTGGGCGTCCCGCCTGCCGTGGCGCGCGTCTCGCGCGGCACTTCCCGTGAAAAATCCGGCGTCCAAATCCAGGGATAACTCTCATCCGGGCCAACCAGATTTTCCCCGCGCGGGTTGTTGCAGATATAGAGAAACTTTTCCTCCAGATCGGTGTCACCACGGACATAGCGATCATACCTTTCCTGTTCCCAAACCTCGCCACTGGTTTCTTCGAGTTTGTTGATTTGCTTCGCGGTAAAACTTTTGATCGAGTGCATTAACTCCCCGAGTGACCAAAAGACACTCCCACCTTCGTCGTTCTGCTCTTTGACCCAAGGCTGAATGAGAAAGTGCGCGTGGTCGGGCATGACCACGGCGGCAAATAACTCATAGCGCGAGCTATGAAAATGACGCAAGGCATCAAGGACGATGGTGCGGGCGGCAGGGCTGAGGATGCGGCGGTCTCGCACGGTGATCGTGACGAAGTAGATCGCCCACGGTTTTTCGAAATGGGGGAGACGGCGGTGCTCTTTGGCGTATTTCGCACCTTCATCACGTTCGGTTGATTCGCGCGGGACGCGCGCATCGGCAGGCGGGACGCCCACCCTACCCAAAGGCACGTCGCTTTCCAAAATCATCGGCGGAAACATCGACTCTGCATAGTAAGGCAGATGCCCGCTAGTTAGATATAGGTTCTCCCTAGCTAGTGCCGGGGTCCTAACTCGATCATACCCCGCGGCGAACTCCGTCTCTTTCGCCAGCTTCTCTAACTCTTCAATCAAGACCGTCCCGCGCGGCAGCCAGAGCGGGAGGCCGGGGCCGACGTCGTCGTCGAAGCAGAACAGCTCCATCTCCTTGCCGAGCTTGCGGTGGTCGCGCTTCTTCGCCTCCTCCAGCATCGTGAAATACTCGTCGAGCTGCGTCTTGTTCTTAAACGCCGTGCCGTAGATGCGCTGGAGCTGCGGGTTCTTTTCATCGCCTTTGTAATAAGCCGAGGCGACGTGCGTGAGCCGGAAGGCGCCGATATTTCCCGTGCGCATGACGTGCGGCCCGGCGCAGAGATCGAGGAAGTCGCCATTCTTAAAGAGCGAGATGTCTTCGCCCTCGGGGATGTCCTGCAAATTCCCGATCTTAAACTTCGAGACATTGCCCGGCCGCTCGCCGAGTCCGCCGAGCCGTCCACTTTCCGCGAGCGCGATGGCTTCCGCACGCGAGACGATCGTCTTCTCGAAGACGTTGTTCGCCTTGATCTCCTTTTTCATCTCCTCCTCGATCTTCGCGAAGTCGTCGGTCGAGATGCGGTGCGGCAGATCGAGGTCGTAATAAAACCCATTCTCCACCGGCGGCCCCGCGGCGAATTGCGCCTCGGGCCAGATGCGGAGGATCGCCGTGGCCAGCACATGCGCCGCGCTGTGGCGGAGCCGTTCGAGGTCGGTCATCTGGTTGCGTTGGTCGAGGGTCTGGCGTTCGTCGGACATATAGGGAAGGGGCGCGAAGGTAGATTCGGCGATGGAGAGTCGCAAGCGCGGAGGCGGAGGCGCTTTCAGTCATTCGATGTTCGATGTTCGATGTTCGATGTTCGATGTTCAGCCCCGCGCAGCGGCCTTCGCTGTGTGGTGGCGCATTCGGACCATCATGGCGCCTGCGGCGGGCTGAACATCGAACATCGAACATCGAACGTCGAGCGTCGAACAATCCGCTGCCCGCCCCCGGCCACCTCTCACCGGCCCGCTTTCCCGAGAGAAAAACCAGCCGGTGTGAGGTCGCTCCTCGGGTTGCCTATTTCGACGCCTTCGCGGCGTCCTTCGCGGTCTGCAAGCGCTCGTCTTTCGTGCGACGTGCCTTGCGTTTCTTGACGTTATCCTTGCCTTTGTTGTGTCCCATGGCGGCCACCAGAACGCGAAGTAGCTCAGTTGCCAAGTGGATTCGCGCCCCGCTGACTCTGGCAGGTCGCATACGCGGTCGCGATCGTCACCCTATCCGTGCCTGTTTACATCGTGCCGGGCCGAGTCGAGGCGGGGAAATCGGTCGAGCCCGACTTGTACGAGACGCCCCGGTCGCCCGTGATGTAGCCGTCCGTGAACGACGCCATGAACCTTTCCGTGATGGCGTGACCCACGCCTTCCGCTGGGCCGGTGCCGGGCGAGGTGATCGAGACGGTCGGAGCCGGAGGCTGAACGCCACCGCCGACGCGACTTACTCGCTATGGCGTCGGGATTTTGACTCGGACCGAGCGCACCTGGCGTCCGGCAAGCGGGCCGGCAGCGATGCGTCCGTCTTCCACCTCGGCAGGTCCGCGATCGTCGATCACCAGGGCCTGATTTTGGCGGACACTGGCAAGGTAGTCGATGGCACGTTTGTCGGTACCCGGCAGATACTCGACCCCGCCGGAATGCTTGGGGACAGCCACCTGCACGAACGCCGGATCGAGACCGCCCGCGCCATCTACCATCGGAGTGCCGCCACTCTTCGGCATATTCGTCGCGAATGTCACCCGCCTTTCACCTCCACCGCCGGTCGGTGGGAGGTGATCGGAAGGCACTGGAGGATTTTCCGAGACCTCGGAAGCCGGGTTCCATCCGGTCAATATCTCAGTAGGAGGCGTCTCAGCGGGCCGGGTCACGATTCCTAGTGCGAGCAGCAAAAAGCACAGGCCAATCAGGGCGAGGAGAGGAGTCTTGTAAGGGTTCATTGGTTCCGGTGATCGCGTAAGTTAGTTAGGAATCCACGCCGCGTCGGAAGCATACTTCACGTAGCTAGATCTCCACGACTGACTGAGAAACTGCAGGTTTCCTGTCGTTGGAAAGTAAGGCGGGCTACCCCCGGGTTTATAGGCCCGCTGATCCCACAGTCTGTTGCATAGAATGCCGTTTGTGTGATTTCCACCGTTGTCGTAGAGCGCCCAGGAAAGATTGTAGTTTTGGATCGACCCGCCCATAAAGTAAGCCGTCCCTTTCGGGCGGGTCAGATAGTTTTCCACCCCAAATCCCCCATCTTTCGAGCCCGCAGTGGAAGACCCGGTAGCCATCACGATGGCGTCGATATAAAGCGGGACGCTCATGCTGGCGGCAATCGGATTCCCGGCCAGATCCTTCTCCTTGATCATCACATCTTTCTCCGCCACCAGGCCCAGAGTATCCGTCACACCGTCCAATTGACTCGTAAGCGCATCGACCGCGGATTGATTGATGCCCGAATGGTCCGCGGTATAAAGCGAAGCGCTGTCGGTGTATTTGAAGTTGGAATTCGCCTTTCGGGATGCGTATTCGACATTGCCAGTGATGTCGATATTCCCGGCATCAGCGAGTTCCGTTGTTTTGAAGGCCGCGACCGTGAGCTTGCCATTGAGGACACCTTTCAGGGACTTGATGTTTCCCTTCACGATCATCGAGTTATTGATGGAGTTGATATTGAAGGTGCGCATCGGGCCATAGGAAGGGGTGCCGCTGACCGTTCCAAGATACTGCCGGATCTGGACGACGCTGTCCGTGCTGCTCGAACTGGGTGAGACGAGGTCCACCGTAAAATTGGGACCCTTGGAGGCATCGTAGCCGGTATAGCCAGCGGGAAGAGTGAGGCCGGCATTGCTGCGAAGTTGAGTGGCGCGGGTATCCGTGTTCAGATCATTCGGCAGTGAAATCGGTTGCGGGAGCACGGTCAGTCCGCCGTAGAATTTCGGAGCCGTGGCGAATTCAGAGTTATAGTAACTGAGAATGTTGATGTAGTTATTCGCCGAAGCATCGCCATAGACACTCATGTAGTCGCCAAAGTTCGCATAAGTCCGCACGCCACCGGTCGCGGCCACGGATGCCTCCTTGAGCATCCAGAGGTTTGGCCAGAAGGCGACACCCGTGTTGGCGTGATATGGCCCCATGAAAACCGAGCCAAATCCTTCAAACTGAAAGTAACCCGGCGACCAAACGCCGCCGAAGTCGTTCACAAAATACTCATACCTTGCGAAATTCTGCTGAGTGAGTGTCGCCTGCACCCTTCGGGCCAGACTTGTATGCCTGGTATCACTGGCATCATAAGTCGCGGTGGAAACGAGCGTCCACTGTGCCTGGGTGTTCACCGTTCTTGGATAGACTTTCACCGTGACGGTCTGAAATGGGGCGAAGTCACTCGAAGGGACGCTCAAATTCCAGGTGTCATCGGCAGTCGGTGGTGTGCCCATGCTGTTCAACTTGGAAATCGCCCTGCCGAGTCCGGCTTCGGCAGCCATGAGGGCGCGATCGTTGATGATGCGCTGCTCCTGAATACGCCGGACGTTGCCAATGCTGTTCAGGTAGAGCCCGAGTCCGGCGGCGAGGAAGGTGAGGATGGTAAGTACTCCGAGGAGCGTGGAGCCGCTTTCGCCTGCTGGAGGCACAAGGTGAGTGGCGCGTTGACGAAGCAGGCCTGGTGAGTTGGGAAGGTTCATAAATTCCGGGGCAGGATGCTGGTGCTATATCGGACGCGATCGGCTTCGATGGAGCCATATTGGCGTCTCGGGTAGCCAAGGGTGGCGATCTGAAAGCCCACCCGGACGGAGCCATTCGGATTTCTCCGAAACTCGAAGTCCATCACTGACGAAAGGAGCAGCTTATCCGTGCCGGGAGTGGGTGCGGAAGTCGTATTGGAATCGTAAAAAATTCTGCCGGAGTTGGTGTTGAGATCGGCGGCACTGCGGTAGTAAGCCACCGATTTTGCGCTATCAGGAAGGTCCAGCACGATGCATGAGCCATAGGTCCCGCCGGCACCAGTGATGGAGGTGTAACTCGGATAGATGCGGACGGCGGTGGCCTTTTGCATATCATCGCGAATGGCTCGAATGATCCGCGAGCCCTTTTCCCTCGCCCAGATCTCCGACTCGTTGCATTTGAAAAGGTGAACCCCCTGGACCAGCCCCGCGAGCGCGATAAGGCCGACGCCCACGCTGATCGCAGTGGCCACCAACACCTCGACGAGGGTGAACGCGGCGTGCTGGCTCCTGGAGAAGTGTGCTGGTCGTTTCACAGGCCGGGATATGCTTGGGATACGATGGTGCTCGTGGTGAGGAAGACCGGGTTCCGGACCGTGCCCGCGAAGAGCTTCCATTGCATCGTTACCTTTACCTGTCGCAGGGTGGCATCGGTGGGGTCCGTGGTAAAATCCGCTCTCCAGGTGGCTCCGGGTAGTTTGTCCGCGATTAGATTCGGATCGGCGGCACTGGTGGAATTGGTGTCTTCCACCGGGACTGGCTGCCATGCATTGGCCGCCGGCACTATCCAGCTCGCGTTGCCTCCACCACCCGCCAGTTGTTTGAGGTAGATGGGTGTGCCGACAGTGCTGTTTGTGATCTGGGTGTAGGGCAGGGTTTTGAAGAGTTCGAGGATTTCCAGCTCGATTGATGCCGCCATCATTCGCTGCGAGGACGCGCGATTCTCAAATTGCATAAATGAAACTGCCTGAAGGACGGCGAGCATCCCGATGCCGATGACGCCCAGCGCGACAATTTGTTCGACGATCGAAAAGCCACCCGCCAGGCGAACCCTCCGTGCCGCTCTCGACGGCACGGAAAGAAGGTCGCCCTGATTTCGGCGCAAGTACGAACGCATATGAACAGCGTTTCTAGCAATAGTTATACCTACTGCATTTCTATATAACCCACCCGTATCGGAATGAGCGGTGCCACCTTCACCCAGGAGAAAGCGCGGACGGGCAACCCATCCTTCAGGGAAGCTTTCCGATACAGGCGGCGGGCAGTTCTTTTCGCGATCTACCGCAAGAGCATGAACGCCGCGCCCATGATCAGCGTCGGCACCAGCGCGGCGACGAAGAGCTTGAGCGGGGCGATGCCGTCTTCGCCGAAATGCGATTGCAGAATGGACTGGCCGGCGGGATTCGGCGCATTCGCGATGACCGTGAGGCCACCGCCGACCATGGCTCCGGCGACGACGGCGTATTTCAGTGGATCGGTGAAACCGGGGACGAGGGTGGCGAGATACGTGATGGCGGCGTTGTCATTCACCGCCGTGAGCAAAGTACCGCCGATCATCAGCGGCCACTCGCCGAGACTGCCGAGGACCGGCGCGATCCACCAGCTCTGCAAGCCGCCGTGGACCACGAGCGCGGCGAGGAAAAATCCGACAAGCAACGGTGCGCGCAAATTGATCGCATCCTGATGGCGGTCGGTGGCTTTGACGAAGGCGAGGAAGAACAAAAATCCGAGCACCACAAGCGCGGAGTAGTGCGCGGTGAAAACGGTCCAGACGAGAAAGAGAAGGTGCGCGCAGACAAGGCGGAAAGGCGGGCGCGGTTCGGTGGACTCCGACGCTTCCCCCGTGGCTGAAAGGCTGCGCAATTCTTTTTGGAAAAAGACGAAGTAAACCGCCGTCGCGATGGCGATGCCGAGCGCGGCTTTCCAGCCGAAAGACAGAAACATGTGCCTCGCGTCCCAGCCCCATTTGCGCGCGACCATGACGACCGGCGGCGCGGCGAAATGCGTGAGTGTGCCGCCGACGGAGATATTTACGAAAAGCAGACCGAGCGTGCCGTAGCGCAGTCGCGGGCTGGGATTGAGCGCGTAAAACCGGCGGCTCAGCACCAGCGCGCAAATCGTCATCGCGGCAGGCTCGGTGATGAACGATCCGAGCAGCGGCCCGATCGTGAGGATGGCGAGCCACCACGCGGCCGGCGTGCCGCGACCCAGCGCCGCCACTTTCCCGAGCACGCTCTCAGCGAAAGCCAGCACCGGTCGCGAGGCCGCGATGGCCATGATGACGGCCACGAAAACCGGTTCCGCAAAACTCGTTTCTGAAACGTAATGCACCATGGAGCCCCAGCCTTTCAGCACCACGATGGCGAGGAAAAGCGGGACGAGCCAGATGCCGAAAACGGCCTCCACTTCGCCCGCAAAATGCAGCATCTGCGCGCGGAATTGCAGCCGGTCGCGCAAGGCAAATCCGGGCCGGTCCGGCGCGGGCTGCGCGAGCGATTCCACCCGGCGCTGGTAGCGATGGGAAAGCGCGCGAATCTTTGAGGTGAGGAACGTGTGGAAGATGGCGCACACAAACATCACGGTGGCAAAAACATTGAACGGCTCGTCGCGCGCACGGCCCAGGATTTTCGCGCCGAGATCGGTCACCGCCGAATCCTGATAAGTCTCCAGTCCGCGCGGGAAATCCGCCGCGGCAGCGCACTCTGCGCCCACGACGAGCGCGAAAAACAGAAGTGAGACGAAGCGGAAAAATTTCATTAGGGCAGTGAAGTGCATGCTGTGCGGCGCGGGCTCCGCAATGCAAACGAAACGGCTCTCGTGATCCCCACGGCGCTCCGCTACACGCTCACCGGCACCACATGGATGCGCCCGTACGCCGGCCACTTGCCGTCCTTGTCGCGCGGGGGCTGGCCCGTCGTTGCGCCGAGAAAAAGCGTTTTCCCGTCCGCGCTGAAGATGCCTCGCGTCACGCGCGACTTCGTGTCCAGCGACGCGAGGAGCATCCCCTCGGTCGTGGAAAAAACCGCCGTGTTCCAATTTCCCTGCGCTTGTTTTCCCGCCATGAGAAAAGCGGTGCCATCGGGCAAATGCGCGAGCGTTTCCATGAGGCCGGTGCCGTGTTCGCCGTCGTGGATTTGCTCCCGCATGCGCGGCGGCGACTCGCGCCACGTCCAGCGTTGCCACGTCTGCTTGCCATTGCCCGCCATCGGATCGCCCATCGGTCCCATACCGCAGCAGAGCAGGCTCGCGCCGTCGCGCGCAAAGGCGAGGCCGTAGATTCCGCCGAGATAGTGCGGGCTCTTGATGATGCCCCAGGACGTAAAATCGGGCGTGGAAAACTGCCCGGCTTCCGCGCCGGAAACCGCGTCCCACACTCGCACCGCTCCCATCATATTCGCCGCCGCGACGTGCTGTCCGTCGGGTGAAAATGCGACGCTCAGGACTGGCGGCACGTGCTCGAAGGCGTGCCGCAAATCACCCGTCTGCGTGTCGTAAATCTTCACCGTCGGCTCCGTGGCGGGTGCGGGTTCATACTTCTCGCTCCCCGCCAGAAACTGCCCGCTCACCGTCGCGATCTGCCCGCCATCCGGCGACAGTGCGATCTGCCACGACCAGAAATCGTGCGCCTTCACACGGCGAATCACGCTCCGCGTTTCCACGTCGTGCCAGATCAGGCAGCCATCGTAGCCGGCAGAGATCAGCGTCTTCCCATCGGGCAGCAGCGCGCAGCCCGAGGCGAAGCTCGCGTGCTTTTCGGCGAAGGCCGTCTTCTCACCGCTCGCCGGATCGATTTCAAAAATCTGCCCGTCCATGCACGTCGCGAAAAGGCGCGCGCTGTCGGCGGTGGAGGCGAGGCCGAGCACGCCGGTCGGCAGCGAAATGTCGCGGGGTTTTTCCAGTTTCACGCGAGCACCTCCTTGATCGGCTCGGCGCGTTCTTCCACACGATGAAACGTCGGCATGTTGGCCAAATCGTATTCCGCATACGGATCAATCCCCAGCGCGCTGAAGATCGTCGCGAAAAGATTCTGCTCGTTGAAAGAACGCCCGTCGGGATCGACGCCGTCCACATCCGTCGCGCCCACCACGACGCCGCGTTTCAGCCCGCAGCCCGTCATCATCATGCTCCACGCATTCGGATAGTGATCGCGCCCGCGCGCCGCGTTCATCCAGGGCGTGCGACCAAATTCACCCATCGCGAGGACCAGCGTGTGATCGAGCATGCCGCGCTCGGTGAGATCCGTGATGAGACAGTGCAAGATGCGGTCGAGTTCCGGCACGAGCATCTGGTGGATTTCATGTTGAAAGACGTGGTTATCCCAAGGCATCCCATTCGCCACCATCACGAACGGCGCGCCCTTCTCCACGAGATTCCGCGCCATCAGCGTGTGCAGTCCGAAGGTGCCCGGCCCGTAGCGTGCGCGATCTTTCTCCGGCAGTTTCGCCATGTCGAAAAGATCCGCGCTCGCCATGAGTCCCTTCACTTTTTCAAAGGCCACGTTCTGTCCCGCCGCCGAGCGGCTCTGGCGATCGTTCTCGTATTTCTTCGCGAAAAAACGCCGCAACGCATCGCGCGATTCGCGGTCGTCGGAAAGCGCATCCGTCGCGCGACCGAGTTGCGTGAATGAGCCGCCAAGCCGCACGGGTGCATGCTCCGGCCCGAGCCAGCCCGCGAGATCGCCCGCCTTGTATTCCTTGAATTCGTTCCCCTCGGGATTGGGATCGAGCAGGATGAAATTTGGCAGCGCCGTGTCGAGTTTGCCGAGCGCCGACGACACCGCCGCACCCAGTGTCGGTCGAGTAAATCCCGCACGATCGGGGTTGCCGCGCGTCAGCAGATTGATCGCCTGCAAATGCTCCGTCTGCTTCGTGTGCATGCAGCGCACAATGTTCAGATCATGCGCGATGCTCGCACAGCGCGGCATGAGCGAGGAAAAATGCACCCCGGGAATCGAAGTCGGAATGCTCCCGAACGGCCCGCTGCTGGGCCGGCCCGGTTTCGGGTCCCACGTTTCAAACTGACTCGGCGCGCCGCAAAGCCACAGCAGGATCACGTTTTTCTGCGCCCGCTGCGCCGCCTGCGCGAAAGCGGGATTGGTAAAAAGCCCCGTGAAACTCGTGACCGCCGCCGCACCCGTCGCCGCGAGTCCTTTGATGAAAAGGCGACGATGCAAAACGTGCTCATCGGGAGTGCAGGAGCCCGGCGGTGGTGGGGGATGCGATGCGAACGACATTCTGATAGAACAACCAATCAGACCACGGCGTTCGGTCAAGCAGCGCGGGCCGGAGGATGTTGCGCAGGGCTGAGACATCAGAATCCGGGATGGCCGCGGCGGCAGCGTTCGTGAAAGCCTGTCGTCCTGAGCTGGCAAAGGATGTCTGATTTTTTGCGAGTGGAGGGGTGCCGGGCCTCCAGCACCATCACTCGTCCCGCCTCCGGTCCTCGGAAATAGTTTGAGGTCCTTCGACCACTCAGCATGACAGGGCTTGGACGCGTTTGATTGCGCTTTTTGCGCGTTTTGCGAAATCCGGCTCAAAGTTGTGGCGATGATTTTGGTATAAGAATGCGTAGCCAAACGCGGCGCGTTTCTTTTAGCCTCGCGCTCTCTTATCACCTCCAAACTCATGAAAGACTCCTCACAAAAAATCACCCCAGTTACTTTTTCCCGACGCGGCTTTTTACGAACAACAGGAGGCGCGATGGCAGGCGGGGCTCTCCTCGGGGCGATGGCACCGGAGCGTTTCGCCCATGCGGCGAGCGGGACGGATGAAATCAAGATCGCGCTGGTGGGATGCGGCGGACGCGGGTCAGGCGCGGCGAATCAGGCGCTGAGTACCTATGGTCTCGGGCCAGTGAAGCTGGTCGCGATGGCGGATGTCCACCCGGACCGGCTGAAATCGTCGCTGGATAATTTGCAGAAGTCGCACGGGGCGCGGGTGGATGTGCCGGCGGACCGGCAGTTCCTCGGTTTCGACGCCTTCCAGAAGGCGATCGCGCTGGCGGATGTGTGCATCCTCGCGACGCCTCCGGGGTTGCGGCCGATGATGTTCGAGGAGGCGGTGAAGCAGGGCAAAAATGTCTTCATGGAAAAACCGGTGGCAAGCGATGCGGCGGGTGTGCGCAAAGTGCTGGCGGCTGCGGAAGAGGCGAAGAAGAAGAATCTAAAAGTGGCGGTGGGTTTGCAGCGGCATCACCAGGCGGGCTACATTGAGACGATCAAGCGCATCCATGACGGGCAGATCGGCGATGTGACGGCGATGCGCTGCTACTGGAATGGGAACCGGCCATGGCAGATGAAGCGCGCGGATTTGGAAAAGAAGTACGGGCGCAAGCTGACCGAGATGGAATACCAATTCCGGAACTGGTATTACTTCACGTGGATTGGCGGCGATCACATCGTGGAGCAGCACATTCACAATATCGACGTGATCAACTGGGTTAAGAAGGGGCCGCCGGTGAAGGCGCACGCGATGGGTGGGCGGGAATTCAACAACGGCGGGGCGGATGACGGAGAAATCTTCGATCATTTCGCGGTGGAGTTTGAGTACGCGGACGGGTCGATCTGTAATTCGTTTTGCCGCCATCAGGCGGTGCCGGATTGGAATTCGGTGAGCGAGCATGTCGTGGGGACGAAGGGAAAATCGGACCTGAATGGCTACAAGATTCTCGGGGAAAACCAGTGGCGCTTTAAGCCAGAGGGCGACGCGCAGCCAAAGGACCCGTATCAGCAGGAGCACGACGACCTTTTCGCGGCGATCCGCGAGAATAAAGAATACAGCGAGGCCGAACGCGGTGCATCGAGCACGATGACGGCGATCCTGGGCCGCATGGCGGCGTATTCAGGGAAGGAAATCTCGTATAAAGACGCGCTCGCCTCGAAGGTGGAGCTGCTCCCCGTGGAGCTGGGCTGGGATAAACCGTCGCGCGTGAACCCGGGCCCGGACGGGATGTATCAGCGGGCGATCCCGGGAAAGACCGTGGTGCTGTAGGCGGAGATTTTTCCGCAGGAAAATGTGAATGGCCGTCGGGAAACCGGCGGCCATTTTTCTTTTTCTTCAACGCGCTGTCAGGTTGAAGCGAAGCGAAACATCTCTCGCTATTTCCGCCCGTCTTCAAATTCCGCAGCGATGAGGAAGAAAATAATTGGAGGTCCTTCGCTGCGCTCAGGATGACAGGTTTTTTTTTACCGGGAGCCGCCGGGAAACCGGCGGCCATTTTCGTGGAGTGGCGGGCGGCTAGACTAATTTGCAGCGCGCAAGATCCTGGCTGTCCACAATGCCAATGGGACGGGAGGCTTCATCGAGGACGATGAGGTCGTCGATGGGATGGCTTTCGAGAAGGTGCAGCACTTCGACGGCGAGTTTGTCGCCGCGGATGGTGATGGGCTGGCGGGTCATGAAGTCGCCGACGTTTTTTTCCAGCAGGTCGGGGTGGGCTTGAAAATGGCGTCCGAAATCGCCGTGGGTGAAGATGCCTTCGAGGACGCCGTCGTGGGAAACGACGACAGCAGCGCCGGCGCGCGCTTTCGCCATGGCGTGCAGGACGAGGCGGACGGAATCGGTGGCGGCGACGCGGGCCATTTGCTCGGGGCCGCGCATGATTTGGTGGACCTTGAGCAGGAGCGTGCGCCCGATTTGGCCGCCGGGGTGGAAACGCGCGAAGTCGTCCTTGGTAAATCCGCGGGCTTCGAGCAGCACCATCGCCAGGGCGTCGCCGAGGACGAGCATGACGGTGGTGGATGAAGTGGGCGCGAGGTTAAGCGGACACGCTTCCTGCTCCACGCCGACGTCGAGATGGACGTGACTTTGCGACGCGAGGAAAGATTTCGCGTTGCCGGTCATGGATACGATTTTTACGTCGAAGCGGGCGAGCGCGGGGATGATGTTGATGAGTTCATCCGTCTCGCCGCTGTAGCTGAGAGCGAGGACGACATCTCCATCGGCGAGGACGCCGAGATCGCCGTGGAGGGCGTTGAGGGAATTTAGGACGACGGCTGGAGAACCTGTGCTGGTCAGGGTCGCGGCGATCTTTTCCCCGATGTGTCCCGATTTCCCGACGCCGCAGACGACCACTTTCCCGCGGTTTTCCACCGCCGCGAGGATGGAGGTGACGGCGTGCGAGAAAGAGTCGTCGATCCTCGCCAAGAGGCGCTGGATTTCGTCGGATTCGAGCGCGATGACGCGACGTGCTTTGGCGAGGTAATCCATGAAGCTGCGAGGCTACGGACGGGGGCAGAGTGCTGCAAGACTGGCGGTGGAGGACGCTGGCACTTTGCGGCGCGCCGCCTATGATCGCGGCGATATATGCCTGTGCAGTACAAAGATTATTACGCAACGCTCGGCGTCTCGAAGACGGCGACTCACGATGAAATTCGGAAGGCTTTCCGCAAGCTGGCGCGGATTCATCACCCCGATGTGGCGAAGGATAAAAAGGGAGCGGAAAACAAGTTCAAGGAGATCAATGAAGCCTACGAAGTGCTGGGCGATGAGGACAAACGGCAGAAGTACGACACGCTGGGTGCGGACTGGGAGCAGGGCGGCGCGCGGCAGCAGCATCCCGGCGGGATGGGTGGCTTCGGCGATGGCGGGGTGAGCTTTGGCGGGACAGGATTCAGCGACTTTTTCGAGCAATTTTTCGGCGCGAGCCGGGGACGCGCGGGTGCCGGGGGCTTCGGCGCTTTTCCTCAGCCGGGGACGCGCGGCGAGGACATCGAGGCCGACCTGCTGGTGACGATCGAGGAGGCATTGCACGGCGCGAAGAAGAAGATTTCCTTCCGCCGCAGTGGCAGCGCGGGCGCGGAGAGCTATGAGGTGCGAATCCCCAAAGGCGTGCGCGACGGACAAAAGATCCGCCTCGCGGGACAAGGCGAATCCGCAGGCCGCGGCCCGGCGGGCGATCTGTATTTGCGCGTGAAATTTGCGCAGCACCCGGATTTCCGCGTGGAAGGCAGCGATCTGATTCACGAAGTGGAATTGCCCGCGTGGAAAGCGGTGCTCGGCGCGGAAGTCGCGGTGCCGACGCCGGAGGGTTCGGTGCGGGTGAAGATTCCCGCCGGCTCGCAGCCGGGAAAAAAGCTGCGCTTGAAAGGGCGCGGCCTGCCTTCGGGAAGAGAATCGCGCGGCGATTTCTATGTGGTGATCACGATCACGCTGCCGCGCGAAGTTTCCGCCGAAGAGCGCGCGGTGTGGGAAAAACTCGCGGCGCTCGGCGAGAGTTAGACGGGATCGGACGCCGCCGGTTTGTCCATGAGCGCAAGGATGCGCTGCTTTTTCGCGCCGTAATCGAGCGCGTGAAAAATGCGGATTTCATCCACGCGCCGCGCGCCGTTGAGCGCGTCGAGGAAACGCGTGTAGCTCTTCGCCAGCTCGTTCGTTTCCAGGTAGCGACCGCGGAGATTCGGATCGGAATAGGTGTGCGGATCGTGGCTGGCGAAAAGGTGGAAGCGCAGCCAGCGGCGATCCGTGCGGGAAATTTTCTGCGCCTTCCGAAAGAAGCTCACGAACATAAGGAGCACGAGATAAGTGTCCACCTGCGCCTGGAGTTCGAGATTGCGCGCGAAGTCTTCGTTGTGAATTTCGCGCACGCCGCGCTGAAAACTGAGCGCCGCATGGAGCGCGTGATTGATCTCCTCCACGAACGCAATGAGCTGCCGGATATTTGCGTCGCTGATTCCCTTGCGCGGGTCGTGCCGCTCCAGTTGTTCGATGAGCCAGTGCGAATAGTAGATGCCGACGTAGAGCTGGTCGTCCGCGCGCCGGAGAAAAGTGCGGGCGAGTTCGCTCAACTCCCGCGCCGAAGCTCCCGCGAGCCGGCTGAGCTGCCCGCAGCGCGTGCGGTCGATCAGGCAATCCTCCAAATTGATGCCGACCTGCGCGTAGGTGCGCTCGAAGAGTTTTTGGATTTCGCTAAACAGCGTCGTGCTCATGCGGATCACAACAGATCGACCACCGGCGCGTGCGCGCTATCGAGATGAATGAGCGTGTCCGACACGCGATTCAGCGCGAGACGCACATCGTGAAAACCATCCGCAAGCTGCTCATACACGCGGCTGAGTGAAGCCGTGCGCGCAGCGCGATGACTGGCGGCCGCCTTGTAGTTCGCGCTCCCCACGTTTTCATAAAAGCCGACATCCGGCGCACCGCGCTCGGCCCGGCTCTGCACAGTGGCGGGAAAAATGCCCGCAATGAAAAGCGCGTAATTACCGACGTGCGCGCGAATCAAAAAAGTCTGCGTCGGAGATGCTGTCTGCAACGCGACGAGCATGTCGCTCACATACTGGATCGGCGTCGCGCGGCCATCCGCAGGCGATTTCATCCGCGCCGTTTGCGAAAAAGTTTCGAGCAGCGACGCGACGTAGTCGCTCACCGCGCGATCGTTCAAGCCTGTCTCTTTCAAGACATGCCTGATCAAAATGTAGAAGTAGAGCTGCGGCGAAATGGTCAGCGGCGAGCCGTCTTCCATCATCGTTTTGAAAAGCCGCGGATGATCCAGAATCGAATCGCGCGCCTCCTCGTCCGTGAGCAGCTCCACGAGTGACACCGAGTCTCGCTCGGAGGCGGCGAGAGCTTTGACTACGAAGTCAAAATCAGCCGCAGTGAATCGGTCCCGACAGTTCGCTTTAATCATCGGAGCTTCAGGGGAAGCAGTGGATATGCCACAGATGCTCGCTCAAAATTTTGCGACTGCAATTTGCACGCGTAAAAAATTTCTCGACCCTCGCGCCATCAACCGCGAACTGTCTCCCCCATGCTCCGCCGCACACTCCTGCTGCTCGCCGGCCTGCTCGCCATCGGGCTGCTCGTCGTCGGCTGGTACGCTGCGAATCGAGGCTTCACGCAGAAGTGGCGGCGCTTCGTCGCGCTGGAGTTTCACAAACGCGGCGTCGAGCTTTCGCTCAACCGTCTCACGCTCGAGCCCTTCCGCGGCATCATCGCGAAGCAAGTCCGCATCTACGACAAAGGCGACCACAGGCGCATCATCGCCTTTGTGGATGAAGTGCGGCTCGTCATCAATTTCGCCAACCTTTTCCAAGGGCACACCTTCATCGACGCCCTCGATCTGCGCGATGCAAATGTCGCCGTGCCGCTGAATCCATCAAAAAGCAACGGTACCAAACTGGAAATCTCGCACCTCAGCGGGCTGCTTTTTCTGCCGCCGCAGCAGATTTATCTCAGCCGGCTGGAAGCGGATTTTTACGGCATGCACCTGCGCGCTTCCGGTCGCTTGATCAATCCGCGGCGCATCTCATTTTTCGAGGGAAGCGACGACGCCGCGCTGGAAAAGCGCACCGAGTGGATCGAGAATTTCATCGCGGAAATGAAGCGCCTGCGCTTCCCGGGAAACACGCCGCAACTCGATCTGCGCTTCAGCGGCGACCTGGCCAATGTCGGCACCCTCTCAGTCGAGGCCACGCTCTGGGCGGAGAAAGTGGCACGAGAAAACTACGCGCTCAGCAATTTCTACCTCAACGCGAGCCTGCGCGACGGCATCGTGCGACTCCGCGAACTCAGCGCCAGCGACGCCGTGGGAGTCATCCGCGCCACCGGCGACTACGATGTGCAAACGCACGCCAGCGCACTGCAATTCCGCTCCACGCTCGATGCGCCGGCGCTGGCGCGCAGCCTCACGCGCGTGCCCGCGCTCGAGGAAGCCGTCTTCTACGCGCCACCCGATCTCAGCGTCGCCCTCCACAGCAGCCCCGCTGAAGACACCGCGTTTCAAATGCTCGGCCACATCGCGCTCAAAACCTTCTCCTATCGCGGCGTGGCCTTCGACGGCCTGAATGCCGACTTCTCCTCCGACGGCACGCGCTGGTCCGCGCTCGACCTCAATCTCGCCCACCGCACCGGCCGCCTGAGTGGCAACGCCATGCATGCCGACGGTCAGGATCGCAGCAGCCTGAAAAGCACCATTCAGCGCAAAGTTCTCGCCCCGCTCTTCACCGGCGCGGCATCCGGGTGGATGGCAAAAATCGACTTCATCGAATCCGCCAGCGCCCAAGCAATCCCCCACCCCACTCTGGCAGAAAAAACGCGCTGAACATCAGAGCACATTCAGCGCGTTTGGCCGCGGGATTGGCTTTCTTGAGACGGCGATTGCCCGACGCGCCGCCGTCGTGTCAGATACTACCGGAAAATCATGCGTAATTTCAATCCGTCCGACATCGACTCTTCGCGCCGGCACTTCGCGAGCGATAACTACTCCGGTATCTGCCCCGAGGCGTGGGCGGCGCTCGCGGAGGCGAATCACGGGCACGCCCGCTCGTACGGCGACGACCCGTGGACAGCGCGTGCTTCGGATTTGTTGCGCGAGGTTTTCGAGACGGATTGCGAAGTGTTTTTCGTGTTCAACGGCACGGCGGCGAATTCCCTTTCGCTCGCGTCGTGCTGCCAGAGTTATCACTCGATCCTCTGCCACGAAATCGCGCATGTGGAGACGGACGAGTGCGGTGCGCCGGAGTTTTTTTCCAATGGCACAAAGCTGCTGATGCTGCCCGGCGAGAATGGAAAAATCGCGCCCGCTGCGATCGAGCACACAGTGAAGAAGCGCACCGACGTTCACTTTCCAAAACCGCGTGCGGTGAGCGTGACGAACGCGACGGAGGTCGGGACGGTTTATTCGGCGGATGACTTGAAGGCGATCTGGGCGAAGACCAAGGCGTTCGATTTGAAGCTGCACATGGATGGCGCGCGCTTCGCGAATGCGGTCGCGTCGCTGGGCTGCGCGCCGAAGGAGATCACGTGGCAGGCGGGCGTGGATGTGCTGTGTTTTGGCGGCACGAAAAACGGGATGGCAGTCGGTGAGGCGGTGGTGTTTTTCAATCGCGAGCTGGCGAAGGAATTCGACTACCGCTGCAAACAAGCGGGGCAACTCGCGTCGAAGATGCGCTTTCTGAGCGCGTCATGGGCCGGCATGCTGCACGACGGCGCGTGGCTGCGACACGCGATGCACGCGAATCGGATGGCGGCACGGCTGAGCGCAGCGCTTTCGGATGCGCCAGGCGTGACACTGCTTTTCCCATCGCAAGCGAACGGTGTTTTCGTGGAATTGCCGCCGCATGTGATCGCCGCGCTCCGCGCGAAAGGCTGGCTGTTTTATACCTTCATCGGGGCGGGCGGCTGCCGCTTTATGTGCTCGTGGGACACCGCTCCCGAGGACGTGGATGCGCTGGCCGCGGACGTGCGCGCGGCGCTCTGATCAGCCTCCAGCCTTATTTTGAAAATGATCCCCTACTATCAGGTCGATGCCTTTACCCATCAACTTTTTTGCGGAAATCCCGCCGGCGTCTGCATCCTCGCCGAGTGGCTGCCGGACGCGATGCTGCAAAAACTCGCGCTCGAAAATAATCTTTCGGAGACGGCGTTTGTCGTGCGCAGAGGCGACGATTTTGAACTGCGCTGGATGACGCCGTCGATCGAAGTCGATCTGTGCGGACACGCCACGCTCGCCACAGCGTTCGTCCTTTTCACGGAGTTGCAGCACGCGGGCGCGGAGATTCGTTTTCAAACGAAGAGCGGCCTGCTGCGGGCGACCCGCGACGGCGGGCGGATCGTCCTCGATTTTCCCGCGATGAAGCCCGTGCGCTCGGATGTGCCCGCCGCGCTGGCGGACGGGCTCGGGTGGATTCCGCGGGAGTGCTGGAAGACGCGCGACTATCTGGCGGTGTTTGAAACGCAGGACGAAGTGCTGTCGCTCCAGCCGGATTTCGTGCAGCTCGCCACGCTCGATTGCCTCGGCATCATCGTCACCGCACCTGGTCGCGACTGCGATTTTGTGTCGCGCTTCTTTGCGCCGGCAGCGGGAATTTCCGAAGATCCCGTGACGGGTTCGGGGCACTCGACGCTCACTCCGTATTGGGCGGAACGTCTTGGGAAAACGAACCTGCACGCGCGTCAACTGTCCTCACGTGGTGGTGAACTGTGGTGCGAAGATCGCGGCGTGCGGGTCGGTATCGGCGGGAATTGCGTGCTGTATTCGCGAAGCCAGCTCGTGCTGCCCGCGTAGTCGCGTGAAAGCGCGGCAGACCGGCTTCAGCCGGTGCCTCGCCTGCTGACACAAAAAAACGCCGCGCACCCGAAAGCGCGCGGCGTTTGAAAAAATCGAAGATCGAACGTGCCTAAGCCAGAGCGTCGAGCTTGGCCAGCAATCCTGCTTTGCCCGTGCCTGCACCGATCAATTGCTCCCGGACTTCACCGTTTTTCATGAACAAAAGCATCGGAATCGAGCGGACCTGAAACCGGGCGGCGAGCGCCTGATTGTTGTCCACGTTGATCTTCCCGATCTTCGCCTTGCCCACCCGCTCGTCGGCGATTTCCTCGATGATCGGGCCGATCTGGCGGCACGGCCCGCACCATGGCGCCCAAAAATCGAGCAGTACGGGAAGCGTGGATTTGGCGACCTCGGCGTCGAAGTTCGCGTCGGTGATTTCAGTGACGTTTGCGCTGGCCATGTGGTTTCCTCTTTAGCCCACCGCGGTCGCGGCGCTGAAGGCAAGATATGCAGTCGCCAGGGCGGCGAGTGCGAGCACGAGGGCGGCGATCGCAAGTGGCCCGATCGTCGGATCGGCGGAAGATTGCATGGACAGGGGGGCGGCTTGGAAGTTGGCGGATGGAGTGATGGCCGACTGAGGACGCGCGGTGAGCGGCTGGGTCTGCTGCATTTTCACCGTGGCCTTAGGCAGCGACGGCTTCGCGCCGCCAGCGGGAGGAAGCGTGATGCGGGCCGTCTCCTTTTTCGGAGCGGCGGCCTTCGCGACTACGGGCTCGGCCCCAGCTGTCGGGGCCGGCATTCCGGGCGCGGGCGCGGGCTTCAACGGAACCGTCGGACGCGCTCCGAGCGATGGCGGCTTTGGCGGCATGCCGCCTGGGGCCATCGGTTTGGAAGGTGGTGCGCCGATTCCCGCCGGAGGGCGGGGCGGCATGGGAAGACCGGACGGAGGAGGCGGAGGCCCACCGGCAATCGATCCCGTCGTCGGCAGTTTGCTGGTCTCTTTTTTCGGTGCGGAACCGAGCGGTGCGGCAGGCTTCCCGGGCACATTGATTCGCACCGTTTCGCGCTTCACCGCAGGCGTCTCACCCTTGGGCGGAAGCGTGATGCGGATGGTGTCGTTTTTCGTCGCGTCGTCGTTCGGATCGGAGGAGGGATTTGGAGTTTCGTCAGCCATATTTTTAAAAGGTGTTTGGTGTATCTCACCCGGCCAAAAACGTGTCAAACCATTTCCCGGTCAGCGCCCGCGAATGTAGGGCACCTCTGGATATGGGGTGTTTTTTCGAGAGGGCTTTGGTTGATGGAAAAAAACCAATTTTTGCCGGTCTTGCTTCGCTTCAGATGGTGTGGGTCTCGGCGTGGGTTGTTCTGATTGGTCCGGTTTTTCGGTGTTTGGGTGAGTCATCGGTGACCTTTGGCACCCTTTGGAGGGGCTTTGCTGCCTTCAACGTGCCAGGCAGGCATAGCGGTCCATGTTATAGACCAGGTTGCTGAGGGGGTTGTGCTGGGTGGCGC
>JBBRPM010000046.1:0-19846 GCA_038228115.1 Chthoniobacterales bacterium
CCGCATCGAACGCTTCTTGAACAAACTCAAACAGTTTCGCCGCATGGCTACCCGTTACGACAAACTCGCCAAAACCTTCTGCGCCGCCCTCCACCTCGTCGCCGCTTTCCTCATCCTCCGCAATTCGTGAACAGAACCTAGGCTCCGCCCACTGGCCCGACTGCGCTTCGGTCGAAATGATATTTTTTGGATCGCGGCGGCCAAACCCGGTAAATTCCGCCTTCCGCCTTTCGCGTTGCGCCTTTTAGTCTGCCCGCGTGCCCGCACCATCCGTCCATGCCATTCCCGACACGCCCGATACGCCTTTCGACATCTCGCTGCGTCCGCCGATGTTCAACGAATTCGCCGGGCAGGAGAAAGTCTGCCAGCGGCTCGAACTCATGGTGCAGGCGGCACAACAGCGCGGCGATGTTTTGGAGCACATTTTGTTGAGCGGCCCGCCGGGTTTGGGGAAAACCACACTGGCGCACATCGTCGCGACGGCGATGGGCGTGGGCATGAAAAACACGAGCGGGCCGACGATTGAAAAGGCGGGCGATCTCGCGGGATTGCTCACGACGGTCGAGCGCGGGGACGTGCTTTTCATCGACGAAATCCACCGGCTTCAGCCCGCGATCGAGGAGTATCTTTACCCTGCGATGGAGGACTACAAACTCGACATCCTCATCGACCAAGGGCCGAACGCGCGCAGCGTGCGGCTGAATTTGCCGAAGTTCACCCTCATCGGGGCGACCACGCGCGCGGGCATGATCTCGTCGCCGCTGCGTTCCCGATTCGGGATGAATTGCCGGCTCGATTATTACACCGCAGAAGAGTTGCAGACGATCATCATCCGCAGCGCCGGGCTCATCGGCATCGCCATCGACGAAGCGGGCGCGCTCGAAGTCGCCGCCCGCGCCCGCGGCACGCCGCGCATCGCGAATAATCTCCTGCGCTGGGTGCGCGACTACGCGCAAGTCCGCGCGGATAACAAGGTGACGCGCGATGTCGCCGACGCCGCGCTTTCGATGCTCGATATTGATGCGGATGGTTTTGATGAAATGGACAAGCGCATCCTCGAAGCACTTATTCACAAATTTGGCGGCGGCCCGGTTGGGCTGAATTCGCTCGCGGTGGCAATCGGAGAAGACGCGGGAACTTTGGAAGATGTGAACGAGCCGTACTTGATTATGCAGGGCTACATCAAACGCACGCCACAAGGCCGCGTGGCGATGCCGGTGGCTTACAAGAAGCTCGGCATCACTGCGCCGAGGCGGGACGGGGAGTTGTTGTAAGGGGCGGGGTGTCTGGGTAGCGCGCGCGTCCGGCGTGCTGGTGAAGGCGTCTCGCCTTCACGGACTTCCCTGGCAATTACACGGATTTCCGCTACGGCATAACTGGCGATACGGCAGGAAAGTTCGTCTCCGCGAGACGCGGAAACCAGCACGCGAGACGCGCGCGCTACCCGGAATCACCACCCGCGCGCTAAACGAATTGCGGGTGCGCGTGCAGGCGCGCGAGATCGTCAGCGGCGATGCGACTGCCGGCCTCCCCGAGACGCACGGGCGCGCCGCGGGTGGAGCGCGCGACTCGATCGAGCCACTCGCGCGGCAGCGATTCTTCGAGTAAGTCCGGCGCGTTGGCAGCGATGGTCGTCTGATCTTTTTCTCCGGTCGCGTGGCCGCAGCCGACGAAGAATCCGGCGAGCAGCAGCGTCACGCGGACGGCGGTTGAGCGCGTGTAATTGGTGAGCAGACACGGAGCGGCGGGATCGAGCCGCGCGTGCAGTTTGGTGAAATGTTCGAGCGTCCACATGTCGGCGTTCGTTCCCGGCGAATAGGGATCGTAGAGGATGGCGTGGGGCGCGGGGATGTCTGCGCGGTGCATCGTTTCGGAAAAATCTCCGTCGTGAAAATGCCAGTCGATCTTCCCGATGCGCGCGCGTCCTCCCGCGAGGAGATCCTTGATCGGCATGCAAAACGGCTGCGGATATTCGAGCTCGCCGGAGTGTGCCAGCGCAAAAGCCAGCGGTGCGGAAGTGCGATCAAAGCTGTGCATTTCCACGCGCAGATCGGGGCACGATTCCAGCACGCCGATCGCGTTCGCGGCGGCTCCGAGGCCCACATCCCAGACCACAAATTTCCCGACTGCGGCCCGGGCCCGCTCGACCAGTCGCTGCCCGCGGACATGCAGCGCGCGCGCTTCCGCCATCGGCCCGATGACGGGGTGAAACGTCTCGCCAAACTCCAGCGACCGCACGCTGCGGTCGCCGGATTGGACCGTGACGATTTGAAAATCCGCAGGTTCGATGGACATCGGCGCAACGTAGAGTTTCATCTGGGAAATCTGCAATGCCGCCACGCGCGTATCGTCCATGAACCATCCGCCACTTTGACCGAACACGAATCCCAATCCTTGATCGTCCCGCGCATCGCGCCGGTGATGGTGTTGCCAAACACGCTGCTCTTCCCCGATGCGCTGATGCCGCTCTTTATCTTCGAGCCGCGCTATCGGGCAATGGTGGCGTGGGCCTTGGAAAATGAGCGCATGGTTTGCATGGCGCTGCTCCGCGATGGTCGCGACGACTGGCAATCGCCAGAGGATTTTCACCACAAGGCGGGCATCGGTTTGATCCGCGCCAGCGTCTCGCACGACGACGGGACTTCGCATCTGATTTTGCAGGGGCTGGCGCGGGTGGAACTCACGGCCTTCCCACAGACCGAGCCGTTTGTGCTGGCGGAATTTCGGATGATTCCGATTTCCGATGAGCCGTCCGAAGACGTGACGATCCTCTGCACGTCGGTGCGCAAACTCTGCGCGGAACTGATCGAGCGCGGAGTGGACATCCCGGACCCGCTCGAAAATCAGATCGCCGCCGCACCTGACACGGGCGTGCTTTGCGATCTCGTGACGCAGACACTGATCCGCGATCCGTATCAGCGGCAGCGTTTACTGGAGATCGAAAATGTGGCGCAACGGCTGCACACTTTGATCGGTGCCTTGCGCGCCGAACTCAGCTCGTAAACTGCAACTCCGCGAGCCGCCGATACGTGCCGCCTTCGCGCGCGATCAGCTCTTCGTGCGTGCCGCTTTCCGTCACCGCGCCGCGCTCGATCACGTAGATGCGATCGCACTGGCGGATGGTGGAAAGGCGATGGGCGACGATGAACGCGGTCCGGTTTTCGAGCAGCGCGGAGAGAGCGCCCTGGATAAGTTGCTCGCTCTCGCTGTCGAGTGAACTGGTCGCTTCATCGAGAATCAAGATCGCGGGATCGCGGAGCAGTGCGCGGGCGATGGCGATGCGCTGCCGTTGGCCGCCGCTGAGTTTTACGCCGCGCTCGCCGACGAGCGTCTCGAAGCCTTCGGGAAAACGGTCGATAAATTCCACGCAATTTGCGCGCACGGCGGCGGCGCGGATTTGCTCGTCGCTCGCGCCGGGCCGTCCGTAGGCGATGTTTTCGCGGATGCTGCCGCCGAAGAGCAGCACCTCCTGCGGAACGATCGCCATATTCCCGCGCACCGTGCGCAGACCGAACTCCGCGGCGGGCTGGCCGTCGAAAACGATGCGGCCCGACTCCGGTTCGTAGAAGCGCAGCAGGAGCGAAACAATGGTCGATTTCCCCGCGCCGCTCGGGCCGACCAGCGCGATGCGTTCGCCGGCTTTGGCCTCCAGCGAAAGCGCGTGCAGCACCGGCAGATCGGGCCGCGATGGGTAGCGGAAGGAGACGTTTTCAAAACGAACCGCCCCGGCGAGTCGCGGGGATTTCAGGTCGGAGATTTCAACACTCGCGGCGTTCGCGTTTTCTGAAATCTGAAATCCCTCTTCCGGTACTTCCGCGAGCAGTTCGCGCACGCGTTGCGTGGCGCCGAGAGTCTTCTGGATGTTGGTGAAAATCTCGGCGAACGAACTGACGCTGCCGCCTACAAAAATGGTGGAGAGCACGAAGCGCGTGAGTTCGCCGTGGGTGAGCACGCCAGCCTGCATGAGGCGCGCGCCGTACCACATCACGAGCACGATGCTGCCGAAGATGCCGACGATGATGAAGGAGACGAGGCCGGCGCGTAGGCGCGCGCTTTTCAAGATGATCTGGAGAAAGCCATCGAGCCCGGCGGCGTAGCGTTTCGTCTCGTACGCTTCATTTCCAAAGGCCTTCACGTTCGCGATGCCTTGGAGCGTTTCCTCCACGATGGTCGCGGTCTCGGCGAGGCGGTCCTGCGCGTTCCGCGAGAGCTTGCGGATGCGGCGGCCGAAGAGCACGCCGAGCAGCATCAGCACAGGGAAAGACGAGATCATGACGAGGCTCAGCCGTAGCGAAGTGACGGCGATGAGGGCGATGCCGCCGAGGAGGAGCATCGTCTGCCGGATCGTCTGCGCGCAGGTGAAAGTGAGCGTTTCCTGAATCTGCGCGAGGTCATTGGAAAGCCGGCTGGAAAGCTCGCCGACACGGTGTTCGCCGAAGAAGCGCATCGGCAGCGAAATGAGGCGCGAATAGAGATCGCGCCGCAGCGCGACGACCGCGCTCTCGCCCACTTTGCTAAAGGAATAGGACGAGAAAAAAGTGAGCGCCGCCTGAATGGTGAGACTGCCGGCGAGAAAGAGGGCGACGCGATTCACGTCGCGCATCCACGGCGGGAGATTCGGGATTTTTACCGAGGGCACGGCAGCGTCGAGCAGATTCCCGACGAGGTAGGGAAAGAGCAGGCCAAATCCCATGCTGACGAAGGACGCAAGCATCGCGAGCAGGAAGCGCCCGCGCCACGGCTGTATGTAGCGAAAGAGGCCGGCGAGTTCGTGGTAGCTGGCGCGGGCGGGTGCGGGATCGTCGGGCAATGGAGAAGCGATAAGGAGTCAGTGCGCGCCGGTCGAATCGTGGGGACTTACTCGGGGAGCACTACTTGTTTTCCACCTGATCGATCGGCTTTAGTTCGCGAATCCATACGTTGCGAAAGCGCATCGGGTTGCCGTGATCTTGCAGTGAAATCGGGCCTTTTTCGGGATGCGACGTGTAGGTGCCGACGTGCAGGTGCGGCGTGGCTCCGGTGAGTTGCGTGTGGTTTTGCGTGAGGACGCCGTTGTGAAAAATGGTGACGAACGCGGGCGTCTCCAACTGGCCGTCTTTGAAGCGCGGGCCGTTAAAAACGAGGTCGTACATCTGCCACTCGCCGGGCTTGCGCGAAGAATTCACGAGCGGCGGCGTCTGGCCGTAAACGGCGGTCGCCTGGCCATCGGGGTAAGTCGGATTGTCGTAGCAATCGAGCACCTGGATCTCGTAGCGCCCGTAGAAAAAGACGCCGCTGTTTCCGCGGCCCTGCCCGTTGCCCTTCGGCGGCGGCGTCGCGAATTCGATGTGCAACTGCACGTCCGGCCCGAACTCTCCGCGCGTGGCGAGCGTGCCGGAGCCGGGCACGACTTCAAAGTAGCCGTCCTGGACTTTCCACTTCGCGTCGGCGTCGCCGCTCTTCCATTTGGAAAGGTCGGTCCCGTCGAAAAGCACGGTCGCATCGCTCGGCGCATCGACCACGCTTTTGTCGGGATTCCATGAGCCGGGAGTGACGATTTTCGGCTGCGGACGCAGGCCGTCGTGGACGTGCCATTTCGTGCCAGGAATGAGCGGCGTGTCCTGATGGCCGAGCTTGTCGTCCTCGGCGGGCGTGGAGGAAAGAGCGGTGATGAGCAGGGCGCTGGCGAGATGAAGGGGTGACGGTTTCATAGGGGTAATAAATGGATGCGCAGCATAGCCCGAATCGAGGGGAGCGCGGGAAGAAGAAAGATCGTATTCAGCGCGGGTGCAGCGTGCCGTCGCGCGAGATGCGCCACCATTTTCCCGCCCACCAGACGCGGGGTGAAAACCACGCGAGGAACCAGCAGAGTGTTTCGACGAACTCGGAAAGGATCATGCCGAAAAAAGGCGGCATCCGGCGCTGACCGAGGATGGCGGCGACACGCTGAAAATTTTGCCAGCGGATGATTTGAAGGCCGAACCAGAAAAAGAGAATGAGCGCGCGTGAGGGCGAAAGCGCAACCAGCAGCAGGCCTGCCGCGACGCTGTGCGTGCAGAGGCTGCCCGCAAAGCCGGCTGCATTGCTGACGCGATACGTGACGGCGACCCGGCGCTGGTGCCGCCAGTAGTCGCGCCACGAAAGCGGATCGCTTTCCAAAACGGCGACTTGCTGGCTGAGCCGGATGTGCCGCCCGGCCTTTACCAGAGCGGCACCGAGCCGATTGTCCTCCGCGAGTTGATCCGAAAAAGCGGCCCAGCCTCCGACTATCGCGAGGTCGCTGCGACGCAGCGCGGTGCAAGCGCCGAGCGTGAAAGTGAGCCGGCTGAAACGGCGCACGAAAAGCAGTCCGGGCCACAGAGAAAACAGCGTCGGCGCGGCGTCGAGCGTCTGCGTGAATTGCACGCCGCCCTCGAAGCGGTAGCCGCAGGTCATCGCATCGGCACCGCTGGCCGCCCATTCGCGGCGGAAGGCGTCGAGCCACATACGGTCGATCCGCGCTTCCGCATCACTCAAAACCAGATGCTCGCCGGCCGCTGCCGCGTCCATTTGCACGAGCTTGGAAATTTTAGGATTCAGCGCGGCGTCGGCCTGGCAAAGCACGACGACGATGTGCTGCTCCGGATTTTCCGCGCGCACGGTTTCCGCGACGGCGGCATCTTGCGAACCGGCGTTCACGCCGAGCACCAGGCGATCTCCGGGGCGCATCGCGTTGGCCAGTTCCGTCAGCTTTTCGCGAAGCGCCGGGATGCCTGCTTTGATAGGGCGCAGCAGCGTCAATGTCGGCAGTTCCACCTCCGTTTTGAGCGGCTCGCTTTTCCAACTGCGCGCGAACGACGCAGCGAGAATCGCGTGCAAAAGTGAGCAGAGGCAAACGGCAATGAGGACGGCGTGCAAAACGGCGATGACCGCGTTCATGCCTTGCGGGACGGCGCGAAGATTGGCGAAAACAGCGGCATGTCGCGCGAGTGTGTGCGGGCGATTCGGATTTTGAAAACCCTCATCCTTACTGGCGACGATTTCGGTGGAAGCGCCGCGATCAATGACGCGGTGGAGCGCAGCCACCGGAGCGGCGTGCTGACGCATGCGAGCATCATGGTGAACGAGCCACACGCGGAGGAAGCTGCGGCCATCGCGCGGCGAAATCCGCGGCTTTGTGTCGGGCTGCATCTCACGCTTTGCGCGGGGCTTGCGGCACGAGTTTCAGCGATCACGGATGCGGCGGGAAATTTCGAGCCGTCGCCCGCGAAGGCTGGCCTGCGCTACTTCTTCCGCCGTTCACTACGCCCGGCGCTGGTGGCGGAGATCGGAACGCAGTTTGCGAAATTTCGCGCGCTGGGATTTCCGCCGACGTATTGGGACGGGCACACGCACCTGCATTTGCACCCGACGATTTTTGACCTGACGCTGCCCATCGCGATCGAGCACGGTTTCACTTTCGCGCGTCTCGTCCGCGAGCCGAAACCGCGCAGTTTTACCGGTCACATTTTCGCGGCGCTCAGCGCGCTCGCTCTTCCAAAACTGCGCGCGGGAAACGTCGGATTTGCGGATCGGGTTTGTGGTTTGCGGGAGACGGGACGAATGACGAATGCGACTCTCCGCCGACTCATCGCGGAGGCACCGGATGGGACGACGGAGATTTACTTTCACCCCGGAGCGGAGCCGGAGGAACTAAGGGCGGGGTGAGCGTGCCGCCCTACGCTTCTTCCGGCAGCGGCTGGCCTTTCGTCTCGGGTGCCCAGAGAAGCGTGATGATGCCTACGAAAAAGATCACGCACATCGTCATCGCGGAATAGCGATAGGGCAGCGGCTTTTCAAAATGACCGTAAACACCCTGCGACAGCGCGGAGGAAAAGAAGCTGCCGGCGGCGGCGGCGAAGCGGCCGAGATTGTAGCAAAAAGAAACGCCGGTGCTGCGCAGGCGGCTGGGAAACAGCTCCGGCAAATAGATGGCGAAGCCTGCGAAAACGCCGAGTTGGGCTGCGCCCATGAGCGGCATCATCCAGTAGGCGTCCTGCGGCGAATTCATCTTCCAATAGACGAACACCGTCACCACCAGCGCGCCGGAAAAGCCGAGGAAGAACGCGATGCGCCGTCCGAACGCATTTGCGATGCGCGTAAAGATCCACATGCCCGCAGCCGCGCCGAGCATGCTCCAGAGATACGCCCAGAATTTCGCGTCATCGACGTGCGCCTTCACCCAGACTGCGGCGTCCGCGGTGCCCGCGGGAATCCGCGCAGTATAGAAAGAAGTGAACACGGCCACTTGCAAATCCACGGCGTACTCTCCGATCGCCCAGAGGCCCACCACACCGGTCGCGGCGATGAGTGCGCCGATCACGAGATTCTTCCGCCAGCGCGCGTCCGCGATCAGCGCGGAGTAGGGAGCGAAGATGCTTCCCTTCGGCAGACGGCCCTCGTCCTTCAGCCTCTGCCACGGCTCGGGCTCGTGCAGATATTTGCGCGTGAGCACGACCATGAGCGCGGGCAGCGCGCCGATGAGAAACATCCAGCGCCAGCCGCTGTTGAGCGCGATCACATGATTGCGCTCCATGACGCTCACGATCTTCAAGGCCCCACCCGCCGCGAGATTTCCGACCGTGGAAAGCACCTGCAAAAGCCCGAGCGACTGCGCGCGCGCACCGGCGGGCACCGTTTCCGCGATGAGCGCCACCGCGAGTCCGAAGACCCCGCCGACGCCGAGCCCCGTCAGGAAACGGAAGATCGTGAAATCCAGCGCATGCACGCTGAAAAAGCTGAGCCCGGTGAAGACCGAGTAGATGAGGATCGTCAGCGTGAGCATCTTCGCACGGCCATACTTGTCGCCCAGCGCGCCGAAGATCAGCCCGCCGATCCCCCACCCGATCAGAAACCATGCGGTGACCCACTTCCCGAAATCCTGCACCGCGGGATCGCCCGGCGGCAGATGCATGAGGCTCGCAAGAGCGGGCGTGCGCGCGAGCGAGAAGAGCCGCTGATCCAGGCAGTCGAAGAACCACGCGGCGGATGCGACGAGGAAGACGAACCAGTGGTAAGGCGTGAGCAGCTTCCACCAAGGCTTTGAGGGGATTTCCATTGGGCGGCGAAGATGGGCGGCGGGCACGGCGTGGCCAAGGAAAATTCACGGGCAAGTCGCGGCGATTTCTGATGACGAACGCTTTTTCGCCAGCGTAACTAGCGGATATGCCCGATCCCATCCCACTCGAAGATACCGCTGCCGACGTCGTCGGAAAAGCGATGCGCGGTTTGAAACTCAGCGATTCCGATCTCGCGGAAAAGTCGGGCATCGCTGCCACGACGATCGCGAATTTTCGCGAAGGTGAGTTCGATGAAAGAGTGGCGCAGGCGATCGCGCCGCAACTCGGATTGCATGCCGACGCACTCGTCACGATGGGGAAAAAGGCGTGGCGTCCCGACGCCGTGGAAGTGGCCGGGCTCGCGACTTTTAACACGCCCTACGAGGACATGACGGTGAATAGCTACCTGGTCTATGATCGCGGAACTAGCGACGCCGTCGCCTTCGATACCGGCGCAGACTGCACGGAAATGCTGGAGTTTCTCGCACAGGAAAAGCTGACGCTTCGGCTGATCCTGCTCACGCACACCCACGGCGATCACATTTTGGAGCTAGACCGCCTCAAGGAAAAGACCGGCGCGCCTGCGTTCGTCGGCGATCGCGAACCGCTGGAAGGTGCGGAATCGTTTACGGAAGGCCGCGAATTTCGCTGCGGCAGCCTGCGAATCGAGACGAGGCTGACGTGGGGCCATTCAAAAGGAGGCATCACTTATGTCGTGCATGGTTTGGAAAGACCCGTCGCGATCGACGGCGATGCGGTTTTCGCAAGTTCCATGGGCGGAGGCGGCATTTCGTACGCCGATGCCCTCCGAACGAATCGCGACCAAATTTTCACGTTATCCGACGACACAGTGCTGTGCCCAGGGCACGGTCCGCTCACTTCGGTGCGAGAAGAAAGGGTGCGCAATCCGTTTTTTGCGGCCTGAATCGGTTTGCTTGTGAGTCGTTGCACTTGAAGCACGGGCCATCTCCGCGGTCTCGATTCGCGCATTGCACAGGCGCTTTCGCTCCGGGGTTTTAACTTCTCTATGAATCCCGCGAATGACGTGTTCACCGGGAAGTTCATCCATCTTCCGAGTAGGGTATCCACGTTGATTCAGGGCGTAGTATTGCAGAGCACGAAGTCTGCGGCTGGATACTTCTTTTTTGGTTCCCCGGAGAGTGGAGGATTTCTTGTCGAACCTGAAAAGCAGGTGAACTGAAACCCAATGCTAGAACGGTAACAGCCAGCCAAATAGCGATGTTTAGCGAGTGGCGCGGACTCTTAGGAAACGGGGCTGAGTTCCGTATGGATGATCGTCGCGGTAAGTCACGCGTTCCATATTGTCGGGGAGCGCCGTCGGAGTTCCGACGGGAAGGTCAACCACCGTCCAAGCAGTCAAGTCGTTGCTGCCTTCCACGACGCAAGTCGTGTCGAGAGTGTGGTGCCTGCGGTCAAACGTGATGGCAAGGTAAGTCAATCCATCCACCGAAGCCCAGGAGGAAACAGGCAGTGGTCGTTGCTCGGCGACCTTGGGATTTCCTCCAAAGATGAATTCCTCAAAGTTCGTCCGCCCATCGTGGTCTGGATCTCCAGTGAGTCCACCATACGCGAGATTCGCTTCCTCCGAAGGTGTGAAGAAGGACTTGCTCCAGCCGGCAAAGACAGTCGAGAAGGAGGGGTCGCTTGCGCCCGGCGTGCCTCCGAGTGCATCAGAAAGAGCCCAAGTCGAAGGGCGATCGTAATCGAACCAGGTAGGGCTTGCCGAGGGCACCACGAGAGAATATCCCGTCGCGCCTGCCAATTGCGATGGATTGTTTGCGACCGGCATTCCAAACCACAGGGAATCGTAAGTGAATTCGAGAACGATTTCGCCGACACCGTCCGTCACCTGGACAGTCTCGCCTCCGTTGTCTAAATTACCTTCAAACTGCCCCGCGACGAGCGCGCCGGCGCCTGCGTAACGCAGATTGTATCCCGCGACCAGGGAAGCGACGACGCAACGTTGCCCGGACTGAAGCGTGAAGTTCAGTGGAAAAGTAAAGGAAACGCCTTGGGTAATCTGCGCGCCGCCAATATTGAGCGGGGACGCGCCCACGTTCTTAAACTCGATGAACTCGAAGTCGCTGGCGCGCACTCCTGGAAGGGCGGAACTCTCAGCGGGAGATGGAGCGGCTGGATCGTAGTTTAGCTCCGTGACGCGCAGGAAGTTTTGGGAGGGAGTTGGGTTCCCCGCGTACGTCGTCGTCGCGAGGACTGCGTCTTGGGCCGGGGTGGCTCCCGGCTTCACGAGATTGATGGTTTCGCCACGCGCGGAAAGGTGCCGATTGTATGGTCCCGCGAGCAGTCGATATTCGCCGCCTTTCGGACTCGTCGTGCGTTGACGGAAGAGATTGGGATTTCTAACTACATGCAGTCTCCCTGTATGCACGTCGGCCGTGGAATTATAACTGCCGCCGGAGGTGAAAGGAGGAAGCACAGTGCCGCCGGGAAAAGTGTAGTCCACGGCACCCGTGATCTTCCAACCTGAGAGGTCGAGGAAAGATGAGCTATTGTTCCGAATGATGAAAAACTCCTGTTCCTGGTTTCCGGAAGCGGGATTAGCCTCCACGTATTCGATGACCAAACCGGATGGCAGGCTGGCTTGTGCAGCGGGAATCGGAGTGCTGTTAAGCGTCGGATTCAAAGTGTAGAGAAGTTTCCTCCTTCCGGTGAGAAAAGCGTTTGTCGTATCGCCCAAACCCTCAGCGTTACTGGTGGAGGCGGGATAGGGAGGGCTGGGATTTCCGGTGTGGCTGACGTTGTCGATAATGCGGAGCAAAGATTTCCGAATGCCGTGATCAAAAGTGGCGGCGTCATAGGTGTTGCCGGCTTCAGCCTGGCCACCGATTCCATCGGTCCAATAGCCCCATTTCTGTAAATCAAGATCGGCGTCGGTGAGGTAGGCGGCTCCAGGTGGGTCAAATAGATCGACGAGCTGATTCATCCGTTGTTCAAACGGGCCCGTCGTCGCGGTGGCGGAGACTAGGTATTGATCCATGAGCGACCGCAGCCGGCGGAGAAACATCTGGACCATCTCGGGTGCAAGTGTGCTGCTGCCACTGGCGTTCATGACCAAATTCATCAGGCGATTGCCAGAGGCGTTTCCTTGCACAAGGCCGCGCTGACTGTCGATGTCGTCATTGAAGTAAGCCTGCGGGCTCGTCCAAGTGTGGCCGAAAGTTAAGTCCTGATCCCAAGGAAGGAGAGACCATTGCCGGGTTCCGTTGGTGTCGAAATAGATATAGTAGTTTTTGTGGCCGAAGTCGTTGTTCAGGATCAGGACGTTCACGGTCATGTAGTTGATCAACGCTGACATGTTCACATTGTCGTAGGCGTACTGGCGGCGATTCGCGAGGGTCTTGGTGGCCGGGTCAAGCGCGGCTTCCAGCGTGGCCAGATCATTGAAATCGGTCAGTGGGTAGCCGGTCTTTTTCTCGACGCCATTGCTGTCCGAGGCGGAAAGATTGACGTTTTCAAGACTGTTATAAACTTTGTATAGCGCGCCCAAGGGATCCAGCGACTCCCGGGTTAGGAAATCTTCGTCGCCGTTTTCCGTCATGTCGTAGGTGGCTTGGAAAACTCCGTTTCTTTGCATTCGCACCGCCTGGCTCCAGTGCGACGCGATGTGCCCGGTGTTATTCCAAGTTTCCCAAGCAACCTGATTGCGCACCTTCGATTTGTCCGCCCAGTTAGTAAGCAGGTTGATCGCGCCAATGTCGGCCTGCCCGGTCTGCCACTTAAACTTGTTGTCCTGATTGAAGTTGAAATTGTAACTCTTTTTCGGGAAGCCTGATGTGGACTGGCCGTGCCTGTCGCAGCGGACATTGTCGTAAAACTTACCTAAAAAAAGAACTGCGCGCGCACGAACGTGTCCGTATTTAACGTGGCGAGATCTGCGTCGCTAATGAACCAATGCAAGATGGGAAGGGATGACGTGGTTATCCCGTCTGCGGCGATGGTTCCGTAGTATTGGTCGTTGTCTGTGGTGTCGCGAAAGGGCGGGTCGGTGCTGGTGACGCTGGCGTTATCCGCGGCGACGATGCGCCAGCGCAGCATTTGACCGGCAGTGAGCCCGGTGGTGCCGATCTGCGCGGTGTAGATGGAGTCGCCGGCGACGGAATCCGGGGCGATGCCGTCGTCTTTCATCGTGACGGTTGTTTCGCTGTTGAACATCACCCGGTATTTTAACTGCACCGGGTTCGAGACGGCGAGTGGCCTCACGGTGGGCACGACTTTGGTGGTAACAATAATAGAGGCACTGCTCGCGCCTCCGGTCGGTCGGGGTGGATTGCTAGTGGTAGCGCTGATACTTGGACCGAGGGCGGTGATGCCGGCGCTATTCGGGGAGGACGGGGTCGCAGTAACGAGGTAGGTGGCGGCTCCGCCCGCGGAGGGGATGCCGTAGGAAATATCTTGCACTTGCTGCGGATAGGAACTGTAAGAGTATTCGATGGTCAGACCGTCCGCGCGGACGAGGGCGAGGTAGCTACCCGCGTTTTTGGCGAGCTTGAAGTTGGTGTGGAGCCGGTTGGCGAGGAGTTTGCGGTTCTTATTGGAGGCGAAGATGAGCAGGCGTCCATTGGCGGCGAGGCTTACGACGGGCGATGCGACTGGGAACTGCCATTTGCGAAGATCGCTGGATGTGTCGGTGAGATACCAGCCATTGAGGCTGACCGGGGTGGCTCCAGAGTTCCATAGTTCGATCCAGTCTGGGTGGCTCCCGTCTTCATCAATCACGGAGTTTGTCTGATTGTCAGCGAGGAATTCGGAAATCAAGACCTGCGCGGAAGCAGCGGCCAGACTCGCGAGAAAGCAGACTGCGACGATTAGGCGAAAGGCGGTGTGGGGGAGTCGTTTCACGCTTCCACGGTGGCATGAGGTGGGGGCTCGAGCAACGGTCAAGCGGCACTTTCACAACGCCAGCCAGTCGGGTGTGATTGAATGTGAAGCTGGCTCCAACTCTTGCTCTTACTCCTGCTGCTTCTCCACTTTCAATCTTCCCCGTCCGGGTTCTTCTTGGATTTGTACTGGCGGTAATCGCGATGGTATGTTTGTTTCCTCCGCACTCGGGCGATCCCCGAACCCCTCGCGACACGTTCATTCGTGACATCGAAAAAAAATACTGACGTCGAATCGCCGGCCTCCTCCCGCCCGGCGCACGAGTTTGCCGGATATATTCTGGCGCTGGCTTATTCCGCGATCGTCTGCGTGAGCCTGTGGCATCTACGCGCCGAAAGTGCGGACGGAAAAATCGACTCCATCGATGTCGTGATGCATCTGCTGCTGCTCGCGACGATCGGCGGGACGACGGTTTTCCTGCATCGGCTGGCGCGGCGCGTCCGCTCCGATGTGCAAGAAAAGAAGCGTCTGCTGCTGCTCCTGGCGGAGAGTGAGGTGACGTATCGGGCGATGTTCGACAACGCGGTCGAGGGCATGTTTCGCACGACGCCGGAAGGCCGCTACATCGCCGCGAACAAAGCGCTGGCCAGGATGTACGGCTACGATTCGCCCGCGCATCTCATCGCGAGCATGTCGGATATCGGGCGTCAGCTTTACGTCGATCCGACCCGGCGCACCGCGCTTTTCAGTGCGCTCGAAACCGAGGACGCGGTTTCCAATTTCGAACTCGAAGTGCTGCGCGCAGACGGGCGCACGCTCTGGTTGCGCGAGAATGTGCGCGCGGTCCGGGATGCGCAGGGAAAGCTGGCGCATCTGGAGGGCACGGTGGAGGACGTATCTGCGCGGCATTGGGCGGAGCAACGGCGGCGACTGCACGAGGCGACGCATCGCGTGCTCGGCGACGCGGCTTCCGTGATCGAGGCGCGGCCGAAAATCCTCGAAAGCATCTGCGAGATTTTGGAGTGGAAGATGGGCGCGGTCTGGGATGTGGACTCGGAGGCAGGCCTGCTGCGCTGCGTGGAAATCTGGCAGACGTCGGACATCGACATCGCGGAATTTGAAGCCGCGAATCGGCGCGCGCCGTGTGCTCCGGGCGCGGGCCTGGCCGCGGAGGTCTGGGAAAGCGGGCGCTCCAAGTGGATCGCGAATCTAGCGGCGGACGCTTACTTCGCGAATGCGCAGATCGCGGTGAAATCGGGAATGGGCTCGGCCTTCGGGATCCCGATCACGGTGAAAGGCGAAGTGCGGCATGTGCTGGAATTTTTCAGCCCGAAAATCGCGTCGCACGATCCCGAATCGCTGCAAACGCTGAGCGCGATCGGCAATCTTTTGGGCCATCTCATCGAGCGAAAAAATGCGGAGCACGCGCTGCGAAAGAGCGAGATGCGGAAGGCAGCAATCTTCGATTCCGCGCAGGACTGTGTCTTCAGCCTCGATGTGAATCACATCATCGAGAGCTTCAATCCCGCGGCGGAGCGGACCTTCGGATACACGGCGGCGGAGGCCATCGGCCGGGATGCCGTGGAGTTGTTTGTGCCCGAGCGCTGGAGGAAAATCCAGAAGCGGGCGCTCTCGCTTTTCGGCTCCTCGACCCAGTCTGATCCGAGCGGGCAGGCCGGGCGGCATTTTGAAATCCGGGTGCAGCGGCGGGATGGCTCGGAGTTCCCGGCTGAAGTGACGGTGAGCCGGATCGTCATCGACGGGTCGCCGCTCTTCACCGTTTTTTTACGCGACATCACGCGCCGGAAAGAAGCCGAGCGCGCAACCTCCGAACTGGCGGCCGTGGTCGCAAATTCCAACGACGCGATCGTGGCCTGCACTTTGGATGGCGTGGTGCGGAGCTGGAATATCGGCGCGGAACAAATCTACGGCTACACGGCGGAGGAAGCCGTCGGGCAGTCGCTGGAAATGATTCTCCCGCCTGATCGGCAGGATGAATTTCCGCAAATGCTGGCGACGGTGAAACACGGACGCAGCCTTTCGAATTACGAAACGGTGCGGCTGCGGAAGGACGGGAGAAAAATCGGCGTGTCGCTGACAGACTCGCCGATCCGCGCGCAGGACGGCAGCATTACCGGCGTGTCTTCGATCGCCCGCGACATCACGGAGCGCCGGCGACTGGAGGAGGAGCTGCTCCAGTCCCAAAAGATGGACGCTGTGGGACGACTTGCGGGCGGCATCGCGCACGATTTCAATAACATCCTGACCGTGATCGTGGGCTACAGCGACCTGCTTTTAAACCAGACGACCGAGCAGCAGCCGCAGCACAAACATCTCGTGCAAATCCGCAAGGCCGCGGATTTCGCGGCGGCGCTGACGGGGCAACTGCTGGCCTTTAGCCGCCGCCAGGCGCTGAGCCCGCGAGTCTTCCCGCTGAATGACACGGTGCGCGACCTTCAAAAAATCCTGCAACGCGTGATCGGCGAGGACGTCAAAATCGAGACGGACCTGCGCGCGAATCTGGGGCGGATCAAAGCCGACCCTGCTCAGATCGAGCAGGTGCTGCTGAATCTCTGCGTGAATGCGCGCGATGCGATGCCGCGCGGCGGGACGATTCGCATCGAGACGGCGGACCTGAACTATGCCTTCGACGATCCCGATGCGGAGTCCGCGATGCCTTCCGGCGAGTATGTGAAAATGACGATCGCGGATACGGGAACGGGCATTCCGCCAGAGGCGTTGAAGCACGTGTTCGAGCCATTTTTTACCACGAAAGAAAAAGGGCACGGCACGGGCCTGGGCCTCGCGACTTGCTACGGCATCGTGAAGCAGAGCGGCGGCTACATTTCGGTGCGCACAGCGGTGGGTCAGGGCACGAGCCTCTTCATCTTTTTGCCGCGCGTGGAGGAGTCCGGCGAGAAGGCACACGCGCACGAAGCGCCGGGGCAATTGCCGGGCGGCAGCGAGACGATTTTATACGTGGAGGACGAGATCACCGTCCGCAATGTGACCGCGCAAATCCTGCGCAATCTCGGCTACACCGTCCTCGAAGCGGGCGACGGATCGACCGCCCGCGAAGTGTGGGAAATGGAAAACGGCCGGCGCATCGACATGCTCTTCTCCGATGTCGTGCTGCCGGACGCGGGCGGGCGCGAATTGTCCGACTGGGTGCGATCGCGCAGTGGTGCGACCAAGCTGCTTTTCACCTCGGGCTATGTGGACGAATCGATCCTGCGCCGGCACGGCTTGGAAGGCGACACGGCCTTTCTGCAAAAGCCTTTTTCACCGCTCGAACTCGCGCGCAAAGTCCGCGAGACGATGGATTCGCACAGCGCCTAGTAACAACGATTCGCACGGTGCCGCGGAGAGCCGATTTAAAGTGGGCAATCGTGCCGCGCGCGGTTTATATAGACAGTGTTCCCGCTCCATTTCGACATGACTTCCGATCCCATCAACGTCCTGCTGATCGAGGATAATCCCGAGCACGCCGCGTTTCTCAAGCACCTGCTCCTCCTGTCCGAGGCCGCGGCGAATTTCCAGCTCGAACACGTGGACACACTCGTGGCAGGAATCGAGCGCCTAAAAAAGGGCGGGCTAGGTCTCGTGCTGCTCGATCTTTCTCTTGGCGATAGCAACCGGCTCGAGACCTTTATCCTCACGATGGCCGCGGCGGGCGATGTGCCGATCGTGGTTTTGAGCGGCAGCGACGACGTGGATCTTGCGGTCGAAACGGTGCGGCTCGGCGCGCAGGATTATCTGGTGAAAGGGCATGTGGACAACCAGCTCCTGATCCGCTCCATGCAGTACGCCTGCGAGCGCCAGCGGGTGCAACTCCAGCTCCGGCGCGCGCACGATGAACTGGAGCGGCGCGTAGAAGAGCGCACGTCGATGCTCCAGCAAGCAAACGTGCGCCTTCAGCAGGAAATCGCCGAGCGCCGGCGTGCCGAGGAAGGGACGCGCGAGATCAATCACAAGCTCACCGAAACACTCGGGCAGCTCCGGGCCGCGCAGCAGGAAGTCATCCTGCGCGAGCGCATGCACGCACTCGGTCGCATGGCCAATGGCATCGCGCACGACTTTAACAACACGCTCGCGCCCATCCTCAGCTTCAGTGAACTGCTGCTCGTGAAGCCCGAGATCGCGTCCGATCCTGAAACCGCGAGACCGCTCATCGAAAAAATCCACCTCGCCGCGAAGGACGGCGCGAGTGTGGTCAATCGGCTCCGCGAATTCTACCGCCGGCGCGATGAGAACGAGCTTTTCACGCCCGTCGTCGTGAACGAACTCGTGCAGCAAGTCGTCGCCGTCACGCGCCCGCGCTGGAAGGATCAGGCGCTCGCCGCCGGGGTGAACATCACCATTCGCACCGAACTCGGCGAGGTGCCGACCGTCGCCGGCAATGAAGCGGAGCTGCGCGAGGCGCTCGCCAATCTCGTCTTCAACGCCATCGACGCCATCCCTGCGCACGGTTCCATCCTCATCCGCACCGAGACGCAGGGCGCGTGGCTCGTCATCACCGTCGCCGACGACGGCGTGGGCATGACGGAAGATGTCCGCCTGCGCTGCCTCGAACCCTTTTACTCCACCAAAGATGTGGAAACGCCGGGCCTCGGTCTCGGCAGCGTGTATGGCATCGTGCGCCGGCACGAAGGCCAAATCGACATCCGCAGCACGCCGCAACGCGGCACCTCGATCTCGATCTCGCTGCCCATTCCGAAAAGCTCCACCACCGTCGAAACGCCCGCGCATCCTGCCATCCCCACGCCGCCCGAAGAGCGACCGCTCCGCATCCTCGTCGTGGAAGACGAGGACATGGTGCGCGAAGTGATTTCATACTATCTCGCGGAGGATTTCCACGAAGTCACGCTCGCGGAAAACGGTCGCGATGGACTGGATAAATTTCGCGCTGGCGACTTCGATCTCGTGCTCACCGATCGCGCGATGCCGGAGATGAATGGCGATCAGCTCGCGAAAGAAATTAAGAGCCTGAAGCCCGGCCAAAGCGTGATCCTGCTGACCGGGTTTGGCGATTTGATGAATGGCACTGGAGAGCTGCCGGAAGGCGTCGATCTGGTCGTGGGAAAACCTTTCACGATGAGCATCCTGCGAGACGCCATTGAGAAGGTCCGCCCGCGCGATTCATAAAAAACGTCGCTTCGGCCTCCTGCGATAATGCCGCGCCCATTCGCAATCGTGGTCATCCTGAAACGCAGACGCTGGGAGCGCGCGATTTAGAAAAACCGGTCCGCACAGGTTTCGGCAATGCGCTTCCATCGCTACGGAAGCACGAGGCGGAAGAACGTGTTCGGCCCGCCCGCACCGATGGTCACCACCTTCTGTCCGGCCGCGGCGCTCACTGCACGAGTCGATGCCGTCCACGTGACGAGGTCGGCGCTTTCCTCCAGCATCCAGCCCGTCGAAGGCGCGGGCCACGCGATGGTGATCTGGACCGGGGCGGCGGTGTGAGTCATCGTCAACGCCGGAGTCGGCAGGAAATTCGCCACGAAGGCGAAGTCCGCGGTTGCGTCGAATGTGATCGAACGTGTCGTCGCGACGGCAGTCCCGCCGCGGGTCCAGTGAAAGGCCAGCCGTTCCAGCGATGACGATGCTGCCACCGTTATTCGCCGAGACCGTTCCGTGGATGAAGTAGGTGTAATTCGGGTTACTAAAGGGCACCTCTGGATATGGGGTGTTTTTTCGAGAGGGCTTTGGCTGAAGGAAAAAAACCAATTTTTGCCGGTCTTGCTTCGCTTCAGATGGTGTGGGTCTCGGCGTGGGTTGTTCTGATCGGTCCGGTTTTTCGGTGTTTGGGTGAGTCATCGGTGACCTTTGGCACCCTTTGGAGGGGCTTTGCTGCCTTCAACGTGCCAGGCAGGCATAGCGGTCCATGTTATAGACCAGGTTGCTGAGGGGGTTGTGCTGGGTGGCGC
>JBBRPM010000047.1:0-15211 GCA_038228115.1 Chthoniobacterales bacterium
CCCTCCTCCGTCTCACCGCCGCCGTCCTCGCAGAAATCTCCGACGACTGGCTCTCCTCCAAAATCTACCTCGACATGAACCCAGCAAACCCGCCCTCCGCCTAACCTCCGCTCATTTTACAGAATAAAATTTGCGCCGCCGCGACATAGGCGCTGCGCGTTTCCTGCGTCCACGCGGTGTCGCTCAGGTAGTAGTTGTAAATGCGGCGGTAAAACTCGCGCGCCAGCCCGCCGATGGCGGTCGGGTCGCCGAGATCCGTCCAGCCGAGTCCATTGCTCGAAAGCCCGCCCAGCCACGCATCCGGCGAAAGCAAAATGGTGCGCTTGCCCCGCCGCGCCGTCTCCACCGCCGCCGTGACCGCGCCGGAGGTGCCGCCATACACGCACACGTCGGCAGTCAGCAGGGTCGGGGAAGGCGCATCGGCCGGATGATACCGCACATCGCCGATCAGCCGCCGCTGTAGCAGCGGCATCACGATCGCCTGCGTCGCCACCGCGATCGGATGCACTCCGTCCGGCAAATCCGTTTGAAACGTCGCCAGCGCATCCGTCTGCAACGCGACCCAGTTCGGATAATGATCGATCAGCAACAGCCCGCGCTCCGCCGCCACATCGCGATACATTTGATAATACGCGGGCAAGTTTGGGCGCAGCGTCGCCGATGCGTTGCTGCCGGCCGGTGAATCCCACACCGGATTCATCGTCTGCAAAATAATTTCCACGCGGGGATTCGGCGCCTGAATCGCGTCGATCATCGTCAGCAAATTCGCGCGTGCCTGCGCGACCGAAAGCTGCGGCGTCCCGTCCGAATACAGGAACGCATCGTTCACCGCGAACTCGATGAAAACGGTGTCCGGCTGAAACGCGAGCACCTTGCTCGAAAGCTGCGCCACACCTTCCGCGGAATTTTTCCCGCTGAGCCCGCTGTTTACAATCGTGGCGGCGCCCAAATAATTTTCCGCCAGCCAGCTCTGCATCTGCCCCACCCACCCTCCGCCGGCTGTGAGGCTCGTGCCATAGACTACGATCTTTCGCGCCCGCCCCGCAGCCACGTCCCGCAAAAGATCCGACGCCTGCACGTGATCCAAGGCGGTTAGGAACAGAATCGCCAGAACGCGAATCAACGGAGGAAAACGCAAAGGGGAACACATCAGGATACAATGACGCACCGGCCCAAAACCTTTACAAACCGAAAGGTCCGCACTCGGTTCGGCAACGTCCCCCGCTGCGCGCCGCGGCGCGGGGGGCCATTGCGCGGTGAGTGACGGTGTTTTCAATATCACTTGGTGCGATTTAAGGCCGTGCTTACATTCGCCCCCGATTTCTTCCATATGGCCATCTCGTTTGCGAACCGTTCCAATGCCGATCTTCTCGATCAAAACTATCAGCTCTGGCGCAAGGACCCTGCGTCGGTCGATTCCACGTGGGCCGCGTTTTTCGAGGGCTTCGAGCTCGGGTCCGTCGCGCTGAAAAACGGGGCGGGTATTCCGGCGGCGACGAGTGCGGATGTCGCGCTGCAAACGCGCGTGGACGGACTGGTCTATTCCTACCGCACGCTCGGCCACACCGTCGCGCAGCTCGATCCGCTCGCGCACGAGCGCCCGGAAAATCCGCTGCTCAGCCTGCGCGAGCTTGGCTTTTCGGAGAAGGATTTCGATCTCACGGTGAGCACGAAATATTTCCTCGGCGCCAAGCCAATGAAGCTCCGCGAAATGCTCGCGCAATTGCAGGCCATCTACTCCGACCGCATCGGCTCCGAGTTCATGCACATCCAAAATCCGCGCGTGCGAAACTGGCTGCGCGAACGCATCGAGAGCCGCCCATCGCTCCCGCCGCCGCCCGCGGACATCCAGCGCAAGACGCTGCGCACGCTGATGAAGGTGGAGGCATTCGAGAATTTCCTGCACACGAAATACAAAGGGCAGAAGCGCTTCTCCATGGAAGGCGCGGAGTCGGTGATGGTGATCCTGAACGCGATCCTGCACGACTGCCCGGCGCGTGGCGTGGAGGAAATCGTGATGGGCATGGCGCATCGCGGGCGGCTTTCGGTGATCGCGGAGTTTTTGAAAAAGCCGTTCCAGTCGATGTTCGCGGAGTTTTCCGAGAACTACATGCCGAACACCGCGGCGGGTGATGGCGATGTGAAATATCACCTCGGCTACACGAGCACGCGGAAGGTGGAAGGGCGCGAAATCGCGATCCGGCTGAGCGCGAATCCGAGTCATCTCGAAGCGGTAAATCCCGTGGTGCAGGGCATGGCGCGGGCGCGGCAGCGAATGCGCGGCGATACGGAAAGTCGCGTGAAAGTTTTGCCGTTGCTGCTGCATGGCGACGCGGCTTTCGCCGGCCAGGGCGTGGTGGCGGAAACGCTGAACATGTCGCAGCTCCCCGGCTACCGGACGGGCGGCACGGTGCATGTGGTGGTGAACAATCAGATCGGTTTCACGACGCTGCCGGCGGATGCGCGTTCGACGATGTATTGCACGGATATCGCGAAGATGATCGAGGCTCCTGTCTTCCACGTGAATGGCGACGATCCGCTCGCCTGTCGCTTCGTGGCGGAGCTTGCGTTCGAGTTTCGTCAGACCTTCAAACGCGATGTCGTCATCGACATGTATTGCTATCGGCGCTACGGCCACAACGAAGCGGACGATCCAGTCTCCACGCAACCGACGATGTATGCGGAAATCGATACGCATCCGAAAGTGAGCCAGATTTTCCGCAGGGACATGCTCGCGAAAGGCATGATCTCGCAGCCGGACATGGACGCGCTGGAAGCCGAAATGTCCACGCGCCACGCCAACGCGCTCGCGAGCGTACAACAGGCGGAGCGCGACAAGACGATCAATTCTTTCACGGAATCCACGGCGGTTTTTCAGCCGAAGTTTTCATTCGATCCGGTCGAAACAAAAGCGTCGCGGGAAACTTTGCAGCTCGTCGCGAACGCGCTCGTGAGCTTGCCCGAGGGCTTTCAGGTACAGTCGAAGTTGAAAAGTTTTCTCCTCGATAAACGCGCCAAGGCCTGGGCGAACGGCGGCCCTTTCGACTGGTCCTACGGCGAGGCGCTCGCGATTGGCTCGCTGCTCGCGGAGGGCACGCCGGTGCGGCTGAGCGGGCAGGATTGCCGGCGCGGAACTTTCAGCCAGCGGAACAGTTATCTCTACGACCAGAAAACTCGCGCGCGCTGGTGCTCGCTGAAACATGTGTCGCCGAATCAAGCGGCGCTCTGCATTTACAACTCGCTCCTGAGCGAGTTCGGCGTGCTCGGTTTTGACTACGGTTACTCGCTGAATTTTCCCGACATGCTTTGCCTGTGGGAGGCGCAGTTCGGAGACTTCGCGAATGGCGCGCAGGTCATCATCGACCAGTTCATCAGCAGCGCGGAGTCAAAGTGGCAGCGTCCGAGCGGCATCGTGCTGCTGCTTCCGCACGGCTATGAGGGCCAGGGCCCCGAGCATTCCAGCGCGCGGCTCGAGCGCTTCCTGCAACTCGGCGCGGAGAACAACATCCAAGTGTGCAACCTCACCACGCCCGCGCAGTATTTCCACGCGCTGCGCCGGCAGATAAAACGGCCTTTCAAAAAACCGCTCGTCATCATGACGCCGAAGTCGCTCCTGCGTGCCGAGGCCGCGGTCTCACACCTCGCGGATTTCACGGACGGACAATTCCACGAAATCCTCCCCGCGCCCTTCACCGGCAAGCCCGAGCAGGTGAAACGCGTGATCCTTTGCAGCGGCAAGGTCTATTACGACATCGTGAAATTCCGCGATGACAACCAGCTCACGACCACCGCGATCCTGCGCCTCGAACAGCTCTATCCGCTGCACAAAGACGCGCTGAAAGCGCACATCGCCGGCTTCGCCAATTCCGCAAAAATCGTGTGGTGCCAGGAAGAATCGCAGAACATGGGCGCGTGGGGATTCATGGCGTGGCAACTACGCGAGATGTTTCCAAATCACGCCGTCCGCTTTGCCGGTCGCGGCGAAAGCGCCAGCCCGGCCGTTGGAAGCCTCGGCCTGCACAAGCTGGAGCAAAAGGCGCTGATCGAAGAAGCGTTCTCGATCTAAGGGGCTGTGTAAAAGTTCAGTCGTCGAAGTTTTACGGCGATCTCATTGTTTGGACGCTGCTGGTCCAAAAGGAAGAGCACCACGACTGCGCCAGCGTCCAAAAAATGCCGGTCATTCTGAGCGAAGCCGAAGAACCTCAAACTTTCGTGGGCAACGGCGGCGCGGAGCTTCCACACGCTGCGCCCACCACCTCCGCCCGCGGAAAAGTGAGAGGTTCTTCGACTCCGTTTCCTCCCGCTTTCACCCGCAGGGAACTGCGCTCAGAATGACAAGATTTTGTGATGCGCCGCTTCGCGGCCAAAAAATCACACCCTCACGTCCGCGCTAGTTCGCGACGATGTTCACCAAACGTCCGGGCACGACGATCACCTTGCGAATCGTCTTGCCGGCGGTGTGCTCGATGACTTTTGGCAAAGCGAGCACGGCCGCTTCCACATCGGCGGTGGGTGCGTCTTTGGAAACGGTGATCTTGTCGCGCAGTTTCCCGTTCACTTGGACGGGATACTCCACTTCATCCATCACCAGCAGGGCAGGATCGTAAGTCGGCCACGTTTGCGAGGCGATGAGGCCGTCGCCATCCAGCCGCGACCACAGCTCTTCCGCGAGATGCGGAGCGAAGGGCGCGAGCACGACGAGCAGCGTGCGGATGGCGGAAACGGGACGCGGGTTCAGATTCACCAGCGCGTTCGTGCAAATCATCATCTGCGAAATCGCGGTGTTGAAACTCAGTTCCTCGATGTCTTCGCCGACCTTCTTCACCGTCGCGTGAATCACGCGCAGCAGCGCCTTATCCGGCTCCACTTTTTGCACGGCGGGACTCACGACCCACTCGCCGAGCTGGTTTTCTTCCATCACGAGCCGCCACACGCGCGCGAGGAAGCGCGCGACGCCTTCCACGCCCGACATCGACCACGGCTTCGTCGCCTCCAGCGGCCCCATGAACATCTCGTAGCAGCGCAGCGCGTCCGCGCCGTATTCGACGATCACGTCATCGGGGTTCACGACGTTGCCGCGGCTCTTGCTCATCTTCTGTCCGTCGGAACCGAGGATCAGGCCTTGATTCACGAGGCGCTGGAAAGGTTCGGGCGTCGAGACGTAGCCGAGATCGTGGAGCACCTTGTGCCAGAAGCGCGCGTAGAGCAGATGCAGCACGGCGTGTTCGGTGCCGCCGACGTAGAGATCCACGCCGCCCGGTTTGCCGCCGCCCATCCAATACTGCTCCGCCTCGCGGCTCACGAAACGCTCGCCGTTTTTCGGGTCGCAATAGCGGAGATAATACCAGCACGAGCCCGCCCACTGCGGCATGGTGTTCGTCTCGCGCGTCGCGGTTTCGGAGTAGCGAATCCAGTCGGTCGCCTTCGCGAGCGGCGGCTCGCCAGTGCCGGTCGGCTTGAAGTCATCGAGCGGCGGCGGCGTGAGCGGCAGTTCGGATTCGTCGAGCGCGCGGTGGCGTCCGTTTTCCCAGACGATCGGGAAAGGCTCGCCCCAATAACGCTGCCGCGAAAAAAGCCAGTCGCGCAGCTTGAAGTTGATCGTCTTTTTGCCAACCCCGAGCGCCTCCAACCGGGAGATGATTTCCGCTTTCGCGAGCCGCGTCGGCAAACCATCCAGCGGACCGCTGTGGATCGCGAAACCTTCTCCCACCAAGCATTCCAGCGGCTCCGCCTCACACGGGCTCGATCCGCCGCCGAGTCCGAGCGTGGCGGTCTCGCTCACGACAGCGCGGATCGGCAGGGCAAACTTGCGCGCAAATTCCCAATCGCGCTCATCGTGCGCGGGCACGGCCATGATCGCGCCGGTGCCATAGCCAGGCAGGACGTAATCCGCGATCCAGATCGGGATGCGCTCGCCGTTGACGGGATTGATCGCAAACGCGCCCGTCCACACGCCGGATTTTTCCTTCGCGAGTTCGGTGCGATCAAGGTCGGATTTGCGTGCCGTCTTTTCGCGATACTCCTCGACGGCTGCAAGCTGCTCCTCAGTCACGATCTGATCCACGAACGCGTGCTCCGGCGCGAGCACCATGTAAGTCGCGCCGTAGAGCGTGTCGGGCCGCGTGGTGAAGACGGGGATATTCCGGGGTAGGTTGGGCGTCCCGCCTGCCGATTCAGGCATCCTGCCTGAATCATCCGCGCGTTCGTCCGCAAGCGATTGCACATCGACTTCCGATGGTTCGGGCAGGATGCCCGCACCGGCAGGCGGGACGCCCACCCTACCCGGATCAATCTCGAACCGCACCTCCGCACCTTCACTCCGCCCGATCCAATTTTGCTGAAGCAGCTTAATGCCAATGGGCCAGTCCAGCCCCTCCAACTCATCAATGAGCCGCTGCGCGAACGCCGTGATCCGCAGCATCCACTGCCGCATCGGACGCCGCTCCACCGGATGCCCGCCGACTTCGCTTTTCCCGTCGATGACTTCCTCATTTGCCAGCACGGTGCCGAGTTCCGGACACCAATTGACGGGAGCCTCCGCCACGTAAGCGAGACGCACATGGTCCGGCTCATCGCCCGTGAAAGTCGCGATCGGCTCCGCGCGCTGCGTCTCCGGGTTAAACCACGAGCCGTAGAGCTGGAGGAAAATCCATTGCGTCCAGCGCAGGTAACCCGCGTCGGTCGTGTTCACTTCGCGCGACCAGTCGTAACCAAAACCGATCCGCTGAAGCTGGCCTTTGAAGTGCGCGATGTTCTCCGCCGTCGTCAGCGCGGGATGCTGGCCGGTCTTGATCGCATACTGCTCCGCGGGCAGGCCGAAGGCGTCCCAGCCCATCGGGTGCAGCACGTTAAAACCGCACATCGTCTTATACCGACCGATGATATCCGTGGCCGTGTAACCCTCGGGATGCCCGACGTGCAGCCCCGCGCCGCTCGGATACGGGAACATATCGAGCACGTAGTATTTCGGGCGCTTCGGGTCGAAGCCGGGGTCGCCGGGATTCGCCACCTTGAACGTGCCGCGCTCCGCCCAGACGCGCTGCCACGCGGGCTCGATTTGGTCGAAAGGATACGGTTTGCGGCGCTCGGGTGTGGACATGCGGGCGGAGAGTGAATGGTGAATCGTGATTAGTGAATGGAGAAGTGCGCGGGAATTTTATACTATTTACCATTCACCGATCACCATCCACTTACTCCCGCATGCGCCTCCTCATCGCCACTCGCAACGCCCACAAAACCGAAGAAATCCGCGCCATCCTCGGAATCGAGTGGGAAGTCGGGGACCTCAACGCACATCCCGGCATCCCTTCGCCAGAAGAGACCGGCGAGACGTTTGCGGAAAACGCGGAGATCAAGGCCGTGGCAGCGTCGCGCGTCTTCGACGGCTGGGTCCTCGCCGACGACAGCGGCCTCGAAGTCGATGCGCTCGGCGGTGCTCCCGGCGTGCGGTCAGCGCGCTATGCAGGCGACACCGCGACCGATGCGGACAACCGGGCGAGACTGCTGCGCGAACTTTCTATGGTGCCGACCAGGACACCCACCGCCCGCTTCCGATGCGCGATGGTGCTGGCGAAGAACGGCGTCGCGCTGGAAACGTTTGAAGGATCCATCGAAGGCAAAATAGTGGACCGGGAACGCGGCGAGGGCGGCTTTGGTTACGACTCCCTTTTCATTCCAGTTGGCCACAGCGAAACATTCGCGCAACTCCCATCATCGACCAAAAACGCACTCAGCCACCGCGCCGTGGCATTGGAAAAAGCCCGACGATATCTGGGCTCCACTGCGATCGAGTGCCTTGTTCACGATTTGTCATGACGTGGAATTGTCCGAATTGAGCCACAAAGTGGTTCCTCATAAATAGCCGGTGAGGAATCGGGCGGGTGTCCGGGGGTGATGGGAAGACGCTTCGCGGCTGAGAGCGCAAGCGTTACGGCCATCCCGGAACAAGACACTAGCGACTCAACGAGGGCGTCCGCAGTGCCTCTGCGAGAGTCACTACTTGCCCGGTCGTGTAGATCAGCAAAGGACCGCCGTCGTGAACTGACGCGTGTTCGACGAACCAAGGTTGATGCGGCCACAAATAGGCCGTGTTGGCGCGGTCATCAAAAGGGGTCGCGTTGTAATCGACGCGCATCTGCTTTTCATCCGTCAAGTCGGGCCCTCCAAGCGAGCGTTGCTGAGCTCCACAAATCCAGTTTTTTTGCGACAGTCCGTACGGCTGTAGCGCCGAAATCCACAGTTTCGCGTACTGCTTCGAGTCGTGCTGAATCAGAATCGGATCAATCTGGGGCCAGTGGCCTTGATCCATCACATACACCGCCGCACCGGAGTAAAGGCCGCGAAGATTCGCCATACACCCGGCCTTCTCGGCACGCGCTCGCATTGATTCAGTGATCGCCACGATCATCGTTAAAAGGATGCCGACGATGACGATGGAAAACATCAGCTCCAAAAGAGTGAAACCGCAGGCCTTGCGGGTCTGCGGTTTCAAAAAATCAACTTCCATCTGAAGCGAAGAGCTGGGAGTGCGGCTCTCCTCGGGCTCCCTAATCTACTAACCCCCGGTCGTAGTGAGGGTCGTGGCTGTGCCGGTGCTGGACTGCTGGAATCCATCGACGATCAAATTCAAAGTGCTGGTAGGAGTTACCGTCGCGGTGGTCGTCGCCTTGCCTTTGGTATCGACCACAGTGGTCCGGATCAGTTCGGAAATTTCCATCTTGGCCTTTCCTTTCAGGCGGAAGCTGGTGTTCGAGTTCGCGATCGGGGTTCCTCCGGTTTCAAACTTCGCGCTAATCGTTCCATTCGCAAAACCACCTGGTTCCGTCTGGGTCAGGTTTGCGTTACCAAATGTTGCATCGGTCAGGGTGAGCGATGAAACGATGATATCAAACTGGCCTTTCAAAAGACCCACGAATTTCAGCTTCTGAGGATCGGCCAATCCCGTGATCGTGCCAGTGAAGGTCCTCCCCTCCGTGAAATACACGAACTGTCCAGTGCCGTACCCCGTGGTAGGGAGGGCGAGCGTAAAAAGTCCGAGTCCGTTTTGGCCAGTGGTCGTCGTGACGCCCGTCGAAGTCGAAACGGTTGACAAAGGAAGAAGAGCCCCGCTGTAAGTGCCGTTTAGCACCGACGATGTGCTCGCCCCGGATTGAGGCCCGCCGCCGATCGCCCACGTTTGAGTTTGCAGAAAAACAAATGTGATAAGGAGGGATAAAACTTGTTTCATGGTGACAAGATTCAATCGTCTTTTGCCTCGTAGTCAAAACTTTATTTCCCCAGTCCGACATTTCGCTTGGTCGTCCGCCAACGGACCGGTTGCATGAGCGCCTACTCCATCTGTGAAAGCTCCTTTCAGCCTCTTCCTCGCCCTGCGTTATCTCCGCCCAAAGCGGACGTTCGTCTCCATCATCACGCTTATCTCCATTGCCGGCGTGACGCTCGGCATCATGGTGCTCATCGTGGTGATTTCGGTGATGACTGGCTTCGACCGCGAACTTCAGCGCGTCGTCCTCGGCTTTGAGCCGCACATCACCATTTCCAACGGAGCCCTGCTCGAAAACTGGCGCGAGCTTTTGCCAAAAGTGGACAACACGCCTGGCGTGCTGGCGGCGGCTCCCTTCGTGCAGGGGCCAGTGCTGGCCGAGCATGAGGGGCACGTTTTTACGCCGACCATGCGCGGCATCAATCTGGAGGCGGAGCAAAAAATCATCGATCTCCGCAAAACGATCGTGCAGGGCACGGCGGATTTGGAAAGCGACACCGTGATCCTCGGCGCAGGGCTCGCCGATTCACTCGGGGTCCGCGTTGGCGAAACGATCACCGTTTACGCGCCGGGCAACATCAACGGCATCATCGAGGAAATGCGGCGTGAGCAGGACGACCCGACGGCGAAAAAAAAGACGCTCGCGGATCTGAAGGACACGATCGTTTTACCGAGCGAACTGCGTGTCATCGGCATCTTCGAATCGGGCCGAAACATCTACGACGCAGGCGTGATGATCGTCCCCCTTTTCGTCGCGCAGGAGCTCTACATCCTCGGCGACGCCGTCCATGGCATCTCAGTGAAAACGGCCAACGCCGAGGCTGCCGACACTGTGAAAGCGGCGCTCGATCCGCAGCTCGGCGATGCGGCGGCAGAGACGTGGTTTGAAAAAAATCACGATCGTTTCGACGCCGTGCGGCTCGAGCGCCACGTCATGTTCATCATCCTCATGTTTCTCGTCGTGATCGCCGCGTTCGGCATCACCAGCACGCTCATCACCGTCACGGTGCAAAAGCGGCGCGAGATCGGCATCCTGAAAGCGCTCGGCGCGAATACGGCGCAGATCGTCTGGGTCTTCCTCGCGCAGGGGATGTTTGTCGGCTTTTTTGGAAACCTCACCGGTCTGATCGCGGGCATGACGCTCATCACCTACCGCAATCCCTTCCGCAACTGGCTCTCGGAAACGCTCCACATCGAAATCTTTCCCGCCAGCATTTACGAACTCAACGGCATCCCCGCCGAGATCGTTCCGCGCGACGTGGCGACGATTTGCATCAGCGCGTTTTTCATCTGTTCGCTCGCCGCCCTCATCCCAGCCTACGCTGCCGCGCGGCTCGATCCGGTGAAAGCGCTTCGCTACGAGTAAAAGCCGCGCGTCACCACTGCTTCTTCGGCTTCGTCCACGTGCCGTCCACGACGACTTTTGTGAGATCGACGCGCGCATTTTCCTGAATGAGTTGCGCCACGCGTTTCGACTCGATCCGCACACAGCCATGCGACGCCGCGTAGCTCGGCACGCTCGGAAAATAATGCAGCGCAATCCCCCGCGCGCGCATGAACCACGTCACGAAAACCGCCCGTGCATCGCTGTTCAGCGCCGACTGAAAGCCTTCTACGCTGCGCGTCCCTTTCGGTGTGCATTTCGTGCCCGAGCGCTGGCTCGTCGCCTCCACATCGCAGTTGATTCCTTTCACCCCCGCGCCTGGCGAGGTGCGGAACGGCCCCGTCTCCTGGCTCGACGCTTTCGGCCCGGTCCACGTCAGCGTCATCCAGTGATCCGGGTCGTCGAGACTCACGTCGATGCGCTTGATGTAAGTGGTCGGGAAATCTGAATTGCGCAGCGGCTTCGAGGAACTCGCGAGCGGTCCCTTGGTCTTCGTTTTCGCTATCGGCACCTTGGCGGCATCTATTTTTTCGAGCGCCTTCGCCGCAGCGATTTGCTCTTTGGAAGGCACAGATTCTTTCGAGCCGACGACCGTGAGCGGCGATGCGACCAGCTTCTTCCTAGCCGCAGGTTTGACGACTTTCTTCGCAGCTTTCGCTGCCACAGGTTTTTTCGCGGATGGCTTTTTCATGCCTGCGGAGTGTGCCCGGGCAGAGCACCGCAGACAATCTTTAACGCGCCGAATTAGATCCCGAGCCGGGTCAGCTCTTGATCGAGTGCCGTTTGGAAAGTCTCGATGTCCGCATCCGGCGGCCGATATCCGGGCGTCTCGGGATTCATGCCGAGGCGACCCGTTTGATCGAGATGCCACGCCGCTTTTCCTCCATCACTAAAAGTCACGCCACCACTGACGAGCGTGCCGGGCTGCATGATTTCGTCCACCTTCAGAACGACATTTCCCATCGGCGCAAGTGGTGCGGAAGGATCAGCAACCAGCGGGCTGCTCGTGGCGGGCGGCAGCGGCACCGTGGCGACGGGCGACTTCACCGGCTCCGGCGGGTCCTGCGGCGTGAGCTGGAGATCGTCGATGAGGAAGCGGGCTTCCATGTAGGTCAGCCGGACATCGAATTTTTCAGCCAGCCGGTTCTGCACGTCCGCAAGTTTTGCGCCCTCGGCGATCCACTGGGTGACTTGCTGTTTCTGTTCGTCGGTCAGTTGCATGTCGTTTGGTTCATCATCATCCGCGCTCGCGAGCGCAAGCGCAGAATGGGTTTAAGGAAGGATGGAAACCGCAGATTTTCGCAGATTGACGCAGATTCCGGATACGCAAAATCCGCGTTAATCTGCGAAATCTGCGGTTCCATTCCGTGCCCTTTCAAATGAGCAAAATTTGCGGTCATCGCTGAATCCATCGGGCAAGATGCCCTTCGAGATCCTTGTTAAAATCCACCGTCAGCCCCGCGTCGGTAGTCATGCGCAAACGCTGACCGCCTTCCCCGACGAAGACCAATTCGACGCGCCGCTCGCCCGGATTCGCCGCGAGTGTTTTTTTTACGAAAGCCAAGTCCGCTTCCGTCGTTTCACGGCGATCAAATCGAAGCACGATCGGCCCATTCGTCGGCGCAGGTTTTCTCACGGCGCTCACTTCGTTTGCGGTCACCCGCGGGCCTTCTTCGCGGAGGTCGAGGCGTCCGGTGATGGCGACGACGCTCCCCGTTTCGAGCAGAGCGGCGGATTTCGTAAACGTCTCGTTCCAGATCATCACTTCGAGTTGCGCGCTGAGATCTTCCAGCACCACGACGGCGAAGGGCTTGGAGTCTTTCTTCGTGAATTTTTTTTCCACGCTGCTGAGCGCGCCCGCGATCGTCACCGTGCTCTTGTCCTCCTGCGCCGCGAGATCGCCGATCGGGGTGTATTTGGAAAGCGTGGCGCGGTATTCGTCGAGCGGATGGCCGGTGACGTAGAAGCCAAGCAGTTCCTTTTCAAACGCGAGCTTCTCCGTGTGGCTCCACGGCGGAACTTTTGCGGACGCGCGTTTCGGAGCAGCGGGCGCGGCAGCGGCGAAATCGTCGAACATGGAAATCTGCCCCGATGCCCGGTCGCGGTGCGCACTCGCAGCGGACGCCATCGCCACGTCGATCTCGGAGTGAAGTTGCGCACGCTCTTCACCGAGGAAGTCGAACGCTCCGCATTTCACCAGCGATTCGACGGTCTTCTTGTTATTCTTTTTGGAATCCACGCGCGCGCAGAAATCTTCGAGCGACTTAAAATCGCCCGCCTTTTCACGTTCCGTGATCGCCGCTTCCATCGCGACTTCGCCGACGTTCTTGATCGCCGCGAGTCCGTAGCGGATCGACCCGATGTGAATCCGCTCTGCGTTCGATGTTCGATGTTCGATGTTCGATGTTCGATGTTCAGCCGACGGCAGGTCCTCAAATCGCACGGTCTCCTCCTCCACCTGTGCCTCCGCATCCACATCCTTCTTTTTCCGCGCTTCCTTCGCCGCCGCGATGCCTTCCGCACTCACTTCCTCGGGCGAAAACTTCAGCCCGGATTTGTTCACATCAGGCGCGAGAATGTTAATTCCCAGCCGCTCACATTCGCTCACGAAAACGCTGATTTTCTCCGTGTTGGAAATCTCGTTACTCATCACCGCCGCCATGAATTCCACCGGGTAGTTCGCCTTCAGATAAGCCGTCTGATAGCTGATCCACGCATACGCCGCGGAGTGCGAGCGGTTGAAGCCGTAGCCCGCGAATTTATCGAGCAAATCGAAAATCTCGTTTGCCGTCTCCGCCTTGATTCCATGCAGTTTCCCCGCGCCCTCCACGAATTTGACGCGCTCCTTCGCCATCTTCTCCTTGTCCTTTTTACCCATCGCGCGACGTAGCAAATCCGCGCCACCGAGCGTGTAGCCGCCGACCACCTGCGCGGCGCGCATGACCTGCTCCTGATACACAAAAATCCCGTAAGTTTCCGAGCACACCTCCGCTAAAATCGGATGCAGATACTTGATCTTCTGCGTGCCTTTCTTGCGCTTGATATAGTCCGGGATGAGATCCATCGGGCCGGGCCGGTAGAGCGCCAGAATCGCGTTGATGTCCTCGATGTCCGAGATGTCGAACTGCTTGCAGACGCCGACCATGCCGCCGGATTCGAGCTGGAACACGGCGATCGTTTCACCGCGATTCAGCATGTCGAAAGTCGGCTGATCATCGAGCGGGATGGTGTCGATGTTGAAGTCGGGCGTGTGCTGGTGGATGAGCACGAGCGCGTCCGTGATGACCGTGAGCGTCTTCAGCCCGAGGAAGTCGCACTTCAACATGCCCACGTCAGTGAGCGGCCCCATCGCGTATTGCGAAACGATCGAGCCATCATTCGCGCGCGTGAGCGGGATGTATTCCGAAAGATCGCGATCGCTGATGACCACGCCCGCCGCGTGGACGCCAACGTTGCGCGTCAATCCTTCGAGCTTCACCGCCACGTCCCACATCTGCGCCGTCGCCTGCTCTGTCTCGACCGCCTTTTTCAACTCGGGATTTTTATCGATTGCCCCGCCAACGTGCTCCACCGCGCCCGTCTCTTTGTTCGTCTTATCGAAACCCGCGAGCGTGATCCCGAGTTCGAGCGGGATCATCTTGGCCAAACGATCCGCGTCGCCATAGCCCCAGCCCATCACGCGCGCCACATCGCGGATCACCGACTTCGCGCCGAGCGTGCCGAACGTGATGATCTGCGACACCGCGCGCTCGCCGTATTTCACCTTCACGTAGTCGATCACTTCGCCGCGGCGGTTCTGGCAAAAGTCCACGTCGATATCGGGCGGCGACACTCGTTCAGGATTCAGAAAGCGCTCGAAGAGCAGCTTGAATTTGATCGGGTCGATGTCCGTGATCCCCATCGCATAAGCCACCATCGAACCGGCTGCGGAACCACGTCCCGGCCCGACCGGAATACCGTGCTGGCGCGCCCAGTGGATGAAATCCCAGACGATCAGGAAGTAGTTCACGAACCCCTGTGCTTCGAGCACCGAAATCTCCAGCGCGTAACGCTTTTGCACCACCTCGCCGTCCGCATCCGCACCATAGCGGCGGCGCAATCCTTCTTCCGTGATCTCGCGCAAATACTCGTTCTGCGTCCTCCCTTCCGGCGGCGTGTAGTGCGGATATTTCGGCGTGCTATCGAGCGTGAAACCGCAGCGCTCCGCGATGACCAGCGTGTTATCGCAAGACTCGGGATGATCCGCAAAAAGCGCCCGCATCTCGGCAGGCGATTTGAAATAAAGCTCCGGCACATACCGCATCCGCCGCTCGTCCGTGATGTTCGACCCCGTGCCGATGCAGATCAGCGCATCATGTGCAGCGTGATCTTCGCGCCGGAGGAAATGCACATCATTCGCCGCCACCAGCCCGAGCCCGAGATCTTTCGCCAGCCTTGGCATGACCGCATTCACCTTCCGCTGCTGCTCGATCCCGTGATCGTGCATTTCGAGGAAAAAATTCTCCTTCCCCAAAATCTCGCCGTACATCCCCGCGATCTTTTTTGCCTTGGCGTAATCGTCATCC
>JBBRPM010000048.1:0-13518 GCA_038228115.1 Chthoniobacterales bacterium
AAACCCAGCTCCGTAGGAGCGGCATGGACGCTTGGTTCCGGGCACATGTCGCTCCTACGGAGCTTGCGTATTGTTTGATCGAACAATCTATAAACATGTCGCGCCTACGGCGCTGAAACGGGTATTTCAACAGGCTGTTAGACGCTGCTCGCGCAGACTAAAACCGAAAAGCAAAAAATCACGAACATGCAACCGACCACTCGACACGACATCGCATTATTCCTCGCCCGCAGCCTCGCGTATCAGCCATTTATTGCAGTCTGCTCGCTCCTCTCAGGCTGGACGATTGCTATTCTATTCGGCACCAGCAGTCTCCCCGAAGTGCCCCAAAATGTTCTCTCCTTTTCAGCACTCGGACACCTCACCTTATCGCGGCTTTTGGCTTTCTTCGTTCTCTGGCGTTTGGCTCCCGTTGGAGCCGATTGGATTTCGACTATTCCTCGGGCTTTCCAACAGGTTACTCCGGGCAGCGATGTCACAGGCACACCTTGGGCGGCGAACCCCTTTCACACGTAAAAGATCGGACGTTTGCAGGAGCTAACGCTGAAGACCGTGATCGGTGACCCGCACCGAGACCAGCGCCGCTGAGATAAACTGGAGCCTGCCTAGCGCCAGACCCTCACCCGCGCGCAGCCAGTACGGGCGCGCGCTGCTGCGCAAGCGGGGTCAGCACATCGAACGCAGCTTTGCCCACGTCCTGGGCGCGGGTGGGATGCGGCGGACCACCTTGCGTGGCACGCGGAAATTCGCCGGTGGTGCAGCGAGTCTGCGAGCCGGACAACTAACGGGTAACGCGGGTCTGGGCGGATTGGCGGGGACGTTCTCGCTGGACGTAAGGGAAATATCGAAGCTGGGCACGCTGAGCACTCTGCTGACCTCGACGATTACGACTCCATGCTAGACGATGAACCTGACGGCTCACCTGGATGATACGGGTGGGATCGTGGTGCCGTGCGATCCGTTGGCGGTGACGACGCGTTTTCCGTGAAGGATGCGCTTGGTGGGTTTGCAGCAGGATTATACGCTGACGGCGAACACGCCGGGGCCCACCGGCTCGACCGCGGGCGTGCCGCCGGGTCAGACGACGGAGATCGTCGTGCGGGCGGTGAACAACGGGCTGCAACGTGTGGCGAGCGGTCCGGTGGTCATGGCGGTCCTCCTCGCGAAAGCGTCCGAGCCAAAACAGTCGGCGGCGGCGGCAGAAAGGCCGGTGGTGAACGGAATCACGAACAAAAATAGTAATGGAAACGGCCACCATGAGTTGGCGCGGCGCAGCTAGAGAAATCGAGTTTTAACGCACCTACTGGATCAGAGGGCGGGGGCGCATTCGCGTGTGCCTCCGCCGTTTTGCGTGTGGCGCGGATGAACCGGTGGAAGAATCGTTTTCGCGAGTGACAACGCTCCGCGGCTTTGCTGTGCTTGCCGACCCGTCGCCGCGGCGGCTTGAAACCAACTCCCAACATTTACAACCCAATCCCATGTCATCTCCCATCGTCCTCAAAAATAAAACCGGCATTAACACCCTCGGCGCGGGTGTGTGGAATATCGGGCCCGGTGCCGACCCCTTCGGCGGCCCGACGCGCGAACCGATCCCGATGCTTGATCGCCTGCCGCTGCTGGCGGAATCCGGTATGAACTACTACGAGGCACACGATGTGGAGATCACCGCCGAGATGGCGCCCGCCGCGAATAAGATCGCGAAAAAGCTGGGCCTGAAGTGCGCGATGTACACGCCGTCGTTCTTCGCCGCGCCTATTTTTAAGGACGGCGCGATGACTTCCAACGACCCGGCAGTCCGCAAGCTCGGCCTCGCCAACGCGCTGAAAGCCGTGGACACCACCGCCGTGCTCGGCGCAAAGACGATGGTCTTCTGGAATGGCCGCGAGGGCTTCGATTTCGTGCTCGCGAAAAATGGACGCGATGCCTTTAAGCGGCTCGTCGAGGGCTTTAACAAAGTCGGCGCATATGCGAAGAAGAACCACGGGACGAAGATCAAATTCGCGATCGAGCCGAAGCCAAATGAGCCCCGCGCTAACATGTATCTCGCGAACGTCGGCGAGGCGCTCTACCTCATTAGCCGACTCGAAAAAGACCTGCAACCGCTCTTCGGCCTGAACCCCGAAACCGCCCACTCACGCATCGCCGGGCTGGACTACCTCTGGGACATTGAGATGTGTCTGGAAGCGGGCAAGCTCTTCCACATTCACTTGAACTCGCAGGACGGCCAGCGTTATGACCAAGACCTTCCTTTCGGCTATACTGAGCCGCTTAAAGATCTCGCGCTATTAGTCGTCCTGCAAGACGCGAAGTATGCCGGACCGATCTGCTTCGATGTCAAAGCGCCGCGCGTCGATGATCCGAAAAACATCACGGACATCCTCACCGTTTCCACAAAAAATCTCGTCTGGCTCTGGGAGCGCGCCCTCGCCGTCGATCGGAAGAAGATCGAGCAATTCCGCGCTGAGAATCGCCTCACCGCACTGAGTGGTTATCTCGCTCAATGCTTATACGGGAAATAAGTCACCTATGAAAATCACTCTGCCCGTCTTCCTCGCTAGCGCACTAGCCGCATCCGCTTTGGCCAATGACTGGCCGCAGTGGCGCGGACCCGATCGCTCGGACTTATCGAAAGAAACCGGCCTGCTCAAAGAGTGGCCACCGGAAGGTCTAAAGCAGACCTGGCTCTTCAAAAATGCCGGGCAGGGTTACTCCGGTCCAGCGATTGTCGGCGGCAAACTCCTAACTCTCGGCACGCGTGATGGGAAAGAAATCCTGCTCGCACTCGACGCAAACACGGGCCAGGAAATCTGGACACATGCGCTCGGCAGTATCCTCGGTAACAATTGGGGTGACGGCCCGCGCGGCACGCCTTCGGTGGATGGTGACAAGGTTTACGCACTCAGCGGCCCCGGCGTGCTGGCATGTGTGAGTCTCGCCGACGGCAAAGAAGTCTGGACGACGAAACTAAGTGACATCGGCGGCAAGGTGCCGGGCTGGGGTTATACCGAGTCACCACTTGTCGATGGCGATCAGGTCGTCGTCACTCCCGGCGGCGGGAACGGAGCGATCGCCGCCTTTGATAAGGCGACGGGAAAGCTGCTCTGGCAATCGAAGGGCTTCACCGATGGCGCGCAGTATTCCTCCATCGTCCCCGCTGCGATCAATGGTGAAAAGCAATACATCCAGCTCACGATGCAAAGCGTCGTCGGGATCTCGCCAAAAGATGGCGCAGTGCTATGGAAGCAACCTTTTCCAGGAAAGACCGCGGTCATTCCCACGCCCGTCGTAAAAGACAATCAGGTTTATGTCACCGCTGGATACGGAGCTGGTTGTGCCGCTTTGAAAATAGAAGCCGGAAACAAAATCAGCATCGCCTACGAAAACAAGGTGATGAAGAACCATCACGGCGGAGTCATCCTCGTCGGCGACTATCTGTACGGTCATAGCGATGGCAACGGTTGGGTCTGCCAGGACTGGAAAACGGGCGAGCAAAAGTGGAACGAAAAAAGCAAGCTCGGCAAAGGCGCGATCGGTTACGCCGACGGCATGTTCTACTGCCTCGAAGAAAGCAGCGGAACGGTGGCCCTGATCGAAGCGTCGCCGGACGGTTGGAATGAAAAAGGACGCTTCAAGCTCGATCCGCAGACGACCATCCGCAGTCCACAAGGACATATATGGACGCATCCCGTCATTGCGAACGGCAATCTTTATCTCCGCGATCAGGACTTGATCTTTTGTTACTCCGTAAAGAAGTAGCTTGAGCTCGCTCGCGCACGAACTCCGGGCGCGCATCGCGCATCGCGGTCCCATTCCGTTTCGCGAGTTTATGGAAGCCGCGCTCTATCATCCCGCGTACGGCTACTACTCCTCCGGACGCGCCGTCATCGGACGACGCGGCGACTTCTTTACCAATGTCAGCGTTGGTCCGCTTTTCGGTCGTCTGCTGGCGCGACAGTTTGCGGCGATGTGGGAAAAGCTGGGCGCACCCGCGGAGTGGACGATCGTCGAGCAGGGCGCACATCACGGCCATTTCGCGAAAGATGCGCTGGAAGGACTGCGCGAGTTTGCGCCCGCGGCCTTCGCCGCCTTGAAATACTGCATCGTCGAGCCGCTCGCCGCCCTGCTCACGATTCAGCAAACCATACTAACGGGATTGCCTGTAGAATGGTTCCCTCAAATCGAAGCTCTAGCTCCCTTCACCGGAGTCCATTTCTCCAATGAGCTACTCGACGCCTTTCCCGCCCATTTGGTCGTCCGCCGCGATGCTGGTTGGAAAGAACGCTACGTGGACTTTGTGAAAGACGACTTTGCTTTTACTGAAGGTCTGCTCAGCGACCCGTGCCTTGCCTTTTCGCTGGCAGCTATCGACGCCCCGGAGGGATTTATGACCGAAGTCAATCTAGCCGCCGCAGACTGGATCGAAACACTCGCCACGAAGATCAAGCGCGGCTACGTGCTGGTCATCGACTACGGCTATATCCGCGAGCAATTCCTAGAGCGTTCATCCGGCACACTCAGCGCCTACTCCGGGCACCAGCGCGAGAGTGACCCTCTCGCCCGACCCGGCGAAATCGACCTTACCACCCACGTCGATTTCACGTCACTCATCGAGCACGCGGAACGCGTAGGATTTACACTCCGCAGCTTCTCCGATCAGCATCGCTTCATTGTCAATACCAGCCGGCTTCACTTCACCGAAGCAGCGCCGCCACCGGCCGAACTGCGCGCTTTCAAAACTCTCATGCACCCCGCGCTGCTAGGTCAGGCATTTAAGGTTCTGTGTTTGGAAAAGAACCTCGCCATCGCTCCTACGGATTGACGGTCTCATCGTTTGACTTTGCCCGCTCGGCTGCGAGTGCGGCGGCCATGTCTTTTACTTTGTCAGCGTGTTCTGCCGCGACATTCTTCTTTTCTCCCAGGTCAGCGGCGAGGTCGTAAAGTTGCACGGCAGGATCATTTCCAGACTCCGTGTTCGTCTCGGCAAATCGTTTTGCTCCCGGCCGGCTCGGGATGAATTTCCAATTTTCCTGCCGCAGCGCGATACCGCCGGAATGCTCCACCATTTGCGTGCGACCGGTGGCGGATTCGCCGAGCAGCGCGGGTAGCATGTTCTGGCTGTCCGGCGATGTCTTGTTGTCAAAAGTCTGTCCGGTAAGGGCGGCAAACGTTGCGGCAAAATCCACCTGACAAATGAGCGCATCGGACACTCCCGGCTTCACCTTGCCGGGCCAGCGGACCACAAACGGCACCCGCGTCCCACCTTCAAAGATGCTATACTTTCCTCCGCGGAAAGGCCCCGCCGGAGTATGACTTCCCAGCTTCTCTCTGGCACCGTCACGATAGCCGTCATCGACGACCGGTCCATTGTCGCTACTAAAAATGACGAGGGTATTTTCGGCCAGCCCGCGCGATTCCAGCGCCGCAAGAATCTCGCCTACACACCAGTCGAATTCGAGGATCACGTCGCCTCGCACCCCTAGTTCGCTTTTGCCCGCAAAACGGGCATTTGGAAGCCGCGGAACGTGGATATCGTGAGTGGCGAGTTCAAGAAAGAAGGGCTCGTTTTTGTGTTTCTCGATGAAGCCGACCGCATGCTTCACATAGGTATCCGCCATATCCTCATCCACCCACCGTGCGCTCTTGCCGCCACTCATGTAACCAATCCGGCTCACGCCGTTCACGATTGTTTGATTATGCCCCGCACTGGGCTGGAGACGGAGTAACTCGGGATGATCCTTTCCCGTCGGCTCATCCCCGACGAACTCACGGAAACTAACCTTCATTGGATCACCCGTTTCCAGTCCCACCACGCGGTGATCTTCGATATAAACGCAAGGCACACGATCGCCGGTGGCGGGCATGAGGAAACAATAGTCGAAGCCAAGTTCCAAAGGTCCGGGCTTGATTTCACTATTCCAATCCAGTCGTTCGCTCCCAAGCCCCAGATGCCACTTCCCAACGATGCCAGTTTTATAACCAGCGCTCTGCAACACCGAGGCGATAGTCGTGCGACCCGGAGCGATAATGAGCGAGGCGTCGCCCGGAAGGACACCTGTCCCCTTTTTTCGCCAGGCATATTCACCCGTGAGCATGGCGTAGCGCGATGGGGTGCAGGTGGACGATCCGCAGTGGGCGTCGGTGAAACGGAGGCCTTCTTTCGCGAGGCGATCGATGTTGGGCGTCTGGATTCGCGTCGCTCCGTAGCAACTCACGTCGCCAAAGCCTAAATCATCGGCGTAAAGCAACACGATATTGGGCTTCGTCCTGTCGGCAGCGGTGGCGACGAAGCTGGTGAGTAAGAGAAGAATCAGAATGCGTTTCATGAGGGTGGAATGTTTGTGCAGTTGTATCAGAGCGGGTGGGGCATGGTAACTAAAAGCTACCTTTCGATTTCCTGAATGCGCGCGACATGCCTCCCGCCGGCGAAAGGGGTCTCGATCCAGATGCGCACGATCTCCAAAGCCAGTTCCAGCGTGATCGTACGCTGGCCGAGGACGTTGGCGTCATTGTGTTCGCGCGCCCAGCGCGCCGTATCGTGGCTCCAGCAAAGAGCACACCGGATGCCCCGGACTTTATTGGCGACGATCGCTTCTCCGTTCCCTGAGCCGCCAAGGACAATCCCGCGTTCGCACTCTCCGCTGGCCACAGCTTCCGCCGTGGGCCGGATGAAAAGCGGGTAATCGACCGGGTCTTCGCTATGGGTTCCAAAATCAACCGCCTCGTGGCCCAGGCTTTTGAGACAGTCTATAATTTGCTCCTTGTAAGAGAAGCCCGCGTGGTCCGAGCCAATGGCTATTTTCATGGGCGTGATAGTATTACGGCTGTATATCCTCGCGGACGGGGCTGCTCAGCCATAGCTCGCGGACCTCTTCTTGCGTTAGGAGCGCCGCGTCCTTGATGAGACGGCAAAATTCCTTCTTCGTCACCCGATGATGAGTTCCCTCGCGTGTCAGCAGATTTTCTACTAATTTATATTGTACTTCTTTCCGATCGAGTTCGACGATGCGGATGAACTGATCGTCTTTCTGATAAACCTGATTTTGCGCCAGCTTGATCATAAATGTGCTTAGTTCAGATCAAATAGTAACACTTGGGCCTGAGTCGAGCCGATTAGTTCCAATGCTCCCTCATCTTCGATCGCGGCGGCATCTCCGCTTTGCAGCGTCTTCCCGTTCAGGGTCAAAGAACCCTCGGCGACTTGCAGCCATGCGTGGCGTGCCGGTGCCAGGGTATAGGTGACGCGCTGACCCGCTTCCAACTTCGCCAGGTAAAGGTCAGCATCCTGATGAATAGCAATGGAATCGTCCCTCCCGGATTTGCTCGTGATAAGATGGAGCTGGCCGAAAGCAGCATCCTTCATGGACTTCTCGGCGTAGCGTGGCTTGACGCCGGTTTCGTCCGGCACGATCCAGATTTGCAAGAGATGCACGGCTTCCGCTCCCGATGGATTTTGCTCACTATGCTGCACGCCCGTTCCCGCAGCCATGTATTGGAACTCTCCTGCGGTTATCGTCCTGCCATTTCCCATCGAGTCCTCATGCGCGAGCGAGCCGCTGAGGATGTAGGTGATAATCTCCATGTCGCGATGGGGATGCTTCCCAAAGCCCATGCGAGGACTCACGAGGTCGTCGTTGATGACGCGAAGACTGCGATAGCCCATCCACTGCGGATCGTAGTAATCGGCGAAGCTGAAAGTGTGATAGCTGTCGAGCCACCCGTGTTCGGCGTGGCCGCGTTCATCGGATTTTCGAATCGTAATCATGAGTCAGTGTACACTTCGTTTTCAAGCACCGCATCTATTTGCTGATTTCAGGGTGCTGCTTGAGTCCGGCACCACGACTCGACTTGCGGCAGCATCCGCTGCTTTAAAGAATCTTTGAAACGAATCGCATCGGCGGCTTTGGCGGTGGTCGTCGCAGCGTCGGCGGGAAGATGGGCCGCGGCCCACGTCTCCAACTCGCTTGCGCGGGAGGCGTCGGAAAAGTTTTCAAAAATGTCCGCGAGGTAGTCGTTGGCTCGAAAGGACGAGAGCTTCGCGATGAGTGCGGCGTTATTTGTTTTTGCAAATTCGAGTGCCAGCTCTGGCTGCTCCGATGCGCCCGCGACGCGCGGCACGATGCGCGCGGCCTGCTGCGGGGGGAGCTCGTCGGCAAGGGCGATCGCGAGGGTTTTCGCGATGAGTTCGGGATCTGGCGCGGCGGCGAGCGCGCCGTAGAGACTCCGCTTTTCCTCCACCGAATCCGTCTTCTTCGCGGCCTCGTGGAGCAGGTCGTAAATGCGTGCGTCGGAATCGCGCCCGGCCAGCCACCACACCGTGTCGCGCAGGTCGCCCGTCAGCTTTTCCGCCGTCTCGGTGGACTTGAGGAAACGAGTGCGCGCCTCTCGCAAAACCGCCTCCTCCCCGAGCGCGCCAAGGGTGTGAATGATGGTTTGGCGGCGCAGGTCGTCGAGTGGTGTTTCGCCGGCTCTGGCGTCCCAGCCGAGTTGGTCGAATTGCGGGCGGAGTAAGTCTCGCGCCCATTTTCGAAAGTCTTCGCGGCCTGACCGGCCTCGCTCGAGGCGGTCGATGAAACTCAGCTTGTCGGCTATCTGCGCGACGACTGCATAGGAATCATCGCCCGCGAGCTGGGCGGCGAGTTCCAGATAGCTGGAGGCGTCCATCCGCCCGGCCTGTGCAAGCGCCCAGGCATCGCCGAGCAGGTTCAGGCGATCAGCTTCCGGGAGTTCCCTGACTTTTTGGACGAGCGGAGCGAAACCAGTGTTATACTGCACACGGAAGTATCCGACTCCATCGCGGTTCGCCTTTAGGATGGCATCCATCGGAACAGAGTAACGCACTGGGGAATCACCCAGCTCGACAAGCTGAGACTTTTCGCCGACGGGGCCGATTAGAATCGGAACGCGCCAGGAGAGTGGTTTGGGGTTGATCTGGTTTAACGTGAAACGCTCTTGAGTGAGCGTCACAGTGTTTGGCTTCTCGGAAGCGTCGATCTTTACCACTGGAAACCCCGGCTGCTCCGTCCAGCCCGCGGCGAACTCCCGCACCGGCTTGCCACTGACTTCCGCAAGTGCGATCCATAGGTCCGCGGTCGTGGTGTTTCCATATTGGTGCCGGGCCATGTATTTCCGGATGCCGTCGCGAAACTGATCTTCTCCAAGATAACTCTCCAGCATGCGAATGAAGGACTGGCCCTTTTGATAAGTAATCTCGTCGAAGGCATCGCCAGCCTGCGCCTCCGTCTCTACCGGTTGCTGGATCGGGTGCGTCGTGGCTCTGGCATCGAGAGCCATGGCAAATTCCTTTTCGCCCGCCGCGCGCGTCCATGCTTTCCAGTCGGGATTAAAATGATCCGTCGCCTTGGTCCCCATCCAGGAGGCAAAGCCTTCATTGAGCCACAAGTTATCCCACCAGGCAGTCGTGACGAGATCGCCGAACCACTGATGCGCGATTTCGTGTGCGATGACTTCAAAGGCGCGCTCTCTGGCGGAGTGCGAGCTGGTCTTCGGGTCGAAAAGGAACGCGGTATCCGAGTAAATGATGCAGCCCCAATTCTCCATGCCGCCCGCCGCGGTATTGGAGAAGCTGATTTGATCCAGCTTGGGCAGGGGATACTTTACGCCGAAGTATTCATTGTAGTAAGGCACGATCTGTTTTGTTACTTCCAGCGCGTAAAGGGCAAGTTCTCGTTTTCCCTCGGTAAAATAGACGCCAAGCTGAATTCCGTCCGCTTCACCACGAAGCACATCGAATTCACCGGCAGAAAATGCGACGAGGTAACTCGCCATGGACGGGCTCGCGCCAAAGACGACTTCCTTTAAACCATCGCCAAGTGAAGCCTCTCGCTCGACGGGCATGTTGGAAATCGCGGTGTGTTTCTCCGAGACGACGGCGGTGAGCTGAAAGATGGCGCGGAAGACCGGCTCATCCCAACATGGAAACATCCGCCGCGCATCGGTCGCTTCAAATTGAGTGGTCAGGGCTAGCTTGTCCGTGCTGCCGACTTGATAGCGTGTGAGGTAGAGCCCTTCCGTTTGCTCCGTGAGCTTGCCGTGAAAGGCCAGTGCCAGCGTGTATGTGCCGGGTGGAAGTTCCTGCGGCAGCGGTAAGGTCAGGGTTTGGTTGTCGGCATCCAGCTTTGGCGTGAGCGACCATTCTTTGGCACCTGAGAGAGTTGCCTTGTCGATCTCCAGACTGAGTGAGTTCAGGACGATCTCATGAATTGCGGCGCGGACTTCGATCTCGATCGTCTCGCTCCCACGCAGTGAGGCCTTTGCAATGCTCGGCTCGATGCGGATCGCGTAACGAAGCGGTAGCACCGACTTGGGTAGCTTTCCCGGCGTGCGGTCAAAGGCGAAAGGCTCTTCGGCCCGGATATGAGCCACCAGCAGAGCGAATAGGAATGAGCAAAGGCGGGCACTGGACATAGTGGGTAAAAGGCGAATCAGGAGAGTCTGGCGGCGAGTTGTTCCGCTTCCAAGGCGAGGCGGGTAGCTTTGAAGCAATCAGCAGAGGTAAGCGTGGCGGGCTGGCCTGCAAGCTCATGGAGAAACTCCTCCAGATAGCCATGCCGTCGCCTTTCCAGTAGAGGCCGAATTTCGGGAATGCCGCTCGTGTCGGTAATGACGGTAACATGCTCGGCGTGGATGTGCGCCTCGGCGAGTCCGCTCGTGCCGTGGATGAGGACGTTCCAGTAGTAAGGCAGTTTGTAGCCGAGCCGGTCGGGAGCCAGATAAGAGTAGTCTGCGAGGACACCCGCGCCGTTTTCCAAGGTAGCCATGAGCTGGGCACAGTCGTGAAAATGCGGATGCGCGCGCGCTTTGCCATTCCAAGTCCGCGTGGCGTCCAGCCTGCGCCAGCCGACGCCCGTGAGCCACGGGATGAAGTCGAACGCATGCACGCCGATGTCATTGTGGGTGCCCCCGTGTTTGCCCGGCTCGAAATACCAGCCGGGCCGAGTCGCGGGTAAAAGCGGGTGCTGGCCCTGGATGCGCACGGTGCAGACTTCGCCGATCTCTCCGCTGGCGATGATTTCGCGCAGTGTGCGAAAGGCGGCGGAGTCGCGACAATCCAACTGGAGACCTACCGTGAGACCGCGCTTGCGGGCTAGCCCTTCAATCGTCGCCAGCTCATCCAGCGAAGTGCAAAGTGGCTTGTCGCTCAGGACGTGGCGTCCCGCTTCCAAGGCGGCGATAACTAGTGCGCCGCGGCGGGAGTAGTAGTCGCCGATGGCTATGACATCGCACTCGACTTCACCCAGCATTTTCGCAAAGTCTGTATGAGTAATTTGGACGCTGAGCGCGTCGCGAGTGGTGGCGTCTTCTTCGCAGCATGCGACCACGCTGGTATCTCCGCGCGAGGAGACTGCTTCATGCAAATCGAGGATGTGAGCGTGGCGGAAGCCAGCGAAGGCGAAGCGTGTTTTCAATTTGGGAGGCGTGAGGCGGCGGAGGCGTCGAGGTGCAGCGTGGCGCGCGGATGCGTGCGCAGGATGGACGCCGGGCAATCCGCCGAGATGGGGCCGAGGAGCGTGGCGCGGACGGCGGTCGCTTTGCGCGGACCGGGGACGACGCAGGAGATTTCGCGTCCGGCCATGAGAGCTGGCACGGTGAGCGTAAGCGCGTGCGTGGGCACTTTTTCGAGGGAGGTAAAACAGCCGTCGTTCACTTGCTGCTGACGGCAGAGATCATCGAGCGCGACTAACTTGACGAGGACAGGATCGTGGAAGTCGGCGACGGGCGGATCGTTGAAAGCAAGGTGGCCGTTTTCCCCGATCCCGAGACACACGAGATCGATCGGCGACTCCGCGAGCAGAGCGGCATAGCGGGCGGCCTCCTGCTCCGGCGGATCTTCAGCGCAGATGAAGTGGACTGCGCGTGGAGCGCGGATTTGCGCCAGCAGATGCTCGCGCAGGTAGCTGCGGAAGCTCGCGGGATCGGTATCGAGCAGCGACACATATTCGTCCATGTGAAAGACGGTGATCTTTGACCAGTCGAGAGGTTGCAGAGTCAGCGCGGCGAAAAATTCATCCTGAGAAGGAGCACACGCAAAGACGACCCGCGCCTCACCCCGCGCGGCGATGGCGGCGCGCAGCGCGAGGGCTACTTGCACGGCAGCGTGCTGGCCGAGTGCGGCGCGGTCGATGTGCTGGAGCACATCTAGGAAATCGAAGCGGCGAGTTTTCATCCGGAGCATGGACGCTCATGCTGAACGCACGCACGGCGGGCGTCCAGACTCGTGCATCAAAACGAAAATGTCCCAATCCGAAAGAAGTTGAATGTTACAGAAAGATCGCCGGCACCCATCGAAGCCTTCGCATTTTATGCTCCTCCCATTTGAATCTTTGGAGTCGATTCGTCGATTCGTCGGTTCGTCGGTTCGTCGGTTCGTCGGTTCGTCGGTTCGTCGGTTCGTCGGTTCGTCGGTTCGTCGGTTCGTCCATTAGGCGAACGCAACGATTTTGGAAAAGCTCAAGCTGCATCGCCACTCTCCGGCAGCAGCACGCGCCCGGTTTGCGCTTCGGTCTGATTTAACCCGACGCGCGTTTCCCATGCTCTCGGCACCTCCACTTTCTCCAGTTCCGCAGCGGACGGTGCGCGATGGAGCACAGCCTTGGCTTCCGCATCCGCACGCGGGGAAAAAGAAACTCATCCTCCGCTGCTGGTATACACTCGGCGACATCGTGCTGCTCACCGCCGCCGTCCGCGAGTTGCATCGCGCGCATCCGGGCCGCTTTCTCACCGATCTCCGCACGCCTTTCGACGATCTTTAGCTGCAAAAGCCGCACGTCACCTCGCTGCGCGACGACGAAGGGGAAGTCGTCGAGTGCGACTATGCGCTGCTGGAGGAGAGCAATACCGCGCCCTTTCATGCCATCCACAGCTTCACGGAGAATCTTGCCATACGGCTCGGCGTGCGCATCCGCCCCGCGCTTTTCAAGGGAGACATCCATCTGCATCCGCTGGAAAAAACGTGGACGCCCCAGGTCGCGGAAATCGTCGGCGCGGACGTGCCGTATTGAATCGTCGCTGCCTGGGGAAAGACCGACATCCCCATCAAATGATGGAGCACCGAGCGGTGGCAGGCCGTGGTGGATCACTTCCGGGGCAAAATCCTCTTCGTCCAAATCGGTGCCAAAGGAGACCACCACCCGCCTCTGCGCGGCGTGCTCGATTTGCGCGGGAGGACGGATGTGCGGCAGCTCGTCCGCCTCGTGCATCACAGCGTCGGCGTGCTCTGCCCCGTCACTGGCGTCATGCACCTCGCCGCCGCCGTCCCCGTCCGCCCCGGTCGCCCGCAAAACCGCGCCTGCGTCGTCGTCGCCGGGGGACGCGAGCCCGCGCAGTGGGAAGCCTACCCGCACGACCAATTCCTCCACACCCTCGGCGCGCTCCCTGGGATGCCCATCAAAGAACCTTATCCGAGCACACTTACCAACGCAGAATGGAAACAAATCGAACCCTTGGTTCCCGGCCCAAAGCTTTTCGGACGACCACCGCGTTACACCAAGCGTGCCATTC
>JBBRPM010000049.1:0-11249 GCA_038228115.1 Chthoniobacterales bacterium
CTAAGGAGCTTACGGTTCGTTTGCTGGAAAAATCGATCAACAAGGCGCGCCTACGGCGCTAACACGGTTTCTCCACAGCTATGAGGAGAAAGTAAGCCGTTCACAGCGCTGAAAACGGGCTTTTATCCGTGGCGCAGTGGCTCCGTCCAAAGTCGGCGATAGAGTCCTCCGAGCATGACGGCGATGGCTAGAAAGGGGATGACCAACATGGTGACGGGCCATAGGGCACCTGCGAGCATTTTGCTCTCGGCGGTCCAACGACTGACCAGACGAGCGTTATTCTGGAGGAAGACCTCGTCTCCCATGACACAAAGTCCATGCAGCAGGGCGAAGACTCCGCGCCCCACGAGGGCATGGAGCACCGGATAACCGACAGCTACGATGGCGAGGACGATTTTCAGCCAACCATCCAGCATGGAATATCCTACCGACGCCGGGCCGGTGTAGTCGCCGAAAACGCCGTGGATGACCTGGGAAGGGAGATGGTTTTCCACCCGGTAGTGCGTGAACACCAGCGAACTAGCTGTGAAGAACGCGATGAGGGTGGCGATGACCGTGATACCGACTGCGCTGAGGACGGCCTTGGGATTAGCAATGGAGTTCATGGGTGTGGTATCGCTCACGAGAAAATATTTGGTCTGGCTTGATTCTTGACCCGCGCGCTGAAATTGCAGCGTGAGCGGCGTTTCCTTGCCGCCGCGCAGACGGTGAAAGCGTGAACGTTTTACCGGAGTGGGCGATGGAGGCGGCGTGGATCGTTCGGACGGCTGGCTCATGTGAAGTGGGTTAACGTGATTCGCTTACGTGAGCAAATGGCATGCAAGCGTGAGTCGATATTTGCGATCAGGCTGTGCGCGTTAGGCCTTGTCGCCTCGGGTTGACCCTGTTACCGAGACCGCATGAAAAGTTTCGCACTCATTGTCAGCGGCGTGCTCGTTGCGGCCCTCGCCGCATTTAGCGTTTTTGAGAGGCAGAAGGTGGATGATTTGCAACGCCAGATCAGCCAGATCCAGGCGGATAAAGAGGCGTGGGAGGCTTCGTCGAAAGTGGAAGCGGACAAGCTTCAAAAACGAATCGAGGATGGTAGGCAGATCATTTCCCAGCTCGAAGAGCAGCGGAAGGCAAACACGAAGGAAGGAGCGAGGGACGTGGCGGCCCAAGATCCGGCTGCGGCGGAAAGTGGAAAAGCTGAGAAGCAGGATTTTGGCAGCATGATGAAGAAAATGTTCACCGATCCGGGCATGAAAAAGATGATGCGGAGTACGCAACTGATGGGCGTGAAGATGATGTATGGAGATTTGGCCAAGGAGCTGGGACTGACGACTGAGCAGGCGAACCAAGTCATGGAAATACTCGGGGATCGGCAGATGGCATTGACCACGCAAGGAATGAAAGCGCTCGGAGGCGGAGAAGAAGCGAGTGGCACCGCGGGAGAAGCGATCAAGGATGCCGCGGCGACGACGGAGGAGTTCAATGCGCTGTTGGAAAACATCGTCGGCAAGGAGGGAATGACGCAGTTGACGCAGTACGAAAAGACGATGGCGGACCGGATGCAGATTCAGCAATACAAGCAGGCGTTTAGCTCGAGTGGAGTGCCGCTGGAGGACGGGCAATCGCAGCAATTGCTGAAGGTAATGAACGAGGAGCGCTTGAAGCAGCCGGCTTCGCCCCTCGATGCGGGGGCCAAGGATGTCGGGGCGGCCATGAAGGCGATGCAGTCCGAGGAAACCTTCAATCGCTTGATGGCCGCGCAGGAGGAACTCAATGGTCGCGTCTCGACCCGGGCCAGGACCATACTTTCGCCCGATCAGATGGTGCAATTCCAAGGAATCCAGCAGCAGCAACTAGATATGCAAAAAATGGGCATGGAGATGGGCCGGAAAATGATGAAGGGAAACTAGCCATGGAAACAGCACACCGACTTTCTAATCCAGACATCACACATCGACTGCTCGAACCGGGCATCATCGCGATCATTCGCGCGGACTCATCCGATCAATTACTGGAGGCGACGGAGGCTCTGATCGAAGGCGGCGTCACAGCGATCGAGGTCACGATGACCACGCCGGATGCGCTCGAGGTGATTCGGAATGCGTGCGAGAGGTTTGGTGACCGACTGCTCATGGGTGTCGGCACGGTGCTCAACCCAGACGTTTGCATTTCTGCGATTTTGGCCGGGGCTCAGTTTGTGGTGACGCCAGTGACCAAGGCGGAAATCATCAAGGTGTGTCATCGCTACGGCAAACCGATCATTAGCGGAGCCTACACGCCGACGGAGTGTTTGTTCGCCCACGAGTCCGGCGCGGATTTCGTGAAAATCTTCCCCGCGGAACAACTCGCGCCAGCTTACATCAAGAGCATCCGCGCGCCGCTGCCGATGCTGCGCATCATCCCCACCGGAGGCGTCACGCCGGAAACCGCGCCGGCCTTCATCGATGCCGGCTGCGTCGCTCTCGGGGCCGGGACGAGCTTGGTTTCGAGGGAAATCTTGAAGACGAGCGACTGGCCTGCGCTTTCCGCTCGGGCCGAAAAGTTTGTCCGCGCGATTCGCGAGGCGAGAAGGGCGGCGGTGCAGGCCGTCTGATCGCTTTCCAGGGTCTGTGAAATCGCCCGCGCGTCTGGCGGGCGGGCTGCCGTCTTCGCCTGTTGCAAAGTCGAAAACTTCTGGCAAACAGCACCGCTCATGTCGTCCCTACTTCATTGGCTCACTTCTTCGCAGGACTACTTTGCCCAGCGCGGCTGGCTCGGCGTGCTGCTTTTCGCGGGCTGTATCGTCATTGCACAGATGTTTGTGGCACCGATGTCGCCGGTCGCGCTGGCGGCGGGATTTGCGTTCGGGTTCTGGCGGGGATGGGTGGCTATCACGCTGGGGACGGCCCTCGGTGCGGCGGTCAATTTCCTCGTGTCCCGCTATGTCGCGCGGGGCGTGGTGGCGAGGCGTTTGGAGAAGAGTGAAAAATTTCGACTCATCGACGCGGCGATCGGTCGGGAAGGGTGGAAGATCGTTTTCCTGCTGCGCTTCGTGCCGATGCCGTTTGGCCTGGCCAACTATGCTTACGGGCTGACGGCGATTCGCTTCTGGCCCTATCTGCTGGCGTCCATCGTGGCCATTATCCCCGCCAATGCGCTCATCGTCTATCTTGGCTCCACGGCTCAAGCGGGCCTGGCGGCGGCGTCGGGAGCTTCGCGTCCACGGCATCCCGGCGAGTATGTGCTGGTCTGCATCGGGCTCGTCGCGGCGATTTTTGCGCTGCGCCACATTGCGAAAATCGCGCGCAATGCGGTGGGCGAAACGCGCGCCTAATTTTTACGATTTCAGCGTGCCCCAGCGCCGGTGGAGAAAACGTTCCCACGGCGAGAAGAGGATTTTATCCGCGAGCAATCCGATGACGACGATGACGAGCATGACGCCGATGACTTGATCCATCGCGTTCAGCTCGCGCCCGTAGTGGAGGAGCTGGCCGAGGCCGAAGCCGGAGAGGATCGTGACGAAAATCTCCGCCGCCATGAGCGAGCGCCAGGCAAAGGCCCAGCCTTGTTTCACGCCGCTGACGATGAACGGCAGCGAGGCGGGCAGGATGACTTTGATCCACGTGTGAAAGCCGCGCGAACCCATCGTCTGCGCGGCGCGCTGGTAAATCGGCGGCACGTTGCGCACGCCATTGTCGGTGGAAATTTGCACGGACCAGAGCGTGCCCATGATGACGACGAACTCCATGGCCGCCTCCGTCTGCCCAAACCACAGCAGCGCGAGCGGCACCCAGCACACACTGGGAAGCGTTTGCAAGCCGAGCCCGAGCACGCCGATCGTGTCGCCCGCCCATTTGAAACGCGCCGTGATCAAGCCGAGCGGCACGCCGAGAATGACGCCTGCGAAATAGCCGAGCAGCAGCCGCTTGATCGTGATCCACAAAGCACCGAGCAGAATGCCGTCCGTCGATTCGTCGAAGGTCAGCCCGAGCTTTTCAGCGTAGCCGTGACTGGCGAGTTCGCCGGTGATGCCGCTTGAGTTCAGCAGAAACTCGCCGACTTGCCGCGGCGAAGGGACGAGCACGGGCGACCAGCGTTTCGTGCTGACCATGAAGTCGCGACCGAAGTGCCAGACGGCGACGAGCGCGACGAAAAAAAGCAGGGCGGTGAAAAAGCGCTTCATGGATTAGTCGGCCACTTCCCCGTTGGAGTGATGCGATTTGAGCGCGCGTGTGATCTCGGAAGCGTGGTTCGCGAGCAACGGGTTGTTGATGTCGCGTGGACGCGGCAGGTCGATTTTGAATTCCTCGCGGATGCGACCGGGATGCGGTGAGAAAAGGATGACGCGGTCGCCGAGACACACCGCTTCCCGCACGTTGTGCGTCACGAAGACGATCGTCTTTTTGCGCGCGGACCAAATGGTTTGCAGGTCGCCGTAAAGCTGCTCGCGCGTCATGGCATCGAGCGCGGCGAAAGGTTCATCCATCAGCAGCATCCGCGGATTCGGTGCGAGCGAGCGAGCGAGGGCGACACGCTGTTTCATGCCGCCGGAGAGTTCGTGAATGTTCGACTTCATGTAGCGCTCCAAGCCAACGAGCTTGAGGTAATACTGTGCGACTTCCTTCCGCTCGCTCTCTTTCAGGCCGGGCTTCCGACGCAGGCCAAACATCACGTTTCCGAAAACATTCAGCCACGGGAAAAGCGCGGACTCCTGGAACATCATCATGCGCTCGCGGCCCGGCTCGGTGACGATTTTTCCGTCGGAGGAAATTGTGCCTGAGTCCGGTTTTTCGAGGCCGGCGATCATGTTGAGCAGCGTGGATTTTCCGCAGCCGCTTTTGCCGACGAGACAGACGAATTCCGCTTCATCGACCGACATGGAGACGTTGTCGAGCGCGTGCGTTTCGACCACGCCCTGCCGGAACCATTTCGAGACGCCGTCGATCGACAGCTTCGCTGGGCGGATGAGTTTGAGTTCTTCGCTGACTCCGCTCATCAGGGATTGGTCACGAGTCGCGACAGATCGATTTTGCCTTTAAGAAATCCGACGCTTTGCGCCTCGGCCACGGATGATTCCAGCCCGCCTTTCGGCAGCTCGGTGGTAAAGGTGAGGCGCGGCCAAGAGCGGTCGATCAGCTCCGGCGGCATTGCTTTTTTCGTGATTACTTTCAAGGCGGCGTTGGCCAGTCGCTTCGCTTCATCAGGATTTTTGTTGATCCATTCGGTGAGTTCCTGATGCGCGGCGACGAACTTTTTCGCGAGGTCTTTTTTCTCGGTGAGCAACTTCACGCTGGAGACGAGCACGGTCGTGATCGCATCTTTTTGTTCGAGGTAAATCTTCCCTTTTCCCTCCAGCTCCAGCCGCGAGACCCATGGCTCCACGGTCCACACGCCATCGAGTTTGTTGCCGATGAAAAGCGAGAGTTGATCCGGATTCGGCGTCGGCAGCACCTGCACGTCGCCGCCGAGTTGCGTGATGCGATAGCCCTGTTTTTTCAACCACGCGCGGCAGGCGACATCCTGGGTGCCGCCGAGCTGCGGCGTCGCGATGGACCGGCCTTTGAAATCCGCAGGCTTACTCAAGCGACCATCGGCTTGCACGACGAGTGCCGCGCCGCCGAGCGCCGCGCCGGAGACGATGCGCACCTCCTCGCCCTGCGATTTCACGTAGAGATTCAGCGCGGGATTTGGGCCGACGTAGGCAAGGTCGATCGAGTTCGCGGCGATCGCTTCCATCGCCGACGGGCCGGCGTTGTAAACGAACCATTCGATCTTCACATCCTTCCCGAGCCGCTCCTCGAACCAGCCTTTTCCTTCACGCGTGAGCTGCGACGCCACGAGCGCCTGTGCGTGCGTGATGTTTGGGAAATGACCCACGCGCAGCGTCGTCTGCTGCGCTCGCGCGGTGAGCGCAAACGACGCGACGGCGGCGACGGCAAGGAGGAAACGTGGGACTTTCATGAGCAATCGCCGCGCGGTTGGCGGGACAGAACGCATTTGCTTAGCGGGCGCTTTTGCAATGGCAACAAGGTTCGACGCGAAATCGGGCGCCGGTTGCGGGTCAATCGACGAATTTGTGCGGTTCATATTTTGCGGGCGGAAAAGCGAGCCGTTCAAAACAGGAGTTGCGTCTGCACATAGCCGAAGTCTGCGTCGTCGCTCGGGCCGGTGTCGCGCAGGTAGTCGCCCGCAAAAAAATGGCTGTAACCAGCATCGATATTCAGCCTCTTCAGCGGCTTCCACTTCACGACGAAATCGATCTCGTGCCCGGCGAAGCAGCGCGCCCCGATCGTCCGCACGTCGCGCCCGTCCGGCGTCTTCGTGCGCAGCGGACTGAAGCCATTCGAGCGGTACCAATAGTCGGTCGCTTCTGCGAGCCAGAAGGCATGATAGCTCAGCTCCACGTCCACGGTTTTCGCCGGCTTCACGTTCATTTGGAAACGCGCGTCGTGCAGATTTCGCCAACTGAACTCGTCGATGAAACCGTACTTCTCGTGGTTCGACGGGTAGAGATTTTGAAAGGACTCGGACTCGCCATCTTTCGGATCTTTGTCTCCGGTCGCGTAGTTGTATTCGAGGCCGAGCCGCGGCTTCCACGTTGCTTTTTCAAACGTGTAGCCGCCTTCCAAATGCATCGCCCACGCTCGCTGATCGAGCCGCGGCGTGGTCGCGCGGTCGCCAGTCCACACCTCGCCCCACTGCACCGCCGCCTCCAGTCCGTAGTCCCAGCCGGACAGCTCACCGGCTCTCGATTTCCAGCGCGTGCCGATCGTGCTGACGCGCTGCGGATTTCCCGTGTAGGAGCCCCGCGCATCGACTTTGTTCGTCGGGTCGAGATCGGGCTGCAGGTCGTCTTTACTGCGATAGATGTAGTAAAGATCCGTGGTCTGGCGTCCGACTTTTTCCGTCGAGCCGTAAAGACCCGCGACGTTATCCGCCGAGTCGCTGTCATCAAAGACGTGCTCTTTAATCTGCACCGGGCGGCCAACAAATCCCTCCAGTGAAAACCGCGTGGCCTGTATGCGCAGTTTCGCAGCGTCAAAAGTGCGGCCAAAATTGGCCCACTGCGAATCCGCGATCACCCGGCGATCTCCGTAGCTCAGCGGCTGCCGACCGATCGTGAGGCCGACCGGAAATTCCTGGTAGTCGGCGAACTCGACGTAGCCCTGGCGCAGGTCAAATTCATCTCCGCCTTCGGTTCCGCGCACTCCCGGAATGTTCGGCCGATCCGAGTCGATCTCGCGTGTATCCTGCATCTGGGCATAGAGTTTCAGCCAGCGCGCGGGCTTGATCGCGAGGCCGAGTCGGAAGCGCGTGATCAGCCACGAATCGTCGTTGTCGTCGTTGATGGAATCGTCAAAGTCGCGGTTGTTGTTGCGCACTTCCGCACGGGCGCGCGCCTCGACGTCGAATTGCACGAGCCCATCCGCAAAACTCAGAAGCGGCTGCTCGATCTTCCTTTCCGGCTTGAAATCGGACTTCGCCTCCGGCCCTGCAAACGCGGAGATGCCGAGGGCGAAAATGCCGGATGGGATGATCGTTCGCGTCAAGATCGCGGCGCGTTGCAGAGGATGTGAATTCATGTGGTCCGTTTCCAATCGGAAGCAAACGTCCGATGGTTCGGTCGGTATGTTCGGTTGGTGCCTTTTTAGAAACCGTCCACTGAAGGACGCCGGATTGAAGGTTCAGTTTTTGTCTTCATTTAGAAAGGCGAGCAGGCCGTCGTTCGGATCGGCGTGTATTTTTGATTTCGCAGTTTTTCTGGAAGGAGTCTGCCGCGTGGCGATGCCGAAAGGCGCGGGAAGTTGATCGCGTTTAATTTTGCGCAAAGTGACCGCGACCACGTCACCCAGCGTGTAGCGATCAAGGATGCGGGCGATGGCGTTGCGCACGTCGATCATCAGCATGCGCAGGCCGCAGTGATCCTCATCCGGGCACGAGCACCGTTCGTAGCAAGTCTCGCTCGCGCACGCGATCGGCGCGAGCCGACCGTCGATCAGCCGCACGATTTCACCCATCTTGATTTGATCGAGCGGCTTCGAGATCCGGTAGCCGCCGAACTTTCCCCGCCGCGTCTCGATGTAACCCGCGCCGCGCAATTGCAGGAGAATCTGCTCGATGAATTTCAGCGGCAGCCGCTCCGCCCCCGCCAGCTCGGAAACTGCCACCACTTCGCGCCCTAGAGATTGGGCGACGCCGATGCGGATGAGAGTGCGCAGCGCATATTCGCCGCGACGGGTGAGGTGCATGTGGCGAATGGTTATGCGGTGAATCTATATTGCGCAAGTAGGAGTTAAACGCCGGGGGTTCTTTTTTTTCAAAACGCCGTTGTCTTGGTGCCGAGCGGCACACAAGCTCCCGGAATGCGCTTCGGTTTCCTTGCCGCCAGTGTGGCGCTCGCGGGCTTCATCACAGGCTATTCGTGGTCGCGTGTTGCTTCAAAGGAAACGGAGGTCGGGCACGCGACTTCCCAAGGTTCGATGAAGTTGGCAGCGTTTAAATCGAAGAAAGACGCCGAGCGAGCGCAGTTACTTTCCACGCAAGATTTCTTCGCGCTTCTGGAGCGGTCATTCGATCCGATCGACGAGGGTGAACGAATTGTTTCCGCGATCGATCGATTCGACGCGCCGACTTTCGCCGACCTGTTTTCTCTGCCGCAATCGCTAAAACTTCAGGAAAAATTGGACGGGAGTTGGCCCGAGGACGCGGAAGTTTTGGACCGAATGATGATGCGTTGGCTGACGCTGGATGCAGAAGCGGATTTGGCGTGGTTACCGACTGCGTCGAAAAACTTTCCATCGAAATACAAGGGCAGCTTCGATTCGATCGCGGAAAGGTTGCTGGTCGGCGCGACGAGACGTTTTCCAGAGCGCGCGCTGGCATTCACGACGGGACTCGTGAGCGACGAAAGGGAAAACGGGGAGATCGTTCGTATCATTGCAGAAACCATTGCCAAACAGGATCTGAAACGTGCGCGCGACTTGCCGGAGCATTTTCGCGACGACTCATTTAGGCATGCTGCACGGCGGGGATACCTGTCCGGTTTGGCCGTAAAAGATCCACTCGCGGCGCTCGCGCAAACCGCCGGAGCGGAGCAAAGGGCGGAGCGCGATTTGGTTCGCGGATCAATTCCCATCGCTGCGGAGAAAATGACTCTTTTGGAAGTGGAAACGTTATGCAATTCCCTCGAAAGCAATCCGCGAAACAGCGTCATCGAACGTTTTGCGTGTTCCGACCCCGCGGGAGCAGTACGGCTCATCGAGGATTTGGAAGCGCAGAAACGGCCAGGAGAATCGCTCGATCTGCCTGCATGGTCCGTGGAGGTGGCATACGGTCGGAGCGCGGGAGCCAGCGCGCTGGAATGGGCCCGTGCTTTACCTGATGGGGATAACCGCGAAAACGTGATTTCGTCCGTGGTGGAAGGCTGGGCGCAGCGCGATCCGGCGGCGGTCGTTCGGCAGGTCATCGAGATTTTTCCGGAAGGCAAGGATCGGAATGCCGCGCTGGACGCGAGTGTCGCCCAGTGGATGCGCAGTGATGCCGACTCGGCTCTGGCTTGGGTGGACGCACTTCCTGAGGGAAAAATGCGCGAAATCGGCGAGGTAAACGCCATCACCTATTTGCCGTATCTTCAGCGCGAAGAGGAGGCGCTGGTCCGTTTCAGTCAAATTTCGCCCGAAGTAGCGAACTCGTTTCTTCCCCAAAATGCGGCGGCCACCTTGGGTGAGCATGATCCGCGTCGGCTCACAGAATGGAGCGTTTATTTCGCGGAGGCGGGGCGTCCATATCAGACCGTCGGAGATGCCGTCGAGAAATGGTTTGTCCGTGAGCCTCAGGCCGCGGGCGAGTGGGTGAGTGCGCTTCCGGCGGGGAAAATTCGCGACGATGCGGCGGCGGGTATGCGGTGGCGGCAAGCCAGGCAGACGGTCCTGCGGCGACGGAGTGGCTGGCCCTCGTCGCAGACCCGGAGAAGCGGCGATCTGCGGAGTCGCAAATCCTGTGGCGCTAGTCGCGACGGGAACCCGCTGCTGCCAAGGCGTGGGGTGCGAAACTTCAGCCGCCTTTGGTGCGATGAAAACACGCCTGCAAATCGCAATTCTTGTCGCGATCGGAGTTGCCAGTTTTTGTCTGGGAAACCTTGCCTCAAGCGGGTCGCGCATTTTTCCACCTGATGGTGCCGAGGCAAAACGAGAGGCGTCTGCGCAATTTCGCGCCGGTGAAAACCGATCGGTCGAGGACCTCGCAAGTGTGATCATTTCTGCAGGCCTCGACAGCGATCCTCTCACGCGCTGTCAGACCTTGGGCAGGGCACTCGATGATGTGAAGCAGGAGCAAGTCGAGCCGCTTCTTGATCGGATCGAGCGCCTCCCATGGCTCGATAAGGCGCGGCTGCAGCGTGGTTTTTTTGCCCGGCTCTGCGCTCGCTTTCCCGAAGAAGCGACGCGCTGGATCAGGAAACTGCCGCGAGCGCGAGATGGTTCCTTGCGTTGCTATGACGAACATTTTTCAGGAACTACTGGTCGGAGTGAAATGAACGTGGACGTTGGGATGGCGATTGAGCCACGCTTTCACCTTGGGATGCTTATGGGTGGCGTAATTGTCACAGATCAGGTGAATTTCCTGATTGGGGCTTGCAAATGCTTCAGGAACTTCAACCATTCTACATGCCGGTGCCGCCGCATGCATTGACTGATAATTGATCCGTCCAGCGTATTCATCGCCGCAAAAAGAGAGGTCGTTCCGTTGCGCTTGTAGTCATGGGTCATGGTCGAGCACCGGCCTTTCTTCAAAGGTAAGCCTGGCTGGGTGCGATCGAGGGCCTGCACCTGACTTTTCTCATCACAACAAAACACGATCGCGTGCTCGGGCGGACTGAGGTAAAGTCCGACAATATCTTCAAGCTTCTCCACAAACTTCGGATCGTTGGAAAGCTTGAAGCTCCTCACCAAATGTGGCTTCAACCCATTAGCTCGCCAGATCCGCCCCACGGTCGACTGGCTGATGCCGACAGCCTCCGCCATGGTTCGACGGCTCCAATGGGTTGCCCCGGACGGTGTCTCTTTGAGTGTCTTAGAGGGCGTCTAAAAAGTAAGTTCAAGCCAAGCGAGCGAGCATGAGTCTGGTGGCCGCGATGAGGATGATGGCTTCGCTATTTTCGGTGCGATATTCATAATCCTTTGAAAGGCGGCGGAACTTGGAAAGCCAGCCAAAGGTGCGCTCGACCACCCAGCGCCTCGGGAGGATTTTGAAGTGGTGTTTGTGGGCCTCACTGCGCTTGA
>JBBRPM010000050.1:0-9416 GCA_038228115.1 Chthoniobacterales bacterium
AGCGCCACGGCGCGGCGCCGGAATCCTTCGTCATACTGCTTCTTTTCCCGTTTCGGTTTCGGTTCGTTCATCGTTTGCTTAGGTTGCCGCCCGCTTCCCAATCATGTCCACCAGATCGGGACAGGCTCATGCACTTGGGAATGCCGTGCTGGCGAAGTTTCACTTCGGCGGCGCGGGGCGGGGACGAAGCACAGCTTCGGGGAAAAGCGCATTCCCAAGTAGAACTTGGGAACGAGTTGGAAGGCCACCGTGGTTTAAACCGCGGGTGGTGCTAGGAGAGGCGGGGTTGGAGGACTCTGCGGCGGGACGCCGCAACTCCGCGCCACGGATGAGGGAGCGTGCGATGGAGGAGTTGAGCGGGAAGGTGGAATCGCCCGATCTGGCCGAGGTACGCCGTGGCTGGTGCATGGGAGGGGAAGGATTTCGCGAACGAATGTTGGGGTTGTTGGATGTGGCAGGTGAGAAACTGGGACGGCACCGGACTTCGTCGATGGAGGCAGGCGCGCAGCGGGACCACGGGATGGCCGGGGCGCGCCGGTTATTGGAAGCTGGTCTGCGCTGTGTGGGACTGGAGGCGGGGCAACTGGCCGGCCTGCCAAAAGGGGATGCCCGCAAAGCGGCGCTCGCAGCAATGATCCGCATCCATACGGCGGTGTCCAACGCGTGGATTGCCAAAGAACTTGAGCTTGGGCACGTTGGCCGCGTCAGTCATTGTGTCAGGAATGCCCCCGCCGATCTACTGGCCAAACTGGAGAAATGCCGATAAGTTACAGCGAGATTCTAGCAGCGACCCCTTTCTTGCGATGGTAAATTTCTACAACGAAAACGACTGGGCTTTGAGCCCGGAAATTTGGGAACTTGATCAGGAACTAAAGCCAGACATTGCTTGGTTCTGCTTCGATGACGGGTCGGGCACGATGCGAAATTTTGATCGCTTCCGCCACTGGATCCATCAGCAAGACCCTGGAGATCAGGCCAATCGGCGTGATCGCTATCAAATCATGTCTTATGGTTCGGAAGCACGCGCACGAGCGTTGGGCCGTGTGCCGGAATTTGTGCAGGGGTTTGCACGCGTCGCGAATATGCCGGATATGTGGGGAATTGAGCCTCTCGGACAACACGACTTTAGTGATCGCAAATGGCATAGCGGGCAGTTCAACTTCACTAATATCCAGGTTAAGGGATTTTGGGAACAACTGCTACAGGCTTACAAACTTAAGTCGCCGCAATGAAAGCGCGGCGTCTCCTTTTTTTCTTTGGGCTGTTTTTACTTGGCGTCTTTGGTTGGTTACTCTGGCGTGGTGTCAAAGCTCCGCAAATTATACAGACAGGAGCATCCTTACCTTCGTCACTTTCAATGAAATCATCTACAACGACGGTCCCAAGGATTTCCATACCTGATGTGATGAGCAAGGCAGAGAAAATGTCTAATCTTTTAGCGCGCACAAGCCTCCAGCCGATTGTCTTTTATGGAAAAGTGGCTGATCAACACGGGCATCCAGTGGCCGGAGTGAAAGTCGAAGCAAGTGTTAAAGCTCCGCGGTATTTTATGGACGAAAATTGGGAAAAATATTTTACGACAACGAACGGAGATGGGCGATTCCAGTTCTCGAGCTTGCACGGTCAAGACATGGGCATATTTCTTGAAAAGAAGGGTTATGAATTCAAAAGTAACAACAAGCGATTTAGCTACTCCGCTTTGACTCCTGCTGCGGAACGACACCGCCCCGATTCTTCCGAACCTGTGGTTTTCAAAATGTGGAAGCAATACGGAGCAGAGCCTTTAATAAAGGGGGATAAGTTTTTTGGCATCAAGGGCGATGGAACTCCATTTACGATCGATCTGCTTAACGGCCGAAAGACTGAAGGAAAGGGAAATGAGGGTGATTTGATTGTCACTATCAATCAGCCGCAGCATATCGCTAACGGTGAAAAGTTTAACTGGTCGTTTACCATTGAGGCGATTAGTGGTGGCCTCATTGACGCAGCAGATACGCAATACGCAAATGAAGCGCCTGCGAAGGGCTACGAATCACAAATCTCCCAGGAAGTGAAGACTGCGGGTCGCGAATGGAGTGAAGTTGTGCGAAAGATGCTGTTTGTGAAATCGCGAAGTGGAAATCAGTTCGCTCGTGTGATCGCTGAAATCCACGCCAATTACCAAGATGCCGCAGTCTTTTCTATTCACTATCTCGTCAATCCAAAGCCCGGATCGAGGAATTTGGAATACGACCCAGCCAAGCAGGCGTCGGCGCATTAGCTGTGGCAGCGCCCAAATTCACTGCACTCCCGCTAAGTTGTATTTTGGGAGCCAGGGGTTAAGGGGAAAGAGGTCGCTGCTAGAATTTCGCTGTTGGCAAAGGGAATGGGGGCGGGTAGAAACTGGACGCATGGCTCGTAAAGCGCGCGTTCATCTCGGTCCCAAGTTGCACTTGGGAATGCCGTGCTGGCGAAGTTTCACTTCGGCGGCGCGGAGCGGGGACGAAGCGCAGCTTCGAGGAAAAGCGCGTTCCTAAGTAGAACTTGGGAACGAGGGACGCCCGCTACCCTCCCTCGCCGCATTGGGGCACCCGGCGGCGCGGCTGCCCTACCACGATGGGACGATGCGGCCCTTCTGAATGGACTCACATTCAATCACACCCAAGGATGGGCGCACTTCCCGCTCGTCAAAGCGGGAAAACTTCCTACTCTCCGCCGATGCATTTCCCTACAACCCACTTCGTCGCTGGCCTCATCGGTCTCTTCTTTGCCGGCTGTGCGTCGCGCCCACTCCCGAAGTATGAGCGGCCGCTCGCGCGGACGGAATTTCAAACCGTCCGCACGACCGCCTACACGCATTCCGAGAGCGATCACATCCAGTACGGCAGCAAGTGCGCGCTGGGTTCCCAGTTGCGCTGCGGCTCGGTGAAAAGCGCCGCCGCCGACTGGTCGCGCTGGCCTGCGGGGACGACTTTTCGGATTCAGGAGACGGGTGAGCTTTACCAAGTCGATGACTATGGCTGGGCGCTGACGGGCACGAATACGATCGATCTCTACAAATCCTCCCGCTCGCTCATGAACTCGTGGGGCGTGCGACGCGTGAGCATTCAAGTCCTCGACTGGGGCGACCCAAACCGCAGCCTGTCGATTTTGCGACCCCGCGGCAAATACAAGCACGTGCAGAAAATGATCGCTCAATTGGAAAGCCGGCGCTCCGAGCTTCAGCGCCCAGTCGCCACCTCGTCATCCATCGCAATCACGACGGCGTCCACGCAATTCCTACCACCCGGCCCCACGCTGACGCCCTTTACGAACTAGCAGCCGGTTGAAATACCTCCGAACGACACTCGGCAAGCCGCAGCGCTGTAGGCGCGACATGTTTATAGAACCCAGTAAAAAAAATCCGAGCTCCGTAGGAGCGGCATGGACGCTTGATTGCGGGCACATGCCGCTCCTACGGAGCTTGCGCGTCGTTCAAGGCCAAAATCTATAAACATGTCGCGCCGACGGCGCTGCATGAGGTTTTTCAACCGGCCGCTAGCCAACACTAAGGCCGGCCGCCGAGTTTTTGCAGCACCCACGCATACTCGCGGGCGATACTTTTCACCATGTCGCCGGGGTTTAATTCCTTTGGCAGCACGTTAAAAGTATAGGTCTCGATCTCCAAGTGCGAGCACTCGCCATTGCGCAGTTCCTGGAAAAATTCGGGGGTGAGTTCCGCGGAGGTGGATTGCAGCGGACCGGCTCCGCCGAAGAAGAGCGGGACGTGGAAATGCACGCGCACATACTTCACGTCGGGATAGGTCGGCAGTTCTTTCAGTGCGTCGCCGAGATCGAACCACGCAAAACGCGCACCAGTCTCACCGAGTCCTTTCACCTGATGGAGATACACCGGCTCCACAAATTTCTTCAGCGCCTCCAGACTCTCCGCATCGCAATCGGTGTGCAGCGCGGCGCTGAGTTGCACCTTGGAAATGCGGATGCCCGCCGACCGGTAGGCGTGCCACGACTCCACGAGATCCTCGAATTGCAGCGCGACGTGACAGGTGTCGAAACACACGCCGAGATGGCGACGCATCATTTCCTCGGCCTGCGTGGGATTGCAGCCAATGATGCGCTGAAGCTCTTCGGTGCCTGAGCGCAGCAGAAAGTCGTTGTAGTAGGCGATGGTCTCCGCCGTCGTTTCGAGAAAGCAATCCGGTTCGGGCTCCAGTCCGAGATGAATTTCCTGGCCGGTGTCGTCGCGCACGGCGGCAAAATAAGCGACTACCGCCGCGAGATTCCGCGCCATCATTTCCTTGTCCTGATCGCCATCGATCCACGGCTTGAAGGAACCCGGCACGGTGCTGATGCTGCCATCGACGGTCGGTGGCAGGAAGCTCGTGAAGATGTCCGCGAGCTGCATCGTGTAATCGCGGCGCTCGGGCGTCCGCCAGTCGGGCGCATACACGTTTTCTTTCACCGAACCCTGATGGAATCGCCCGTAAGGAAATCCATTGATCGTGAACGGATATAACTGGTGCTCCGCAAAAAACTCGCGCGCTTCATCGATGAGTTCCGGGTCGTCCACGAGCTTCGACGCCGCGTGATGCGACAGCCGCAAACCAAGGCCGAACCATTGATCCGCGGCGACGAGTGCTTTCACTGCCGTCGTTTTTTCGCGGATCGCCGTGAAGTTATCCGCCCAGCTTTCGCCCGGATGAATGTTCAGGCAGTAGGTGAGATGAAGCGGAGGAGAGTGCTGGACAATCATGCGTGGCGCTCGAACGACTTCATTTCCTTAATAGCGGCATCCATCTTCGCAAGGTCGATTTCGTGGACTTCGTGTCGGGCGCCGAGTCCTTTGGGAAACGTGACGGTGAGTTCGCCGCCGAGGTGTTCTTGAAAATCGCGCAGTCCGCCAAAGACCGCCCGCCCGCCCTTTTCATCGCGCAAATCATACTCGGGAAACCAAAGTGCGAATCCGCTCGCCGTGAATCCCTCTGCGATGCGCGCGAGTTCATCGGAAGTAATCCATCCCATCATCCGCGCGTAAATGGAATCGAGCACCACGCCGCTCGCGACGGCCTCGCCGTGGGAAATGCGGAAGCCGGAGAGCAGCTCCAGTTTGTGCGCGGACCAATGGCCGAAATCGAGCGGGCGCGCACGTCCATATTCGAAGGGGTCGCCATTGGTGCGGATGTGTTCGAGGTGAATTTCCGCACAGCGCGCGACGAGATATTGCATCGCGTCGAAATCGCGGGCGGGAAATTTAGCGGCGTTCGCGCAGAGCCAGTCGAAGAATTTGGCGTCGCGAATGATCGCGACTTTGAATGCCTCGGAAACGCCGCAAAGCCAGTCGCGATCCGGCAGCGAGAGCAGAAAGTCGTAGTCATTCAGCACGGCGAACGGCGGAGCGAAAGTTCCGACCGCGTTCTTTCCGCCGAGAAAGTTGACGCCGTTTTTCACGCCGACGCCCGCATCGTTTTGCCCGAGCACCGTGGTCGGCACGCGCACCTGCCGCAGCCCGCGATGCACCAGCGCCGCAGCGAGTCCGACTGCATCCATGACCGCGCCGCCGCCGACGATGATGACAAACGACTGCCGGTCGATGTGGCTTTCCAGCAGCAGCCGCATGAAGCCTTCGACGAGGGTAAAATCGTTCTTCGCGGACTCGCCGCCGGGGACGATTTGGATCTCCGACGAAAGCGAGAGCCGCGACGCATGCGCGCGGAAATAGGCGCCCACTTCATCCAGAATTTTCGGATGCGCGTCCACGACATGTCTGTCGATAAAAACGATCGCGCGATGCCGCCGGCCCTCGTGAAGGCGATTGAGCGTTTCGACCAGCACGGGATTTTCCGGCGCGAAAAGTCCGCGCGTGAAAGTGACGGGAAACTCCCACTTCACCGCGATCTCCTGGCGGATCGTGTGCGGCTGGATCATGGGCGGGAATTCATCCACGACTCCGTTACGCGTACGAGGTCCATCGCAGTTTCGGGTTTCTGCGCCAGCGGCAGCGAGGTGGACCAGGCCACTTCAAAGCCGGGGCCGATATTTCCGTGCGTGCCATGAATTTTCCGCGTGTCGAAACTCACGCTGCCGGGAGGCCAGCCGAAGTAGAGTTCGCACGGATCGTAGCCGGGCTTGTTGTGAATATCGACGTGGCTCGCGTAGTCCGGCGCTTCGCTTTTCTCAAACCACGGATAGGCAAACCACGCGCCGTTTTCCGCGATGGCCAGCAAGTCGCCGCCGCGCGCGTGGAGCAGACCGCGCGCGGACTGCGCTTCGCGTTCAAGGACTTCGGCAACGCCGGGAACCTTTTCCAGACATGCTTTCGCGGCGAGCGCAGAGGCGGCGTCGCGGCAATAGACGTTCGCGATTTGATGATCGACGACGGCAAACGCGCGGCTCGTGAAAAAATCCGTGTAAGCCATGTCCCGAATTTCGCGCACGGAAAACAGCCCGGCTTCGCGCAGCGCACGGTTCGGAAAAATCGCGCCGCGTTTCGCCTGCTCGATCGCGTAGTCGCCGACGAAAATCCAGTCGTAGCCAAAGTCCGCGCACGCGGCTTTGATGCGCGTGAGGTAGCCGAGTAAAATATCGAGCGACTTCCCAGCGGCGTCGCTGTTTGGACCGTGGCGCTGCAAATCGTAGTCGAGATGCGGGATGTAGGTGAGCAGCAGGTCGGGCGCGACCTCTGGCATGCCCATCACGGCGCACGTCGCATCGACGATCCAGTCGCTCGATTTGTAGTTCGCGAGCGGGCCCCAGTAGTTCATCAGATTAAACGGACGCCCCACCGCTTCATTCAAGCGCTGCTCAAGGTTTGCGGGCTGCGTGTAGCACGACTGGATCATGCCGCCGCTGTGCTTGTGGATCGGCGCGGGCGTCACAATAAAATCAACCTCCTCACCCATGCTTTGCTGCCAAAACATCATGCCGACTTTACCCCCGCGGGCACGGAATTTTTCCCAAATGCGCGGCCCCTGCACGAGCGTCGCGCTTTGCTCCCAGAAGAGCACTTTCGTGAGGTCGCGAAAGAAGAGCCCATTCGCGATCATGCCATGCGTGCCAATCTCCGAACCAGTGCGAAAGCACGCCTGAAAGACGCTCGTGACCGCAGGGAAAAAAGTCTGCGCGGGTTGAAAGTCGGGGAGGTTGGAAACGAGGTTCCAGCCAAAGGCGGCGAGATCGACGACGAGCAGTTTTTTCGAGGCGGACACGGAGGCGTTGAAATTGAGGACCGTTAGAAAAGCACGGAATCACCAAAGCGCCAGCCTCGCGGAGGCAATGGGAAATATTGCCTAAGATGTAACCGCTCCGACGAACTCAAGCTTGGTCAAGCGAGTCGCGGGAGTCATTGTAGAAAAAGTGCCCTGCCGATTTACTGGCAAAGCTGGAGGAATGACGGTGAGTTTCAGCGATATTCTAGCAGCGACCCCTAATGGCGCGCCGACCTGCTGTCCGTCAGCGCCAGCGCCCCAGCCGCTCCGAGCGCTCACGCACTCGCGCCGGGGCTTCCAAAATGCGTTGCGCGGACAGCAAAGCCAACTCTCGCACGATGAAATCGGTGCATGGGCGTGGATGATAACTTGCCTTCCCATCCGCCATCGTGGCCAGCCCAGGTCGCGTCGCTAGTTTCTGCTCGGGCAAGGCCGTGAATTTGTTCGCCCACAGAGCAGCGAGATTTCTACTGCACGTTCGCCTCCACAACTTGGGGGGGGGGGAACAAAATTCTCGATTCTAAAGCTGACCCCGCTCCCTCGGAGCCGTTAGAGGGATGAAGAAGGGAGCGAGCGTCATCTGGAGCGGAACGGTGGTGGTAAAGGGGTGCCTTGGCGCAAAGTGCATTCTGTATGAAAAAATACCAACTCCACACCAAGACCGAAGACATCCTGAAACGCTTTCCGGCGCTCTGCAAGCGCCTGGAGGGCGTGGAGCGAACCGCGGAGACGGTGGGCGTGCCGCGCTTACTCTGTGTCGGGGCGGACCTCGAAAAAGACGGGGCCTGCCTGGCCGTGCAATGCGGGCTCGGCGAGCCGATAAGCCTGGGGACGTTGACCCGCGAGACCATCCTGAGCCTGATCGCCGCCCTCCGCGCCCGCGGCTGGCGCTGCGTGGTCGGGCTGGAGGCGTGCGGCTTCGGCTGGCGCTCCCAGCAGCAACTCCGGGAGGCCGGCGCGGAGGCCCTGACCTTTGCCACCGAGGCCCTCACCGGTCGGCGCAAGACCAACCGCCGCGATGCCGCGGCACTTGCCCGGTTGGTCGGCGACCGCACCATCCATGGCAACACGAGGACTAACCGCGTCGTCCGCGAACCCTCGCCGGAGGAACAACAGCGCCGCTTTCTGAGCCGGCACCGCGCGCAACTCATCGCCCTGCGCGGGAAGATCGAGGCACAAGGCCGGGGACTGATGTATGACTTCGGGCAGCTCGCTTTTCCCGAATGCTGGTGGGGCAAAAAAATGTGGCCACGTCTGGTCGCGCAACTCACTGCGGCGGGCGAGGACTGGTTGCGCGAGGCCCTCGAACCGCAACGGGCCATGGCGCAAAGCATTCACGCCCAGATCCTCGAACTCGACGCGCGGCTCACCGCTCTCGCCGCGCAAACCCTCACCGTGCCGCTGCCCCACGGCCTGGGCCAGCTCACCGCGCTCACCGCCTGCCTGGAAGTCATGGACTGGCAGCGCTTCAGCAACCGCAAAAAGTCGGCAGCTATATCGGGTGCGCCCCCGAGCGAGCACAGCACCGGACCCGGCGGCCAGCTCCTCGGCCACATCGACCGGCAGGGCCGAGGAGGCGGAGGGGAATAGGGAGGCTGGCGGGTGGGCGAGAACCGACGCCTGCGTGCGCCTGCTCACCGAAGCCATCTGGCGGCTCCTCCGCTGGGAGCCGCGCTAGCACGGCTTCGCCAAATGGGGCGCCGTGATCCGCGAGACCCACGGCAGCTCCGTGCGCAAAAAGAAAGCCGTCATCGCCTGTGTGCGCCTGCTCTTCATCGACCTCTGGCGGCACTTCACCGGCCGGGCCACCCTGGCCGATCTCGGCTTCCAAGGAGCACCCACCGCCAGCGAGCCAGCCGCCGCCACTCGCTGACCCCCAAGGTAACTGGACTTCCTAACACTTAATGCCACACCGAAATAGCTAACTAACCTTTGCCCATCTCTCCCGCGATGTGCCTCACCTTGCCAACGGTAAAGCCCCTGATCGAAGCCCTGCAGCTGGCGGACCTCCCGGTCCGTCGTCCGTTTAGAGTGGTCGGAGCTTACTGCTTGGGTCCATCCAGGACCGATGACCTCGGATTCCCTGACTGGGCGCAGAGCCCCACCCCGCTGCCCCGCCTCGTGCGGCCCAGGCGCGGCGGGAGCCACCTGCTGCTCGCATAGGAGCTTGGAAGTCCTCGGACTCCGCGCACCGACCCAAGGCCGTCCGCACGGACCATCGCACCCACGACC
>JBBRPM010000051.1:0-9017 GCA_038228115.1 Chthoniobacterales bacterium
ATGCGAACACCGCCGCCATCGCCGGTGATCTCGCCACGCCCGCGGCGGACGGCATTCCGAACCTTTTGAAATATGTGTCCGGGCTGAATCCGAACGTGCCCTCCAGCCCCGCCGCGCCGCAGCCCGGGACAAACAGCGGCGCGCTCACGCTCTCATTTTTTCACGATCCGTCGGCGAGCGATGCGACGCTGCAGGTCGAGGTCACCACCGATCTCGTGATCTGGCACCAAGGCTCGCGTTACAGCACCGCGCTCGGCGACATCCCTGCGAACGCATGGACCGCGCAGCTCGCGCGCGTGCTCGACGCTGCGACTGGCATCGAAACCATCACCGTGCAAAGCCTGCTGCTCCCCGGGAACAATCCGCGCAGTTACATCCGCGTGAAGGCGACGCAGCCGTGAAAATCGGATCGGGGTGCGACGGGAGGCGGCTCGCTTCCGGCACCACAGGTTCGCGCAGCGAGACGTCGCGCACACCCTCCTGCAACGGGGGCGTCGCAGATTCACCGCGCACCGCGTCACGCTTCATCCGTCATTTTCACCGCCTCACCGCCGGTGCAGGCCGCCGGTGAGTTTGAACACCGCGATCAGGATCCCGTAGATCACCGTGCCGATGACGGCGGCGATGAGCACCATCACGATCGGCGGGATGAGCGTGCTCACGATTTTCACCTGCTTGTCCAGCTCGCGCTCATACACATCGGCGATGAGATTCATCGTGTCGGAAAATTTGCCCGTCTGCTCGCCCACGCTCATCATGTCCACGAACATCTCGGGGAAGATTTTCTGGTACGCGAGCGCATTGGAGAGCGTCGCGCCGTCCACGACGGCTGCGCGGACTTCCGCCATGCGCAGGCGGATGAATTCATTTCCCGCGATGTCCTCGAGCAGCTCGAGCGCGCGCAGCAGCGTCACGCCATTTTGCGTGAGCGTGCCGAGCGTGCGGGCGAACTGCGCGTAAAGCCGATAGCGCGGGATGCGGCTGAACACCGGCACCGTCCATTTGAACCGCCCCCACGTGACGCGCCCCGAAGGCGTGGAGATGAACGCGCGGAACAGGAGGAACCCGCCGACGAGTGCCGCCGCCACGAGCCACCAATACCGCATGAGCGTGGTGTTCAGCTCGATGATGATCCGCGTCGGCGTCGGCAGGGTTGCGCCCGTGTCCTTGAAAAACGAGATGAGCTGCGGCACCATCGTGTTCATGAAAATCGTGATCAGCGCGAAGCCGATCACGACGAGGACCACCGGGTAGAGCAGCGCCTGCTGCACGCTGTCGCGCAGAGCCTTCACCTCGCCGATGTGGATCGTGAGGCGGCGCAAAATCGTCGGCAGCGAGCCCGACGCCTCGCCCGAGGAAACCATGTTCACGTAGAGCGGCGAAAAGATGCGCGGGAATTCGCGCATGGCCTGCGAGAGGCTGCCGCCGTCGAGCAGCGACTGGTGGAGGGACTTCGACAGCGCCTGGAGCTTCGGGTGCTTGAGGCGCTTCACGAGCACGCTCAGCGATTCGTCCAGCGTCATTCCCGCGCTGAGCAGATGCGCGAGCTGCTCGCTGAAAAGGTATTGCTGCGCGTAGGTCAGCTTCATTCCGCCGCTCGCGGGCGTGGCCGCCGAGTGTGCGCGCTTGCGGGCGACAAGACCTTTTGAGTCCCCGTCGTCCGTCTTCACCGCGAGCGTTTTGGTGGAAGAATTTTCTCTCGCCTTCCTCGCCCCTGCCGAGTTCGCCGGGCTTTTCTGCCGGGATGCGGGTTCCGAAATCGCCGGCGCCTGATCCGCACCTGGAGCCTCGACGGGCTGCACGCGGATCGGCACGCAGCGCTTCTGCTCCACCTGCGCGATCGCGGCGGAACGATCATTCGCTGTCACCGTCCCATCCACCAGTTGCCCCTCGGCATTGCGCGCACTGTATCGGAATTCAGGCATGAGTTTCGTTGCTGTTGCCCGTGAGCAGCACAAAGGCAAGCCCGAAGGCTTGCCTTGGAGTGCATCGAATTAGAGCGCAATCTTACTTGCGCTTTCGGCGCCGCATCTGGGCGGCACCGAAAAATCCGATAATTGAAAAAGTGATGATCGATGGTTCAGGGACGACCGTTGCAAGTTGGAGGGCGTGATTAGGCGAACCAAGGATTCCCGTCAGGGAAGCGGTGTTTCCCGCCTTGTAATTACCTGCCAACACTACGGTGTTTGGATTCGAGAACTGTGCCAGATCGATAGTTTTCGCGGCCGCAATGTCCGAGGCCGGGAATTGCCATGCCGAGTTGTTCGCGAATGGGACATACGCGATCGCGGTTTCGGTGGCCGTCGCCAAGACGTTGGCTATCGAAGATGTATTGCTTGACTTGAACGCCCAGAAATAAATTTGCGTATTTGGCGCGAAGCCCGGGAGCGAGGCGTAAGATGGCGTGGAGTTCACCGCAAAAGTGGCCGGAGTGTTAAAAGTTCCAGTCCCAATCGTCGATTGGGCGAACTGATGAAAATCTCCCTCCAGGATACCCAAGCCCGCGTTCGTCGTGGAATTTGCGGTGATCGCTGCGCCACTGAGCGTTCCAAAATAGCCAATCCGAATTACTTGCCCGACCGGCATTGCCGCGGACGCGACATCGATTACGCCAGTGTCTTGTTGGGCACCCCATGAGACAGTGGCAGCGCGAGATACATCCGCTGTTAAAATGCTGAGCAAAAGAAACAAGAGCTTTTTCATTTATCGTTAGGTATTAAATAGTCGCGTGGAGATTATTTCCTGCGCCGGTTCCGCGAACCAACTGCGGCGAGCGCCGTAATGACCCCGATCGCAAAACTGGACGGTTCTGGGACAGCCGAAACATTGGCCAGTTGAACGGCATGGTTTGCAGTCCCAAAAATGGGGTTTAACGAAGAGCTACTTGCGCTTATATATGTTCCGGCGAGAAGTACTGAATTTGCGTTCGAAAGTTGCGATATGTCAATACTAACACCGGGTGAAACGTCCGAGGCAGGAAAACGCCAAGCAGGGAGGTTTGCAAACGGGACGTAGCCGATTGCCGTCTGCGTGACGGTAGTCAGCGGATTGTTTACCGGGTCGCTGGATTTGAGTGCCCAGAAGTAGATCTGGGAACTAGGTGTGAAACCGGGGAGCGAAGAGTAAAGAGGGCTGGAAGATTCGGAAAAACTTCCTGGCGAGAATGTGTTTGTCCCAATTGTGCTTTGAGCAAACTGGTGCCAGTCAGAGTTTAGCGCCGTGATACCTGACGGCGTGAGCGCGTTCGCTTGGACTTGTTGATTTGTGAAAGTACCGAAGTATCCGATGCGAACAACGTTCTGGGTCGCCAACGCCGCGCCGCTGGTATCAATGATACCGGTGTCAATCGCTGCACCCCAAGACACCGAAGCGGCATGACAGGCAGTCACGTTCGCGACGCAAATCACAATAACCGGCAGGATCTTCATCTCTGGAAAGCGTAGGAAGGCTCGGCTAGTTGAAACTCGCCGGGAACTGAGGAGCGATCCAATTGAAAGGCGCGCCGCTTCGGCTGATAAATAGTGCGGCATTTACCGGAATTGGAGCGGTCGTAGCATCAACGAATGGAGCACCAGTTTGCCGCCACCCGATGCCGCCCAATCCCGAAGTTTGGTAATAATACACATTGAAGCCAGTGCCGTTCCAGAACATCACCTGATCGGCGGAAGTGGAGTTCCCGCCAGCCAAGCCAGTATTGGGGTCGGCCGTGTAGAGATTGGACGTCCCAAGAGTCATCGCGGCGGCGTAAACATTACCCAAGAGCGAGTAACCTGACACCACTGGAATTGATGTCTGACCGGTTTTGACGGCACCTTGAACAACAACGCTCGTGTTACCACTCTGGAGACGAGCGATCAAGAGCCCGTCATCAGGGTAGATTACCGTCGCGCTTGCATCTACGAACGGAGCACCTGACTGCCTCCAGCCCGTTCCTCCGAGGCCCGAGGTCTGGTAGTAGTAAATCAGATAGGCGTTGTTGTGAAACAGTTGGATTTGATCGGCTGTCGTGGAGTTTCCTCCTGCAAGACCATTTTGATTTGCAGCACCAAAGACGCTAGCGATTGTCCAATGGGGGCGAACTTTGTAGGAAGCACCGGTTGCGATGTTTGAGGCGAGAGGCTGTGTCAAAGTTAGCGTGTGAGCGGAAGCAGAGGTCGCGGAAACGTCATATGTGGTACCAGCACCTGGCCCAGAAACGATTTCAACGTAGTGGGTCACCGTTCCGCCTGCGCCGTTGTATGCGTTATCCGCCCAAGTGGAGTTGAGGTCCACGAGCGTGGTCGACCCTGTCACGGAACTTGTCGTTGCTTGATACGCGACCGCATTGGTCATTCCGAGCGTTGTGAAGGTGTAAGCCGGCTGGCCCGAGCCCCCATTGCCCGAAATGTTCATCGTGACAAATCCGACAGGGTCAGTCGTCGCGGTGGTCTGGGCGAACGAGGCGACGGCGGGCAGCAAAAGTGCGGTGATGGCGGCGAGTTGCCGAAGGAGGGAGCGATTCGTTTTCATCGGGGTGTAGTGTGCAATTCTGGAAGATTATCTTTTGGGAGGGGGAACGTCTTTGGGCGACTTCAGCCTTTCATGTCTAAAGCAAGCGGCGTGGAGGGCAACTACTTTATCGTCAGCTTCCCGTAAAATCTCGTTCACCGATTTCTTCCATTTGCCCACTTGCCCGGGGACGCGGGCGCATTCGCGCGTCGAAACGCACTCTTGCCATCGCGGGGCCGTCTGGTCTTATCGCCTTGTGATTTTCCCGCTGACCAGCCGACTTACGCCGCTCTCCGGCAACTGACTGGTGCCCCGTTGCTGCGGCGGTGCCTGCCGGGGAGCTTTTCGCGCATTCGGCTGGCGCTTCTTCCGAGCGGCGGGCGCGGCCGGTGCCACGATTCTGTGGGCTTCTTATTTTTAAAATCACCCTTCCATGCTTTCTGATCCTTCTTCGAAATACCGCGCGTATGCGCCGATCCACCTTCCGGGCCGACAGTGGCCTGCGCGCTCGCTGACGGAGCCCCCAATCTGGTGCTCCGTGGATCTCCGCGATGGCAATCAGGCGCTCGCGGTGCCGATGAATGTCGCGCAGAAGCTCGAGCTTTTCCACGCGCTGGTGACGTGCGGCTTCAAGGAAATCGAGATCGGTTTCCCGGCGGCGTCGAACACGGAATTTGCCTTCAACCGCACGCTGATCGAGCGCGGGCACATCCCGGATGATGTGACGGTGCAGGTGCTCGTGCAGGCGCGCGAGGATCTCATTGAGAAGACATTTCAGTCCCTCGTCGGGGCGAAAAAAGTGATCATCCACATGTATAATTCCACGTCGCCCGCCCAGCGCCGCGTGGTCTTCGGGCTGGAAAAATCGGACATCCTGAAAATGGCAGTCCGCGGCGCGCAGATGATCAAGGACCGCATCCCGCAGCTCGCGGGGACGGACGTGCGCCTGCAATATTCGCCCGAGAGCTTCAGCGCGACGGAGGTGGAATTTGCGAAGGACATCTCCGAGGCCGTGATGGACGTGTGGCAGCCGACGCCGCAGCGCCCGATGATCCTGAACCTGCCGGACACTGTCGAGGTCGCGATGCCGAATGTGTATGCGGACCAGATCGAATGGATGTGCACCAACATCCGCAATCGCGATGCGCTCATCGTCTCGCTGCACACGCACAACGATCGCGGCACGGGCATCGCGGCGACGGAACTCGGACTGCTTGCCGGCGCGGATCGCGTCGAGGGCACACTCTTTGGCAATGGCGAGCGCACGGGCAATCTCGACATCGTCGCCGTGGCGATGAATTGCTACATGCACGGCATCGCGCCGGGGCTCGATTTTTCCGACTTAAATGCGCTGCGTGAAATCTACGAGCGCTGCACGGGCATGACCGTTCCCGCGCGGCATCCGTACTCGGGCGAACTGGTGTTCACGGCGTTCAGCGGATCGCATCAGGATGCGATCAAGAAGGGGCTCGCGGAGTGGGAAAAGCGTTGTCTGAACGCTCAACCTTCAACGCTCAACGGCGCTTGGGACGTGCCGTATCTCACGATCGATCCGGCGGACATCGGGCGCGAATATCGCGAGGTGATTCGCGTGAATTCGCAGAGCGGAAAAGGCGGCGTGGCGTATTTGCTGGAGAGCGAATTTGGCATCGAACTGCCGAAGGACATGCAGCGCGAATTCGGCCCGCTCGCGAACGACGCCGTGGACGCACTCGGCCGCGAGGTCACGGCCACGGAACTGAAGGCGATGTTCTGGCGCGAGTACATCGAACGCACCGATCCGTGGGCGCTGGAAAATTTCGAGGCCGACCACCGCGGCGAAGTGATGGCGTGCCGCGCAGGTCTGAAACTGAACGGCCAAAGCACCGTGGCCAACGGCGACGGCAACGGCCCGATCGCGGCATTCGTCCACGCGCTCATCGGCGCGGGCGCGGCGGCGTTCGAGGTCGCAAATTACCGCGAGCAGTCGCTCAGCTCCGGCAACGAGGCGAGCGCGATTGCCTACATCCAAATCAAGCTCGCCGACGGCCGCAAAAAATGGGGCGCAGGCGTGGATACGAATGTGGAACTCGCCGCGATCAAAGCCGTGCTCAGCGCGGTGAATCGCGCGGGGTAGAGCGAACGCACGGTGGCGGGACGGCGAAGGGCCGACAACTCGTCGGGCCAAAGCATTCGGACCCGAAGGCGCCATGCATGAGCACGGACGTTTTTTGTGCACGCCGCTTTCGCTGGCGCTCGCAAAGATCGGGGGCTAGAGCGCCTTGCCGACGGGCGGGCCGGCGCCACATTTACGCCGCGATGAAACTTGCGCAGAAGGCGCCATCCACGGCGTCGATCCACGGGCGGATGTGGCGCGTGACTTCGAGGCGCAGGCCGGGGATCGTGCGCGCGGCTTCTTCGGCGACGCGTTCATTTTCCTCCGGCTCGAGCGAGCAGGTGGAATAGACGAGCGTACCGCCGCTTTTCAAAAGTCCGGCGCAGCGGCGGAGGAGCGCGAGCTGCTGCGCGGGCATGCGGAGAAAATCCTCCTCGCTCAGTCGCCAGCGCACGTCCACGCGGCGGCGGATGACGCCGGTGTTGCTGCACGGCGCGTCCACGAGGATGCGATCGAAAGTGTGCGGTGCAAGTGCGTCGGATTCCTTCATCGTGTCGAGGACGAGCGCGCGGACGTTGCGCGTGCCGAGGCGTTCGCAATTTTCGCGCAGGCGCGCGATGCGGCTTTCCCAAAGATCGGCGGCGATGATCGTGCCCTCGTTGCGCATGAGCGCGGCGAGCGCGGTCGTCTTGCCGCCGGGCGCGGCGCAGGCGTCGAGGATCGTCTCGCCGGGCTGCGGATCGAGCAGGTCGCAGGCGGCGAGCGTGCTCGGGTCCTGCACGTAGCAGAGGCCGCGCTCGAGCCATTCGGCGGGGATGCGCGGAGCGGTGAGCGCGAGCGGATGAAATGGATGCGGCGCGGCTCTAGGCAGCGCGGCGAGGAGTTCGTCGCGCGTGGTGCGGAGGGTGTTCGCGCGGAGGACGACGGGCGCGGGCGTGTTGTTCCATTCGGCCAGCGCACGCGCGGCGTCGGCTCCGAAGTTCGCCGTCCATTTTTCCAGGAGAAAATCGGGATGGCTCGTCCGCACGGCGAGCGGGGCGGCGGCGAGCGCGGCGAGGAGTGCGTCGCGCTCGCGATCGGCGCGGCGGAGGATGGCGTTCACGAGTCCGCCGGCGCGGCGCGAGAGGGAGACGGTCTCCTTCACGATCGCAAAGGCGGGCATGCGCGTGTGGAAAAGCTGGTAGAGCCCGAGGCGCAGGACCGCGCGCGTGTCGTCGTCCACCTCGCCATCGCGCAGGCGGGCGATGAGGAAATCGAGTTCGCTCAGCCGCCGCAGGACGCCGTAAAAAAGTTCGGTGACGAGCGCTCGGTCGCGGTCGGCGAGCGGCGAGGCGGCGAGGCGCTCGTGGAGGAGATCATCGGCGTGCGGGCGCTTGCGCTCCCAGTCGGTGAGCAGGCGGTGCGCGGTGGAACGGGCGTTGGATCCCACGGTCTTGGCGCGGCCTAGCTCCGCGCTTTCTTCTGAAGCCCGACCACCATCGCGCGGACATGCGCGAATTTTTGCCGCGGGATCAGCACCGCGAGGCTGACCGGATAACTGCCGAGCTGGAGCACTTCGATCTCCACGTAGCGGACGCCCCAGCGGTTCATCTCGGCGCGCGTGCTCTTGTAGAGGTCGATCGTGTACTTGCCCACGAGCGCGCTGCCGTAGTCCTCGACGGTGTATTCCTCGCCCGTCCCGACGATGCGGAAACGGGTGCCGGCCGGCAGCCAGCTCCAGTCGGCGGCGGCGCTGTGGACGGGCTTCAGGTAGCCGCCGACGGCCGTCGCGCGACCACCGGGTTCGGAATGATGGTAGGCCGTCGTGCGCACATACATGAAGTGCGATGCCGTCGTGCTGATGTTCCGCGCGGGCCGCGTGGCGTAGCCGCCATCTCCGGCGCGGGCCGCGACTCCGGAATTCGCCCTCGAGCCCGTGCCGGAGCAGGCCGTGAGCGCGGCGGCGCAGAGCAGGACGAGCAGGCGGATGAGGGACGAAGATGGCATCGAATGGCGTGTCGTTTACCCGAAGGCTGCGGGAGTGGGAACAGAAAAGGCTGCCGCCTGCGTGCTGCGGAAGTCGCGAAAAATGCGGTGAAATTTCATGCCGATGATCGCGGTGCGCCGCCTCGCGCACGCACCCCGATCACGCGGACCATTCGCGAGGAAAGGTGCGCGTCGCACGCGAGCCGGTCAGCGCAGAAAGCGCCCGAGATTATCCTGCTCCCACTCGATCGAGCGGCGGTAGTGGCGGAACCGGCGCTCCTTTTCCACGAAGCCCTCGTGATGCACGATCCGCCGTCCCGCGCTGTCGTACCGATCGGGGACGAACGCGTGGAGCATCTCATGAAAGACCACGTACTCGACATACCACTGCGGCACGAACTGCCGATCAAGCAGCGGGTGAATGCGGATGATGCGGTCGGCTTCCTGGATGCTGCCGAAGACGATGTAG
>JBBRPM010000052.1:0-8993 GCA_038228115.1 Chthoniobacterales bacterium
ATGCGCGCCTCGATCGACGGCAAGCCCGTCGCCTTCCTGCAATCGCCCGGCATCGCCCACCCGACGAAGTCGAAGGTCGAGTTTGGCTGCATGGGCAAGGACGGCTTCTTCGACGATCTCAAGATCTGGAACGCCGAACCGAGCGGAGCGAACTGAACGGAGTGAGATAGCCGACCGAAGGTCGCCCGCAGGGCCGGTGCGGAGGCACCGGGCAAATAGCCTGTCGCAGAAAGCCCGAAGGACAGCGCCGGGGGGCGCTGGTAACCGGTGAAGTGACGGACGCCGGATCGGTGCGGTGGCCTCTTCCTCATAATCTCTCGTTTCCTCGCCCTTGTCGGAACGAGCTCCGCACAGACACCGACGACGCCAACGGCAGCGACGATCGAGCTGTGGCCGGAGGGGAAGATGCCGGGCAGGCAGGGACGATCTTCGCGCAGACGGTGACTCCGCACGGCCGGCACGACAACGCGGCGAATTTCTCCATCGAGTCGCTCACAGGAGCGGACGGGTCCGCCCTTACATGGCTATTCACTCTTTCATCATCGAACTCAGGGCGTTGGTCCGCCCACGTGCATCCTCCTCGAGTTCCTTCCGCCTCCCCGGCTTTGGGCTGGCTTGTTTCCGCGCCTTTGGCCCTCAGCGGTTCGGCTCTCTCGAACTCCGCCTCGACTCTCTGGTTCCACTTCCAGTCAGACCCTCGCGCAGGCAGTTTGAAAATAGTTCTTCGACACGGGCGGAGGATTGCGCATAGTCCGCGGCTCGTTTTACCCCGGAAATTATCTCATGAACTTAATCAAGAATCGCGTCTGCTGGCGCTTGTTGCTGGTCGTGGCTGCGGCTGCGAGTTTTGTTGGCTGCGCTTCTCAGGGCGGGGTTTCGGCAGGGGGGCATCCGGGGAAGGGGCGGCATATGATGGTGCGGACGACGGCCTATACGCAGACGGAGCCGGGGGGCTCGAATAACGCGATCGGGACGCGTCTGCATTATGGAAATCGAGAGAATGAATTCAGCGCGGCGAGTGATTGGTCGTGGATGCCGCTGGGGACGCGGTTTCGGATGGTGGAGAATGGGCGGGTGTATGTGATCGAGGATTATGGCTCGGCGCTGGTGGGGCGGCAGACGGTGGATCTTTATGTGCCGAGCCGGGGGATCATGCGGAACTGGGGGGTGCGCACTGTGGATATCGAAATCATGGAGTGGGGCTCGAAGGCGATGAGCTTGAAAATGTTGCAGCCTCGCACTCATAACCGGCACGTGGGGGTGATGGTGGCGCAGTTGCGGAGGCAGGGCGTGACGCCGGCGATTTGAAGGGGTTCGCTTCCTTGTTGGGCGCGGTCTTTTTCCCCGGATGGGAAAGGTGACGACGCCGATGACGGGGGAAGTGGCTGCGGATGACTTTTTATGAAAATCCTTGTGACCGGCGGTGCCGGATATATCGGCAGTATCTGTGTGGAGCAGCTCCTGAATGCAGGGCATTCGGTGTGTATTTTTGACAATCTGAGCGAGGGGCATCGGCGGGCGATCGACGGGCGGGCGGAGTGGATCGCGGGGGATTTGCAGCAGCGCTGCGACATCGAGGATGCGCTGGAAAAGGTGCGCCCGGATGCGGTGATGCATTTCGCGGCGAATGCGCTGGTGGGTGAGTCGATGGAGAATCCGTCGAAGTATTTCCGGAACAATGTGTATGGCGGCTTGAACCTGCTGGATGCGATGATGGCGGCGGGGTGCAAGCGGCTGGTTTTCAGTTCGACGTGCGCGACGTTCGGGCCGCCGGAGCGGGTGCCGATCGATGAATCGCTGCCGCAGCGCCCGATCAACCCGTATGGGGAATCGAAGCTGATGTTTGAGAAAATCCTGCGCTGGTACGATGAGATTCACGGGTTGAAATTCGTGGCGCTGCGTTACTTCAATGCGGCGGGGGCGAGTGAGCGTTTCGGAGAGGATCACCGGATCGAGACGCATCTGATCCCGAATATCCTGAAGGTGGCGCTGGGGCAGAAGGAGCACGTGGAAATCTATGGGACGGACTATGAGACGCCGGACGGGACGTGCATCCGCGATTACATCCACATCTTGGATCTGGCGGCGGCGCACATGCTGGCGCTGGAGGTGAAGGAGAGTGCGTTTTACAACTTGGGGACGGGCGGGGGAACGAGCGTGCGAGAAGTCATCGCGGCGTGCGAGCGGGTGACGGGGAAGGCGATCAAAGTGATCGAGAAGCCGCGGCGTGCGGGCGATCCGGCGCGGCTGATTGCGGCTTCGGGGAAGATCAAGGCGGAGCTGGGATGGGAGCCGAAGTTTCAAGCGATCGAGCGGATCGTGGAGAGTGCGTGGTCGTGGCATGTGCGGAATCCGGGCGGATACGGGGACTGAGTCCGGGGCGGGTCGAGAGGCGGAGCTGAGTCTTCTTCGTTGGAGCAGGCCCGACGCTTCGGCAGGCCACGCTTGACGCAGCTTCTAAGGATTGCCCCCGCGAGGCATCATGCTAGCGTGGCAGGAACCGCCACCCACCTATTATGAGCACCGAGCGTTTTCATCTTCCCCGTCGCACTTTTCTCCGCGGTCTCGGTGCGTCGATCGCACTGCCGCTGCTGGATGCGATGCGACCTGCGCGCATGCTGGCATCGGTGACGGGCGCGACGAAGGCTCCCGTGCGGATGGCATTTCTCTTTGTGCCGAATGGCGTGAACATGAATGAGTGGACGCCGGCAGCCGAAGGCGCGGATTTCGATCTGCCCTACACTTTGCAGGCGCTGAAGGAGCACAAAAACGATCTGCTGGTGATGAGCGGACTGGCGCATGACAAGGGGCGCGCGAATGGGGACGGCGGAGGCGATCATGCGCGGTCGGCGGGGAGTTGGCTGACGGGGCGGCAGCCGCTAAAAAGTGAGGGCTCGCAGATCCGGGTGGGCACCTCGGCGGATCAGGTGGCGGCGTCAGCGGTGGGAAAACAGACGCGGTTCCCCTCGATCGAGCTCGGGCTGGAAGCGGGCCGGCAGGGCGGGAAATGCGACACGGGTTATTCGTGCGCGTATTCCAACAATATTTCGTGGATCAACGAATCGACGCCCTCAAGCCGGGAGATCAATCCACGGCTGGTGTTCGAGCGGCTGTTTTCCAACCAGCTCCCGCGTGAGGTGAGCGAGAATCAGGCACGCCGGCAGCATTATAAAAAGAGCATTCTGGATTTTGTGACGGAAGACGCGAAGTCGCTCGGCGCGCAGGTGGGCGGGCACGACAAGCAGAAGCTCGACGAGTATCTGGCGTCGGTCCGCGAAATCGAAAAGCGCGTGGAAAACGCGGAGCGGATGGTCGCGAGTGCGGCTCCAGTCATCGCGCCGGGTTACGAAATTCCGGAGGGCATTCCTGAGAGTTACGAGGACCATGCGCGGCTGATGATGGACATGCTGGTGCTGGCGTTTCAGACGGATGTGACGCGGATCTGCACTTTCATGCTGGCCAATGAGGGATCGAATCGCAGCTACCGCAACATCGGCGTGAGCGACGGGCATCATTCGATTTCGCATCATCAAGGCGACGCGGCGAAGCTGCAAAAAATCCGGGACATCAACCACTTTCACATGCAGCAGTTCGCGTATCTGCTTGAGCGTCTGAAGAGCACCCGTGAGGGCGAGGGCAATCTGCTCGATAACTCGATGATCGTTTACGGAGCGGGCCTCGCGGATGGCAACCGGCACGAGCACGAAAATCTGCCGCTGATCATGGCAGGACGCGGCGGCGGCACGATCACGCCGGGCCGGCATGTGCGCTTTAGTTCGGAGACGCCGATGTGCAATCTGCTGGTCTCGATGCTTGAACGCGTGGGCGCGCCGGTGGCGAGTTTCGGAGACAGCACGGGTGCGTTGCGCGGGCTGGATGCGTAGATCCGTCGCAGTTCCCGCGCTCGCGCAGGGTGCATTGCTCGCGTGGCTCAGCGGGATGCCCGCGAGCGCTGCGGACGTGGCGGTTTTAGCGCAGGAACTCGGTGCGCCAAATGTCGTCGTGCGGCGCGATGCGGCCTTTGCGCTGGACGCGATGGGTGCGGGAGCGAAGGCGGCGCTGCCGGCCTTGATCCGCGCGCTGGATGATGCGGATAGACAGGTGTGGTCGTTTTCCATTTCGGCGATCGCCCATCTCGGCCCCGATGCGCAGGAGGCGATCCCGGCGCTGATCGACGGATTGGGAAATCGCAAGTCGCGGGGACGCGATCGCGACCGGCGGCAGGCGGTGACGCGGGCGGCGTTTGCGCTGTCGCGAATCGGAGTGGCGGCGCTCCCGGCGCTGATGGATGCGGCAAAATCCGACGACGCGAGTCTGCGCGCGGGCGCGGCGAAAGCGCTGGCCGGGATGGGACGCGAGGCGGCACCGGCGATTCCTTTTTTGATCGCGAATCTGAACGGCGACGAGGAGGTGCGTCGCGAGACGACGGAGGCGCTCGGCGCGATCGGAGAGGCGGCGGTGAAGCCGTTGGCCGAAGCGTTGAAGTCGAAGGAAGCGCCCCAGCGGGCCGGGGCGGCGACATCACTCGGGCTGATCGGCGTGGCGGCAAAAGAGTGCGCGGCTGCTTTCGCAGAAGCGGCGAAAAGCGAGAGCGATCCGCAGGCGCGCGTGGCGATGCTGGGTGCGCTGCCGAGGATCGGGCTCGCGACGGAAGAAGTCGTGCCGCTGCTTGTCGCCGGGGTGAAGGATGACAACGAGCAAGTCCGCCACGCCGCGATCAATGCGCTCGTGCCAATGCGCGCCGGGCGCGAGGTGGTGCTCACGGCGTTGGAGCAGGCATTGAGGGATGAAAATGCGGCGACCCGGCAGCGGGCGGCGCGTGCGCTCGGTCGCATGGGCCCGGCTGCGAGTCCCGCGGTGCCGGCGCTGATCGATGCGGCGCGGAAATCGCCTGCCGACACGGCGCTGGCCACGGCGCTTTCGGAAATCGGGCCTGCGGCTTTGCCTCCGGTGCTCGCGGCGCTGCATGACGCACCGCCCGCGGAGGCAGAGCGGATCGTGGGGCTGTTGCGTGGCTTTGGCAGCGCGGCCGTGCCGGTGCTGATGGAGGCGCTGAAGAATCCGACGGTGCCAGTGCGGGTGGCGGCGGCCCGCGCTTTGGGCGGCATGGGGCGCGAAGCTGCGCCGGCCATTGAGCTTTTATTTGGGCTGGCTGCCAATGCAGAGCCACCCGCGCGCGGGGCTGCACTGCGTGCGCTGGTGGTGCTGGAAGGTGATGCCCAACGCTTGAAGCCGATGCTGGAAACGGCGCTGCACGATGCAGCGCCGGAGGTTCGGCGCGCGGGGGCGGCGGGGATGGCGCGTTTCGGTGGCACGAATGCCTTGGGCGTGGCGGGTTTGGTGGAGTTGCTCGACGACGAAAGCGCCGCGACGCGCCTTTCTGCGATTGATCAAATCGGCAACCTCGGCCCCGGTGCGGCACCCGCCCTTCCTGCGATGATGGAGCGTCTGAACGATCCCGATCTTCAAGCACCGCTGCTGGCCGCACTCGCGAAAATGGGACCTGCTTCCATCGGGGCGCTCCCGCGTTTAACCGAGCTGGCAAAAGCTCCCGCGATCCCCACACGAGTGGCGGCAGTCCTCGCGATCAGCGGCATCGGGCACGAAGCGGCGGCCGCTTTGCCGACACTCTACGCCGTGGCGAAAGACGAGGATGGTGACGTGAGAGCTGCCGCGATCAAGGCGCTCGCCGCGGTGGAGCCGAATGAGGCGCAAACAATAACGACCCTGGTGAAAGCACTGGAAGACGAGTCGGGCCGCGTGCGACGCCCCGCTGCCGCCGCGCTTTCAAAGTTCGGCGACCGCGCCCGCGTGGCCACCCCGGCGCTGGTGGCGATGCTGGACCGCGACACCGATCGCGGTGTGGCGCTGCTCGCGCTGAAAGTCATCGGCGTGCGCTCGGTCACGGAGCTTCTCCCGATCCTGAGCGCCCGCGATTCGCAGGTCCGCATTTTCGCGTGCGAGCAACTTGCATCGATCGGTCCCGACGCGAAGGACGCCGTCCCGCGTTTGAAGGAACTCGCTGCCAGCCAACCGCAATCCGTGCAAGAAGCGGCGCGTTCTGCCCTGGCAAAAATCGCGCCCGCTCCCTGATCGCCGCGCGGCGGCCAGCCGTTACTTGTTTGGATCTTCTTCCTGACTCTTGCACCAGGTGATGTCCCCGGCCTGCAACGGAAATTTAAACTGGCCGTTGTCTTCCAAAATGTCTCTGCCTTCCGCCAATTCCGCGTGCCCATCCACAAACGTGAGGATGCCAAAGCCATTGTAGCGGGCGACGAACGACTTCGCGCTGCCCTTCGGGCTCCCGTCATATTTCGGCTGCTGCGCCATCGCCTTGGGTTCACCTTTCAGACCTTGTTCGAGGAAAAGAACGGTGCGCCCGGGATTGGTGATCTGCGAGAGATGGGCGGATTTTTCTTTGTTCGCGTCCTTGCGTTGCAGCTTGGTGTTAATGGCGATCGCGAAGAGCGGGCTGGCCAGCTTTTTATCTGTATCGGGGTAAAGCGCAGCGGGCACAAAGATGAGGTTCTCCTTGGAGTAAAAGGCCTGTGGATTCGAGGCATACTGCGCCACGCTTTTTTTAGACAGAATGACGGGCAGCGCGTTATACCAAGCCTTCGCATTTTCCGGGTTGGCCGCGCTGGACCACGTGTCGGTGCCCTTGGCGTCCTCGGCGGGCAACTGGCCGTCGTTTTGCGAAGTATAAGCTGCGGATGCCGAGCCGAGTTGCCGCATATTATTCATCACCGTGGACTTGCTGGCGCGATTCTGGACGGCGGCGAAAACGGGGAACGCGATCGCGGCGAGCACGAGGATGATCGCGATGACGACGAGGATTTCCATGAGGGTAAAACCCTTGGAAGTGCGAGCGGGAGAGAGGTGGGGATTCATGATATGAGGGAGCCTTAATCCGCAAAGATGCGATTTGGGGCCGTGGAGGTGAGCATCACCCGGTTGTTTCCGTTGAGTTGCTGAAGCGCTATAACAAACTCGCCGGGCTGCTCGGTGACTTTCAGATGAATAAGATATAGCAATTCTGTCATCATTCCAGCCTGAATTGACTCAATCGAAATCAGATCGAAATCGTGGAGAAACTTGGTGAAGGTTTCGCGAAAAATATTGTCGTAATCAATATCGTTCGTGACCCGAATTCTCAGCCGGTGCGAAGCGCACGCAGGAGGAAAAAGATTCGCCTTGGAAAATACGTAAACGATCGCGCACACGACGACCGTGGTCGCGGAGGCGAGTTGATACTGGCGGGCTCCCACACCCAGTCCGGCGGCCATCGCCATGAAGAGAAACCCAATATCTCGCGACTGCGCCACGTTGGCGCGGAAGCGGATGATCGAAAACGCAGCAAATATCCCGAATGCGGTCGCCTGCGCTTTCTTGTCTCCTTCACCATGGACGACCATGACGACCACGGACACGACCGTGCCGAGGATGAGAAGCATGTGGACAAAATCTTGAGAGAATTCGCTGCCTCTGTAGGTCGCCTTATAAACTGAAGCGACGATCAAATTCAGGAGAAAACTCAGGCCGAGAGCGAGGATGACTTCCTGAAGTGGCGGGACGGGTTGATCGAAACCTAGGGCTTGGATTAGGGTGGATTGCAGTTCGTTCATCAAAGAGGGGCCGGGGAGTAAAGGGAGGTCAGGTTTTTACGACGCGAGCGCGATGCTCGGGGCGTCGGCTTTTGCGGGCGGGTTGTTCCGGCTCGCTTGCAGCGAGTCGGGAGTGATTCCGTAATGCGGTTTATAAGGCCGTCCGCCCATCTGACGATGCAAGATCGCGTCTCCCGCTTCCATCGCATTGTTATATTTGCTATGGCTTTGCAAAATGCACTGATGCCGGCCAATCGCCTGCGTCAGCCACAGAGGGATGGCATCAGTCACTTTTACCTCCATGACGGAATAGCCTTCGGGTAGCAGAAACTGATCGAAATCCCGATCCTCGGGAGTGACTCGCAAGCGTTCAAACCGATAGGAGATGTCGGTATCGAACGTCACCCGAAGGTCCGACGCCGGGTCGCGATCCATGAACGCGTGACGGTCGTAGCGGATCGCGCAGCTTGGTTGAAAATTGCAATGCTGTATAAACGAATGGATTTCCCCGATCATACGGCGATCACTCAACCTTGCCCGCGGTTCGATCGGTTTTCCCGCACAGACCTCAAACGCCTCCTCCAGCGAACAAAGCAGCCGCCGCTTCGAGCCACGCATACCCCACTTGTGCTTTACCTCCACAAAAATCGTCGGAGGAACGCTTCCATCCGGGCTGCCGTAAACGCGGATTCTCAACTTGCGCCGATGCTGCTGATTGCGCACCTGCTCCCAGTAGCAATCCCGATCTGCGTTGTCGTAATAAATACTCAGGATCGGATAAAAAGCTCCATCCACCGCGAATTCGTCCGGCTTCATCCGCTGCATCGCATCGCCCTCCAGCGCCTCACGCTGTTCGCGTGTGATGACGAATTTCATTTCAAAACGATCAAGGCGGTGGCTCAAGGAGAGGAAAGCTTGTTGGACGGGGAAAAGTGGCGAACTAAAGGGTGGGGGACCCGCAAATGCAATGACGAATTATTGCAGGAATGTCACACATTGCTGACTGGCATTTTTTCACCGCCGAAGAATGTGTTAAACGATCGAGACATCCCGCGACTTCATCCGCTCTCGGTCGCGTCGCGAAACCCCTTCGCGGCCTGCCGATTTGCCTGGAGGCCCGCTCATCGGGTGGCCATTCGCGCGAAAACTGCAGGCGTCTGTGACACGTCACCAGGTACCGCCTTCACATTAAAAAGCTCAATGCGCAGAAAACGGGCTGCAGACGCGTAGGCAAACGTGTCATCGGTAATGGCAAACGTGTCGTCGGTGATGGCAAACGTGTCATCGGTGATGGCAAACGTGTCGTCAGTGATGGCAAACGTGTCGTCAGTGATGGCAAACGTGTCGTCAGTGATGGCAAACGTGTCGTCGTTAATGGCAAACGTGTCG
>JBBRPM010000053.1:0-8525 GCA_038228115.1 Chthoniobacterales bacterium
GAGCTCCTCCCAGTTTCGTTGCTGGCTTGGCGACAACTCGTTATCAAAGATTATTACGTCACATCCATCCGCCTTCGCTTTCGCCACGATTTCGTCCGCCTTGCCCGAGCCGACGAGGTGCCGCGGGTGGGTTTCGCGATGGAAGACGAGCATCCGATCGACGACCGGGATGCCGAGTGTATCGACCAGTTCCTCCAACTCTGCGAGCAAGCTGGCCGCCTCCGATTTCCCGGAGGGCTGCATGTATGCGCCGACGAGCAACGCCCGCTGCACCAAGTTTCCGCGCTCGTTATTTTCGAACATTGTATCGCATCCTTTCGCCAGCATACCGCATCCCAGTCCTTCTGAAAGCGTCACTCCGCTTCCAAGGAAAGAATTCCTCCGTGGGCTCTGCGGCAGCGAATATAACTTTTCGGGCGGCTTCGTTTCTGCTTTTGCTTTTCTGCGAAACCATGAGCCCCGTTTTGCCGCAACACGGCCGGATTTTGATCGGTGAAGATACCGCGGACATCGCTTACTTGATGAAAGTGACGTTGCAGGCGGCGGGCTACTCCGTGGAGATCACTTCTGATGGGGAGGACTGCCTCCGGCGCGCGCGGGAGAGTCGGCCAGACCTCGTGATCCTCGATATCATGATGCCGAAGATGCATGGCATCGACGTGCTCAAGGCGTTGCGCGCCGATCCGGTGACGGAGAATATCGGCGTGATCGTTTGCACGGCCAAGGACTTCAAAACCGATCTCGAGGAAGCTTTGGAGCGGGGCGCCGCGGGCGTGCTCGCGAAGCCCTTCGAAGTCACCCTCCTCGTCGAGACGGTCCAGGCCTTCTTCACGAAGCGCGCGCGGGCCGAGGCGGCGATGGGAATCGCGCCGCCTTCGCGCCAGGCCGGAACGGCCCCGTTCGCGCCCATGCTCGACGCGACCGGTTGTCGTTTCAATCTCTGGGGGAGCCGCGGTTCGACGCCGACTCCCGGTGCCCGCTATCTCCGACACGGCGGCAATACCTCGTGTTTCTCCGTCGTGCATGGAGACGATTATTTCATTTTCGATGCGGGTTCCGGCATCCGCGAACTCGGGATCGAGATCGCGAAAACTTCCGCGCGCCGCCTGCATCTTTTCATCACTCACACTCACTGGGATCACATCCAGGGTTTCCCGTTCTTCACCCCAGCATACCTGCCTGGATTCGAGTTGAACATCTACGGCGCAGAGGGCTTCGGTAAAGATCTGAAATCCGTTTTCCGCGGGCAGCTCGACCGCGAATATTTCCCCGTGCAGATGGAAGACATGCATGCCGGGATTCAATTTCGGAATCTGCCGTCCGAGCCGCTCACTATCGGTCCGGCGCGGATCTCGTGGGAATCTGCCACCCACCCGGGCGCGACCGTCGGCTACAAAATCGAGATCGCTGGAAAGAAGATCGCCTGGGTGCCGGACAATGAATTCCTCCTCGGCTACACGGGCGATCCCGCGGGCCTCACCCAGAACGATCATCTCGTGCGCCCCTTCAGCAAGATGATCGAATTCCTCTCCGATACGGACACCGTCATTCACGAAGCGCAATACATGAACGACGAGTACCCCCAGAAGATTCGCTGGGGTCACAGCTCCGTCGGCAACGCGGCGTGCCTGATGAAGCTCGCCGACGTGCCGCGTTGGGTCATCACTCACCACGACCCGATGCACGATGACACCTTCCTCGAGGGCAAACTCAACCTCACCCGCCAGGTCCTTTCCCATCTCGGATGCGCCACTCAGGTCAGTCACGGGTACGACGGGATGACGGAATATTTTTGAAGGAAAGGCGAAGCGGCAGTCGTCGGGCCTGCCGGTGGTCAACGTGTCGTGCGAGTTCGCTTTGCGTAAAAATCCCGGTGCGAAATGCGCGGCATGTGGCATCCTCCGCGCGTGCCCAACGTTGACCCCTCCGAAATTCCGCGCCCGCTTTTCTCCCGCCGCCCGGAAATCGCCCCCGCGCCCGCGGAGCCGCCGTCCGAGCGCACCGAGTCCTTCCATCCGCAATACGTCCGCTTGCATACGCTGCGCGAGCACGGCCACGGTCCGCGCAATCTAGCATGGGGCGTCGTCACGCTGATTCTCGCCCTGGTGTTGATCGGCGTCTCGATGTTCATGGTCGGGCCGAAGGTGCTGCTCTCGGTGCTGATCTGTTTGCTGACCTTCACGGCGCTCTTCGTCCTCGCCCGGATGCACATCTTTCGCCAGCGCAACGGCGGCTTCCTCGCGCTCGGCATCGTCTGCCTCTTTGGTGCGGCGATGCCACTCATCGAACTCGCCTACGGCGCCCTGGATACATTCGTCAAGAGCCGCCCGATCGCCGTCATTTCCACCGCCTCCATCGCCCCGGATGGCACGGTCACGACTCCCGAGTCTCCCGCACTCTCGCTCACCGAGGCCTTTGCCCTGGCTCCGCCCGACCCCAGAGCCGGTCCGCGGGTGCGCGTGATCAAGGACTTCCGCGTCGTGATCGAGGGAAAAACCTACCTGGCGAAAGCCGGCGATATCTTCGCCTTTGCCAGTCGGAATGGACGCCAGGTGAACATCGCCGCGCGCGATCTGCTCGTCGCACTGCCCGCCGAGGCCGTCGAAGTCACCGACGAAAAGCCTGCCTCGTCCGTGAAAACTCTGGCTGGTGCCGAGCCCGCGGCAAAGACGGCGCGGGCGGTCGAAGAGCCAGCCGCGAATGAAACGCCGGCCGAAATTTCCTCGCGAGCCCAGCGCGAAGTCATCCGCCGTTATCCCGCGCTCGGCGTCAAAGGTTCCCTCGAAAACCAGGCGTTCATCAGCCTCTATAACGAACTTCGCGACAACGGCGGCGACGACTTTTTCAAGAACCCCGAGTGGCCCATCGAACTCGCCGAACTCCTGGCGAAGCGCGAGCACTGGCAGCGCGGCGCGGCACCCGCGACCGTCGGCCCAGCATCCGCCCCGGAGGAGGAACTGGCGATCCCCGCCGTCCCGGTCCTGCGCTAAAACTTCACGGACTGCAAATACTTCGTCGTTACCGGGAGCGCCTCGAGCACCGTCGGTGATTCGTCTTCGATGAAGTAGTATTTCACCCCGATTGCAGCGGCCTCTTTCAGCACCGCCGGCCAGTTTACCATTCCAGTGCCGAGCGGCACGTCATCAGTCAGCGGCGCGTGGCCGGTGAAGACGCCGATCTGGGCGCCTTTGCGGATGTCCTTGAGATGCATTAGCGCCCAACGATTGGGATATTTTGCCAGCCACTTCACGGGATCGCCGCCGGGATGAAAGACCCAGAAGACATCCATCTCGAACGCCACCAGTTCCGGCTTCGTTGCCTGCACCAGTAAGTCGAAAAACGTGTCGCTCGCACCCTCAGACACCGGACGAAATTCGTAGCCATGCGTGTGATAGAAGAACTGGATTCCCGCCGCCTTGAACGCGCTCCCGAATTCCTCAAAGTCCGCCGCGGCACGCTTCACATCTGCGGCGTCGAATTCCGCGGTCTCGTGCGGAATCCACGCCACCCCGGCATATTTCAGCCCGAGCGTTTGGGCCGTCTTCACGCTGCCTGCGAGATCCTTTTTCAACGTGTCGTAGCCGAAGTGTCCGCTGATCGCGACAATCCCGCGCTCGGCGAGCAGGCCCTTCAGTTTTTCGGGTTCCAGCGGCAGGCTGCTGTAGAGCTCGGCTGTGGTGAAGCCGAACGCCTTTGCCTTATCGAGCGCGGCGATCGGGTCGGTTTTGAACGTCTCGCGCAGGCTGTAGAGTTGCAGCCCGAGCGGGCCTTTGAAATCGCCAGGGAGATCGAGCGCGAATGCGCTGGTGGCGAGGGCGAACAGAGGAGCGAGGAGGAGTTTCATGGGAGAGTGCGGAAATTCATTGGCGCAGTCGGCCCGCAGCGTCGATGCGAATCGTCGCACCGGTTGCGAAACTTTTCTCGAACCCCATCCCGATGAACTCCGCGTGCGATCACGGTTGCGGCGCTCCGACCTATCGGCGGCAGGTGCCGTGGGTTCTTGCGCAAGGTGCGGCGGTAACTCGCGCCGCTCACCAATTCGATCACGACCGTCGATTCGCTTCCCGTTTAAAACGTCTTCCCCTTCGGCCAGTTCAGGATGTCCACCTCCGGCCCGGCCTTCGCCGGTTCCGCGGGCCAGGTGAAGTGGCAGGCTTCGCAGTAGAACTGCTGGTCGATCATGCCGGTCGCCGCGAGCGCGGCGGGCAGTGCGCCCATGATCGTCTTCCGCGAAAATTGCGGGAATTCGATCCGCGAAGAGTTGCACTCCGGGCAATGCACCGCGCGTCCCATCGCGCCGTCGCCGTTCCAATTGCGCAGGGCTTCGACCGCTCCCGCCTCCTCGGACATTTGCACGCGCACCCGCAGATGCGCGCGGGGTTTGAGATTGAAGAGCTTCCATTTCTGCTCGTCGGACTCGTCGTAGACCGCGGCGCCAAAGCCTGCTGCGCGCAGGTGCGCGGCCGTGGCGTCGGCGGGTTGGCGATCGTTGAAGGTGGCGACAGTGATCAATTGTTCCATAGATGATTTTGCTTGGGGATTCGTTTTCCGCTCCCTGCTTGTTCCTATTTAAATTCTCGTCCCGGAAGGCGGTGGTGCAAGCTTTCATGCGGGCTGGCGTTTGGAAGGTGGCCGCCTAAGTTCCTCCCGCCCGATGTCTGAACCGACGCTGAAGATCAACGAAATCTACGAATCCATCCAGGGCGAAAGCACTTGGGCGGGCCTGCGCTGCGTCTTCGTGCGACTCACCGCTTGCGATCTACGCTGTACGTATTGCGACACGGAGTATGCCTTCTATGAAGGAAAGAAACGGCTGGTCAGCGAAGTGCTCGACGAAGTGCTCGCGGGCGGCACCCCGCTCGTCGAGATCACCGGCGGCGAACCGCTGCTGCAAAAAAACGTTCTGCCGCTGATGACCGCGCTCTGCGATGCCGGCCGCACCGTGCTCATCGAGACGAGTGGCGCGCATGACATTTCGAAGATCGATCCGCGTGTCCATCGGATCATGGATTTGAAAACCCCGGGCTCAGGCGAGTGCGCGCGCAACCTGTGGAGCAACATCGCGCACCTCAACAAAGGCGACGAAGTGAAGTGCGTGATCGGCTCGCGAGAGGACTACGAATGGTCGCGCGAAAAGGTCCGCGAGCATGACTTGGTGACGCGTTGCGGCACCGTGCTTTTCTCGCCCATCTTCGGCCGCATCGAGCCCCGCGAGATCGTGGAGTGGATCATCGCGGACCAGCTCCCGGTGCGCTTCCAACTGCAGATGCACAAGTTCATCTGGGAGCCGCGGGCGCGGGGAGTTTAACCGCGGAGACGCAGAGGCGCGGAGGAAGCGAATATTTCATTTCCAATCTTTGCGTCTCTGCGCCTCTGCGTTTAAACCATCGACCCGATGCGAGTCCGATTGACCAAAGATTTCACCTTCGAAGCCGCGCAGACACTGCCCTCCGCGCCCGAGGGCCACAAGTGCCGGAAGATGCACGGGCACAGCTTCAAGGTGGAGATTTCCGTGAAAGGCGAGGTGGATCCGGCGACCGGCTGGTTTTACGATCACGCGCAGATTAGCGGGGCGATGCGGCCGCTTTTGAAGGATCTCGATCACAGCTATCTCAACGAGATTCCCGGTTTGGAGAATCCGACCATCGAGATCATGGCCGCGTGGTTTTGGGAAAAGCTCGCGCCTCTTTGCCCGGGCTTGTGTGAGATCGTGATTCACGAGACGCCGACGGCGCGGTGCAGCTATCGCGGGGAATAGCCGCAAGACTCCACCGCTTTTTTGCTCGCATCGGCGAACGACCCGGCTACCCTCCGGCGCTCTTATGAAATGGTCTTCCATCCTTTTAATCTTCGCTTTCGCCTTCCTTGCCAATGCTTGCGAGATGCACAAGGCGTCCGAACTCGAGGAGGAGACGCACGCTACTGGAGCGCACGCCAAGGAGGGCGCGCCGGCCGAGAGCACGGACAAGGAAAAGAAGGCGGAGGACGGCAAGCCCGGTGAGGCGCCGAAGTTTTTCCCCGAGAAAAAGTAAGCCTCGCCGAGCATGGCTGAGCTGCGTCCCGCGAATCCTCCGACGCGCGGGCGATTGATCCGAAGCTTCGGCTACGCCATCCGTGGTGTGGCGCTGTTGGTGAAGCTCCAGGCCAATGCGCGCATCCACGCGCTGGCCACGGGCGTGGTCGTGGTGCTCGGTTTCGTCTTCGGATTGGAGCGGTGGGAGTGGGCTGCGGTGGCGGGCGCGATCGGTCTGGTGTGGGCCGCGGAGGGAATGAATACGGCGATCGAGGCGCTGACCGATCTCGTGTCACCGGGTGAGCATCCACTTGCGGGGCGCGCAAAGGACATCGCCGCGGGAGCAGTGCTTTGTGCGGCGATTGCAGCGGTCGTGATCGGTCTCCTCGTTTTCGCGCGGCGTATCGCCGCCCGTTTCTAGTTCGCGGCGCGGACGACTTTCGCCGTCAGCATCCCGAGCAGGGGTGGCCAGAGTCGTGCCAGCCGGAGCGCGTGGGTGGTGAGGTGCGGATGCAGCACGGCGGCTTTCGCGAGTTGATTCACCCAGAGCCGGCCGCGGTAGAGCGCGCGATGCGCGTCGGCATACGACGCGAGATCGCCGCGGATGATCGCCTCTGCCGCCAGCGCGCCGGTGGCGAGCGCGTAGTAGATGCCTTCGCCTGTGAATGGCTCCACCACGCGCGCGACATCGCCGACAAGCAGCAGCCGCTCGTGCGCGGGCGACAGCGGTGCGCGGGCCAGCGGCGCGATGCTGCGCCACGCTTGATCCGGCGCGAGGGAGAAGCGTTCGTGCGCCCACGCTTTGAGCCGATCGAGTTCACGCGCTTTCGCCACGAGGCAGACGTTGATTTCTCCGCCGCCGACATCCGCCACGCCGCAGTAGCCAAAGGGCAGCAGCCGCATCGTCACCTTCTTCGCGCAGTCCGCTGGCGCGGGAAGGTGCGCCTGCAATCCGAGCCGGTCCTTGTGCGCCGCAGGCAGCAGGCCGAGCAGCCGCGCGACCGTCGAGTTGCGGCCATCGGCGGCGACGAGCGTTTCCGCAGCGAATCCCTCGTCGCCCACGCGCAGACGCCAGCCCGGTTCCACGCCGACCAAGGCTGCGCCTTGCTTCACGGTCGCACCGAGTTCCACCGCGCGATCGAGCAGCACGGCGTCGAGCGCGCTGCGCTTGATCGCGATTTCACCGCGTCCGCCGGCGGGCAGGGGATAGCGGTGCACGCGTTCGTCGGTGCCGATGAATTCCACCGCGTCGAGCCGCCCATGCGCTTGCGCGACGATGCGGTCGCTCACGCCCAGCCGATCGAGCACGGGCCAGCACGAGGGATTGAGGCAATCGCCGCAAACCTTCTCTCGCGGAAAAATCGACCGCTCGATCAGCAGCGTGCGCAGCCCCGCGGCCGCGCAGAGCGCCGCGCAGGTGGAGCCAGCGGGACCACCGCCGACAATGATGACTTGATAGGATTGAACCACAGCGACACAGAGAGCACAGAGCAGGAAGATGCAGGAGATATTCTGACTCTCTCTTCGTCGGCGCCGCGATGTTTGGATGATTAATAGCAACGGATCTGCCGGTTTACCCTTTACCACCGCGCTCGGATCGCCTCGCTTCTCGTCTCGCCGCCATGAAACTCCTCCCGTTCGTCGCCCTTGCTGCCTCCATCGCTGCGCCGCTCTTTGCGCAAGAGCCCGCGGCCACTCCCGCGGAACAACTCACGATTCCACCCGGCTTCAAAGTCGAGCTGCTGAAATCCGCGACCAAGGTGGAAGGCTCCTGGGTCTCCATGGCCGTGGATGGAAAAGGGCGGCTCTACATTTCCCCGCAAGGCGCACCGCCGGAAGCAGGCTTCAAGAAGGAAGACAAGTGGGGCGGCCTGTGGCGTGCGACGCTCGATGCGCAGGGGCACATCGCGCAGTGGGAAAAAGTCCCCGTGCCGGTCGGCGATGCGATGGGAATGCTGTGGGCGTTCGACTCGCTCTACGTGAGCGGGCAAGGACCCGACGGTCGCGCGATCTATCGTCTGAAGGACACCAACGGGGACGACACGCTCGACGAGGCGAAGCTGTGGAAAGCCGTTCCCGGCGGCAACGGCGAGCACGGCGCGCACGCGCTGGTGCTCGGCCCCGATGGCAAATCGATCTACATCGCGCACGGCAATTCCACCCCGCTCGTGGATGGCATCGACGCGCAATCGCCCTATCGCAACTACGCCGAGGACATCCTCATCCCGCGCGTCATGGATCCCGTCGCCACCTTTTTCGACAAGCTCAAGATTCCCTACGGCCAGGTCCTGCGCACCGATGAAAACGGCACGCGTTGGGAACTCTTCGCCGGCGGTTTCCGCAACGAATACGACATCGCCTTCAACGCCGCCGGCGAACTCTTCACCTACGACAGCGACATGGAGTGGGACGTGGGCCTCCCGTGGTATCGCCCCACGCGCGTCCTGCACATCCTGCCCGGCGCGGAGTTTGGCTTCCGCGAGGGAAATCAAAAGTGGCCCGAGTATTACGC
>JBBRPM010000054.1:0-8341 GCA_038228115.1 Chthoniobacterales bacterium
GCCGGGAAGCGACGCCGCGGTGTTCATCGTGCGCGAGGCGGGGAAAATTCTCGCCGCGACGAGTGACTGCAATTCGCTCTACGTCCTGCAGGACCCGCGCGAGGGTGCGCGCATCGCCATCGCCGAGGCCGCGCGGAATCTCACGTGCAGCGGCGCGCGCCTGCTCGCGGTCACGGACAATCTGAATTTTGGAAACCCGCACAATCCCGAGCTGTTCTGGCAGCTCCGCGAGAGCGTCGAGGGACTCGCCGAGGGCTGCCGCGAATTCGGCACGCCCGTCACCGGCGGCAACGTGTCGCTCTACAACCAGTCGCCCGCCGGTCCAATCGATCCCACGCCGACCGTCGGCATGGTCGGCATCATTGACGACGCGAAGCACATCACCACGCAGGCGTTCAAATCCGCGGGCGACGTCATCCTCCTCGCCGGCCCCGTGCTCGATCCCGCCGCCGGCGATCTCTCGCTCGGCGCGTCGCACTACATGAAAGTCGTCCACGGCCAGAAAGCCGGACGCACGCCGCGCCTGTCGTTCGATCTCGAAAAGCGCGTGCAGTCCGCCGTGCTCGCGCTCATCCGCGACGGCCTCGTGAAAAGCGCGCACGATTGCAGCGAAGGCGGCCTCGCCGTCGCACTCGCCGAGAGCTGCATCGGCGGCAAACTCGGCGCGACCGTCGAACTCCCCAGCGGCCCCGCGCTAGACAAATATCCCGCCCACGCCGCCCGCGCCGCACTGCTCTTCGGCGAAAGCCAATCGCGGATCATACTGAGTGTCGCCCCGGAAAACGCCGGCCGCGTCCTCGCCGAACTCGCAAAGGCCAGCATCCCGCACAGCCGCCTCGGCACCGTCGGCGGCGAAGCGCTGAACATCACCGCGCACAAAGCTACGCTCTCATCCAAACTCACCGAAATCACGCCCGCGTGGTCCGACAGCATTGCGGAGGCGATGGAGTCGTAATGTCACGAAGGGAGTCAGGTTTTCAGGTGACACCCTTTCTTTCCCCGCTATACCCGCGCGCGTGAGCATCTTCCTCCAGATTCGAAATCGCTTTCATCCCCTGTGGAGAATCAGGCGGACGCCGTGGCTGTTTAATATTTTCAAACGGCTCGATTTCGCCGTCTGGACTTTCAGTCCGACGATCCGGATGAAGATGCGGGTGATGTGGTTCCGGGACATGAGCTGGCTTTTCGACTCCGTGCAGAAGGAGCCGGAGTTCAACGATTTCTTCGTGCAGGTTTGCGACGTCTTTAAGCCGAAAGTTTTCTGGGACGTAGGCGCGAATCTCGGCTGGTTCACTTGGCTGGTGAATTCAAAGGCGAGCCTCACACACGCGGTGCTCTTTGAGCCGCTGCCGCTGAATGCCAAACTCCTCGGGGAGACGATGGCGAAGAACGGTTTCAAACACATGAGTGTGATCCAGGCGGCGGTGTCGGATCACTGTGGCGAGGTTTCCTTCAAAGTGGACGACAAGAGCGGGGCGACCAGCCAGATCGCGGACATCTATGATTCGTCGGGCGACTCAGCGATCGCGCACACGTACGGTTTGCAGTCCGAAATTCGCGTCCGCATGACCACCTTGGATGAGGAAATTGTGAACGGCGCGCCGGTACCGGACCTTCTGAAGATGGACATCGAGGAAGCCGAGCATCTCGCATTGATAGGCGCGGGAAAGTTGCTCGACCTCGGCAAAACGATCATCGCGTTCGAGTGTCACCGGATGGAGGCGATCGAACTGCTGAAGTCGCGGCAGTGGCACGTCTTCGAGGTGGACAAGGTACACAACTACGTCGCATTCCCGCCCGCATTGGTCGAGAAGGCGGCGGGCATCACGCAAAAACTCACCCGCATGTAGTCATGCGTGGCGGCGGATTGCCGGATTGGTGCTGCGGCGGATTGCCGAAGACGGAATGACGAGGGACTTGCGCCCTTGATCGTGAAAGTGGTGTCGGCTTAGCCGAGCACCTTGTTCCACTTGTCGAGGTTTGCCTTTTGTGCGGCGAAGAGATCGTCGGTGGGGTCGAGGATTTCGATGGTCGTGATGGTGTCGCCTTGCGCGATCTTGTTCACGATGTCCTGGCCTTTCGTCACTTCGCCGAAGACCGCGTGCTTGCCGTCGAGGTGCGGGGTGGGGAGGTGGGTGATGAAGAACTGGCTGCCGTTCGTGCCGGGGCCTGCGTTGGCCATCGAGAAGATGCCGGGCTTTGTGTGCTTGAGTGACTTGTCGATCTCGTCCGCAAACTTGTAGCCGGGGCCACCCGAGCCGGTGCCGGTGGGATCGCCGCCCTGGATCATGAAGTCCCTGATCACGCGGTGGAACTTGATGCCATCGTAGTAGCCGCGCTTGGCGAGGTTGAGATAGTTGGCGGCGGTCATGGGCACTTTGCTGGCGAAGATGGTCGCCTCGATGTTGCCTTTGGTGGTCTTGAGAATGATGCGGATGTCGGACATAAGGGCGCGGAAGCTGGCGGGTGCGCGGGATGCGCGCAAGCGATTTGCGAGGTCTGCGTGCTTTCCATTTCTCGCTGTAAAAATTTGCATGCAAGAAATCGTCACACGCATTTTACAACGTCGCGATTTTCTCCGCGTGACAGAAATCGCATCGCGTGTATTGCTCGCCTCGATGAAAATTTTCTCCTCCATCCTCACTCTCATTCTTGCAGCCACCCTCAACGTCCGCACGTTCGCTGCAGACGAAAAAAAAGCCGCCGACGAAGTCGCCGTGGTGAAGACCAACTTGGGCACGATGGTGCTCGAGTTCTGGCCTGATGTCGCGCCGAAGCACGTCGAGAATTTCAAGACGCTCGCGAAAAAAGGTTTCTACGACGGCACTGCATTTCACCGCGTGATCAAGGGCTTCATGATCCAGGGCGGCGACCCGCTCACGAAGGACGACTCGCAGCAGGCGCGCTGGGGCACGGGCGATCCGGGATACAAGATCAAGGCGGAGTTCAACGACAAGGCGCACGTGCGTGGTGTGCTCAGCGCGGCGCGTTCGCAGGATCCGGATTCGGCAGGCTGCCAGTTTTTCATCTGCCACGACAGAGCCGCGAGCCTCGATCACAAATACACCGCGTATGGCAAACTGATCAAAGGCGACGACGTGCTGGAGAAGATCGCCACGACCGAGACGGCACCGGGCGATCGGCCTTTGAAAAAGGTGGTCGTGGAGAGCATCAAGATCGTTCCCCGCGCCGAAGCGAAGTAGTCTTCCCGAACATCTTCAATCCGCCTTGGACGAATAGCACGTCCCGGCGTCTCCTTCCCCGCAACTCACTGCCATCAGAAAACGAATCATGTCGAAAGTCACGCTAGGCCTCATCCAGACCGCCGTCGGAGCAGATCCGAAGGCGAACCTTGAGAAGGCGATCGCGAAGACCATCGAGGCCGCAAAGGATGGCGCGCAGATCGTCTGCCTGCAGGAACTTTTCGGCAGCCACTACTTCTGCCAGGTCGAGGATCACAAATACTTCGCGCTGGCCGAGGCGATCCCCGGGCCGAGCACGGAGGCGTTTTGCAAAGTGGCGAAGGAGCACGGCATCGTGATCATCGCGTCGCTATTTGAAAAGCGCGCGGCGGGGCTTTACCACAACACGGCGGCGATCATCGACGCGGACGGAACCTACCTTGGGAAATACCGGAAGATGCACATCCCGGACGACCCGCTCTTTTACGAGAAGTTTTACTTCACGCCGGGCGACCTCGGCTTCCGCGCGTGGCAGACGCGCTTCGGAAAAATCGGGGTCTGCGTGTGCTGGGACCAGTGGTATCCGGAAGCCGCGCGCCTCACGGCGATGCAGGGCGCGCAGATCCTTTTTTACCCGACGGCGATCGGCTGGCATCCTTCGGAAAAGGCGCAGTATGGCGACCGGCAGCATTCATCGTGGGAGACGATCCAGCGTGGGCATGCGATCGCAAACGGCTGCTACGTCGCCGCCGTGAATCGCATCGGACATGAGGCTCCGGATGGTGGGCCGGGACTGGAATTTTGGGGGCAAAGCTTCGTCGCGGACCCTTCCGGGCAGATCATGCAAAAGGCCAGCGTGGATCGGGAGCAGAACCTGCTTGTAGAAGTGGACCTCGATGTGGTGGACACTCAGCGCACGCACTGGCCGTTCCTGCGCGACCGACGCATCGACGCATACGCTGAAATCACGAAACGATATCTGGACTAAATGGGACACGCTAAGACAAGCAAGGACACGCCGCCCACGCCGGACGCACGCGGATACCGTATGCCAGCGGAATGGGAGCCGCATGCCGCGACATGGCTTTCGTGGCCCCGCCGCGAAGGCATCAGCTTTCCTGGAAAAGGTGCATACGACAAGGCGATGATCCCAATCGCAAAAATGGTGCATGCGCTTGCGGATTCTGAGCCGGTGCACATCAATGTCTGCGACGCGGCGCACGAGGTGGACGTCAAAAAAATTCTCACGAAAATCGGAGCCCGCCACTCGCACGTCACTTTTCATCAGATCGAGATCAATGAGCCGTGGTGCCGCGATCACGGCCCGATCTTCGTCACGCGCAAGGGTGAGCCAAAGGCGCTTGTTCTCGATTGGGGCTACAATGCTTGGGGCTGCAAGTATCCGCCATTCGACGACGATGACTACGTGCCGACCGCGGTGGCGGAAAAACTGAAACTCCCGGTCGAGTATCCGGGGATGATTCTGGAAGGCGGCTCGATCGATGTGAACGGCGAGGGGCTTCTGCTTACTTCGCGAAGTTGCCTGCTCAATCCGAATCGCAATCCTGATCTGAAGCAGGCGCAGATCGAGCAGCGGCTGCGCGACTGGCTGGGTGTGAAGGAGATTCTCTGGCTCGGCGACGGCATCGAGGGCGATGACACTGACGGTCACATCGACGACATCGCGCGTTTCGTAAGCAGCGACACGATCCTCTGTGCTTATGAGGAGGATGAAAACGACACGAATTTCGAGCCGCTAAAGGCGAATCACGACTATCTCTCAAGTCTCACGACCAAGGTGGAATCCTCACAGAAAGGCGACGCTGATGAAGACGATGAGGATGAGGGAGGCGATGGAACCGTGCCACGTTTCCAAGTGCTGAAAATGCCGATGCCGCGCAAAATCGTTCGTGAGGGCCAGCGACTGCCTGCCAGCTACGCGAACTTCTACGTAGCGAACAAAGTCGTGCTGCTCCCGATATTTTCGGACGTGAACGACCGTTGGGCGGCCGCGATTTTGGAAAAAGCCTTCCCGGACCGTCGGGTGATCGGAATCGATTGCCGCGATCTCATATGGGGCCTGGGCGCATTCCATTGCCTCACGCAGCAGCAGCCTGCGGTATGATTTGGGCGACCGTCTGAGATGAAAGTCCTCGTCATCGGAAGCGGCGGGCGTGAGCACGCCTTGATTTGGAAATTGCGGCAGTCGCTGCGCGTCACTGAGATTTTTTGCGCGCCGGGAAATGGTGGCATTTCGCAAATCGCCGAGTGCGTGCCGCTCAAGATTTCCGACCACGACGCGCTGGTGAAATTCGCCAGTGAACGCGGCATCGATCTGACGGTCGTCGGTCCGGACGATGCGCTCGCTGCTGGAATCGTGGATCGGTTTCAGAGCGAAGGTCTGCGCATCTTCGGCCCGACGCAGAGCGGAGCGCGTCTCGAATCGTCGAAGGTCTTTGCAAAAGAATTCATGCTGCGCCACGGCATCCCGACAGCGGCGAGCGGACAGTTTTCCAATGCGGACGAGGCGCGTGCATTTGTCGTAAAGATGAGCGCGCCGATCGTCGTGAAGGCGAGCGGGCTCGCGCTCGGGAAGGGCGTGGTCATCGCGGAGACGCATGCCGAGGCGGACGCGGCGATTCGCGAGATCATGGAGGAGCGGAAATTTGGCGACGCCGGTGCGGAGGTGGTGATCGAGGAGTTTCTGGTTGGCGAGGAATGCAGCATCCATGCGCTCGTGGACGGGCGCAGCTACCTGCTTTTTCCCAGCGCGCAGGATCACAAGCGCGCCCTCGACGGCGACCGTGGCCTGAACACCGGTGGCATGGGCACCTTCAGTCCCGCTAGCAAGGTGTTGCCACCAGCGCTGGAGGAAAAAGTGCGCACCGAGGTGCTCGATCGTTTCATCGTCGGCCTCAAGGCTGATGGTCTCGCCTATCGCGGCATGCTTTTCCCCGGCCTGATGATCACGAAGGACGGCATCAAAGTGCTCGAATTCAACTGCCGTTTCGGCGACCCCGAGACGCAGGTGCTCCTCACGCGGCTCGAAAGCGACCTCGTGGACTTGCTGGAAGCGACGATCGATCAGCGTCTCAGTTCGGTCACGGCGAACTGGCGTCCTGACGTGGCGGTGTGTGTCATCCTCGCGAGCGGCGGCTATCCCGGCAGCTACGCGGGTGGGAAGCGCATCACGGGTTTGGAAAAAAGCGACGCGACCGTTTTTCATGCGGGCACGAAGCGAGAAGGCGGAGATTTTCTCACCGCAGGCGGTCGTGTGCTCGGCGTGACAGCGCTCGCGCCCACGCTTGCCGAGGCACAGGAGCGGGCTTACGCGGCGGTCGCTGGAATTCAGTTCGAAGGAATGCAGTTTCGTTCGGACATTGCGGCAAAGGGGTTGTGACGCTACCGTCGAGCGCATGAAGAAGTCCGCATTGCTCGCCGCGCTGTTTGCACTCGCATGTGCTCAGGCGGAGGAGCCGGTTCCCGCGAAGGCCGCAGGAGATCCTGCGAATTCCGGACAGGCTGAGAAAAAGGCCGATCCGGCGGAGGCTGCGCCGCAGCAACTTTCATCGCACGATGCCGCGGAGGCTCTCGGCGAAGAAGAACTCCGGCAAATCGTGGAAGCCCTCCGAGGCAATTATCTGAACCCGGATGCGCTGAGCGAGACAGCGCTCGCACGCGCGGGCATCCAGGGACTGCTCGACCGGCTCGGGTCAGGCGCGCGTATTTTCTCCGCAGGCAAAAAGGAAGAGCCGCGTCCTGCTCAATTCCGCTCCGAGATGCTGGTCAGCGGTGTCGGCTACCTCCGCATGGGCGCGCTGACGCCTGAGAATATCGCAGCGCTGGATGCCACACTCGAAGGCTTCGCAGCCCAGCCTCCGACCGCGATGGTGCTCGATCTCCGCGGCACTCCCCACAGCACGGACTTTGAATTCGCGGCCGAATGCTGTCGCCGGTTTTCGCCAAAAGGCCGTGTGCTATTTTCCATCAAGCGGCCAAAGGCCAACGATGAGGAAATCCTGACCTCTCGCGAGGAACCCAAATGGCGCGGCCTGCTCACCGTGCTGGTCGATAGCAGCACCGCTGGAGCCGGCGAAGTGATCGCCGCCGTGCTGCACACGCACCTGCGCGCATACGTGATCGGGCAGCAGACAAAAGGGGAGGCTGCGCAGTTTGAGGAAATTCCACTCGCGGGTGGCCGAGTGCTGCGCGTGGCGGTGGGGGAAGTCACGCTGCCGGATGCGACTCCCGTATTTCCGGGCGGCCTCACGCCGGATCTTCCGGTGGATGTCGCGCCGGAAAGGACAGAGGAAGTGCTGCGGCTCGCGATGAATGGCACTGGTGTCGCGCCACTAGTTTTTGAAAAGGCGCGAGCGCGCATGAATGAAGCTGCACTGGTCGCGGGCACGAATCCCGAACTCGACGAGGTCCAGGCCATCCAGAAACAGCGCGGGATGGGTGGTGCTCCCGCAAAGCCGCTGCGCGACGAAGTGCTCCAGCGTGCGCTCGACTACATCACGAGCGTGCGAATCTTTGAGGCAAGGGAAGCAGCGGGTGCAGAACGTCCGTAGCCGCCGACGGCACGAGGCGGGCACATTTTCCTCGCGCGGATCATCAGAAATAAGTCAGCCCGCCTCCTGCCGTCGGAGGCTACGCAGGATTTTTCTGCAACGCCCCATTGCGCCCTCTGCGCGGCGCTGCTACACCCCGCGGACTTTTCTCCAAATGCCGCGCGACAATTCCATCAAGAAGATTCTCCTCATCGGTTCGGGCCCCATCGTCATTGGGCAGGGGTGTGAGTTTGACTACTCGGGCGTGCAGGCTTGCAAGGCGCTGAAGGAGGAGGGCTACACGGTCATCCTCGTGAACTCGAATCCGGCGACGATCATGACGGACCCGGAGTTCGCGCACCGCACTTACATCGAGCCGATCACGCCGGAGGTGGTGGAGAAAATCATCGCGGCGGAGCGGCCGGATGCGCTGCTGCCGACGCTCGGCGGGCAGACGGCTCTCAACTGCGCGATGAAGCTCCACGAACTGGGCGTGCTGGAGAAATACAACGTGAAGATGATCGGCGCGAAGCCGGAGGCGATTCACAAGGGCGAGGACCGGCTGGCGTTCAAGAATGCGATGATCAAAATCGGGCTCGATATGCCGCA
>JBBRPM010000055.1:0-6922 GCA_038228115.1 Chthoniobacterales bacterium
GCTCCGTAGGAGCGACATGTGCCCGGAACCAAGCGTCCATGCCGCTCCTACGGAGCTGGGTTTGTTTGGCTGGTGGATTCTATAAACATGTCGCGCCTACGGCGCTGAGGCATCGCTGGCGCGCTTTGGGGGTTTTTCAACAGGCTGGCTAACGACCCCAAGTTCGGCGACGGCGGAGTGCGGCGCGGCACCTGCATGGTGAGTGGAAAAGCGGCGGCGGAAGCAGGTGCCGTGCATGGCTCTTCGTTCTCTAGTAAGCCAGCTCGACCAGAACGCCCTTGTGGTCGGATGGCCACGGCAGGTCGGAGCCAGAAAGTTATCTGCGCCGGGATCGCCGACTTTCTCCCCGCCAATGAAACAGGTGCGCGGGCCGACGATCCATGCGTGCGACGGATGAAATTCAGGCGATGCGTAGATGAAGTCGATGCGGTCGCGCTCATCGGAGAGCGGAGCCCACGAGGTCGTTTTCTTTCCAAAGGCCGTAGCTGGCCACGTGAATCCCGGATGCGTGACCTCGTCGGGGAAGACCGCCCGCCAGGCGTCGCGGAAACCCGCCTTGGCGAGCGCGAGGCTGTTGTCCCACGGCAACACGACGCCGTAATGGCCGGCAAAATTCTTGGCCTTTTCCGTTCAATCGAGATGTGAAGCTTCGTTGAAATCCCCGGCCAGAACCACCGCATGACCGGCGGTGCGCTCGGCCTGCGCAAAGGCGATGAATGCATCGATGGCTGCCCCGCGCCGTGATTCACGATTGTATTGGAGGATCGCTACCGCATCCGTCCCGCGGTCCGGCACGCCGTCGTGGTCATCGTCGATCACCTTCCAGTCGGGCTCGCCGCCATGATAGCCTCGCACCAAATTTAGGGCGTAATGCTTGTAGTCGAGATGCGCCGAGCACACGGTAACTTCGCGTCCGCCCGGGCAGGACAAGCGGTAAGCCATCATGGAGCCCGAGTCCGTCTTGGTGTCATCGAACACTGCAACGGTGGAGGCGATGGGAAAGCGGCTGACCAGTCCCACATCGCCTCCGACATACTGGCCGTAAAAAACGCCCTCGGGCGACAGGGCATTGAGTGCCGCAACGATCTTCGCGTGACAATCCTCACCGTGATAGTTGCGCACTTCCGAAAGGCAACCACATCGGCTTTGGATTGGATAATGGCCGCGGCGATCTTATCGACGCCGCCGGGCACGGAAGTTCCCTCCTGCCAGATGTTCAACTGCAGGACTCGAAGAGACTGCGCAGATGCGTGACGCGAAAGAGCCAGCATCGCAAACCAAAGGGCAAGAAGCAGAGTCTTCATTTATCGCGAGGCAAGGAAACGCCTGACGACCCCAAGCTCAGCGACCGGCGCGGCTGGCGCGACCGCTGCGTGGTGGTGGCAAGGCGGCGGCGGAAGCAGGTACCGTGACGCACGGAGCTGTTCGCTGGAGCGCATGGTTAAGCGTTGGTCGGCGCTCATGCGGAGTGACGTATGGATGCCCGAGTGTCCTTGTAAACTTTGCGGCGAAATGTCTCGTCGCGACTCGCGAGAACAGATAGTAAAACTAGGTCGTCAGAACTTGCCACGTCGAATAGCGACTCAGCAAATGCAGTCGCAGCCTGTGCGGTCTCGAAGCCCCAATGCAAATCCCGAAATCCTTGCAGATCGGTGCTCTCGTAGGGCTGGTTTCCGGCACACGCAATAATGGCGTCATGCAATCCGGGCGGCGACGAATCAACGCGATGAGATGCAACGGAGTTTTGGACCATTTGTTGTTTAGTTAGTGGAGAGGATCCTGGACTCGAATTGGACTGGGGTTCTGTAGCCCAGTGAAGAGTGTTTGCGGTGGGTGTTGTAGTAGGCTTCGATGTAGGAGAAGATCTCTGTGCGAGCGTCGGACTCGCTCATGAAGCTGCCGCCTTGGAGCATCTCGGTTTTGAGGGTGCCCATGAAGGATTCGGTCCAGGCGTTGTGATAGGGATTGGCGCGGGCGGACATGCTTTTCCGCATCCCGGCCTGGCTGAGGACCTGGCGGTGAGCGGCGCTGCCGTATGGGCGGCCCCGGTCGCTGTGGAAGATGGGGGCTTGGGCGGTGCTGCGGGTGCTGAGGGCTTGGTGTAAGGCATCGGTGACGAACTCGGTGCGCAGGTGATCTGCCATCGCCCAACCGACGATTTTGCGAGAGCAGAGGTCGATAATGACTGCTAGATAAAGCCAGCCTTGAGCGGTGGGGATAAAGGTGATGTCGCCAGCCCAGACTTGGCCCTAGTTTCTCCGGGAGGGGTTGATCTAGCAGGAGGTTGGGCGAGGGATGGTCGGCTCGGCCATCGCTGGTTTTTGGCACGTAGTTCTTGGGCTGGATGGCTTTGAGGCTGCGCTCTTGCATGATTCTGCGGACTCGGTCGGGGGCGCAGGTGATTTCACGGTCGGCGAGTTCCTCCCAGATCCGGCGGTAGCCGTAGCGTCGACGGTGGCGCTTGAAGATGGCTTCGATGACGTCGCCGATCGCCTGGTCTGATCGCTGGGTGGTGGTGGGCGCGGAGGCGTGATCGTAGCTGCTGCGCGGCACTTGAAGGGTGGCGCAGATGGGGCGGATGCCATGGCCGGTGGTTTGGTGGATGTCCCCGATCATTTTCCGGAGCTGGGTTGGGGTCTGATCCCGAGGATGGCCGCGGCTTTTTTTAAAATGTCATTCTCCATTTTGAGGAGAGCGTTTTCGCGTCGCAGGGATCTCACGTCGTCCGCTTCGGTCCTCTCGCCTACGGCTCGCGGCCCTGCGCTCCCGACCTGAGATCCCTGCGAGTTGTGTCTGCAACTGTAGAGGAGATTGCTGCTGATGCAGAGTTCTTCGGCGATCTGGGAGACGGGCTTGCCGGTAGCGAGCAACTCGACGGCCTGGGCTTTGAATTCAGCGGTGTATTGCTGGCGTGGTTTTGAAATTATCGGTGGCCAATCTTGGAGGTTGTTGGTCCAAAACTCTAGCTCACCTCAGGCGTCTAAAAAGTCGATGCCAGCGAATTTCCTCCTCTTCCGCTTAATCTTCCTTCGGCAGAGGAGGAATGAGGAAGATTAAGCGGAAGAGGAAGAGACAGTCGAAACCCGACTTTTAGACGCCCTCTAAGGATAAGGGACCTGCCGTAAAACGGCGAAGGTGCGATGCGCTGGGAAGAGCGCAAACGCTCCAAATGCCGGCCCTGTCCCGCGAACAAAGGTCAGTACGGAATTGTCTTGCCTTTCCATGCGTATTTCCGTGACTCTGCGGTAACTTCCGAACCCAATGAAACTACTCCCCCATTACACCTCCCTCCGCTCCTCGATTTACGCCGTCGCCGTCCTGCTAGCTGCCGGATCGACTGCGTTCCCGGCCATCTCCGGGATCAATACTACTTCGTCGAACGCTCACTATTTATTCGATGATACGGGTTCAATGAATGGGGGTGGTTCTCCGGGTACCACTTATCCGCTGACCAATCCCACTTGGAGCGGCGCACTTTTTTCAACGTCGAACACCGATCCCACCACATTAGACAAGGGTATAGGCGATCTCGCGGCATCCTTCTTCCCGACCAGTCCAGCTTTAGCCATATTTGACTTTCTGCTCACTCATCCGCCGCCGAACACGGGCGTTGCAAAGCTGGGTGCGCAATTCAGTCTCGAATATCAATTGGACGCCGCGGGTTTGGGGCCGGTCCCCACTTATTCGCCGACATTTGTATTGGATGGTACCGTCCAGTCCGCATTGGGCTCATTTGCGAAGTTTTCTGGAACGCTGAAATATTACGGAGTGACGGGGACTAGCGGCGTCATCTCGCTTCTGGACACCGTGACCTACACCTATGCGAACCTGTCACCCGGCGTGACTTTTTCCGGTGTCTCCGTTCCCGGACTCGGCGGCACCACGCTGCCAGCGCTGGCATCGAATACCACGCTGACGATGGTTGGTAATTTTGCCTTTCAGGTGGACCCTGCCTCGCTCCATGTCGCGCTTGTTCCCGAGCCGACCGTCTGCTGCATGCTGTCACTGGCCGCTTTGCCTCTCCTCGGGCGGCGTCGCAGGGGATGACGCTAGAGCCTGTTCTATAGGAGAGGGGTCGGTCCGGAATGGCACTAAGATAAGGGCTTTTTGAGACGAGCCGTTCGGGGTGTTTACTCTGAAAAACGGCCTTATCTTAGTGCCATTCGGGTCGGTCCGTGCATAGGTGCAGATTTCGTCGGAGCTTCTTTCGCTTGCCGTCGTGTGGGTCACGGGTCACGGAATGCGGAAACAAGGAACGGGGTCCTAAAGAGAAAAGAAAGAGGATGGCTCCGGAGACGGCTTTACTCAAGGTGGAGGGACATATTTGTTTCTTCCCGGGGGGCAGGTTCATAGGCAAAAGTGGGTTGCTGGATCGCCAGCAGGGCATTCACCCCAAGGACTTGGGAACGAGGGAAGCGCTTCGCTGCGGTTGGCATGGCGTCGATGGGTTGCGGGACAAATGCCGGTGACGTTTTTAGCGTGATGGGCACGGACGTTCAGCGCCGCCTCACGCTAAAAACGCCACCGTGCGGTTAGCAGAGATCAAGAGGAGAAAAAACCAACCCATTCCGAAGAAACTGCTTCCCGTTTTACGCGAAATAATCGCGGTTTGCAGGTTTACGGGCGTCAACCCAAACGGTGATCGCGGATGTGGTCTGTTCCAGGCCCTTTTGGCCTGCTCACGGAAGGGATGAGGTGTCCGCTGCTCTGGCGGTGCGTTTCCAGATGGGCACGTCTTTTTTCATCCGGTCGATGGCGGCACCGCAAAAGGCGAGGGCTTCGCCGCGGTGGGCGGACAGGACGCGCACGAGCATGGATGCCTCGCCGACGGGCACCCAGCCGAGCCGGTGGATGAATGTGACGGCGGCGATGGGATGCGCGGCGCCCAGTTCGCGGAAGATGCGCCCGAGATGCCGCCGCGCCATGGATTCGTGGGCCTCGTAGGCGAGGCCGCTCAGCGCCTGGCCGCGCTCCATTTCGCGGACGAGGCCGTAAAACTCGACGCACGCGCCGACTTCGCGCGACTCGAGCGTGAGCACGGGCGCGACGATGGGCTCGTGGGTGAAAACGATTTCGATCCGCATCGTCTCAGCCACCGCTGACCGGCGGGATGACCGCGATCTCCCGCGCCGTTCCGATCGCGGCGTCCCAAGCCGCGTATTCTTCATCCACGGCGACGCGGAGATTTTCCGTGGAAAAAGCCGGATCGATCCGCAGCAGGATGGCGCGCGGGGAATCCGCGGGATCGCACTCCAGATCGCGCTCGCGGAAGCCGAGCGTATCGGCGGTCTGCGCGAATGCGAGGAGCGTTACTCGCATGGTTTCACTTCGCGCCGAGATCGAGGCAGAGGAGGGAGCCGGCGTTGTTTTTGACAAAGAGCCTGCCGCCGGAAAGCACGGGCTGCACCCAGCAGCGACCACTGAGCACGGGCGCGCGTGAGAGGGCGTGGAAGGCAGCAGACGAGGCGTCGGCGATCACGAGTTCGCCTTTCTCGGTGAGCAAGATCAGCTTCCCATCCGAGGCGATGAGGGAGCCGCCTTTCGTGGATTTTTCCACCCACTTCGATGCGCCCGTGGCGAGATCGAGGCAGACGAGATTTCCGCCGCCGGCGTTGCCATCGACTCCGTAGATGGAGTCCTGCACGACGACCGGTGAATTGAAGTGTTCGCGCAGATTTTTGTTTTTCCAAATCTCGCGCGCTTTCCCGCCGCTGATGCCGATGAGCGATGCGCCGTGATTGTAGCCGCTAGTGATGAGGACGCGGTCGCCGACGACGATGGGCGTGGCGGCGTTCACGTCGTACTCGGTCTTCCACTCGGTGCGCCAAAGCTCCTTCCCGCCTGCGGCGTCGAGGCCGACGAGATGCGCAGCTTTTAAAATAACGATCGTCTTTTTCCCGCCCACCGTCGCGACCACGGGCGACGCGTAGCCGGCCTCGTCGTCGCCGCTTTTCCAGACGACGTTTCCACTCGTCTTATCGAGCGCGACCGTGGAGCCACCGGGCGCGCCGACATCGAGCAGCACCACGTTTCCATCGATCGTGGGCGAGCCGGCATAGCCCCACTGCGGGCGGCGTCCTCCGAGATCTTTTTGGTAGTGCTTATACCAAATCTTTTTTCCGGTCGCGGCATCGAGACACCACAAGTCGCCCTGATGGCTGACGGTGAAAACGCGCGCGCCATCAATGGTCGGCGTGGCGCGCGGTCCGCCTTCAAACATGTTGGGATCGAGTTCGAGCGGAAATTGATGCCGCCAAATTCCGCGTCCCGTTTTTGCATCGAGGCACTGCACAACATCGCTGCCGCTCAGATTTCCCATGCAGAAAACGCGGTCGCCCGAGACGGTCACGGACGCCGTGCCGGTGCCGAGTTCGGCCTTCCAGAGTTGCTTCGGACCGGTCGGCGGAAATTGCGCGCTCCATCCTTTTTCCGGCGAGATGCCGTTCATCGTTGGACCGCGGTAATGCAGCCAGTCGGCGCGGGAGTCGTTTTGAAAAGAACAGAATCCGAGAGCCGCGATGGCGGCGAGGCGGAGCGGATTCCGACGGGCGAAAAAGAGTGGGCCGATCACGGATGCGATATAGTAGTGGCGGCCTGCGAGTGTCAAATCATGCCGCTCCGCGGTCATGCCTCAGTTCGGCAAAAACCGGTCAAAAAACCTGTCATTCTTGTATGTCGCCGAGCGCCGCAAGTCGTGATGACTTGGGTGCGGCCCGCGTGAGGTGAGCGGCGTGTTGCAACGCGCCGCTCACCGCCCCGGAGTTGATCGTTGTCATTCTCAAACGGTTTTGCCGTTCGTCCTCAGCCAGATCGCTCCGTGGCCTGCGGGTGTTTGCTCGAACCGTTGCCGGAACCGCCCTTTGCCAGGCGTGTTCGCAGGACAAGACAGAGTTCAACACCTCCACCACTACACCACCGATAA
>JBBRPM010000056.1:0-6708 GCA_038228115.1 Chthoniobacterales bacterium
ATGGAAGTTGCTTGTAGCCGAAGCCGGCGCGCCAACCCGCAAGGGAAGCAGCCGTCTACGCTATGAGCAGTAACTGGGATGAAGTCGTAACAAGGTAGCCGTAGGGGAACCTGCGGCTGGATCACCTCCTTTCTAAGGAGAAATTCAATCACCTATTTCGCAGCAGGAGCTTCGGCTCCAATGGCGTTTAGTGTGGTTTGAATAGGTCGACGGCTAACCCTGAAGTCTCACGGGATTTCAGACATGCCGTGAAGACCTCGACAAGGAAACGCGTCGAGGCCGAAGATAACGAGACGGTAACGCACAATTCAGCAGTCGCTGACCATCATCACAAAAAAAGCCGGACGGCTTACCCTGTCCGGCTTTTTTATTGCTGGATGAATCGATGCGCGAGTTTGCAATCCGCCATCCGCAATCTACAATCGGCACTTCGGGTAACGGGGGTATAGCTCAGTTGGTAGAGCGCCAGCTTTGCAAGCTGGATGTCTGGGGTTCGAATCCCCATGCCTCCACTTCTTCGACTCTACCTGGCCTTCGTCAGGTCCGGCCGGTTCAGATCAAGATCGCTTTGCGCGATCACTTTCACGTCCGGCAGATCTTTCTTCAGGGCCTCGATGAAGGCCGGGGCTTTGCCCGCGATCACCACGCTTCCTGGCTCCGAAAAGTATTTCTTGGAAAACGCCGTCGCGTCGGCCGCGCTCACGGCGTTGATCAACGAAACAAATTTATCCAGTGTTTCGATCGGCAATTCGTACACCGCCAGCCCCGCGATCTCGCCGGCCACCCCCTGATTGGTCTCCATCGTGCGCGCGTAGTTGCCAGTCAGCATCGCCTGCCGCGACTTCAACTCATCACCCTGCACCGGCTCGGACGCGAGACGTTTCAATTCGCCTTCCATCAACTTCGCCACCTCGGCGGCAGACTCGTTTTTGGTTTGAGCCGACGCCACAAACGGACCCGTGTTACGCCGCGGCTCCAATGCGCTGCGCGCCCCGTAGCTCAGTCCACGCTTAATCCGAATCTCGCGGTTTAAGCGCGATGCAAATCCATTACCGAGTGCGGCGTTCGCGACAATACCCGCATAAAAATCGGGCGACGACCGCTTGATCGCAGGCTTGCACACACTCACTGCGGCTTGCCCCGCCTGAGGCATATCGATCACGAGATTCACCGGCTTCCAACTTTTCTCAACCCCTGCCCCCGGCGCACGAGTCTCCTGCGCACTAGTTTCTGCTTTCCACTCGCCAAAAAATTTCTGCGCAAATGCCCTGCCCTTCTCGAGCGTGACATCACCCACCAGAATGAGCGCAGCGTTGTTCGGTCGAAAACTTTCGTGATAAACTTTCAGTACGTCGTCGCGTTGGATCGCCTGCACGCTTTCGATCGTTCCACCGCTTTGATGCCCATAACCGCTCTGGCCAAAAAGAATTCGCGGCCGTGCCAGCCCAGCGAGTGCGCCCGGCTGTTGCATCGCGACTTGCAGGCCGTCCAGCGCCTGTTTTTTCAGCCGATCGATCTCCTCTGCTTTGAACGTCGGGTGCAGCACCACATCGGCGAGAATACCGAGCGCGGGCTCAGCCTTATCCGACATCACCGCGACGACCGCGGTCGCAGAATCCCACGATGCGCCGGATGCAATCGTTCCGCCGAGCGATTCGATCGCCGCTGCGATCTCGGGCGCGGACATCTTCTCCGTTCCTTTGGTCAACAAGGTTCCGGTCATGCTCGCGGTCCCTGCGCGATCTGGCGGATCGATCTCCGACCCACTGCGCACGAGCAATTCCGCCGCGAGGAGCGGAAGTCCGGGCCGCTCCGCCACAATCACGCGCAAGCCGTTATCCAGTTTCGTTTCCTTCGGTTTGGTGAACGTCGCCTGATGTGGAGCTGATGGCGCCGGCGCTTTGTCCACCCCGCCAATCGCCCATGCGGACGAAACGATCCCCATCGCCATCACTCCAAAAAATAAAACGCGAAATGAGGTCATTTGTTCTGTGCCGGTGACACTTCTTTTTGCTTCATCGACTCTGGCAAATACTCGAGGAGCACCTTTTTCTTGCCGCCAATATATTTGTTTAGCGCGGCCTTCACCTGCTCCGCCGTGATCGCCTGAATCTTCGCGAGCTCGGTATTAACCCGATTAACGTCGCCATAGACCACAGCTGCTTCCCCGAGCGCGTTTGCTTTGCCGTTGGAGGTCTCCAAACCGACAAGTTTACCAGTCAGAAAGCGGTTCTTGGCTTTCGCTAACTCAGCGTCCGTCACGCCTTCGCTCAGCACCTTTTTCAACTGGTCGTCGAGCGCCTTCTCCGCGTCCGCGACCGATTTTCCGCTCGCCAGAACCATCTGGAAAGTCAGGAGCCCAAGATCTTCATTCAGGTCCGCATTGAATCCCGCCTGCTGGGCGATCTGCTGTTCGTAGACGAGCGACTGGTATAAGCGCGACGACGCGCCGCCTGATAAAATTTCATCGGCCACGTCCAGCGCCGTGGAATCTTCGTCGCGAATGGACGGCCCGAGATAAGTGATCGCGAATGCCGGCAGCGGCGGCTTCGGGCTGTACATCACTTCGCGGCGATCCTGCTCGCGCGCTGGTTCTTTAGCGGTGACCCGCGGAATTTCGGTGGCAGGCTTCACCACCGGTCCAAAATATTTTTTTACCCATGACTCCAGTTGCTCGGGTTTGAAATCGCCCACCACGATAAGAGTCGCATTATCCGGCCGATAGAACGTGGAGTGAAACGCCGTCACCTCCGCCAGTTTCGAGGCGTCCAGCTCCGCGATGTTGCCGATGCCGGGTCGTTTATAAGGGTGCACCGCATACGAAAGCTTCGGCAACGCCATGCTGAAATCTCCGTACGGATTTGCCGCGACCCGCTGGCGGTATTCCTCCTTCACCACGTCACGCTCGGAATTGAAGTTAGGATCGTTCAGCGCGAGCGACGACATCCGTTCTGCTTCCGCCCATAGAATCGGCTCAAGATAATTCGAGGGAACGGTTTCATGGTAAACGGTCACATCCTCCGCAGTGTAGGCGTTGTTTTCGCCGCCGACATTTTCGGTGAGCTCCTCAAATGCATCCGCGGAGAGATGCTCGTTACCTTTGAACATCATGTGCTCGAACAAATGCGCGAATCCGCTTCGTCCGTCCGGATCATCCTTGGAACCAACGTGATACCAGACCTGGACCGCCACCGTCGGACTGGTGTGATCTTCCACGGTGTAGATCTGTAGCCCGTTCTCAAGCGTCGAATGCTTGAAGTCGATTTTGGGAATCGACACCGGCGGAGCTGTGGGCGCCGGCTGGTCCGCTCCGCGCGCGCTAATGTCCATCGCTAAAATAGCAGCGGCGATGAGTAATGGATCGCGCGGAAATCGCATCAGTGCGCAGAAGTTATGCAGGAGTGCGAGAAGCGCGACGAAAATGTTTTAACGCTGTGATCCATTCCGCATTCACTCATTGCGGAGCTTAAGTGCATCGCTAGAATGTCGCTCTCCGGGGCCTGTAGCTCAGCTGGTTAGAGCATGCGCTTGATAAGCGCAGGGTCACAGGTTCGAATCCTGTCAGGCCCACTTTTTCATTTCCGGTGACGGCGCGACGCCCGGCTTTCTGCGCGCCGCGAACATCGCGCAAATCAAAATGGCGACGAGCGCTCCGATGCAATCGATCGCCACGTCATGCGCCGAGGCCGTTCTCGTAGGAATAAACGACTGGTGGAATTCATCGGACGTGGCAAACATCGCCGCGCCGAAGAACGCGATCGCCGCGATGGCTGCGTTGCCGCGAGAAATGAGCGTCACCTTCAGGGCGCGCCAAAGCAGCGCCGCCAGAATCGCGTACTCCGTAAAGTGCCCGAGCTTCCGCAAGGCAAAGTGGATCGTGGCCAGAGCGTGCAGCGAGATTCCCGGATCAATCCAACGTAGAAACGGCACCAGGAAACGCGACGTATGCTCAGCCGAAAGTGCATCCGTCGATCCCGCAAAAATTAAAATCATCCACCCCAGAATTGGCATCCAATACCTGACGAGACGGCGCCATAATGTGTTCAAACTGGATGCATCTTTCCGTATGAGCGACACCGTCTCAACTGCATTGCATTGGTCGCGCGAACTCCTAATCTCAGCACCGTGCCCGAATCGCTGAGTCCCCTCACCTTCGAGCCGATCTTCAAAGAGCGAGTTTGGGGCGGACAAAAATTGGCAAAGCTCTTTGGCAAAGCAATTCCCCCAGACGCGCGCATCGGCGAGTCATGGGAAATCGTCGACCGCGCGCACGACCAAAGCATCGTGCGGTCCGGCCCGCTTCGAGGGAAAACGTTGCACGACCTGTGGACGAATCATCGCGCCGACCTTTTCGGAAAAGTCGAGGACGCGCCTCGTTTTCCCCTTCTGATCAAGCTCCTCGATTGTGCCGCAACGCTCTCGTTGCAGGTGCATCCGCCCGCCGAAATTGCGAGCCGGTTCGGGGGCGAACCCAAAACGGAATGCTGGTACGTGGCCGCTGCCGACCCGGATTCAATTTTACATCTGGGCGTGCGCCCGGGCACGAGCCGCCGCCAATTCGAAGAGGCGATCCGATTGGGGAACGTCGCCGATCTCACGCATCGCGTGAAAACGTCGCCTGGCGATTTTCACATTATCCCAAGCGGAAGATTGCACGCCATTGGCGGCGGCAACCTGATCGTCGAGGTTCAGCAAAATAGCGATACCACCTACCGCGTTTTCGACTGGAACCGGCGCGACGAAGATGGGAAGGAACGCGAGCTGCACATCGAGCAATCACTCGCCTCCATCGATTTTAACGACATCGATCCATCGCGCCGCCAGCCGGATAACGAGACGCTGGTTGCGAGCGAATATTTTGACGTCCAGGAATGGGATTTAACTTCGCCGCGCGAAATCACTCCCGCTTCAAGTTTTGCGATCGGCGTTGCGTTGCGCCATGCGGTGGAGATCGGCGAATCACTCTTTCAACCGGGTGAGTTCTTTCTGGTTCCCGCGAATTCCTCGCATCGCATGATCGAAGCTGTCGACGGGCAAGCCACTCTCCTGCGGATCACGCTGCCCGCTTAGCCCTCCTCACAGTCGAATCCCAATCGCGCGCTGAGTCTGGTTGGCGAGCCCGATCGCGCGAACGCCGCTGACTTTCCAGGCTTCGCCCTCCGCCACGAGAGCGAACTCAAAGCTTTCGGCCAGCCCGTCGCCCGTCACGAGCGTTGCTTCCACCGTGGCGTTGAGGTGATCCACATCGACGCGACCGAATTCGATCCGTCCGCCCTTTCCAAGTTGCGAATACTGGCGGCGAACCATCTCTTCGAACTGCGGCAGCGTGAATTTCTGCTGCACGTCGTTGGAAGATTGGCCGTAGGCCGTCGCAAAATTCGCGCGACGGATTGCGCTCACCTGCTCGGAGACCGCGGTAAAAAGTTCGCGCGGTGCCGGCGCCGTCGAATGTGCGTGCAGGCGATGCGTCACGCAGGCCGCGGTCAGGCAGAGCGTGAAAAAGAACGAGAGCGCGGCCGATTTCAAAACCCGAGTCATGATGACCTCCTTTCAGCATTCACCGCGCCGAGTCGCCGCAGCAGCTGAAAACTGTAGATGCCCGTGTTGTGTCCATCGCGCCATTTCGGCTGGATCGCATAGCCTCCCACGACGTCGAAACGCACCATCTCGAAACTCTCCGCGACGTAGGTGACGTGCGGTCGATCGACATTTCCGAGCACATCGGGCTCACCCCCACAGGCCGCGCAGGGACAGGCACGGCGAAGGTATTCCAGCTGGATGAAAGTCTCGGTCCCGTCGTTCCAGCTGAGCGCCAGCTCATCGCCGATCACCTGCACGATTTTTGTTTCCAGGCGCATGAGGAGCCGAGGCTAGCGCGCCGTCGCGGTGGGATCAATCCTCGTTCACAACCACGCGATCACGCCACTTCGTGCGCTCACCGAAGATCGCAGTGCCCACCCGGACCAGCGTCGCCCCTTCCTCGATCGCGACGGCGAAGTCCCCACTCATTCCCATCGATAATTGCGGAAGCTGAGCGCCCGCATTGCGTTGCAACTCGCCACGGAGTTCGCGCAGCGCCACAAAAAATTCACGCGACGCTTCCGGCTCCGGATGGAACGGCGGGATCGTCATCAGGCCATCGATCGTGATGCGGTCAAGCGCGAGCAGAGTATCCATTTCCTCGCGCAATTTTTCCGGCTTAAATCCGAATTTACTCCCTTCGCCCGAGACGTTGACCTCCAGCAAAACGTGTGGACGATGACCGGCTTCATCCGCGATGCGGTTGATCGCCGTCGCCAGTTCCAGCGAATCGACGCTGTGAAAAACTTCAAACAACGGCAAGGCATGTCGCACCTTATTTTTTTGCAGGTGCCCGATGGAATGCCAGCGCGCCGACGCAGGCAGCAGTTCCATTTTGGCGCGCGCCTCCTGCAATTTGCTTTCGCCAAACAACGTTTGTCCGGCTTCGATCGCCTCCCGAATGATCTCCGCGGGATGCGTTTTTGTGACTGCGATTAACTCCACGTCATCGACCGCTCGACCTGACTTCGATGCGGCCGTCGCGATGGCGTCGTGCACGCGCTGCAGATTTTCAGCGATGCACATAGACCACTCTAGGGGAGGGGGGATGGCAGCCCCCCCCCACACGCCCCGCCGGGGGCTGGACAACGCACACCACGCGCTCACGCAGCACAAGAGAGAATAGAG
>JBBRPM010000057.1:0-5070 GCA_038228115.1 Chthoniobacterales bacterium
CGTTCATATACAACCCACAAATATGAAGCCCTCCGCGTATGATAGCCAACAATCTTGTTGCCATTTCCTGAAGAATCCGGGAAAAACCCACATCGGAACGAGGTTCCCCGCGTTAAAACCCCACAAAAATGTCGCCTATAATGATGCTGGCAAACACCACAGAAGTGTTTACGATTCACATGTTAGCCGTTGCTACGCGTCTAGCTTTCAGCCAATCACAACACGAACCCAAACGCAAAAACGCAAAAATGAACACCAACCTCAAAGCACTTACTCTCGGCCTTCTGGGCTGCACCAGCACGGCGCTGATTCCCGCCGCGCAGGCCACCATTTCCTTTGTCGATCTGTATCACACGAACGTGTTTCTCCAGACGAGCAACGGCAATACGATCTCCTACGACGGTTCCTACGCGACGATGGGCTTCTATTCGACGAACCCGAATGAGTTCACCTCCGTCTCCGCGACTTATCCCGGGCCTGACTCGCCGGTGACTCTCCCGCAGGACACGCCGACCCATTACGGCTACGGCTCGACCTACTTTCCCACGCAGGCGGCGATGGACGCGGCTTTTCCGACCGGGACTTATGCCTTTACCGCACAGCGAAGTGCCGGCGGGCCACTCGCCACGAGCCTCGCCTACTCCGGCAGTGCCTACCCACAGACGCAGCCGTTCCTTCTCGGGACGGATTACACCGATCTGCAGGGGATGAACTCGGCAGCACCTTTCGCGTTTCACTTCAGCACCTTCACTCCGAATCCTTCCACCGATTCTCCGTACTTGTTTTTCGTGATCTTCAATCAGACGAGTGGCGCCGTCGTGTACGATGCGGGCGCTCAGCCGCCGACGACCACCGGGGTGACTTTGCCTGCAAACACGCTCAATCCCGGCACCGGCTATTTTTATGACCTGATTTTCTCCGACCGGGTCACCGTCCCAAGTCCGGGTGCGGATTTTCCGGCGCAGATTGGATCCGATAAGCGGACGGAAGGCTTCTTCACCACGGCAGCCCCGGAGCCTTCCGGCGTCGCGCTGCTCGCCAGCGGCGCGCTGCTGTTGGCTGGACTGCGCCGTGGGCGGCAAGGCGCGCGGAACAAGATTGAGTCACAGGCTCGAAACCGCATCGCCTAACCATGCGCTGCACCGAACCGCTACGGCTGTCACGCTGGCTGCTCGTTCCGCCACCGCCTTTCCGCCACCACGGCAGCCAGCGCGCCAGCCTCCGCGGTCGCTGAGCTTGGGGTCGTTAGGCGTTGCTCGCGCATCCTGAGAACGGAAACCATGAATACACCGAATGACTCGACACCCGAAGTGCAGACCGAGCGGAACGTCGTGCAGGTGCGCGTCGGAGTCCGAGGAAAAGGCAAAGGGGTCGGTCCGTGCATATGTGCAGAATTTTCCTCAGCCTTTTCTCGTCCCTCTCGTTCCCTCTCGTTCTCAAGTGGCGCATCGTAACGCACGTTTCCCGGAAGCTGCGCTTCGTCCCGCTTGGCTCCGGCGAAGGTGCGTGTTGTCCATTTCCTTCGTGCGGCGGGGAATAGATGTGTTAGTTCGCGGCCATGAAATTTCTTCCTGTGCTGCTCGCCCTTCTCCCCCTCGCGTCCGCGCGAGCTGACGTGCGGCTCGTTCGAGAGGGCGAAAAACTTCGACTGCTTCGCGACGGCCAGCCTTACTTCATCAAAGGCGGCGGCGGGAATGAGCAGGCGATGAAATCGCTGGCGGCGGCGGGGGGAAATTCGATCCGGCTGTGGGGGGACGATCATCTCGGCGAGGCGCTCGATGCGGCGCAGATGAATGGGCTGACGGTGACGGCGGGAATCTGGCTGGGACAGGTGCGGCAGGGTTTCGACTGGTCGGACGCGGAGTCTTTGGCGAAGCAGCGCGAACACATCCGCGCGACGGTTTTGAAATACAAGGATCATCCCGCGCTGCTGGTGTGGGCGCTGGGCAATGAGATGGAGGATGCGCAGGGGAAAAACGGGGCCGTGTGGACGGCGATCAACAGCCTCGCGGTGATGGTGCATCAGCTCGATCCGAAGCACCCGACGATGACGGTGATCGCGGAAATCGGCGGCGACAAAGTGAAGAACCTTCATCGCCTTTGCCCGGAGATCGACATCGTGGGGATCAACTCGTACGCGGGCGCGGTGTCGGTGGGCGAACGCTACCAAAAGCTCGGCGGCACGAAACCGTATATGCTGACGGAGTTTGGGCCGGCGGGGATTTGGGAGACGGGGAAGGATGCGATCGGCGCGTTCCCCGAGCCGACGAGTACGGCAAAGGCGGCGTCGTATCGCGCGGCGTATGAGAGCGCGGTGCTGGGGCAGCCGGCGCTTTGTCTCGGCTCGTACGCTTTTTTGTGGGGACAAAAGCAGGAGGTGACTTCGACGTGGTTCAGCATGTTTCTCGGCGATGGCACGCGGCTCGCGCCGGTGGATGCGATGCAGGAATCGTGGACCGGCAAAGCGCCTGCGAATCGCTGCCCGGAGATCGGCGCGCTCGCGATGGACGGCGCGGCTTCCGGGGATCCGGGTGCGACTTTGCACGCGAAGCTCGCGGCCTCGGACAAGGAAAGCGACGCGCTGAAAGTGACGTGGAGTTTGCAGCGCGATGCGAGCGAGTTTGGCAGCGGCGGCGACAAGGAGGAAGCGCCACCGACTTTCCCCGAAGCGATCGTGCGCGGCGATGCGACGGGCGCGGAAGTAAGGCTGCCAAAGGACGGCGGGCTGTATCGACTTTTCGCGACCGTGCGCGATGACCACGGCGGCGCGGCGGTGGGAAACTTGACGTTGCGCGTGAATGGTGTGGTGTCAGTGGCGAAAGGTTCGCCCGCCAAACTCCCCCTCACGCTCTACGCCGAAGCGAGCGACGCGCAGACTTACATCCCGGCGGGATGGATGGGCGACGCGAAGTCGATCAAGCTCGATCCCGCGTGCGCGGAGAAACCGCAGTCGGGAAAAACGTGTCTGCGCTGCGACTTCGCGTCCGACAAAGGCTGGGGCGGCGTGGTGTGGCAAAGCCCCGAGGGCGATTGGGGCGACAAGGGCGGCGGCTACGATTTGACGGGCGCGAAGAAGGTGACGTTCTGGGCGCGCGGCGAGGCGGGAGGCGAAGTCGTGAATTTCAAATTCGGCATCATTGCGAAAGAGAAGCGCTTCTTCGACACCGGCAGCGCGTCGCTCGACAATGTGGCGCTGACGACAGACTGGCAGCTCTACGAGATTCCCGTCGTCGCGCAGAACCTGACGCGAATCAAAACGGGCTTCGTCTGGACGACTGCGAGCACGGGAAAGCCGGTCGTTTTCTACCTGGATAACATCCGCTGGGAGTAACCACTCCCGCCATTGCTAGCTAGCCAGAGGCTTGAGCGGAGGTTGTTCGGGGAACTGCACTTCATAGTATATTTCCGCGAGTGCGATCTCTACGTTCACCGATTGCAGGCGCGCTTTGGAGTCGATCCCCGTGACGTGGGTCAGCAGCCAGTTGCCGTCGGCTTGTTTAGAAAAGACCTCGACCGACGGAGACGATGGCGAGATGAGCAGATACTCTCGAAACGAAGGGATGCTGCGGTAGTGCTCAAATTTTTTGCCGCGATCATATCCCTCAGTGGAATCTGATAGCACTTCGACGAGAAGGGTTGGATTGACGACCGTGTCATCGGTGCCGGGCACAAATTCAAGAGGGCCGCATACCACCGTAACATCGGGATAAGTGTAGAGCCCGGCGGAGTTAGCGGAGATTCAGCGTTTCGGCAAGGCGAGGCGTGTGAGCTGGCGGTCGTGCCATCTGGCGAAAAAGAGCAGCGCGCAAACCGCACCGACCAGCGCCGTCGCCATGTCTTCCTGCGTGTCCCACACGTCGCCCTGCGTGCCGAGAAAGGAGTCGCTCGCCGCGCCGCTGCTGATCGCGACCCGCCACTCCACGAGCTCGTAGCATGCGCTGATCGCCATGCACACGCACACGATCAAAAACGCGCGCCAGCGCGGTGACGGGATCACCTTCCACCGGATGAATAGCTCCCGCGCCACCATCGCCGGTACGAAGCCCTGCGCGAAGTGTCCGAGTCGGTCGTAGTGATTTCGCGAGAGGTGAAAAGCGTCGCGCACCCAGTCGCCCAGCGGCACGAGCGCGTAGGTGTATTTTCCACCGACGCACAGGATCATCATGTGCAGCGCGATGAGTGTGGAGACGAGCGGGGTGAGCGGAAAGCGGCGGTGCGTGGGGATCAGAATCGCGAGGCCGATCAGCGCGGGCGCGACTTCCAGCCACCACGTAAAACGATCGAACGGCGCGAGGCCCGACCACACGAGGACTGCCAGCACCGCGGCGAGCAGAAAGGCGGGGAAGCGGCTTGGGGACATGCAGCGGACGGTGCGCGGTGCCCTGACCGTTGGCAATCCCGCGCGTAAATGGGATTAGGATGATGCCGATGAACACGAAAATGCTGAGAAAAGCCACCACGGCATAAATGAGGACGCTGAGGTGAAAGTTGAGCACTTCCTTCGCTTGATCCGCCACAAAGTGCCCGTGCTCGGCCTATTTGTTTTCATCGCCACGATTATAGGTGCCATTCGCGCGTACGAGGGGGGTGGCTTTGGCGACATCAAGGCCGAGATGGACGAGTGGTGGAGTCAATGTTTTATCGGTGGTGTCGTGGTGGAGGTGTTGAACTCTGTCTTGTCCTGCGAATACGCCTGGCAAAGGGCGGTTCCGGCAAACGGTTCGAGCAAACACCCGCAGGCCACGGAGCGATCAAGCTGAGGACGGACGGCAAAACCGTTCGAGAATGACAACGATCAACTCCGGGGCGGTGAGCGGCGCGTTGCAACGCGCCCCACCCCTCACGCGGGTCCCCCGCAAATCAGCAAGACTCGCGGCGGCTGGCGATATACAAGAATGACAGGATGTTTTAAGCTGCGCCACTACCGGCGCCTTTTCCACCACCCCGAAATAAACATCCCATGGCGACCATCGCATTTAACGTCAGCGAAATAAACATCCTGCAAAAGCTGGAGAAGGGTCAGCTCGTGATCGCGAAGAGCACTGCTAATCCGAACGTGGCGGGGAATGA
>JBBRPM010000058.1:0-3198 GCA_038228115.1 Chthoniobacterales bacterium
AGATACATGGTCGGCGCGTAGAGGCCGACGCCTGCGGCTCCGCGCTGCTGGAGCCAGATGCGCAGATAGTTGACGAGCACCGGCCCGAGGATGCCGGCGACCGACCACGCCGTGAGTAATCGTCCGTGAATCGCTCCGACCTGCATCGCGCCGAAGAGATCTTTCAGGTAGGCAGGGATCGTCGCAAAGCCACCTCCATACATGCTGAGGATGACGACGGAGACAGCAATAAATAGCGTCGGGCTACCCGCGCGTCCGGCCATCGGAATGAGGCAGTAGAGGACCGCTCCGAGGAGCAGGTAGATAAGGTAAACGTTCTTCCGCCCGATGTAGTCACTCAGCGAAGACCAGGCGAAGCGGCCACCCATATTGAACAAACTCAAGAGCGCGACAAACCCGCCTGCGGCGGCGGCGCTGATTCCCTTGTGTGCAAGCTGGCCGTCCGGGCTGGCGATCCGCGGAAACATCTCCTGAATCATCGGCGACGCTTGTTCGAGAATGCCAATGCCGGCGGTGACGTTGAAACAGAGGACGACCCACAAGCACCAGAACTGCGGCGTGCGCCACGCTTGATCGACGGTGACGTTTGCCGTGGTGATGAGCTTCTGCGCGTGCGTCGATGGCTGATAGCCTGCGGGTTTCCAACCTTCGACCGGCACGCGAACGATGAGTGCGCCGAAGAGCATGAAGACTAGATAGATCGCGCCCATCACGACGAAGGTTGGGACGACGCCGGTGGAGGTCGATGACTTGAAAGCGTCCATCAGCGTGAGGCTCAGATTCGACCCAATGAACGCGCCGCCGCCAAAACCCATGATCGCCATGCCGGTCGCCATACCGGGCCGGTCGGGAAACCACTTCACCAAAGTCGAGACCGGCGAAATGTAACCGAGCCCGAGTCCGCACCCGCCCAGCACGCCATAGCCGAGATAGATGAGCCAGAGTTGATGCCACGCCACCCCGAACGCGGAGATAAGAAAGCCACCGCTGAAGCAACACGCGGCCGCGAGCATGGTCTTGCGCGGCCCGTTTTTTTCGACCCAACGACCGAAGACCGCGGCAGAGATTCCGAGGAACGCGATGGCGATGCTGAAAATCCACGCGAGCGAAGGCTGATTCCAGTCACCAGGAGCCGATTGCCTGATGCCGATGGATCGTGTCAGCGGGATTTTGAAAACGCTGAAGGCGTAAACCTGCCCGATGGATAGGTGCACCGCGAGCGCGGCAGGGGGCACGAGCCAGCGGCGGAAGCCCGGTCCGGCAATGGTGCTTTCGCGATCGAGGTAAGACATGAAGTCAGGAAAGCACCGCGGCGGCGGTGGGTGCAAGACTTCCACGTGCGGCGGCACGACACTCCGCAGCAGCGGCTTTTTGGTCGCGAAAGGCGGTGGTCGCCCAAATTCGTCAGCTTTTCAGAGAGAAAAAACTGGAGCCAGTGACGAGGCTCGAACTCGTGACCTGCTGTTTACGAAACAGCTGCTCTACCACTGAGCTACACTGGCGTGAAGGGCGGAAAGGTATCGCAGGTTTTTGCGGTGCGGCAAGCGGGTTTTCGCGGTTTTGAGGGATGAGGATGAACTCTCCCTCGGCACGAGGGGGTATTAAGACTTCGCGGGATTTTTGAAGACGTCGAGGATTGAAAATTTCCGCCCGATCACGCCGTTTCCGATGGCTTCGAGGCGCACGGCTACCTGCTTCCAGCCGGGAGGGGGCTCGGGAAGGGTGCCGAGTTTGAGCACTTCAGTTCCGCCGAATTCTTTGACGGGGATGGCTTTCATGGAAGCAGTGGATGACTGGCGCGATGGATCAGCGATTGGTCATCAGCACGGCGAATCTTTCCATCGATCCAATCGTTCCCTACTCTCCAAGCTCGCATGCATTCCCACTCTACTCCCGATAGCCCACGCGGTGTCGAACACGCTCACGTCATCGACATCGTGGCGGACGACGCGAAGACTGGCGAGGTCGTGCTGGTCATGCTCGAACCGCGCCCATGGGATGGCTCGGAGCTGCGGCTCTTTCAGCTGCAGGAGAAGATCAACGCCTATCTGTCCTTCGCGCTCGATGGGGAAATGGCGGAGTCGTATCCGGCGCTGCTGGGCCGGCCGCTGCGGCTCCAGCTTGATTGTGTCGCGATGCCGGATTCGGCGGTCGTCGAGTTCCTCGGCGTGGTGCGCGAGCAAGTCGGTTTCCAAGGTATCAACCTCGAAGTGCGCGTGATGGGCGACGGCGGCTGCGGCGCGGGATGTGAATGCGCGGAAGCATGATCCGGCCGGAGCGGGCGGACTGAGAGGCGGGGCGACTTATGCCTCGCTTCTGGTGATCTTCGGATCGCGGCCCTCATCGGCGTCGATGTAGTCAAACATCGTTTCGATGTCGGTGCGGTTTTCAAAACCGCTCTCCCGCTTGCGCTGGACGAGGCGCTCGGCGACCTCGTCGTTCCAGCCGCGTTTGCGCATGAAGTCGTTCCACACTTCGATTTCCTCCGCGCTTGGGCGCCGGCCTTGGTTATAGGCCCATTCGAGGATTTCCTCGTCAGTGCCACCTTGCTTCGCCCGTTCGACGAGAGCTGGATATTCGATCCAGAGAAAGCTGAGCGCGCGCCCGTCGAACCCCGTGCCGAGATTCGCGTGGTAGTCCGAGGGCAATTGGTGTGCGGCGTGCAGGCGGATCTTGTCAAACAGCCGGGCGAGGTAATGGATGCCGCCGACTTTCGCGTACGGGCTGCGCAGATTGGGGACGTTCATGAGCACGGAAATTAGCGACCGTCCTCGATATCCACAAGCTCGGCGGTCCTCGGCGGGGCGGGCGAATTCTTCACCCCCCGCTTGTTTTTTCCGTTTTAGCTGAAAGGATGCGGCCTTCCGAATGCGAACGGTCCTGCTGATCGATGACGACGAGTTTTGCCGCGCCCCTGCGGCGGAGATGCTGCGGCGTAATCAGTGGAAGGTGATCGAGGCATCGGATGGAGAAAGTGGGATCGAGCTGGCGGTCAAACATCGCCCGGACGTGATTCTCTGCGATCTGCTGATGCCGCGCGGCAATGGCTACCAAGTGTGCCGCGCCGTGCGGGGGCAGCTCGATCTCCGGCACACGAAGATCATCGTGGTGACCGGCCGCGACTATGCCGCCGATCGGAAGAGCGCGCAGGAGGCGGGTGCGGACGAGTATTTGGTGAAACCCATTGATTTCAACGAG
>JBBRPM010000059.1:0-2804 GCA_038228115.1 Chthoniobacterales bacterium
CCCGTTGCCGATGTAAGTCATGGCGCCGAAGAAGACTGCGCCAATGGAGATGGCGGTAAGTAAGTGCTCGTGCTCGGCAATGAACTGCTGCATCTGCACGGGGTCGTCGATGTTGAGCCCATAGAGTCCGGAGGCGGCGGCCAGGAAGGCGAGATAGGTCGGCGCATTGTCGAGGATGCCGCTGAGCAGACCGGTGCCCCAATAGAATTGCATCTCACTGCTCAGGCCGAGTTGTTTGGCGTGGATGGTGAGATTTTGCAACGCGGGTACCATCGTCGCAAAGATGCCGAGGAAGAGCCAGGCGACTTCCGTGATCGGGTGCAGATTAAAGTGATTGGCCTCGTGAATGGAGCGGCGGGTGGTGAACCACGAACCGAGCGCCGCGGCGACCATGATGGCTTCGCGCCAGCCGAGTGGCATGAAGACACCGATCAGGATGATGGCGACGAAGACGACATTGTGCAGCCCGTCGAAGCGCCATTCTTCACGCGCCGTCTGCATGTCGCGCAGTTCCTTCGGTGCGCGCAGAAAATTCCTCCGATCGATGAAATAGAAAATGCCGATCAAGCCAAAGACCCCGACGATCCACGCCTGCCAGCAGTGCTCGAAGACCCACCAAAACGGGACACCACGCAGGTAGCCGAGGAAGAGCGGCGGATCGCCGATCGGCGTGAGACAGCCGCCGACATTGCTGACGATGAAAATGAAGAAGACGACGTGAAACGCGGTGATGCGGTAGCGGTTCATCCGGATCCATGGGCGAATCAGGAGCATGGATGCGCCGGTGGTGCCGATGACATTGGAGATCAGCGCGCCGACGAGGAGGAAGAGGCAATTGATCGCCGGAGTCGCTTCGCCCGCGACGCGAATGTGGATGCCCCCCGCGACAATGAAGAGCGATCCGATGAGCGCGATGAAACTCACGTATTCCAACGCGACGTGCATGAGCGGCGCGGGATCGCGGAGAACGAGCAGATAGTAGCCCACGCTGATCGCGCCGAGCGCGACTGCAACGCGCGCGTAGTGACGTTCCCACCAATGCGGAAATCCAAGCGGACCTGCCGCGATGCAGAGGAGGAGCAGAACGAAAGGCAGCACCATCCACAAGCTGGGCGCGGAGCCGGCGACCGCGGCGATCAGGAGTGGCATAGGCGACTAATGCAGCGGCGAAATGAAGACGCGCATCACATTGACGCGACCGCCGGGAAAGTACCAGCGCTTGTCGAAGTCGAAGCTGCGCTGATCGGCGCGGTAAGTCAGGTGGCTGGGCTCGTTTGGATAATTCGGATCATAGACATCGAAACGAAGGTCGCCGCCGGGCTGCAGGTGCATGGCATAGACGACCACCACGTGGTTCATGCTGGGGAAGCGCGCGAGATAGAGCGCCCGAAGTTTCTTCGCTTCCACCGATTCTTTCAGCCAGCGCGCCGCCGCAGCCTGGCCGTCGCGCAGGTGACCCATCGCCATGCGCCAGTTGCCGACGCGCAAGTAGCACGGCAGCCAGTTCCCCATGTCCTCCTTCAGCAGCCCCTCGTAGGCAATGGAGAAAGCATGCACGTCGGCAAAGCCGGGAAAGACGATCTTCTCGCGCGGACCGCTGCTCCAGACTGGGATGCGGCACAGTTGCCTGACCCGCCGGTGATACTCCTCGCGCGAAAGCTTCGGCTGCCGCGGCTCGAAGCGCGCGAATTGGTAAAACTGGATGACCGCCCGCGTGAGCACGAAGCAGCGATGTCCGTACTCCACCGGCTTGTCGCGCTGGCTGATGTGCAGGCGGCCTGCTTCATCCACCCCATAGCTCAGGACGGTGTCATTGGAGAAGGCGAAGGTGTCGCGATGCAGATCGAAATCGCGCGAGAAGACCGCGACCGGGAACGCGAGCCATGTGGTAAGAGAGAGAAGAAGTCGGTGGAGAGCGTGCACAGGGAGGGAACGAGTCGGGCATTGACGGTGAGGCTGTCAATCTCCGGAAATCCGTCGATCTTTCCGCCAACGTGTAGATGACTGACTCGCCCACCTTTAAATGCACCACCGGCCACGTGCGCCTCATGCGCCAAGCCGAGTGCCGGGCGTTGCCGCTGTGGAGCGCGGCTTTTCGCGGGCTGGCCAAGGATCATCGTTATCACGAAGTCGTCGATGACACCCTCGGCGCGGACTTCGATTGCCGCGTGCTGGTCACGCACGACGCAGCGGGCGAGCCAGTCGCGCTCCAGCCGTGCTTCTTCGTGGAGCAGGATCTCGTGGCGACCGCGCCTGCGTTCGTCCGCTCCGCGGTGGCTCGGCTGCGTCGCGTGTGGCCGCGCCTGCTCCGGCTGCGGATGCTGATGATCGGCTGCGCCGCGGGCGAAGGGCCTCCGTCGGTGGTGTCCGATTTTTCGTCCTTGATTGAGACCTTGCCGGCGATCGCGCGCAGCTATGGCGCCGCCCTCGTCGTGTGGAAGGATGTCCCGTCGATCCACCGCCCGGCACTCGCCGGTTTGTCGGCGGGATTCATCCGCATCGCGAGCATGCCAGCGACGCGGCTTGCGTTATCCTATGCCAGCTTCGATGACTATCTCGCCCGCGCACTCAGCCACTCGATGCGGAAAAACCTGCGGCGCAAATTCCGCGCGCTGGACGCCGTGCCTCCGCTGGAGATGTCGGTCGTCACGAGCGTAGCCGGTATCGTCGATGAAGTGCATTCCTTGTATCTTCAAGTCTTCGCGCGGTCGGCGCTGCGCTTTGAGAAGCTCACGAAAGAGTTCCTCCTCGAGCTCGAAAGGCGCATGCCGGATCGCGTCCGATTCTTCCTGTGGCGCCAGGAA
>JBBRPM010000060.1:0-2502 GCA_038228115.1 Chthoniobacterales bacterium
ATGATCCTTCGTCATGTCGTCGCTGTAGGGGATGCCGAAATACTCATCGAAACCCTGCCGCGTCGGCAGGAAATCGGGCTGATCGCCGAGATGCCATTTGCCGATGCAGGCCGTCGCGTAGCCCGCCCTTTTCAACACCTCTGCGGCGGTCGTCTCCGCGAGGTTGAGGCCTTTGGGCGACACCGGCTGGAGGACCGGGGTATTCTTGTCGCTGACGTGCATATTCACGCGCCGCGGATAGCAGCCCGTCATCAGCGCCGCTCGACTCGGCGTGCAGACGCCGCTGGCCACGTAGAAGCTCGTGAACTTCGTTCCTTCCACGGCCATGCGATCGACATTCGGCGTGCGATGCAGCTTTGAACCGAAACACGCGAGATCGCCGTTGCCGAGGTTATCGACGAAAATCAGGACGACATTCGGGCGCGCCACCGAGTCCGCGGCCATGCCTCGGCCGAGTGGAAGCAGCGCGCTGACGAGAACAAGAAGGAAGATCTTCATGGAAGTTATTTGCCGGTGAGTTGCGTGACTTCCGAGGCGGTGAGCGCGCGATCGAAAACCGCGATCTCGTCGAGACGCCCCTCCCAATTCGAGTCGTTGTCGCTACGCCCGCCGAAGAAGCATTGTTCGATGTTGGCGGTCGAACTCGCTGGCGCGCGCGTCTCCAGGTCGAGCTTCCCGTTCAAATAAACGCGCACCGCATCACCGTCTCGCACGAGCACCACGTGCTGCCATTGCCAGCGGGGAATCTCCGTCTTTCCAGCGACGATATCCTGCCCCGCTCCTTGGGAAAAAATCAGTCGTCCCGTGTGACCGCTTTTTCCGCCCACCCCGAGATGCTCACCCCGCGGGGTGAGGCTCTGATCGTGGTCGCGCGAAAAATACCAGCCGCTGACCTCACGTCCATCGCTGGGCATGCCATTCCACAACCACAGCGAGACGGAATAGTGATCGCGCAACTCCGGAAGACGCGCGCGGATTCGGCCGCCGACAAAGTGCGGGGCGCGATTGACCTGACTGTCGCCACAGAATTCCGCAGAGCGCGGGCCTTCGAGATAGAAGGTGATCGCCGGTTCGTAAGTCGCGTCGCGGCCGTGTCCGGTGACATCCGCCGCCTGCGGACCGGTTACCTCGTTGAGCCGCCAGTATGCGATCGGTTTCGCCGCGAGAATCGCCTTGGTCGCGGCGCCTTCCGCGATTTGCCAGGGGCGTCGCGTCTTCCCGCTCACCTCCTCCAGCATCGCGATGGCCGCCGCAGTGATCTTCGGCTCGGCCGTGACTTCCAGACCCGCCGAGCGCGCCGCCCAAGTATTGTAGCCGCCGAAAAGATGCTGTTCCGGCGGAGGAATGTAACCGTCGCCGCCATTCGCCAATTCGATGACGATGGTCTGCGGCAACGGACTGGCGGCTTTGATTTTCAGCCCCGTAACCGCGTAGGTCTCGCACGGCGTGGTGGCGATGGCGATCTCGCCGATGCGCAGTGCCTGCACGACGATCTCCGTCTTTTGGCGCTCGTGCAGGATGATCTGCTCGCGCGCGTAAATTTCCGTCGGAGTCTTTGCCAGCCGGTCGCCCATTTCGGCGACCAGCCGCTGCGCCCACTCGAGCCGCTGTTTGTCAGGCACGCGATACTGCATCGGCAGGCGACGCTCAGTCATCGCGAGATCCACATCCGCGCGATAGGCGACGCCTTGCAACGCCTTCGTAGCGAGGTCGAGCAAGCCGTTCGTGTATTGATCGATCGTCGGTTTCGGGCGGTCCTTTTCGGGGATCGTGTAGTCCGTGCGATAGATGTCGCCGCTGCAGCCGTGCGACATGAGGCCAACGAAATTCGACCCCGGCGCGAGGCGCTCTTTCAGACCCTCGGCGAAGCGGCCGAAGTAGTCCGCACCGACCGCCTGATCGCCGAAATAGTGCATCGAGAAATTGCCGAGCACTGCGAGCGGGCGGCCGTCGCGCGTCTGGATGGAGATGAGCGCAAGCTCCGGATCTTTCGGACCGGATTCGCCGGTGACGTCGTCCCAATTGCGTCCCGCGTGCATGTTCGCCCGCACCGTTTTGTTTCCGAAAGGATCCTCCGCGAGACGATCCGGCCGCCGGATCCATCGGCGCACCGCGGTAAAAGCGCCGGCATCAATTTTCGCAAAACCGACGCGCGCCGGGACGAGCGCGGACTGCGCGGCGGCGATCGCCTCGACGAGCTTGGCCCGCAGAAAGGGCACGTAAGCCGGGTCTGCATCGGTTCCAAGGCAGCCCATCGACGCTGGCACGCTGTGCGCATGCGTGGCGGAAATGAGCATGCGATTTGCCGGAATGCCGGTGCGCTTTTCCGCGAGTGCCTTTGCTTCGTCGAGCAGCGGTCGCGTCATCATGCAGCTATCCACGACGACGATGACGAGCTGCTCTTTTCCATCGGCAAAAGCCACGGCCCGCGCGTGGATGCGCGTGCTGATTTTGTCCACGGTGCGACTGAGCATGCCGCCATTGATGAGCACGGGCAGATCC
>JBBRPM010000061.1:0-2293 GCA_038228115.1 Chthoniobacterales bacterium
AAGAGGCAGGGCATGTGGGGTTTGTCCGATCTGTATGTTTTGAAATCAAAGATCTGACGTGTAACGCACAATTCAATTTTTGCTTACTATTTGATCGTTCTGAACTTGTTCATTCCGCGGTCTTCAGACTTGCGCCTGACACCACGGAGTCGTGTGACAAATTCTAGAATCAAACTTTCAAAGATCGCTGCTCAACCGCACTTCGGGGCGACAAAAAACTCAATCTCGGCGCCGACTATAAAGCTTGCACGCCACCTGTTAAAGTGACCGCTCATTTCATTGTCGGGACAAGATTGAGTTCAATCTGAAGTCCCTGAAGTTGGAAGAACTGATTACTCTCTCGAGCACCCCCGCTTGTCTTGCGGGACGAGCACTGTAGGGACTTTGATTTGGCGGTCAACGAGATATTTCGATTTATTTTCGACTCTCTTTCGCTGACTGCCGCATCGCGTTCGCCGCGGGTGCAGGCCCCGTTTCTTGCGGGACGCGGAAATTAGCGAGGTCGACCGCGGCGACAAGAAATTTCTTCAAAATTCTTCCAGTGACTTCAATGGCGAGCGCTGCTGCGTTTGGCTCGCCGACCGGGAAGCAAGGAAAACAAAGAATTCGAAGCCAATGAGGTCACTCCTCGAAAGCCGTCAACTCGACGCTTCCCGTTGTTCACCAAGGTCGGGGATTTCCTCGTTTCGGAAGCGGCGTGCTCATCTTCCGCTCCGGGTGCGCCTGCCGGTAAGACTTCGTTGCGGCGCCGACGAGCAAGGCAACGAGCATGAACGTCACGATCTTGATTTCATCCTTGGTCATTCTCATCGGTTGACGTCAGCGAGGCGATGGAAGTTAAAACGACCACGGATTTTTTGACTGAAGTAGCGCCCCTTTGATTCGGCCTTTTGCATTCCTTCGAAGACGGATGGTGGGACCGCGAGATAGCGGTAGAGCGCACCGCTCCGAAACTCGATTTCCAAGACCCGCAACTCAGCGTGAAAGCCGATGCTGGCGATGCTCGTGGACTCAACGGCCTCCCGGCGGATCGGCACGGCGAGCGGGTCATCTGCCGCTTCGAGTCGATGAGCGAAACCGCCACCGGCGAGTGAACCGGCGACTACACGAAGGAAATCTCGTCGATCCAACTGCGTCCTCATGCCAGCGAAGATGGCAATATCAGGATTTCCTGGCGAGCGGAATGTCTCAGTGAAAATCGTGCGAGCCGGCGCCCGGAGCTGCTCCGTGCGGCATCGGCTCGATCTTTTCCGCCTGGACGATGTGCGTCCCGTGGCGCGTCTGAATCACGCCTTCGATGATCATGAATGACTCCTGCGTAATGACCAGCCGTTCGCGCTCAAAGAGCCAGGGATGCACGATCGCATTCGCGACCCCGGTTTCGTCTTCGAGGCTGATGAAGACGACCCCTTTCGCGGTGCCCGGACGCTGGCGGCAAATGACATTCCCCGCGATGCGGACGCGGACGCCATGCGCTGCCTGCGCGAGATCGGCGGCCCGCCAGGCGTCCGGCACGCTCGCACGCAGCAAGGCCATCGGATGCCGGCCGATCGTGACGCTCGTCCCTGCGTAATCCGCGCGCACTCGCTCTGCGGCATTCATCGGGGGAAGCGGGCATTCTTTCGCCGCAGCCGTCGTCGTCGGGAAAAGATCGTCCTCGCGATATTCGTCTTCGACCGTCCACAAGACTTCCCGCCGCTGCTTGCCCAGCGTGGCCAGGGCCCCAATCTCCGCCAGCGTCCGCCACTCCTCTTTCGCCAGGCGCACCCGAGCTTGCATGTCGCCGATCGACCCAAACGGCCGCGCCACGATCAATCGCTCTGCACGCTCGCGCTGCAGCCCTTTCACTACGCACAGGCCGAGCCGGATCGCGCCGTCCGCCTCGATCGCGCACGGCCATGACGACGCCTGCACGCACACGGGACGAAACTTCACTCCGCGCCGTTGCGCGTCCTTGATCAAAGTCGCCGGCGCATAGAATCCCATCGGCTGATTGTTCAGCAGCGCGGAATAAAACTCCGGTGCGCGATGCACCTTCAGCCACGAACTTCCATACGCGAGATAAGCGAAGCTGATCGCGTGCGACTCGGGAAACCCATAGAGCGCGAACGACGACACCGCGTTCACGATCTGCTCGATCGCTTCAGGATGAATGCCTTTGCGCTCCAGGGCCGCGCGCAATTTCACCTGCACTTTCTGCATCCGCTCATGCGAGCGGTGAAAGCTCAGCGCGCGGCGCAACTCCTCCGCCTCGGAGCCGGTGAAATCAGCCATCACCATCGCGATCCCCAGC
>JBBRPM010000062.1:0-2199 GCA_038228115.1 Chthoniobacterales bacterium
CCGGCCATTCTTTCCACCAGACTTCGACAAACGAGATGCTCCGATGACCGGCAAAGGCATCTTTGTAAACCCGCCCCGCGTCCTGCCGAAGCCGCTGCGCGCCGCCATCACGGAGCGCCGCCTCGGCACGCTTGCGCGGCTCGGTCGTGCAACCGGCGGCGATCACGACGCAGACAAAGATGAGGAGCGTGCGCAGCGAGATCACGACGATCCTCATTTCAAGCAACGAACCTCGCCGCGTCGATGGCGATCTTCGCCGCGCGCGGCCTACAACTCGTCGTCGGCCTCGGTGCTGAGTGGACCGGCGGGCTTGTCGATCATATCGAGCACCACCGCCTGGAGGAGCATCTGGAAACCCAGGATCATCGGGAGCATCGCGAGCGCGACGGTGCCGGCGCTTTGTTCGTGGCCGAAGTACCAATTGTGACTCCAGCGCCAGGCGCCAAATAAGCCGCCGCCAAAAAACAGGAAACTGCCGGTCATCAAAAAGATCGTGACGATGTTGATGTCGTAAATGAAGTAGCGCCACCAGATCCGATGCATCAGCCCGGCCGCGAGCTTCGCGGGAAAGCTCCACAAGACGCGCCACGGATTCAGCGAGCTTTGCTCGTCCGCATACTTTGCCGGGATCGGCACATCGACCGAGACCGCGCGGATGACATTGAGCTGAATGAGCATGCTGATCTCAAAGAAGTAGCGCGGCGCCAGCAGGTGAAAGTTCAGCAATCGCAGCGCGCTGCGACGGATCGCGAAATAGCCATTGGTGGGATCGGAGAGATGCCAGAATCCACTCGCGGCCTTGCTCAACAAGGTGAGGCCGAAATTTCCGAAACGCCGGACATGCGGCATGCTGCGCAGCGCGTGGAGATCATAGAAGCGATTGCCTTTCGCAAAATCGGCACGGCCCGCGCGCAACGGCGTGATGAGCCTCGGCAGATACTTCGCCTCCATTTGTCCGTCGCCATCCATCTTCACCACGATATCCGCGCCCGCCTCGAGCGCGGCTTGAAATCCGGTGATCATCGCGCCGCCGACTCCCTGATTTTTTTCGTGGAAGAGAATGGTCAGCTTCGGCTCGCGGCAGTTTTCGCGGAGGAAGGCGCCCGATTCTTCCGGACACTTGTCGTCCACGGCGAAGATGAAGTCGGCCTTCTCGCTGACCGACTGCACGACGGCGAGGATTTTGTCCCGGACCCGATAGCACGGGATGACCACAGCTATTTTTGGCTGATCACGCATGGTTCGTTTGCAAAAAGAAATCGCGGTAACGGAGAATCTCGAAGCCTGCGGAGACGATCGACTCCAGACGCAGGAGGGTTTTCGAGCGGTTGAGGTAGAGCAGGGAATTGAGCATGCGGCTGCCACGGACACCGCGCGACATCACGCGCTCCTGGTCGGCATCAATGTCATAGGGATGGAAGTAGCCGACCACGGGCCGGGCTTCCGCCGCCGCCGACTCGAAGCGCTGCGCGATCGCCGAGAATGGCAGACAGCGGAAGTAAGTCCCGGCGCCGACCGGGAGCTCCATCGTGAAAAAGCGGGCGAGCGTGACGGGGATCTCGAGGATGCCATCGATGCGACGCGGCGCGAGGCCGAAGCCGGGCCAGCCGTGCAGCGGATTCTTCGCGGGCAGCACCGAACTGGAGTAATCGAAGCCGAGTTCGGCGAGCAGCGCATACACCCAGCGGCATTTTTCGGTGAGGGAAAGGATCGGCGCACGGAAACCCGTGACCGGCGTAGCGACACAAGCGGCGATGGCGTCGCGATTGCGTTGCAGATCGTCGCGCAGCGAGCGCGCGTCGTATTGCTCCAGCGGCAGATGCGCCCAGGTGTGGCACGCGAGCTCATGACCTTCGGCAGCGATGGCGCGGATCGTGGCTGGAAATTTCTCCGCGATTTCGCCCACGACGAAGAAGGTCGCGAGCATCTTGTGGCGGCGCAGCAATTCGAGGTAACGCTCGGTGAGTTCGGGCAGCGGGGTGCGGCGGAAGTCGGCGCGCTCGGCGTAGAATTCCTCGAGATCGACGCTGAAGAGAAACGTCTTCACGCGAAGGGACGAAAAGTAATCTGCGGCATTTCCGGAAGGCTGAAGTCTGGACTCGGATTCTGGAACACGAGGCCCATGAGACTGTCGCTGCGGAAGGGCGCGGGCAAGCGCAGGGCTTCGAGAGTTTTCAATCCACCGAAAATCAACTGCCA
>JBBRPM010000063.1:0-1717 GCA_038228115.1 Chthoniobacterales bacterium
AACCGTGCATCACCTCATTCGCGCGCTGAATTTGGGAGAAGTCGCCGCCTCGGCGATGCTGGCCGCGATCCGCCAGGTGAGTCCCGCCAAGGCCGACGCCGCGCGGGAGTTTGCCTACCGGCTCTACTCGATCAGCGAACGAAAGAAGCGGGCGCAGGACGCGCTCGGCTACAACGCGCTGGTGCAAGCGTGGCCCGAATTGCTGAAGCTGGCGCAGGCCGTGACTGCGGAGCCGGTGAGCACGCAGGAGAGCTTGCTTTGACCCTTGCTGGAAAGCTGGATATACGGAAAGCTGGCACCATGAAAACGACGCTCGAAATTCCGGATGATTTGTTTCGCGAAGCGAAGGCGATGGCGGTGCTGGAGGGCATCAAGCTGAAAGACTTCGTGGCCGAGAGCCTGCGGCTGCGCGTGAAAACGAAAAAGGAATTGCCCGTGGTGCGACCTTCACGTCGGGCGGCGGATGCTGAGGCGTCCACGCAGCCGACGCTGCACGACCGGTTCAGCAAATACTGCGGCGTGGTGAAGAGCGGAGTCGGCGACCTTTCCACCAACCCCAAGCACATGGAGGGGTTCGGTGAAGACTGATGGGGTGGTGATGGATACAGGGCCGCTCGTGGCCTATCTGGATGAGGATGACGCCCATCATCGCTGGGCTCTGGCAGAGTTCCAAAAACTCACGGGCAAGGTGGTGACCTGCGAGGCGGTGCTGACCGAGGCCGCGCACCTTCTGCGGAAGCTGCCGGAAGCGCAAAGATCGCTTTGTGAAATGGTCGAAAATGGGGAGATGGCCATGGGATTGGATTTTGCCAAGGAGGCTGGAGCTATTCGTAATCTGATGGAACGCTACGAGGATCAGCCGATGTCGCTGGCAGATGCGTGCGTCGTGCGGCTGGCGGAGATTTGGAAGACCTTTTCCGTGCTGAGCACCGACGGCCATTTTCGCACCTACCGGAAAAACCGGCGGCAGGAGATCACAGGCATTCTGCCTCCGGGGAGATAACGCGCATGGCCATCACCAACCACAATTCGGGAAATCAGTCGCAAGGCCAGCCGCAGAGCGCGCCGGTTTTGGAAAGGCTTTCCCGACTGGTCGAGCGCAAGGCCATCGGCGCGTGGCTGCGCGAGCCGAACGCCGCCTTCGACGGCTCGACGCCGTTGCAAGTCATCGAGCGCGGCGAGGGCGACCGGCTGTGCCGGATGATTTACGAAATGGAATCCGGCCAGCCGGACTAAACGCATGGCCATCACCAACCACGACCGCGTCGGCAAGGCGCTCGAACTTCTGACCAGCGGATTGAAGCCGTTCGTCGAGCGTGAGCTGAAGAGTGCGTGGGGCGACAAGTTTCTCGAAAACACGAAGACGCTGCTCAGCGACACGCGGCTCCAGGCGCGGGCGGCGGACGGCTCGCCGCTGCTCGATGTGGCGGCGCTGCTCGTCATCATGGACCGGGAGTGGAAGGGGATTTTCAGCCAGACGCTCGGCAAGGCGGAACGGAGCATGGTGAACGAGGTTCTCGACGTGCGGAACAAGTGGGCACACCAGCGGCCCTTCAGCACGGACGACGCGTATCGCGCGCTCGACAGCGTGAGCCGGTTGCTGGCTTCGATCTCCGCGGCCACCGAGGCGGATGAGGTGGAGAAAACGAAGATGGAATTGCTGCGCCTGCGCTTCGACGAACAGGTGCGCAGCGAGAAACGCCGCTCCGCGAGCACC